>NZ_JABKAV010000039.1 GCF_013377905.1 Hymenobacter terrestris
CCCACCGCCGTTCGTGCTGCTACAATGGTTTTGTTCAACGATAATCGTTCAACGGCGGGCGGAGACAAGCCCCACCCCTACAGCGCCCTCCACAGTTTTGGTTGATCACTAACCTTCAATCACAGAATCTCCTTGGGGTAGCAGATATAGTGCTTTTCCACGCGCTGGCTCAAGGCCTTGATGTTGGGTAGGTCGGAGGCCTCGGCGGCGTTAACCACTTCGCCGCGCTTGGTAAGCACGTCGATGGAGTCGTGGCCGTCGGCGTCGTAGGCGTTGTTGCTGATGCGGCCGGCAATCATCAGTTGCGCAGCTTCGGCAGATGGCAGCTCGAAGCGGGCGGCAATGAGCTCCACAATGCCGAGCTGGAATTCTTCGTCGAAGGGGTCGGTCTGGAGCGTGATTTTGAACAAGTGCCGGTCGAGCAGGCTTTGGGCCAGGTAGCGCAACACCGTGTCGGGGTGGTCGGCCCAGAGCTTCACGGCGCCCCACACGTCGGTATCGTCGAGGCGGGCGAAGCGGCGCAGGATGGTGTCGTCGGTTTCAAACTGCTCCTGCGTAACGTTGCGAGTCAGGAAGAACTGCAGATTAGGCGAGGCGGGTACTTCGGTGCCGCCGCGTGCCAGGTCGCGGGCCCGCTGCATGATGCGAATCACCATCTGCTCGGCGCTGGTCACGGTTTTGTGCAGGTACACCTGCCAGTACATCAGCCGCCGGCTCACCAGAAAGTTCTCGATGCTGTACACGGCCTTCTCCTCCAGTACCAGCCGCTCGTCTACCACGGTCAGCATTTTAATGAGGCGGTCGGCGCCCGGGCGGCCTTCCTGCACACCGGTATAAAAGGAGTCGCGGTTGAGGTAGTCGAGCCGGTCCATATCGAGCTGGCTGCTAACGAGCTGGTGAAAAAAGGGCCGCTCGTAGGTGCCCTGGAAGATGGTAATTGCCAGCTCCAGCGCCCCATTGAACTCGGCGTTCAGCTTGCGCATAATGTGCAGGCTTACGGCCTCGTGGTGCACATCGTAAAAAATGCTGCGCTCCAGCGCGTGGGATAGGGGGCCGTGGCCGATGTCGTGGAGCAGAATGGCCGCCATGGCCGCTTCGCCCTCGGCGGCCGAAATTTTTACGCCTTTGTCTTTGAGCGTGCGCAGCGCCAGCGACATGAGGTGCATGGCGCCCAGCGCGTGGTGAAAGCGGGTGTGCAGCGCCCCCGGATACACGAACATCGTCAGGCCCAGCTGCTGAATCCGGCGCAGCCGCTGGAAGTATGTGTGCTCAATCAGGTCGAAGAGCAGCTCTGTCGGGATGGTGACGAAGCCGTAGACAGGGTCGTTGAAAATCTTCTTTTTATTCATCGGAAACTCGGGGAAGCGGCGGGTTTTCAGGTGGTTTTGCGGGGCTTAAAGCAGGGGATGCAAAACACACTGGCGGGCTCGATTGTATAGCTACGAAGACTCAAGCCGTTGATTTTTGGTTTCTTTACGGCTGAGTTGATCTGAAATAGCGTCAGCGCAGAAAAAATATAACAACCTAAAGGCAAGGATTGGGAGTAAAGCTACTTATGAAACCGCCGCCGCAACTTTTGCCGGCAGCCCGACATCTTTGAACTACCCGGCCGGCTCAGCTTTTTGGTCAAGGTAGTTTTCTTCGCGCCGGACAGCGGTCCGGGCTTTCTTGTGTAACTCTCAACCCGCCATATGCAATACAGTATCCTCTGGGCCGATGACGAAATCGACCTGCTTAAGCCGCACATCCTCTTTCTGAAAGAAAAAGGCTACGACGTAACCGCCGTTAATTCCGGTACCGACGCGGTGGAGGAAATCCAGGAAAAAACCTACGACATCGTCTTCCTCGACGAGAACATGCCCGGCCTGACGGGTCTCGAAACCCTCACCGAAATCAAGGCCCTGCGCCCCACCGTGCCGGTTATCATGATAACCAAGAGCGAGGAGGAGCACATTATGGAAGAGGCCATCGGCAGCAAAATTGCCGACTACCTCATCAAGCCCGTCAACCCGAACCAGATTCTGCTGGCCGTGAAAAAGGTGCTCGATAACAAGCGCCTCGTGAGCGAGAAAACCAACTCGGGCTACCAGCGCGACTTCCGCCAGCTGGGCATGCAGTTCGGCGACCGGCTCAGCCCCACCGAATGGGCTGACGTGTACAAGAAGCTGGTATATTGGGAGTTGGAAATAAACGAAACCGAGGGCAAGAGCATGGCCGAGGTCTTCAACATGCAGAAGGATGAGGCCAACACCTACTTCGGCCGCTTCATTCAGGAGAACTACGAGGACTGGCTGCACGGCGATGCCGATGCGCCGCTCATGTCGCACCAGCTGTTCAAGGAGCGGGTGTTTCCGCTGCTTAAGGAAACCGGCGACACGCCTGTTTACTTCATGCTCATCGACAACCTGCGCTACGACCAGTGGAAGGTGCTGGAGCCGATTATCGCGGAGATGTTCACCGTTGATCAGGAGGAAACTTACTACAGCATTCTGCCCACCACCACGGCTTACGCCCGCAATGCCATTTTCTCGGGCATGATGCCGGGTGAAATCCAGAAGAAATACCCCAACCTGTGGGTGTGGGACGACGACGATGAGGGCAAGAACCTGCACGAGGCGGAGTTCCTGGAAATCATGTTCCAAAAGGCCAACCAGAAGCATAAGTTCAGCTACCACAAGGTAACTAACCTGCAGGCCGGTAAGGATTTGCTGGGCAAAATGGCCAACCTGCACAACAACTACAAGCTCAACGTCATCGTCTACAACTTCGTGGACATGCTCAGCCACGCTCGCACCGACATGGCCATGATTCGGGAGCTGGCGGCCGATGAATCGGCGTACCGGAGCCTGACCAAATCGTGGTTCCTGCACTCGCCGCTGTATGAGATGTTCCAGCAGATTGCCGAGCGCAAGGGCAAGGTCATCATCACCACCGACCACGGCACGATTCGGGTGAAGCGCCCTTACAAAATTGTGGGCGACCGGAATACCAACACCAACCTGCGCTACAAGCACGGCAAAAACCTGGGCTTCGACGATAGCAAGGATGTGTACACGGTGCGTAAGCCCGACAACATCTTCCTGCCCCGCGAGAATGTGAGCACCGCCTACGTGTTCACGGTCGGCGACTTCTTCTTCGCCTACCCCAACAACTACAACTACTACGTGAACTACTACAAGGACACGTTCCAGCACGGCGGCATCTCCTTGGAGGAGTGCATCATCCCGTACGTTACGCTGAGCCCGAAAGGGTAGGGGTACTGAAGTGTTAGGTAAATCGGTGGCCGCTCTCGAAGAGTGGCCATTGGTTTTTAATTATTACAGCCATATGATACGAGCAGCTTTACTAGCAGTGGTATGTTTGGTTACTGCTTGCGGAGAAAACCCCCAATCACGTAGTGCAAACGTTGATTCGAGTGACGGAAGAACTCAGCAAGTTCCTCCACCCTTTGAAAGCAAAGGGCCTGGACGAGAATTTGCAGTTTTACCGGTTGCCGCAATTGATAGTGAATTGCAACCAGCGGTTATTTCTGAAGTAGAAGTCGACTCCATTTATGCCATTGTGCAAGTGGCTGTAAATGAATATAATACTAGTCATGCAGAGTATGGGCGGTCCATGATTAATTTAGACGATTATCGGCTACAGCTTATTGCTAGCACTACTGCAACTCAACAAAAGGAAGTGAGAGTAAATGCATTTTGCTCTGGCCCCTCGGTTAGCTGGAAAACTAAGCTACTACGGGTAAGTGACGGCGGTAACTGTTATTTCCGTATCAAGGTTAATCTGACGACAGGTACTTGGTCAGATTTTTCCATAAATGGAGAAGCTTAAAAGAAAAGGGCCGCCAGTTATGGCGGCCCTTTTCTTTTAAGTCTTAAACACAACGCCTTTTGCTTACCGCAACGCCTCCAAAGCCGCCCGCAGCCGGGGCAGCGCCGCCGCAATAGATTCGGCCGAAGCCCCGCCCACCGACATGCGGAACCACGGTGCGGTACCGTCGTTTCCGAAGGCGCTGAAGGGCACCAGCGCCAGCTTCGCCTCGCTGATAAGGTAAGAGGTTAGTTGCTGGGTGTTGTCGAGGCGCTGGCCGGCGGGCGTGGTGCGGCCCAGCACGTCGAGCCTAGCCGTGAGGTAGATGGCGCCCATCGGCACCAGCGAATCGACGGGCAGGCCGGCGGCTTTCATCGTTTGCAGGCCTTCATGCAGCAGGTTGAGGCTACGCTGTATTTTCTGCTTAAAGTCGGTCATGTACGCATCCACGGCTTCCGTTTGGGGCAGGTACTGGCCCACGGCTACCTGTTCGGCCTTGGGAGCCCAGGCACCTACATGGCCCAGAATGGCCTTCATCTTGTCGATGACCTTGCTGGGCCCGAAAGCGTAGCCCACCCGCACGCCGGTAGCGGCTAAGCACTTCGAGATGCCGTCGATGTAAATGGTGTAGTCGCGCAGGGCGGGGCGCAGGCTAACCGGGTCGTAGTGCTCGGTGGCGCCGAAGGTGAGGAGCCAATAAATCTGGTCGTAGAGTAGATAGAGCGGCTTTTCGTCGGGGCCGCGGCGCTGGTTTTCGGCCAGCACCAGGTCGCAGATGGCTTCCAGATCGGCGCGGCTGAACACGGTTCCGGTGGGGTTGAGCGGGGAGCACAGGGCCAGCATGGTAGCGCCGGCCAAGTGCGGTTTCAGCTCGGCGGCGGTGGGCATGAAGTTGTTTTCGGCCCGGGTTTCCACCATAACCGCCTTAGCGCCCGAGAGGTGGCAGTAGTGGTTGTTGTTCCAGCTTGGCACCGGAAACACCACCCGGTCGCCGGCATCAATCAGGGCCAGGTAAGTGGCGTAGATGAGCGGCCGCGAGCCGCCGGCCACCAGAAAATCGGAAGCGGCGTACTCCAGGCCCAGCCGGCTGGCGGTGAAGGCCGCGGCCGCCTCGCGCAGGCCGGCCATGCCGTTGGCGGGCGGGTAGTTGGTCTGCCCGGCCTCGTACGCTGCCATGATTCCGGTTTTCAGCTCAGTTGGAATCGGGTATTCGGCCGGGTCAAAGTCGCCGATGGTGAGGTTGCAGATTTGCTCGCCCCGGCGAATCATATCGTTTACCTCGTTGCCGATTTTGATGATTTCGGAGCCAATCAGGCCCGCGGCCATTTGCGAAACGTGCATGGTTGTGGGAGGATTAAGGGAAAGGAAGGTGAATAGGCTGTCATTCTGAGCGGAGCGAAGAATCTCGCGGGCAATAGTAACCTTGTCATTGGAAATTACTGTAGCCTGAGAGATTCCTCGCTCCCCTCAGAATGACAGTTTAGCAATTACTCAGTACTGCCTAAAAGTACACAACCGCTACGATTTTGGCCCCCCGGCCGGGCAGTGTACCTTTGCCACCATGCGCACGATTAGTATCCCCAGCCTCGCCGATCTGCCTGCCGCCGCCGCTCAGGTGCGGGCTGCCCTCGGGGGCCACACCATCCTCTGTTTTGAGGGCGAGATGGGCGCCGGCAAAACCACCTTTATCAAGGCCCTGTGCCGTGAGCTGGGCGTGGTCGATAAAGTCAGTAGTCCCACTTTCGCGCTCGTGAATGAGTACCGCACGGCTGCCGACGTGCCCGTGTACCACTTCGATTTTTACCGCCTCGATGAGCCTGCCGAAGCTGAGGGAATTGGCGCTTCGGAGTACTTCGATTCTGGTTATCTTTGCTTGGTTGAGTGGCCTGGCCGCGTGGCGCCCCTGCTGCCCGACCACCGCCTTACGCTCACGCTTACCGTCACCGGACCCTCATCGAGGGAATTAGTAATTAGTACTTACGAATGAACAATTACCCGGCTGTTGCCATGGCGCACATCATCAAGTGCGAAGAGGGTACATAACTGGTAAGGCCGTCATTCTTAATTATTAATTCGTGATTACTAATTAAATCAACATGCCCCAAGCAGTACCCTCCGGCTTCGAGTCGCTGGCCGCCAGCCGCGCCTACTTCACCCAGGAATCGATGCTGGCCGTGGAAACGCGCAAGCGGAAACTATTTATCGGGCTGCCCCGCGAGACTTCCCTGCAGGAAAACCGCATCTGCCTCACGCCCGAGGCCGTGAAGCACTTAGTAGAAGGCGGCCACGAAATTCTGCTCGAAAGCGGGGCCGGTGAGCCCAGCCGCTACTCCGACCACGCCTACTCCGAGGCCGGTGCCACCATTGCCTACTCGCAAAAGGAGGTGTTCGAGGCCGATATTATCCTGAAAGTGGCCCCCGCCACCTACGACGAGATGGAGTACCTGCGCGCCGGCCAGACGCTGATTTCGGCCCTGCAGTTTGGCACGCTCACGGCCGATTACATTACGGCCCTGCTACGCAAGAAAATCAACGCCATCAGCTTTGAGCTGATTAAGGACCCGAGTGGGGCGCGGCCGGTGGTGCGGGCCATGTCGGAAATTGCGGGCTCGACAGTGATGCTGGTGGCCGCCGAGTACCTGGCGGCCCGGGGCGGTGATGAGGGCAAGGGCATCATTCTGGGCGGAATTACCGGCGTGCCGCCCTCACAGGTCGTTATTCTGGGGGCCGGCACGGTGGCCGAGTACTCGGCGCGGGCCGCCATTGGGCTGGGGGCCGAGGTAAAGGTGTTCGACAACCACCTCTACAAGCTGCGCCGCCTCAAGCAGAACCTGGGCCAGCCCCAGCTCTATACCAGCACCCTCGATACGTTCGCCCTCAGCCAGCAAATGCGCCGCGCCGATGTAGTCATCGGGGCCCTGAACCCCGAGGAAGGCCGCATTCCGTTCATCGTTTCAGAGGAGGCCATTTCGCAGATGTCGCCCGGCTCGGTGCTGATTGACGTAAGTATTGACCAGGGCGGCTGCTTTGCCACCAGCGAAATAACCAGCCACGCCAAGCCCGTTTTCCGCAAGTACGACGTCATTCACTACTGCGTGCCCAACATTGCCTCGCGGGTGCCGCGCACGGCTACCAACGCGCTGAGCAATATTTTTACGCCTATCCTGCAGGAAATCAGCCAGCACGGCGGCGTGAACGAGGTGCTGTTCACCAACGAGCATTTCCGCTCGGGCGTGTACGCCTACAAAGGCTCGCTCACCAACGCCAGCATCGCCCGCCGCTTTAATATGCGCTACAAGGAGCTGGCGCTGATGATTGCCGTGCGCAACTAACGGCCACGGATTAGCGCAGGTTTCGACGGACTGCGCGGATTTCGGAGCCGGCTGCAACTGCTGAAGTTGATTCAGGCTCTTGAGAAAAACTTAGCTATCCGATTATGTCTAAGCTCCCTATTGTTTTTGCCGGTCTGCTGTTGGGCGTGGCTATGGGACCAAAAGCATGGGGGCAGTCGTTGCCACTAGGCGCCGATACAGTTGCCGTGCCGGTTACACTACCCAGCCTCAGCACCCTGCGCTACGACCATACCGATACATTGCGAGCCTTGCAACACTTGTTTATCAGGCGCTCCAAGGCTGTGCGGAGTTGGTTGGAAGGTGGTATAGCCATTGCAGCCACTGGTGTGGTAAAGAAGACGGCAGTAGCCACCACCAGTGAAGCCAAGCGCCAGGAACATGAAGCCTACTACGACGACTTGGAGCAGAGCGCTAACCAAGATTTGGTGGTTGGAACGCTGATGACGGGCTATGGGGTATTCCTCAACGCCCGATTTGGGCCGCGACAATACCAGCAGGTGGTAGCCGCCTATCAGCAGGGCGAGCCACTACCGCCCTACCTCACGCGCAAGCTGAAGACCAAGTACTTCCGGCTGTTGCCGCTGGGCAGCCGCCAGGAGCGGATCCAGGCCGTACGCTAGTAGCGGGCGGCGGCCATTTGCGCGGGCATTGCTCGGCTGACTTATTTCTCGCTCACCAGCCGGGCAAAGTCATCGTAGTTGCGGATGTAGTCGGCCTCATCGTACTGCTGGGAAGCCAGGCACATGAGCACGGCCCCGGGGCCGAAACGGATTTCGCGCCAGCACAGCGGCGGCACGTACAGGCCCTGCGTGGGCTGGTCGAGGCGGAAGGAGTGGCGCTGGCGGTCGGGTGTTTCTACCAGCAGTTCGATGGTGCCGTGGACAGCCACAATCAGCTGTTCCAGCTCGTGGTGTGCGTGATTTCCAGCCACTTTGGTGGTGGGCACGCCAGCCGTCCAGTACACGCGCTGCACCGTGAATGGCAGCTGTCCGCCCTCCGCGATAATCAGGTGGCCTAGTTCAGCAGAGCCAGTGGCAGGAAAATCGAGCAGGTGCGGAAGCGGCATGAGGAGCAGACGGGGGAGGAGCGGTGCCGGTTCGGGCAACCGGCGCCGGGCAATGCACAAAGAAACGAATAGCAACGGTAGCCTACAGTAGTTCAGCGCGGGAGCGAGATTCTTCGCTGCGCTCTGAATGACGTTCTTCCACTAACCACTAACCACTAACCACTAACCACTAACCCGGCCAGCAGCAGGGTTTTCCAGGCATCGAGCAGACGGCCTTCCTCCAGTAGCTTCTGGCCCAGTAGCACCAGTTCGTGGCGCTGGCGGGCGGAGTCGGTGGGGTGCTGGCTGAGGGTGTAGCTTACCAGGGGCTCGTGGCGGAAGGCGGCTACCTCGTCGGAAGTCGGGATGGATTGAACCTCGATATTGGCCAGGCGGCCCAGATTATTGCCGGTGAGCACCTCAGAGTTGCGGATGAACTCCGGGAGCTGGTCGATGCCGATGCCCAGGTTGCGGTTGGGCTTGGGTACTTCGAACAGGCTGCTGCCCGAGGCGCGGCAGTACCAGTCGCCGCCGAGGCGGGCAATGGCATCGAGCTTGAACGGGTTGATGCCCGAACCGGAAGGCAGTACGATGTCTTCGCGGAAATGGGCCATCACCACCCGGCAGATGATGAGGTTGCCGGCTCCGTTGTTCTGGCCCAGCTCAATTACCTGCTCCACCACGCACTCGAAGGCGGCTGGTGCCTCGGCCACGCGGGGTGGCCGTACTTTCTGGCTGGGCAGCTCCGTAAAACCGGCCTTTACGAACTCATTAACCCCTTTGCCATACTCGGTGCTGGATAGCGACATCTGCTCGACCATAGCGTAGTCGCAGATGTGGATGACGACTTCGGGTACCTCACGCACGTTTTGCAGCGTGTGTTTTTGGGAGTTGTCGCGCACCCGGTTGGCGGGCGAAAACACCAGGATGGGCGGGTTGGAGCCGAAGCAGTTGAAGAAGCTGTAGGGGCTCAGGTTCACGCTGCCGTCGGCCGCAATGGTGCTGGCGAAGGCCACGGGACGCGGGGCAATGGCACCCACCATGAAGGGGTGCAGCTCGGCGGGCGTGAGTTGGGCAGGGTCGATGGTGCGGAAGGACATGGGGCGAAGGTCGGAATAGTCGCGTAATTTCCGCCCGGCCGCCAGGTTCTGTTCCTTATGTCACCCAGCTTACCTAATCCTGCTATGTTGCTACGCCTGATTCTGCTCCTGCTACTTACCGTGCCGGCCCTGGCCCAAACTCCGGCCGATACGGCCCGGCTGCGCCGCCACCTCGTGGCCCTCACCACCACTACCCAGCCCCGTAATTACCAGCACCTAGCTAGTCTCAACCAAGCCGCCGACTACATTACCGCCGAGTTGGCTGCTGCCGGGGGGCGGCCCACTGCTCAAGCCTACGAGGTGCAGGGCCAGACCTACCACAACGTGCTGGCCAGCTTCGGCCCCGAAACCGGCGCACGGCTTATAATTGGGGCGCACTATGATGTGTGTGGCGAGCAGCCGGGCGCCGACGACAACGGCACTGGCGTGGCGGCGCTACTGGAGCTGGCGCGGCTGCTGGGCCAGCAGCCGGCGCTGCCCTACCGTATCGATCTGGTGGCCTACACGCTGGAAGAGCCACCTTTTTTCCGGACTCCGCAGATGGGCAGCTACGTGCATGCCAAGTCGCTGCACGAGGCCGGCGTGCCAGTGCGCGGTATGGTAGCCCTGGAAATGCTGGGCTACTACGACGACCGGAAGGGCAGCCAGCACTATCCTTTCGGCCCGCTGAAATGGGTGTATGGCAGCCGGGGCAACTACGTAACTGTGGCCCAAAAATTCGGGAATGGCCGCTTTGGTCGGATGTTCGCGCGGCGCTACAAAACGGCCGCCGCACTGCCCGTGAAGCGCTTTAAAGCCCCCGCGTGGCTGCCCGGCATCGACTTCTCCGACCACCTCAACTACTGGCACTTCGGCTACTCGGCGGTGCTGCTCACTGATACCGCCTTCTACCGTAACAAAAGCTACCACCAGCCTACCGACACGCTGGCCCGGCTGGATATGCACCGCTTGGCGCTGGCTGTGAATGCGCTGCTGGCCGTGGTGGCAGCTAGATAGCGCTGGCCGAGCGTCCCACCCACACCCAGCCATACGGCACTACCAAAAAGCTCCGCCCTTCTTCCAGCGTATGCACCCGGTGTGCGCCGCGCAGGAGCCGGGCGGGCCAGCCGTGGGGGAAGTCCTCGGCGTCGAGCCACTTATGCTGGCGGTGGGTGGTCTAGGCAAGCTGGTCGGCACCGGACAGCGCCCGGTACTCCGGGGGCAGGGGTGGCCCAGTTGGCACTGCGTCGCCAAAGGAGTTCTCGTACCACTCGATGCGGTTTTGGATGCCGACTACAACCTGGGACAGATAAGCAAAGTCGGGGTCGGCGAGCCAAACGGCGGCGTAAACCGGCTCGCTGAGGGGCGCAAGCTGCCGCTGCCAGTACTGAAGCGTTTTCAGCAAATAGGTAACGCCCAACTGCCGGACCACTTGCGGCAGCGGGTCGCGGGCATGCCGAAACCGGTGCAACGGCCCGAGCCCGAGCTTGGCGTAATCATAGTGGTAGCGCTGGAGGTGCGCTGCAGATACATCAGGCAGCAGCGCGCAGTCCCGCGCTGTAAGCCGCATCTTGCGGTCGAAGCCGCGCATCTTTTTCATGGAAGAAATATAACGACAAAAGCAAATAGTTGCTCAACTGCTATATCTTTACTAAATAGCTATAGCTTTAAGCAAATCGTTCTTCATCCGTGGTTTATGTCTCAGCTCCGCTGCCCCAAGTGCGAATCGATGGAAGCCACCAAAAGTGGTATTGTGGGCGGTAGGCAGCGGTATAAGTGCCGGAACTGCGGCTACCACTACTCGGTGGCCAAAGCCGGCAAGGAAACCAACCCGTACTACGTTATCAAGGCCCTGCAGCTGTATGTGGAGGGCGTGAGCTACCGCGAGATTGAGCGGCTGCTGGGCGTAAGCCACGTGAGTGTGATGAACTGGGTGAAGAAGTATGGGGTGAAGGCCCCACGGCAAACCGACTACCATCCCACGTATAAAATCCTCAATCAGAAAGAGCTGGCTGAGTTTTTTCAGAACCCCGACAATGTCAAAGGCTCGGGTATGATGATAACCGAGCTGGGCGATAAGTACATGCTGATTAAGTGGGAGCGGTTCCGGCAGGCCTGAAGCTATAGGGGTTTAGCAGAAGTATAGCCAGCGCGTGGATTTGCGGGCGGAGATTTTCTATTTAGGGATACCGGAGCGCGGCCGTTGTGGCTGAGGCTTGCGGGGTTGCCCTAGATCCGTCCCATTTCTCCCCACCCTATATGCGTAAAACTTGCTATCCACTGGCCTTTAGCGCCTTGCTGCTGGCCACTGCCGCCTCGGCCCAGGTGCAGCCGCCGCCCGCCGGCAACCAGCCCGCTCCTGCGCCCGCCCCCACGCCCCCATCCAGCACCAATCCAGTGCCGTCGGCTGCGCCCACGCCTTCGGCCCCAGTGTCGCCGTCCGTGGGCAGTGCAGCTACCCCCACGCCCACTGAAAGCGTACCCTACGGTGCCGGGATGAAGGTGAATATTTCTGCCGACGGTTCCAAGTACCTGCGCTTCATAAGCTGGCACCAAGTGTGGTCGCGCTATTCCGAAAATAATAGTGGTACCCTACGCGCGCCCGGCAAGCCGCAGGATAGCCAAGTGGATTTCGTGCTACGCCGTTCCCGCTTTATTATCCTGTCGCAGCTGAACCCGCGGTTTCTGGTGTACACCCACTTTGGCATCAACAACCAAACGGCTGTGAGCGGGGGGGTAAATCCCGCCGTGGACGGTAAGAAGCCCCAGCTTTTCATTCACGAAGCCGTGGTGGAATACAAAGTGAACAAGTACATGAACGTGGGCGCGGGCATGCACTACCAGAACGGTCTTTCGCGCATGACCCGGGCGAGTACGCTCAACTTCCTGACAATGGACGCGCCCATCACCAACTGGCCCGTCATTGAAGCCATCGACCAGTTTGCGCGGGGCATCGGGGTGTACGCCAAGGGCCGCGTGAGCAAGCTCGACTATGCATTCAGCGTGAACGAGCCATTCCTGACCAATCAGACTGGTGGGTTCAGCACCCCGGTGGGCCTGGGCCAGACAACGGGGACGGGTGCCGCACGGGTGAACACAGGCACCAATACGGCCCAATACAACCCGCAGGGCACCAAAAAAATCTACCAGGGCTACGTGAGTTGGGAGTTTCTGGACCAGGAATCCAACCTGATTCCCTTTAACGTGGGTACGTACCTAGGTACCAAACGGGTGTTTAACCTAGGCGGCGGCTTCTTCTACAACCGGGACGGCATGGTGTCCCGCCCTGGAGGCAGCACCCTAAACGCTACCGCCATCGACGCCGCGCTGGGCGGCGGGATTGGCTCCTATAGTAACCCTAACAATGGCACGCGGCTGCACGACATCGGTCTGTGGTCGCTGGATGCCTTCTTTGATACCCCCATCAACAAGGAGACCGGGACGGCCTTCACTGCTTACGCGGTGTACTACAATTACGACATGGGTCCGAACCACACCCGTTTCATCGGGCTTTCGAATCCGGGCTACGGCACCGACGCCCGCCGTGGCAACGCCGTGCCGCACTCGGGTACGGGCCACATTGGCTTTGTGGAGGCCGGCTACCTGTTGCCCAAAACCCTGCTAGGTCCCAAATTGCGCATGCAGCCTTATGCCTCACACCTGCTCGCCCGCTACGAAGGGCTGCGCACCACCGGCGGCGATATCAAGAATGTGAACATTTTCGACATTGGCTCAAACTTCTACATCGACGGCCACAACGCCAAGTTCACGCTCAACTACCGCCCCCGGCCCGATTTCACCGATGTGAATAACGTTAAGTACCGCTCCGAAATTACGCTGCAGACGCAGGTGTTTTTGTAGGCCCCGAGAAGTCGTTGTGAGCAGCGCGAAACAATCTGTTCGGGCAGAACGCGAAGCTAGACCAATCCACATCTTATAGACCTACGAGCACTTCTTTGTTGCTCCTGCTTCGTGCTCTGCCCGAACAGATTGTTTCGCGCTGCTCGCAATGGCAGTTCACCGCCTCCCCATTTCATCTCCAATTCCCTACTCTTATGGAACAGAACGTAAACCGGGGCGGCTCGGTGGCAACCCTCGATGCGTCCCCGGAGCACGACAACAACCAGGTTTCGAGCAGCAAAATCTGGCAGGTGATTACCGCTTCCTCGGTGGGAACGGTGATTGAATGGTACGACTTCTACATTTTTGGCTCGCTGGCTGCCATTATCGGGCCGGTGCTGTTCGGTACCACTGGTAAAATAGAAGACACTATTCTGGGGACGCTGGCCGTGTTTGGGGCCGGGTTTGTGGTGCGCCCGTTTGGGGCGCTCGTGTTCGGGCGCATCGGCGACATGATCGGGCGTAAGTACACGTTTCTGCTCACGCTGCTGCTCATGGGCGGGGCCACGTTTGCCACGGGCCTGATTCCGAGCTACGACAAAATCGGGGTGGCCGCGCCCATTATCGTAACGCTGCTGCGCCTGCTGCAGGGCCTGGCACTGGGCGGCGAGTACGGCGGCGCCACTACCTACGTGGCCGAGCACTCGCCCGACAAAAAGCGCGGCTACTACACGTCGTTTATTCAGACGACGGCCACGGTGGGCCTGCTCATCAGCATAATCGTCATCATTGCTACCCGCAACCTCATGGGCGAAGCCGCCTTCAAGGAGTGGGGCTGGCGCATTCCATTCCTGCTGTCGGGCGCGCTGGTAATTGCTTCGTACTACATCCGGCTCAAGCTGCACGAGTCGCCGCTGTTTGCCAAGGCCAAAGCCGAAGGCACTACTTCTAAGAACCCGTTGCGCGAGTCGTTCGTGAACCCCGTGAACCGCCGGCTGGTGCTTATCTCGCTGTTTGGTGCCACAATGGGCCAGGGCGTGGTGTGGTACACGGGGCAGTTCTACGCCTACTCGTTCATGCAGAATACGCTCAAGCTCGATATTATTGACGCGGCCCTGGTACTGTGCGCCGCCCTGATTCTGGCCACGCCGTTTTTCGTGTACTTCGGCGGCCTTTCCGACCGCATTGGCCGCAAGAAAATCATCATGATGGGCCTGCTCTGCGGGGCTCTGTTCACCATCCCGATTTTCTACGGCATGAAGGCCTTTGCCGGCCCGCTCACCGAAACGGTGGCTGCCACTGTCGACGCTACCGGCAAGGCCGTACCCGCCGTCATGAAGGCCCTGAACCCGCAGCTGATACCGATGACGGCCCTGGTTTTCTGCTTGGTTCTCTTCGTAACAATGGCCTACGGGCCGATTGCCGCCTACCTCGTCGAGCTGTTCCCGACCAAGGTGCGCTACACCAGCCTCTCGTTCCCGTACCACATCGGCAACGGTATTTTCGGCGGCTTTGTGCCCCTTATTGCCACGGCCCTCACGCTGTGGGCCGCCGGCAAACCCGACGGCACGTTTCTGAAGATGTGGAGCAGCTACGCTGGTTTGGTTTACCCGGTAGCCATTGCCTTAATCTGCTTCATTATCGGCTCCATCTACATGAAAGACGTGCGCAACGTCAAGCTCATGGATAACGAGCCGGGCGAGGCAGCCGCCTAGCCGGGCCGCGCGGCCACCGCAAATCCGCCGGGCCGTTGGTTCGGCGGATTTTGCTCGCCCAGCAGGCTGGTAGGCAGTGAGAGGGGTAACGGTGCTGGCACGCGGCGCTACTTCAGCTTTGCTCTGTCCAGCAGCATACTATCCATTTATGCGCGTACTTGAAAGCGCCACCTTCCTGCCACGCCATGCTGAACCCCCAACCCTCCGAACAGCGGCCTGAGCCACGGCGCGGGCAGCGGCTGCTGTTTCTGGCGCTACTGTTCGGGGTGCTGCTCAACTTCCCGCTGCTGGGCGCCTTCAGCCTCGATGCCCGCGTGGCCGGCATCCCGGTGCTTTACCTCTACGTGCTGCTGGTTTGGGCCGCTCTGGTTGCTCTCACGGGCTGGTTGGTGAAGGGAATTAAGAATTGAAAAAGCAGAATGTCATGCTGAGCATGTGGCGCTTAGAGCCAGTGTCCGAAGTACCTCTACCGCTTCGTTGGATTACTACCGCAACAAAGCGGTAGAGATGCTTCGGCAAGCGGACGCCAGATGAAGCATGAAGTTCTTTTGACTTTGTAAACAGCTTCAGCGACTCAAACTGTCAGATTCTTAACTCAGAAAGCATGTCCCCGCTGCTGGTAATCGGTTTTTCGTTTGGTTACCTCGGGCTGCTGTTCGGGTTGGCGTATGCGGCCGAGCGGCGGGTGGCGGCGCGGCGCAGCTGGGTGAGCAACCCCTACGTGTATGCCCTGAGCATGGCCGTTTACTGCACCGCCTGGACGTATTACGGCTCGGTAGGCCGGGCCGCGCATTTCGGGCTGGAGTTCGTGGGCATCTACCTCGGCCCCACGCTCATGGCGCCGTTGGCCTGGCTGGTGCTGCGCAAAATCATCCGCATCTGCCGCGCCCAGCGCCTTACCTCCATTGCCGACTTCATCTCGGCCCGCTACGGCAAAAGCGCCAGCCTGGGCGCGCTGGCTACCGTGGGCTGCGTGCTGGGCGTGGTGCCCTACATTTCGCTTCAGATCAAGGCCATTGCGGCCTCGTTTGAGATGCTCACCCACGGGCCAAATGCGTTGGGGCTACCCGTTGAGAATGCGGCGGCCGTAACGTCGGCGTTTTACACCACCGTGGCGCTGGCTTTCTTCACCATTGTGTTTGGGGTCCGCTCCGTTGAGGCCACCGAGCGGCACGAGGGCATGGTGCTGGCCGTGGCCGTCGAAAGCCTGATGAAGCTGGTGGCCTTTCTGGTGGCCGGCCTGTTTGTTACCTACGGGCTGTTCAACGGCTTTGCCGATGTGTTCGAGCGGGCCGCGGCCGTGCCCGATCTGCGCCGCCTGTTTACGCTGGAAGGAGCCGGCACCACGCCCGGGCAGTGGCTGACGCTGCTGCTGCTGAGTATGTCGGCTATCCTGCTGCTGCCCCGGCAGTTTCAGGTGAGCGTGGTGGAAAACGTGAACGAAGACCACCTGCGCAAGGCCATGTGGCTGTTTCCACTCTACCTCATCATCATCAACCTGATGGTGCTGCCGCTGGCTTTCGGGGGCCGCCTGCTCGATGGCGCCGGCCTCCTCGATGCCGATATGTATGTGCTGGCGCTGCCGCTGCAGGCGGGCCGGCCCTGGCTGGCGCTGTTCATTTACCTGGGTGGCCTTTCGGCGGCCAGCAGCATGATTGTGGTGGAAACCATTGCCCTGAGCGTGATGATCAGCCACCACCTGCTCATGCCGCTGCTAGTGCGCGGGCCGGTGGGGCGGGAGCAGGGGCCGCGCTGGTTTGCCCGCCTTGGCCAGCTGGCCCTGCACAGCCGCCGGCTGGCCGTGGTACTGGTGCTGCTGCTGGCCTTCGCCTACTACGCCGCCGTAGGGCATCTGCTGCCGCTGGTAAACATCGGCCTTGTTTCGTTTGCTGCGGTGGCGCAGTTTGCGCCCGTGGTGCTAGGCGGCCTGTACTGGCAGGGCGGCACCCGGGCCGGGGCCACGGCGGGCTTGCTGGCCGGGCTGCTGCTGTGGCTCTACACGCTGGTGCTGCCTACCGCCGTAGAGGCAGGCCTGCTGAATGATACCCTGCTACTGGAAGGGCCGTTGGGCCTGGGCTGGCTGCGGCCGGGGGCGCTGCTGGGCCTCACGGGCCTCGATCCACTTTCGCACGGGCTTTTCTGGAGCTGGTTTTTTAATGTGGGGCTGTATGTGGGCGTGTCGTTGCTGGGGCGCGCCCCTTCGGCGCTGGAGCAGCGGCAGGCCGAGCTGTTCGTGCACGTGTTCCGCCAAGAACCGGGCTTTGAAACCGGCCCGGCTGGCTGGCACAGCGCCGCCACGCTGCCCGACGTGCGGGCGCTGCTGACGGGCTTTCTGGGAAAAAAGCGCACGACGCAGGCCCTCGGCGCTTTTAAGGAACACTTTCCCGGCCACCCGGCCCAGCCTGACAATGCCTCGGGCCCAGCTGTGCCCGCCGACCCGCGGCTGCTGGCCTACGCCGAGAAGCTGCTGGCCGGGGCCATTGGGCCGGCTTCGGCCCGGCTGCTGCTACGCTCCTCGGTAGGAGGAGTCGAGGAAATTACCTTTGATAATGTGGTGGTTATTCTGAAAGAAAGCCAGCAGCTGCTCGAAGCCAACCGCCAGCTCCAGAAGCAGCAGCGGCAGCTGCAGGCCCTCACCAGCCAGCTCCAGCAGGCCTACGACCAGCTTAGGGAGCTCGACCAGCATAAGGACGAGTTCCTCTACACCGTTACCCACGAGCTGCGCACGCCCCTGACCAGCATTCGGGCGCTATCGGAAATCCTGAGCGACAACCCCGATCTGGAGGAGGAGGAACGCCACCGCTTTCTGCACACCATTACCCGCGAGGCCGAGCGCCTGAGCCGCCTGATTGCGCTGGTGCTCGATCTGGAGAAGTACGAGTCGGGCACGGCGCGCCTCGACAAAGCGCCCCTCGATGTGGCCGACATCATCACCGACGCTCTGGAGGCCGTGGGGCCACCGCTGCGCGCCAAGCACATTCAGCTGGACCTGGCCGTGCCGCCCGGCCTGCCCGCGCTGCCCGGCGACCGGGACCGGCTGATGCAGGTGCTGGTAAACCTGTTGAGCAACGCCATCAAGTCGTGCCGGGCCGATGGGACGGGGCGCATTGCCGTGGGCGTGCAAACTACCGCCGGTGGCCTGCTGCTGTGGGTGCAGGACAATGGCAAGGGCATTGCGCCCGAGTTCCACCACCTGCTGTTCGACAAGTTTTACCAGGCCCAGAACCAAACCACCCGCAAGCCCGAAGGCACGGGGCTGGGCCTAGCCATCACCAAAAAAATAGTGGAGCTGCACGCCGGCCGCATCTGGGTGGAAAGCGAAACCGACCAGGGTGCCCGGTTTTCGCTGGAGCTACCGCTTACTGCAGTTGAAAGCAACCAGTAGCATGTGAAACACCTTCCTCAACCAGCCCATCCCGATACCTCCGCCCCGATAAATACCTGAATTAATCTGCGTGCCTCTGCGAAACCCTCCGCGCTACTCTGCGGAAAATTATTAAAGACCCTCTGCATGAATACTACCCCGCATATTCTTATAGTCGACGACGAGCCCAATATTGTGATGTCGCTCGAATTTCTGATGCGTAAGGCCGGCTACCGCGTCAGCATTGCCCGTAATGGCAGCGAGGCGCTGGAAGCAGTTGGCCAAACGCCCTTCGACCTGATTCTGCTTGATATTATGATGCCCGATGTGGATGGTTATGAGGTATGCCGGCAGGTGCGCCGGCACCCCCGGCAAGCCGGCACGCGGGTGGTGTTTCTGAGTGCCAAAAGCAAGGAAGCCGATCTGCAGCAGGGATATGAGGTGGGGGCCGACCTCTACCTGACCAAGCCCTTCAGCACCCGCCAGCTGATGGCGAAAGTAAAAGAGCAGCTGGCAGCTGGCAGCCAGTAAGCCCAAGCCGCCGTCCGGCACCGTTCTGCACCCACTCACTCCAAACGCCCCCGCCCATGCCCACCTACGCCGCCGACTACGCTGCCAGCCTCGCCGATCCGGTTGGTTTCTGGGCCGGGCAGGCTGCCCGCCTGAGCTGGCAGCGCGACCCGCCCCGGCCGGTACTGAGCCAGGACGAGGACACCGGCTTCTACCGCTGGTTTCGGGGCGGCCAATTGAATACCAGCTGGCTTTGCCTCGATTTCCACGTAGCCAACGGCCGCGCCAACCAGCCCGCCCTGCACTACGACTCGCCCGTAACCGATGTGCGCCGCAGCTACACCTACGCCGAGCTGCTCGACCTGACGGCCCGGCTGGCCGGGGGCCTGCGCGCACAGGGCGTTGGGCAGGGCGACCGGGTGCTCATCTATATGCCTAACATGCCCGAGGCGGTGGTGGCTATGCTGGCCTGTGCCCGGCTAGGCGCGGTGCATTCGGTGGTGTTTGGGGGTTTTGCGCCGCCCGAGCTGGCCGTCCGCATCGATGATGCGCAGCCCCACGCCATCATCTGCGCCTCGGCTGGCATGGAAATAGACCGCCCAATACCGTACCTGCCGCTGGTGCGCGAGGCGCTGGCGCTGGCCACCCATCAGCCAGCTTGCGTAGTAGTCAGCCAGCGCGATTTTTGCCCCGCCGAACTGCCCGAAATAGCTGTTTCAGCAAAAAGCGAAACGCGGTTCATAGACTACCGGGAGCTGCTGCAAGCCGCGCCGGTGGCAGCCGTGCCGGTTGATGCTACGGCCCCGCTCTACATTCTGTATACCAGCGGCACCACTGGTCGGCCCAAGGGCGTGGTGCGCGAGCATGGCGGGCACGCCGTGGCTTTGCGCTACAGCATGGGCGCCGTGTACGGGCTGCAACCGGGCGACACTATGTTCAGCGGCTCGGATATTGGTTGGGCCGTAGGCCATAGCTACATCGTGTACGGGCCGTTGCTGCTGGGCGCTACCACGGTGCTGTTCGAAGGCAAGCCCGTGCGCACGCCCGATGCGGGCACGTTCTGGCGCCTGTGTGCCGACTACGGCGTGAACGTACTGTTCACGGCTCCCACCGCCATTCGCGCCATTCGCAAAGAGGACCCCGAGGGCCGGCTGGCCCGGCAGTTCGATTTGCGCCGGCTGCGCCACCTGTTTCTGGCGGGCGAGCGGTGCGACCCCGCCACCTACAACTGGGCCGGCGAGCTGCTGGGCATCCCCGTGGTCGACCACTGGTGGCAAACCGAGTCGGGCTGGCCCATGCTGGCTACCTGCGTAGGTTACCCCGATGCGCTGCCGGCCCGCGCCGGCTCGGCCGGCCACCCGGTGCCGGGCTACCAGCTCGAAATCCTCGACGAGGAAGGCCAGCCCGTACCGGCCGGCACCACCGGACTGGTAGCGCTGCGCCTGCCGCTGCCGCCCGGCTGCCTGCCTACGCTCTGGCAGGATGATGCCCGCTTTCAGCAGGCCTATCTCGACCAGTTTCCGGGCTACTACATATCGGGCGATGGGGGCTACCGCGACGCGCAGGGCTACTGCTACATTATGGGCCGGGTTGATGACGTGATAAACGTAGCCGGCCACCGCCTGAGTACCGGCGAGTTGGAAGAGGTGCTGGCCGCCCACCCGGCCGTGGCCGAGTGCGCCGTGCTGGGCCTCTCCGATGAGCTGCGCGGGCAGGTGCCGGTGGGCCTAGTGGTACTCAAAGATGGCCAGGCGCTGCCCGAAGCCGAGCTGGAGCAGCAGCTTATTCAGCTGGTGCGCAGCCGGGTAGGGGCAGTGGCCTGCTTCCGGCAGGCGGCCGTAGTGGCGCGGCTGCCTAAAACGCGCTCGGGCAAAATACTACGCAAAACCCTGCGCCAACTCGCCGACGGCGAAGAATTTACGGTACCTTCCACCATCGATGACCCTGCCATCCTCGACGAAATACGGGCCGTGTTATACCAGCGCGGCATGTTGCGGGGAAGCGGTCAGACCTGACCCCTTCTCCGCAACATGCGCTGAGTCCTCCGGGAGAGAGGAGGCCTGATGGTCTGGCCGTCACTGTCTTACTTTTAGCTTTCTTGTCTCTTCGCCCTTCTTACACTCGACTTTAGTTTCTTCTAACCTACCTGCCTTGTCTGGTTCTCTCTCCCAGAGGGGAAGGGGCCGGGGGTGGGATAACCTCGAACATACGACCGATATGCCCACTTCCACAACCCCGCAGCACGCCCGCATCCGTACCCTCGAAGAGTACCACGAGGCCTACCACCTCAGCACCCGCCACCCCAACGAGTTCTGGGCCGCGGTAGCCGAGCCCTTTACGTGGCGCCGCAAGTGGAGCACCGTGATGGAGTCCGATATGACGGCCGGCGAAACGACGTGGTTTGCGGGGGCGCGGCTCAACATCACCGAAAACTGCCTCGACCGCCACCTGACCACCCGGGGCAACAAGCTGGCCCTCATCTATGAGCCCAACGACATCAAGGAGCGCCACCTGCGCCTGACCTACCGCGAGCTTCACCAGCGCGTGTGCCAGTTTGCCAACGTGCTGCTGAACAACGGGGTGGAAAAGGGCGACCGGGTATGCCTCTATATGCCCATGATTCCCGAACTCACCATTGCCGTGCTGGCCTGCGCCCGTATCGGGGCGGTACACTCGGTGATATTCGCCGGCTTCTCGGCCACCGCTATTGCCGACCGCGTGAACGATGCCCAGGCGAAGTTGGTGATAACGTCGGACGGCTTGAACCGCGGGGCCAAGCAGATTCCGGTGAAACGGGTAGTGGATGAGGCCCTCGAAACCTGCCCCTCGGTGCGCAAAGTAGTGGTAGTGGAACACCTGGGCTGGCCGGTGCAGATGGAGGACGAGCGCGACGTCTGGTACCACGAGGAAGCCGAGGATGTGGCCAAAACCTGTCCCGCCGAGGAGATGAAGGCCGAAGACCCATTGTTTATTCTTTACACCTCGGGTAGCACCGGTAAGCCCAAGGGCGTAGTGCACACCACCGCCGGCTACATGGTGTGGGCCGACTATACCTTCCGCAACGTGTTCCAGGTAGAAGAGAACGACGTGTTCTGGTGCACCGCCGACGTGGGCTGGGTAACGGGCCACACCTACCTGATTTACGGCCCGCTGCTGGCCGGCTCTACCACCCTCATGTTCGAAGGCATCCCCACGTACCCCGACGCTGGGCGGTTCTGGGAGGTAATTGACAAGCACTCGGTGAGCGTCTTCTACACCGCGCCCACTGCCATCCGCGCCCTCATGGCCGAGCCCCTCGACAACGTGCTCAGCTACTCGCTCGACTCGCTGCGCGTAATCGGCTCGGTGGGCGAACCCATCAATGAGGAGGCCTGGCACTGGTACAACGAGCACGTGGGCAAAGGCCGTTGCCCGCTGGTAGACACTTGGTGGCAGACCGAAACCGGCGGCATCATGATTTCGCCGCTGGCCGGTATTACGCCCTCGAAGCCCACCTACGCCGGCCTGCCGCTGCCCGGCGTGTGGCCCGTGTTGCTTCGTCAGGACGGTACCGAAATCGAAGGCAATGAAGAGGAGGGCTACCTGGCCATCAAGCAGGCCTGGCCGGGCATTATTCGCACCACCTGGGGCGACCATAACCGGGCCGTACAAACCTACTTCGCGGCCTACCCCGGCTACTACTTCACCGGCGACGGCGCCCGCCGCGACGCCGACGGCCTCTACCGCATTATTGGGAGGGTTGATGACGTGATTAACGTGAGCGGCCACCGCTTCGGCACGGCTGAAATCGAAAATGCTATCAACCAGAACCCCAACGTGGTGGAAAGCGCGGTGGTCGGTTACCCGCACGAGGTGAAGGGCCAGGGCATCTACGCCTACATCATCTGCCGTGAAGGTGCCTGCAAAAACGCCGCCGACGAGCCCCGCATCGAGGCCAGCGTCATCGAAACCGTGGTGGCCGAAATCGGTAAAATAGCCCGCCCCGATAAAATCCAGATCGTGACGGGCCTGCCCAAAACGCGCTCGGGTAAAATCATGCGCCGTATCCTGCGCAAGGTAGCCGAGGGCGAAACCTCCACGTTGGGCGATACTTCCACGCTGCTCGACCCGGAGGTGGTGGTGGAGATTATAAAAGGCGCGAAGTAAGGTGGCGGCATATATAAGCGTACCGCTGACTTAAATTTGATGTGCTGACGTCCGTTGCCGCTACTCCCCCGCGGGAGCCCCGCTAGTGTGGGGGAGTAGTGGCAACGGACGTCAGCGCGTTGAGGATCGGGTGGCCTGGCAGGTACGGCTACCTCAGTCACGCCCGATAGGCTGGCACCAGCCACTCCGTCTTCCATGCTTACTTGTGGCGCATACAGTGGCCGCAAGCAAGCAGCCCTATCGTTTTACTTTAGTGCTGGCAGCAGAGGAATGTCCTGATTCTGTGTCCTGATTGGTGGGTTACTCCGGGCTCCACAGGCGGGCTACGTGCAGGCTGCGGAGCAGGGTGTTTTTCTTGCTTTGGTGGGCCTCCATGCGCCCCAGGATGCCGGTCAGCGTCTGCACGGCGGTTACAATGCGGGGGCCTTTGTTTAGCATAACGCACTCTGCCCGGCTGCCCATGGCGGCGTCGGTAATTTCGGCCCGCGCTGGCATACCGCCGCTGGCCAAGCTTTCCAGCACCTGCGTGGCCCAGATAGCGGGTACGTGCGCCGCTTCGCAGAGCCACAGTATCTCTTCCTGCACCTCGGCCAGCCGCTCGAAGCCGCACTCCACGGCCAGGTCGCCGCGGGCAATCATCACGCCGCAGGTTTCGGCCTGCATAGCGCGCAGCAACAGGTCGGGTAGCTGTTCGAATGCCCGTCGGGTTTCGATTTTAAGCACAATGGGCAGCACCCGATCGGTGAGCCGGTGCAGGTGCTGGCGCAGCAGCGTTATATCCGCGGGGCTATTGACGAAGGAGAGCTGCACGGCATCAGCGTGTTGGGCGATGAATACCAGGTGCTGCAAATCCGTTTCCGTTAGGGCCGGAATGGAAAGCTGGCTGTCGGGCAGGTTGATGCCTTTGTCGTTGCGCAGCTTGTCGCCCTCGGCGCGGGCCTGCACTATGCGCACCTGCACCGCCTGCGCATCTACGCGCTCCACCACGCCCCCAATTTTGCCATCGTCGAACCAGATACGCTCACCCGGCTGCACCGAATCGAATACTTCGGGCAGCGTGCAGCCGATAACTGCCGGCTCGGCAGCGGCCGTGGGGTGAGGCGGGGCCGGTTCGATGCGGTCCTGGCTATCGAGGGGCTGGCGGGTGAGTAGCAGCTGGTCGTTGGGGCGCAGTAGCAGAAATGAGGACTTGGCAGATATCCCATGCGGACTGGCCTGCGCTCTGGCAGCGCCAGCAAAAACGGTGGAAGGGGTGATGTAGGCCGTTTTACGCAGCTCCGCCCAGCACCCGTTCGCCTCCACACGCACTACGCGTAGCTTCCGACGGGCCCCGCGAGCATCCTTAAACGATACGCGGCTGCCCACCCGCAGGCCCTGCAGCCAGGCCGCCGGAAAAACCAGGGTGTCAGCCGAGGCCGGGTGCTGCTGGGCTGCCAGCCACAGGCGGGCGGGGGCTGTAACTCGGCCCATGACGTCGCGGCTGGGGTTC
Organism: Hymenobacter terrestris; assembly: GCF_013377905.1. Taxonomy (GTDB): domain Bacteria; phylum Bacteroidota; class Bacteroidia; order Cytophagales; family Hymenobacteraceae; genus Hymenobacter; species Hymenobacter terrestris. Next base: position 24,352 of record NZ_JABKAV010000039.1, read on the forward strand.
ACCTTCAGCACGGGCGGCGCGGGCGGCAGGCCCTGGGTGCGCAGCTTAGGGCCGGCCAGGTCCATGCTTACCCGGCAGGTTTTGCCCAGCTCCTGCTCGGCGCGCCGCAGGTGGGCAATCATCAGACCCCAGGCCGTGGCGTCGTCGTGGGCGCAGTTGATGCGCATACAGTTCATTCCTTCGCGCAGCAGATTCCGCACCAGCTCGTAGTTGCCGGCCGCCTCGCCGGGCATGGTTACCATTATCCGGACGTTGTGCGCTGCCGGTGCCGGACCCAGGCAGGCGTTGCTATGCTCGGCCAGCCGCTGCGGCCCTCCCTCAAAATCGGGGGTGGTTTCGGGAGCAGGAACAGCGGTGGCCGGCTCAAGCAATGCCTGCACGATGGCCAGCACCGATTCAACGGTGGCCAGCGCGTGGGCCTCGGCGCGGCCCAGCGACGAGAGGCCCAGCGCGGCAAGGCGTTGCTGCAGGTCGCGCCGGTCGTGTTGGCGCAGGGCCAGGTAGTGCAGCAGGTTGTGGGCGCTGGACCGAAAGCCCGGGTGCACAGCCTGCAGCTGGTCGCTGGCCTGTTCGGCCAGGCGCAGCATGTCGGCGCGCAGCGTGGTCAGCTCAGCCAGCAGTTCGGTTAGCGCGGGCGCATGGCGTCGGGCATAGGGGAGGTGCTGGACAGGTTCAGGCATAGGAGAGCAGCAATTACCGCGGGTACCGGAATTGGTGAGCGGTCGGGAGCGGGGCAGCCGCGGGCGGCGTGTCAGCTCAAGGAGGGCATCCAGTCGGGTACGCCCGGGCCGTGGGCGGGCAGCAGCAGTACCGGCACCGATGAGCCGCGCAGCACCTGCGCCGTTACGCTACGATGGAACAGCCGGCCCAGAAAGCTGCGGGGGCGCGCAATCAGAATCAGCAAGTCGGCCTGCAGTTCGGCGTGGGCCCGTAGAATGGTGGCGGCCGGGTCGTCGGCGTCGTAGAGCTGCGGGGCTGTGGCCGATGGCATCAACTGGCGCAACGGCTCGCCAACCCGCATATACTGGCCTGCGGGCTCTGCTTCCCCGTCCAAAGCCGGCCGGACATGCACCACCGAAAAATCTGCTTGCCAGCTTGCCAGCAGCGGGGCCAGGGCCAGGGCGGCTTCTCCAAATGCGAAGTGCTCGCCATCGACGGCTACCAGCACGCGGCGCGGCATAGCGGGCGGCGGGCCGGCTTCGGGCACCAGCAGCAGCGGCCGGTGAGTGGCCCGCAGCACCGGCAGGGCTTGGTTGTTCAGCAACTGATCCAGCAGGCCCGGCTCGGCGCTCAGGCCCATAGCCAGCAGCAGCGGATGGAAACGAGTAATAGCCTGCTGTACGGCATCAGTCAGGGGGGGCATCAGCACCGATGCGCCGGCTGCCACGGGCAGGTCTTCGGCCAGCTCCTGTAGGGCAGCGTCGGCATCGGCCTGCAACCGGGCTACGTAGGGCATCGGAACAAACGCCAGCTCCGACGACAGCATCGGCGCCTGGCAGACGTTGACCAACTCCAGCCGCACCTGCCGCGGCGCGCCCAGCAGGGCTGCGTAGTGCGCGGCGCGCGCGGCTCCGGCAGACAGATCGACGAAGACGACAAAGCAGGGATGCATAACTAAATCAGCGGAAGAGTGTACGGAACCGACTATAAAAGCTAGTCTATGGCAGGCAGTACCAGCACCGGTATGAGGCTTCGCTCGATGAACTGGCCCGTGACGCTGTGGTGGAACAGGCTGCCCAGCAGGCTGTGGCGGCGGGCTATTACTATCAGCAGGTCGGCCTGTTGCCGGGCCGCTTCAGCCAGCACACCATCTACTGCCGACAGATCGGCCACCTCGGAAACTTGGTCAAAGGCTGCTTCATCGGCTAAATTGTTGGCGGCTAGTGTTTCCAGAATGGTATCGGCTCCCAGGCGCGGGTGGCTGCTGTCGGCTACCCGCACTACGTTTAGCGTGCCGCCGCCCGATACGCTTAGCAGCTGCCGGATAATGTCCTGGTACTGGTGCAGTTCGAACGGCTGCCCGTCGACGGCCAGCAAGAGGCGGCGGGGCGGTACGGCCTGCTGGCCGATTGCCGGCACCAGCAGCAGCGGGTAAGGAACGGTGCTAAGCAGTGTTTTGGCCGTGTCAATCATCACTTCCAGGGGTGTGCTGGCTCCACCGGGCGGGCCCAGTACCAGCAACAGGGGTGCGTGGTGGAGCAGGGCGGCGCGCACAGCCTCGGGCAACTCCCGCTCCGATATTTCCACCTGAGTGGATACGGGCTGCGTTGCGGCCAGCTGTTGCAGCGCCTGCTCGGTGGCCAGGGCATCGACGGGCACGTAGGCCGGGTCGTCGATTGGGGCTAGTAGGGCATCGTAGCGGGCGTGTAGCAGCACGAGCTCTGCCTGCAGGGGCAGGGCCAGCCCCGCCGCGTACGCCAGCGCACTATTGGTAACGGCATAAAAATCGGTCAGTACTACTAAAGGGGAGGCCATTGCGGGAGATTATAAGGCGGAGAAAGAGCGTAGAAAGGGTTGCCAGCTTGTCAGACAGATTGGGCTCAGCAAGCGACTGGCAGCGAGCTTCCGAAAAAGGAAAATGCGTAGGAGCGCGGAACGCATCGGGGGAAGAAAAGCCAGGAAAACAGCGCTGCAACGGCGGCCAGCTAACTAGGCGGTAACCGCACAGAAACGGGGGAAAGACGTCAGGGAGTAGGGAGTATGCCAAGCGGATAGTCACGCTGGCCTGATATGCTGAAGATACGATATTAACTGAACAAGCGTCGGGGGGACAGCCCGCACGCGGACCTATGCTAATGGATTAAGCTTAAACCAGAAAGAGTGCCGACCAACCGGCCGGCACTCTTTCAAAAATTCGGGTAAACCCAAAGCAAAACGAAGGTTCTAGTGCTCTTGGTACCTTATGTGACCTAGAATCGGCTCAGGTAATCCTTCGTTTTAGTCTTGCTCTTCTTTTTCTTCTTGCCCGAAGAAAGCCACACTACGAGGCCTGCCGTAACGGCGCCAATGGTGGCCATTTTAGTGATGAAAGCCGTGCGGTTGTGCTTCCACTCCATATCGTAGCCTTTCTCGGCCCAGATGTTGGGCAGCTTGCCCTTCGAAAGGTCGGACACTACTCCTTCCAGCATGTCCACGCGGTCGGCTAGAACAAGTGGCAGCCAGCGCTTATACTGGTTCTCAGGGTATTTATAGGCTTGGCGGCGAATAACACCGCTCAGGCCGGCGGGCGGCTCCGGCGTACCGAATACAGCCGATATTTTGGGCCGGTCTACCGACTTCAGTACCTCCTCATCGACGGATTGCAGGTTGTCGGGGCGGCTTTTGCTGTCGGGGTCCTCCTCCGCGTTCATGCGCTTGCGCATGGGGTAGGTGGGGTCATTTTTGGGGTCGGCATCAATGCCCCAGCCCTTAATGGTTTTAGGGTCGATGGGGGTATTTATAGCGTTATCTTTCATGGGGAGGGGCGGTAACTAGTTGGCGGTTGGGGGAATGAGCACGGTCTTGATGCAGTTGTCCAGCTTGTTGGAGAACATGCGGTAGCCGTTGGCCACTTCTTCCAGCGGCATACGGTGCGTAATCAGCCCTTTAGGGTCCAGTACACCGTTTTGCACGTGCTCAATCAGGCGCGGCAGCAGGCGCTTCACCGAGGTCTGGTTGCCCCGGATGGTCAGGCCCTTGTTCATGGCGTTGCCGATAGGAATCAGGTTATCGGTCGGGCCGTACACGCCCACAATCGACACCACGCCGCCCTTCTTAACGGCATTAATGGCCCAGTGCAGCGCTGTGGCCGAACCGGCCTGCAACAGCAGCTTGCGGCCGGTAATGGTTTGGAGCGTGTTGCCCTCAGCTTCAGCGCCCACGGCGTCGATTACGCAGTCGGCCCCCATCCAATCGGTGATTTTCTTGATGAACATCACCGGGTCGCCGATTTCCTCGAAGTTGTAGGCCTCGCAGTACGCGTAGTTGCGGGCGAAGTCGAGGCGGTACTCCTGCTTATCAATAATGATAACCCGGCCCGCGCCGAACAGCCAGGCGCAACGGGCAGCGGTAATACCAATCGGTCCGGCACCGAACACCACCACCGTATCGCCCTCCTGGATACCGGCCATTTCAGCGCCCTGGTAACCGGTCGGAATCACGTCGGTGAGCATCACGGCGTCGTCCAGGTCCATGTCGGCCGGAATGATAACCGGGCCCACGTTGGCGTAGGGCACGCGGGCGTACTCGGCCTGGCCGCCATTAAAGCCACCAGCGGTGTGCGAGTAGCCGTAAATGCCGCCAATTGCTCCCGATTCGGTGTTGGATTCTTGACAGTTACCGAACATTTCCTGCTTGCAGAAGTGGCACTCGCCGCAGGCAATGTTGAAGGGCACAATCACCCGGTCGCCCACTTTTACTTTGGTGACATCGGAACCAATATCCACGATTTCACCCACGAACTCGTGGCCGAAAGTCGAGCCCACGCGGGTATCAGGAATGTTGCCGTTGTACAGGTGCAGGTCGGAGCCGCAGATGCAGGCGCGTAGCACCTTCACGATGGCATCTTGGGGGTGTTGTATTTCCGGCATGGGTTTCTGCACGGCGCGGACCCGCTTGGGGCCCCGGTATTCCATTGCTAACATAAAAATTCTGGAAAGGGTACGGAAAGAAAGGAACTGGGTAATTACTGGAGCACGAACGGCGAAACAGCTGCCGCTCCGGTCCCCAGTAATTATCCATTTACTTACCCCGGGCCCTGCCAGAAGGTTGTTACGGTAGCGCTTGAAGGTGGCGTCAGGACAAAAAAACGACAAGCCCCCAAACGAAGCGGAGCCGAATCGGCCCTACTGAGTAGTAGACGATTCGGCTCCGCTGTGCCAGGCCTATATGGTTCGTTGGCTTCGTTGGGCTGGTCGGCGTTGGAGGCTTTAGAAAGCAGGCGTAACGGCTGGCAGTACCTTGCCCGTTACCTCGCCAAAGCCAATTCGCACGCCGTCTTTCTCCGCGAAGCCGCGCATTGTCACCCGGTCGCCGTCCTGCAGAAACTTGCGCTCCGTGCCGTCGGCCAGCGGTACGGGGCGGGTGCCTTTCCAGGATAGCTCCAGCATTGAGCCCAGCGAGTCGGGCGTGGTGCCCGAGATGGTGCCCGAGGCGTACAGGTCGCCGACCTGCTGGTTGCAGCCGTTGGAGGCGTGGTGGGCCAGCTGCTGGGCCATACTCCAGTACATGAGGCCGAAATTGGCGTACGAAACGGCCGTTTCGGGGCCGCCTTCGGGCTGAATGGTAACCTCCAGATTAACGTCGAAGTTGTGCTCACCGGTCTGGCGCAGGTAGAGCAGCGGCTCGGGCTCCTGCACCGGTCCGGCTATGCGGAAGGGCTCCAGCGCGTCGAGCGTCACCACCCAGGGTGCCACGCTGCTGCCGAAGCTCTTGCCCAGAAACGGGCCCAGCGGCACGTACTCCCAGCTCTGAATGTCGCGGGCGCTCCAGTCATTAAACAGCATCAGCCCGAAAATATAGTCCTCGGCGTTTTGCACCGGTAGCGTGTCGCCGAGTTGGGTGGGGCGGCCCACCACGAAGGCCATTTCCAGCTCAAAATCGAGCTGCTGGCAGGGGCCGAAGGTGGGCGCGGCCGCGTCGGGGGCCTTGCGCTGGCCGTTGGGCCGCCGGATATCGGTGCCGCTGACCACGATGGAGCTGGCCCGGCCGTGGTAGCCGATGGGAATGTGGCGCCAGTTGGGCAGCAGGGCGTTGTTGGGGTCGCGGAACATGGTGCCCACGTTGGTGGCGTGCTCGATGCTGGAGTAAAAATCGGTGTAGTTCTGCGGCTTCACGGGGCGCAGCATCTGCACGGCATCCTGGCGCAGCAGGCACTCGCGCATGGCTTCGGGCTGGTCGCGCAGGGTGGGGTTGTCGTGGCGCAGCAGCTCGCTTAGGCGCTGGCGCACGGCCCGCCACGCCGGCCGGCCCAGGGCAATAAACTGGTTGAGGCTGCGGCGCCGAAACACCTTGGGCATTTTCTTGCCCAGCTCCAAATCCTCAAAATAGCCGAACTGGGCCACGGCGTACAGATCGAGCACATACTCGCCGATGGCCACGCCCAGCCGCGGGCCCCGCTCCTCGGTTTCAAATACGCCAAATGGCAGGTTTTGAATTGGAAAGTCGCTGCCGGGGGCAATGTCAATCCAGGAGCGTAGCGTAGGGTCGTTGGCGTTGGCCATAGTAGCGAGTTGGTTGGGGTGGGTGAATAAGGTAGTGGATAAGGCAAAGGTAGAAGGGTAGGGGGAATGGGCCGGAAATGAGTGTACCGCAGCTACTAAACGACAGGGTGTGTCTTACCAAATAGGCATGAAGCTGCACATAAGGAAGGCAGGATTTCTACATGACGGGCTGGTTGATTTCGGTCACTTCCTAAGCAGGTTCGTTACTTGCAGCAGTACGCTGACTGGTGAGGCAGTGTGCTTGCCTTATCATCTGCAAAACCAACGCATGCCAGCAGCGCACCTAGTTCGGATAATTGAGTCGAAAGTGTGCATTGCGGCCCCGGCGGCCGTTGTTTGGGAGCATATCACCAACGTGCAACTAGAGCAGTTTGCCGACCCGCTGCTATTTCGGCTTCTGGATGTGCCTAAACCACTGCGGGCTACACTGCTCACGGAGGGTGCGGGCGGGAGCCGCACGGCATATTTTGCCAATGGTAAGAAGTTCGAGCAGCAGATTCTGCGCTGGGAGCCCAACAAGTTCTATTCATTCCGCTTCAACCCCGAGCCTGGCTTTCGGGTGGGTTATGTGTTCGAGCTGTCGGCGGGCATATTTCGGATGCTGGCCGGGGCCTACGAACTGCGCGAAGAAGCGGGCGACACCGTGCTGACGCTGCGCACCGAGTATAGCGTGCAACGTAGTCTGCGGTGGCTACTGCTGGCCCCGATTACGGCCGTATTACACTTGTTCCAACGTTATTTGCTGCGCTCTATTAAACGAAACGCCGAACATGAGGCAGTATAAATTCACGGAATCTATCCAGATTGCCCGGCCTCAGCAGGAGGTGTTCGACTACACCCAGGACTACGGCCAACGGCTTAATTGGGACACGTTTCTGCGCGAAGCCGTGCTGCTCGACGGGGCTACAGCGGCCGGGCTGGGGGTGAAGTCGTGGTGCGTGTCGAAGCACGGTATCGGTATGGAAACGGAGTACGTGTCGTTCAATTCGCCTCGCGTGGCGGCCGTGAAGCTGACGCGGCCGGCCGGCCTGTTTCAGGCTTTTGCGGGCTCCTGGCGCTTCGAGGCCCTGGGCCCCAACCTTACCAAAGCCACGTTCACTTACTCCTTCGCCCTGCGTGGTCCTCTGCGGCTGTTCTCCTCTTTGGCCAGCTACGTGTTGCAGCTAAACGTACGTGGAAGGCTGCGCGACCTGAAACAGAGGCTGGAACAGTCCGTCTGAGTCTGTTAGCCGAAAAGCCCATTTAACACCAATCTATGCACTTCCTGCCCAACCCCGCCCGCTACGACGCTATGCCCTACCGCCGCTGCGGCCGTAGCGGCCTGAAACTGCCAGCCGTTTCGCTCGGCCTCTGGCACAATTTCGGCGACGTGGACGTGCTCAGTAACTTCCGCGCCATCCTGCACCGGGCCTTCGATTCGGGCATTACCCACTTCGACCTGGCCAACAACTACGGCCCGCCAGCCGGCTCAGCCGAAACCAATTTCGGCCGCATTCTCAAGGAGGATTTCCGGGGCTACCGCGACGAGCTGGTGATTTCGACCAAGGCGGGCTACGATATGTGGCCCGGCCCCTACGGCGAGTGGGGCTCGCGCAAATACCTGCTTTCCAGCCTCGACCAAAGCTTGAAACGGATGCGCCTGGAGTACGTCGATATCTTCTACTCGCACCGGTTTGACCCCGATACGCCGCTGGAAGAAACGATGGGCGCGCTGGCCCAGGCCGTGCGCCAGGGCAAGGCGCTGTACGTGGGCATCAGCAACTACGAGCCTGCCGAAGCCGCCGAGGCCATTCGGTTGCTGCGCGAGCTGGGCACGCCCTGCCTCATTCATCAGCCCAAATACTCGCTATTCGAGCGCAGCCCCGAAAACGGCCTGCTCGATTTGCTGGCCCGCGAAGGCGTGGGCAGCATTGCGTACTCGCCACTGGCTCAGGGCCTGCTCACGGGCAAGTACCTGCACGGCATCCCCGACGATTCGCGGGTAGCTAAGGGAGTAGGCTTTCTTACCGAAGACAACCTCACTGACGAGCGCCTGCGCCAGATTAAAGCCTTAAACGAGCTGGCCCAATCCCGCAGCCAGAGTCTGGCCCAAATGGCCCTGGCCTGGGTGCTGCGCGATGAACGGGTAACGTCAGTGCTCATCGGCGCCAGCCGCCCCGCGCAACTCGACGATTCGTTGCGCTGCTTGGAGCAGCTGGCGTTCAGTGCAGAGGAGCTGGCGCGGATTGAGGGGATAGTGGGGGAGTAGACCTTCTGGCTGAGGTTTGCGGATTGTTGGGTCAGCTACAGTTCGACCTGGATTGCGCAGAACCACGTAGGGGCGGGGCTTGCCCCCGCCCGCCGTTGAACGGGAGCCGCCCGGTTCGTTGGGTATATATCGTTTCGGCGGCAGATGAGGACAAGCCCCGCCCCTAC
>NZ_JABKAV010000004.1 GCF_013377905.1 Hymenobacter terrestris
GCCCCTACCTGCTGCTTCACGTAGCTCAGAATATCCTGCTGAGTTAAAACCCTCCCGCTATGCCCAAAACTGCCCTAATTGCCGGTGCCAGCGGCCTGATTGGCCAACAGCTGCTGCCGCTACTGCTGGCCTCGGCCCGTTACAGCCGCGTTATTGCGCTGGTTCGGAAGCCGATGCCGCTGGTACACGAAAAGCTGGAGCAGTTGGTAGTTGACTTCGAGCGCCTCGCCGACTACCGGCAGCAGCTGGTGGCCGACGACGTGTTTTGCTGCTTGGGCACTACTATGCGGCAGTCAGGCTCGCGCGAGGCCTTTTATAAGGTCGATTTCACCTACGTGGTGAAGTTGGCTCAGCTGGCCGCTACCAACTTCGGCGGGCAGTTGCTCGTCGTATCGTCGTTGGGGGCCGATACCCACGCCGGGGCCTACTACCTGCGGGTGAAGGGCGAAATGGAGGAGGCCGTGCGCCAGACAACGTTTCATGCCGTACACATCTTCCGCCCCTCGCTGCTGCTGGGTCACCGGGCCACTCCACACCCCAACGAACGGCTAGCCACCGCACTACTGGCCGTACTAAAACCACTGCTTTTGGGGCCACTGCGCCCCTACCGCGCTATTGCCGCCGATACGGTAGCCCGGGCCATGCTACGGGCCGCCGAAGATGATGGCGGCGGCATCCGCATCCACCGCTCCGACGCTATTGCTCGCGAAGGTAGGGCAGGAATCCTGGTCGGATAGTTGGGGACATGTTGTACTTTTGCGGGGAATTCCGATTTCCCCAATTTACTTTCCCTGTATGAAATTCTGGCTGACTGGCGCTTTGGCGCTGGGCGTACTGGCAGCGGGCACTCCGGCCCTGGCACAAAAAAAGAGCAACAGTGGCTACACTACCGGCATCGGTTTTCGGGCCGGCGGCTGGTCGTCGGGCCTCACGGTAAAGCACTTCCTGAGCGGCAAGAACGGCGTGGCCGTAGAGGGCCTGCTCACGCGTGAGTATGCCGCCCGCGGTGGCCGCCTGACGCTGCTGCTGGAGAAACACCTGCCTATTTCCGACTTCAAAGGCCTGCAGTTTTACTACGGCGCCGGCGCCCACCTGGGGGCATATGAAGGCCGCTATTACTTCGAGGACTCCCGTTTTGGCCGCAAAAAGGACAAGTACTACTACCGCTATTACTACGACGATCAGACGCACCTGGTAGGCGGTGCCGACCTCATTGTGGGCCTCGAGTACAAGCTGCCCGACCTGCCTTTTGTGGTAGCCCTAGACTACAGGCCTTTTTTTGAAGTATTCCGAGGATACACCGGCTTATATAATGACGCAGCCATAAGCCTGCGCTTTGCTTTCTAGCAGCTTCCTGTTGCGCCGTTATTCGGTAAAGCAACAGCAACGCAGAACGGCCCGACTCAGTGAGTCGGGCCGTTCTGCGTTGTAGCCGGTATTACTGTGTGGCTACTTTTTGCCTGCGTACTCCTTGTTAAGGTATTTGAGCACCGGCGTGGTAATGTCGAGGTCTTTGCGACCGTAGGCAATGTTGCCAGCGCCAGTGGCCAGAATCAGGCGGTAGCCGTTGGCTTTGCCGTACTTCTCAATCTGCTTGTTCACGCGGCCCATCACTTGGTCATTCAGCTTGGCCTGCTCCTGCTGGGCCTGGCTCTGGAGGCGCTCCTGCTCCTGGCCCACCTTCATCTGCTGGGCCTGCAGCTGCTGCTCGGTGGCGGCACGCTGCTCGGCGCTCATGCCCTCAGCCTTCTGCTGGTACTGCTGCACGGCCGTCTGGAAGCTGGTTACGAGCTTTTTGTTCTGGGCTTCCCAGCCGCGGGCTTTGGCTTCAAGACGCTTGCTGGCATCCTTCATACCCTGATATTCTTCCAGCAGCCGGTTGGTTTCTACATAAGCCACCTTATTGGTGTCAGCCAACACGGCCGGGGTGAGGGGCACTTCGGGCTCGTCGGCCTCTGCGGCGGCGGTAGTGTCGGTGGGGGCAGCGGCTATGGGTGCGGGCGTGGCGGCTGGTTTGGCGGGCTTACCGCTGGCGAAATGCAGGTAAAATAGCACGGCCACGGCCACAACCAGCAGCGCGTTTACAATCAGTTGGGTGGAATTTTTCATTCAGAAAGCAGGAAGAAGCAAAAGGCCGCCGAAGGGCAGCCGGGCAAAAGTACAGGGAATAGGCGAATGAACGAATTGAGTAGTGAGGTGAAGCGGTGAAGTGAGGAAACAGCAGGAGCCTGTCCGACCTACTTCATCACTTTCCTGCCTTCCCCTGCTGCGCCGCTTACCACACTTCGTCGCCGTGGCCGTCGTCGTCGGGCAGGGCGGTGGGGTCGTCGGCGCGGTCTACTTCGTTTACATCTTCCTCGGTACGCTTGAGTGGCTTTTCGTCGAAGGGCACTACTAGGTCGGCACGGTTGGGGGCGGCGTCAAGGCGGGCCACGTGAACCAGCGCATCGCCCTGGTTCACGACGGGCATGTGGTTGAGGCCGATGATGTAGCCCGTTACCGGCGACTCCAGCCGCACCGACCGCTCGCCGTAGGGGTCGGCCACCGAGCCGTAAGCCTGCCCCTCCTCTACGTGCTGGCCCAGCTGCACCAAGCTGCGAAAAATACCGGCGTAGCGGGCCCGTAGCCAGGTAGAGCGCAGGCACACCACCGTTGGGTGGGCCGGAGCCGGTGCTTCGGCCAACATGCCCAAGTGGTGCAGCACCCGCAGCGTACCGGCAATACCCAGGTCGATGCCCGGCTCATCCAGCCGCATCGATTCGCCGGTTTCGTACACGATAATGCGGCGACCCTCCTGCATGGCCGTTTCGCGTAGCGAACCAAGCCGCAGGCCAGCGTGCAGCGTAAAGGGCGCCGCGAAAGCAGCGGCCAGCGCGTCGGTTTCGGCGTCTTCGTGCAGCAGGCAGCGAATTTGCGGTGTGTTGGCCCGCGTGGCCCCGCCCGTGTGGAAATCGATGCCGTAATCAATGAGCGGCATGATTTCGCGCATGAAGCGGTGGGCTACGCGGCTGGCCAGCGAGCCACGGGGGTTGCCAGGAAAGCTGCGGTTCACGTCCTTGCCATCGGGCACCTCGCGCGAGAAGTTGAGGAAGCCGTAGATGTTGAGGATGGGAATGGCAATAATGGTCCCGCGCAGCGGCTGCAGCAGCTCGCGCCGGATAAGCCGGCGGATGGTTTCGATGCCGTTTACTTCGTCGCCGTGCATGCCGGCCATCAGTAGCACCGTAGGCCCCGGCTCCACGGCCCGGAATACATGCACCGGAATGTCAATCACCGTTCCCGAGGGCAGCCGCGAAATCACCAGCCGGGTAAGCACCCGCTCGCCGGGCCCGATGGTCAGGCCATTGAGAAAAAGGGCATCGGGGGCAGTTTGGGGCATCTTTTCGGGAATAAGGGCTGAAGGTTGACGGGCCGATTTACAAGCACGTCATACTGAGCTTACCGGAGCATCTCTACCGCCATGCTAATCAGAAGAGGTTAGTACTGCGGTACAGATGGTTCGGCAAGCTCAGCATGACGTGCTCATGGAAGTGTTCAGCCTAGGCCTTCTTCGCGTCGGTCGATTTCCTTTTCTGAACCAGCTGCTCGGTGTATTCGATGACTTTGCCGGCAATATCGAGGCCGGTGGCGCGCTCGATGCCTTCGAGGCCGGGCGAGGAGTTCACCTCCAGCACCAGCGGGCCGCGGGCGCTCTGTAGCATATCGACGCCTGCAATGCCCAGGCCCAGCGACTTGGCGGCCAGCAACGCGGCGGCCTTTTCGGCCCGGCTCAGCTTCACGAGCTTGCCCGAACCCCCACGGTGCAGGTTCGAGCGGAACTCGCCCTCCTTGCCCTGGCGCTTCATGGCACCTACCACTTCACCGTTCACAATAAAGGCCCGCAAATCGGCACCCTTACTTTCGGCAATGAACTCCTGCACAATAATGCGGGCCTTAAGGTTGTGGAAGGCCTCGATAACCGACTGAGCCGCCTTAGCCGACTCGGCCAGCACCACGCCCAGGCCCTGGGTACCTTCTAGCAGCTTGATGATGACCGGGGCCCCGCCGACTTGCTCAATCATGGCCGGCACGTCATCAGAGTAGTTGGTGAAGGCCGTTTTGGGCATGCCCACGCCGGCGCGGCTCAATATCTGCATCGAGCGCAGCTTGTCGCGGCTGCGCACGATGGACTGGCTGTCGATGGCCGTGCGCACCTTCATCATCTCAAACTGGCGCACCACGGCGCAGCCATAGAACGTCACCGAAGCCCCGATACGCGGGATAATGGCGTCTATTCCTTCCAGCCGCTTACTTTGGTAAATAATACCGGGCTGGCCTTTTTCGAGCACCAGATTGCAGTGCAGATGGTCAATTACTATGGGCTCGTGGCCACGCTGTTCGGCAGCTTCCACCAGTCGGCGGGTCGAATAGAGCGTTGGCTCACGCGATAGAATCGCTACTTTCATTTGGTTGCGGACTATAGAGGCGAAGGGGTACTTGAGTGGGTACCTGAAGTGTAATTGTTAGTGCACTAAAAAAATTCATCGGCCTAGGCACTACGCTCCAAGGTCTATCCAGTGATGGTCCGCTGTTGTTTGTACGATACGTTGCGCCGGGCTACATCTACCACCAACCGGGCCTGGCGCAGTAGCACCCGGCCCACAAGAACGGGATATTTCATATCGGAACGGTCGGAAAGAGAAAAGTCAGTAGTAAAATCCTGTCCGAACAGCCGGATAACGGCTTCAATTACGTAACGCTGCTGCACTTCGCCGTTGGAGCTGCGAATATCGCGCATACCAAACGTGCTGAAGGTCATGGGCGAGCCGTCGAAATCGGGGTGCGAGGGGTCGAGCAGCTGCACGTGCAGGCGCGTAACACCCTGTGCATCGGTTTCCTCATGGATGTTGGAACAGTGCAGCGCCCCGGTATAGGCACCGGTATCCACTTTGGCTTCTACGCCCCAGAGCTGCAGCGCCGGAAAATCAACCAGCTCCCGCCGCCCCACCGTACGCTTGGGTTCACGTTGCTTCGTCATGGGAGGCAAGTTAAGGGGAGATAGGGAAATTGAAGCTGCCAGCCTTGGCAGGTCGCAGGATGACAGCTGCACATCATTCCATCTCCCAACTACCCCTTGTAGCTAATCCGGTACACGGCATCGTTCTGGTCGTCGGATACGAGCAGCGAGCCGTCGGGCATAACGAGCAGGGCTACGGGGCGGCCCCAGGACTGCTGGCCCTGCAGCCAGCCTTCGGCGAAGGTTTGGTAGCCGGTAGCCTGCTGGCCGGCAGCATCGAGCGTGACGAGCGTGATGCGGTAACCGATTTTACTGCTCCGGTTCCAGGAGCCGTGCTCGGGAATGAGAACTTGGTTTTGGTAACGAGCCGGGAACTGCTTGCCGGTGTAGAACTTCATGCCCAGCGCCGCCACATGCGGCCCCAGCTTCCGAGCCGGTTTCACATACGTAGCGACCGATTTGCCCTTGCCAAACTGAGGGTCGGGCACGTCGCCGGCGAAAAAGTACGGGAAGCCGAAGTGCTGGCCGGGCGCGGTGGCACGGTTCAGCTCGTCGGCCGGAGTGTTGTCGCCGAGCTTGTCGCGGCCGTTATCGGTAAACCAAAGGGCCTTATCCTTGGGGCTCCAGTCGAAGCCGACCGTGTTGCGCACGCCGTAAGCGAAGGTTTCGAGTCCCGAGCCGTCGGGGTTCATGCGGTTGATGGTGGCGTAGATGGGCGTTTCGGGCAGGCAGCTGTTGCAGGGCGCACCCACCGGCACGTACAGCTTGCCATCGGGCCCAAAGGCGATATAGCGGTAGCCGTGCCACTCCTTATCGGGCAGCGCGGTGCTGACTACCACCGGCTTGGGCGGCTGCTTGAGTTTGGTGCCCACATTGTCGTAGCGCAGGATGCGGTTGATTTCGGCCACGTACAGGCTACCGTTGCGCACGGCCACGCCGTTGGGCGCATTCAGGCCGGTGGCCAGCGTAATCACCTCATCGGCACGGCCGTCTTTGTTGCGGTCGGGCAGGGCGTACACCTTGTCGGTTTTAGTGCCCACGTACACCGTGCCGTCGGGGCCCAGGGCCAGCTCGCGGGCACTCTTCACGTTCTGGGCGAAGTAGCTGATGCTGAAGCCGGGCGGCAGCTTTATCTTACTTAGGTTGGCATCGGCGGCCGGCGCGGGGCCGGGCGTTACGGCAGAAATCAGGGCCAGCGGAGCCAGCAGCAAGGGCAGGAAGTAGCGGGTTTTCATTGTACCCCTAACCCGTGCCCGGCCGGGAAGGTTGCCCAACCCGGCCGATGGCCGAACCCATTCTGGGCCGTGCGCCGGTTAGCGCAGCTCGTTGCGTTGCTGACGCAGGAGCTTCTCGTACTCGCGCTCCGAGCTATCGGCCCAGCCCAGGTTCCCATAGGCTTTCAGCCCGCGGATAACCACCCCGATACCCCAGAAGAACGACACCCACAGCGGCCACGGAATGGGGCTGGAGTCGCGGCCCGTGAAGGACCATATAACCCACAGCAAGGCATTTACTAGCAGGTAGATGAGCAGGCCGGACTTGAATTTGGCACGTTGGCGGGCCAGGCGCCAGAGCTGCGGGTCGCGGTCGGGAGTTTCCATGATCGGGAGGTAGTTAAGTGGTTGACTGGAATAAATATAGCCTTTCCACTGCATTTCCTCAATCAGCAGTTACCCAACTGTTGCAAGCCGCCCCCGAAGCGTTGAAAATGGCAGCTGAAGCGAAACCACCTGGCATTATTCGTCAACTTTCTACCCCAGCCGCGACACCCCACCGGACACGATGAACTTCATGATTTCGCTGCTGGGCAGCTCCAGGTAGGTTACGTTTTCGACGGGTACGAGCACCAGCTCGCCCGAGAAGTTGTAGGAGTGCGGGAAGTACACGGCCAGCAGGTCGTCGCGGGTGATGGCGGCCATGCTGGGCTGGGTGACGAAGCCCATTTTGAACACCTGATCGGCATTGTTGAGGCGCACCAGCACCGGGCGGTTGAACTTCTGGTTGTCGCCCACGAAGGCGTCGAACAAATCCTTTAGGCTCGAATAGATGATGCTGACCAGCGGGGTGCGGTGCAGCACCCGCTCGGTGATGATGAGAAAGGGCCGCACCAGAAACGACTTGGCCACGAAGCCCACGGCCGTAATCAGCAGCACGGCTACCAGCAGCCCCAGCCCGGGTATGTCGAAACTCAAGCCCGCAAACAGGTCGTCGAGCCAGCGCAGCAACGCGAACAAAATATACGCCGTGAGCCCAATAGGGGCCACAATCAGAAAACCGCTGAGGAAGTAGTTAAGGTACCGGCGCATGCGTTGGTGCTTGGTGATGCTTCAATAGAGCAATAAAGATCCTGTCATCCTGAGCAGCGCGAAGGACTTACTGAGAGGCTACCTGTTGAGGTTGGCTTCTGCATAGGTCCTTCGCGCTGCTCAGGATGACAGCTGGTTTTTTCGCTTCACCCAATCAGCTCCCCTACTTCCTCAATGCGGCCCTTCACGCGCTCCATCAGCCACATGGGGGTGCTGGTGGCTCCACAGATGCCCACCGATTCGGCCTCGTGGAACCAGGCTTCATCCAGCTCCTGCTCGTTTTCCACGAAGTAGCTGCGCGGATTGGTTTGGTTGACGACCGAGAACAGGGCCTTGCCATTGGAGCTTTTGCGCCCGCTCACGAAGATGATAACGTCGTGCTGCTGGGCAAAAATGCGCAGGGCCGGCTCGCGGTTGCTCACCTGCCGGCAGATGCTGTCGTTGGCATCGAAGGAATCGAGCGAGCCGCCCGCCGCCAGAATGCGCTCCTCGATAACGGCCTTCATGTGGTAGAAGCCGGCCGTGCTCTTGGTGGTCTGGCTGAACAGGGTAACGGGCCGTGTGAAATCTACCTGATCGAGGTCAGCCTCGGTCATCACGATGATGGCTTGGTTGAGCGTCTGGCCCGTGAGGCCGGCCACCTCGGCGTGGCCGGGCTGGCCGTAAATTACAATCTGGCCCTGCTTGCGGGTTGAAGCGTCGAAGGCGTGCTTGACGCGGTTTTGCAGCTTGAGCACCACGGGGCAGGAGGCGTCAATCAACTCCAGGTTGTTGCGCAGGGCCAGCTCGTAGGTGGCCGGTGGCTCGCCGTGGGCCCGGATGAGCACCTTGGCATCGTGGATTTCCTCGAGCTGCTCCCGGTCGATGATGCGCAGACCCAGCGCGTGGAGGCGCTCTACTTCCATCCGGTTGTGCACAATGTCGCCCAGACAGTACAGGCTATGCTCGTTGGCCAGCTCGTCTTCGGCCATCTGAATGGCGAATTCGACGCCGAAGCAGTAACCGGAATTCTTATCAATGAGGACGTTCATGCGGGTATTTTTTGGACTATTGGCTTGTAGCGGCTGGTTATTCGCTTCCGTTCTGCCAGCCAGAATATTGCGGGCCGAGTTACGAAGCTGCACGGCCTGCGGGCCAGCCCTGCGAATTACGGGCCAGACCCCGCAGCTACAACAGCTGAAGCAATAGTTTAGGTCACAATCAGAAGATGTTCTTACTGCTAGCTCCCAGTTGCGGCCGCGCGGGAGAACAGGGCGGCCGACACGCGCTCCAGCACGAAATCCACCTGTTCGTCAATCATCATGTGGGTGGTGTCGAGCAGCACGGCGTCGGAGGCGCGGCGCAGAGGGCTTTCGGTGCGGGTCGAGTCGAGGTGGTCGCGCTTCTGCAGGTTGTCCACAATGTCCTCGACCGGCACATGCTCGTTTTTGATAGCCAGCTCCTCCTGCCGGCGCAACGCGCGGGTGAGCACTTCGGCCGTCATAAACACCTTCACCTCGGCATCGGGAAAAACGGTGGTACCAATGTCGCGCCCGTCCATCACCACGCCCCGATGGCGGGCCATCTGCTGCTGCTGGCGCACCATGGCGTGGCGCACCAGCGGCAACCCCGACACCTCGCTCACCGAGTTGGAAATGCGCATCTGCCGGATTTCATCTTCCCGAATCCTACCATCGAGGCACAACTCGTTGCGGCCGGTCTGGCGGTTGCGCTTAAAGCTGACCTGCATTTCGTGCAAGGCCTGCTCAATGCGGGGCAAATCGTCGAAGTCAATGCCATTTTCGAGCAGATACAGCGTAACGCCCCGGTACATGGCGCCGGTATCGATGTAGGCGTAGCCCAGCTCGGCGGCCACGGCCTTGGCCGTGGTGCTTTTGCCGCACGAAGAATAGCCGTCGATGGCAATGACAATTTTCTGCATGGCAAGGTCAGGACGGCCGGGTTCGGATGGAGAGCTCACTAAATCCAGGTTTTACGCGCGGGCAGGCTCGCCATACGCTCGGGTACGCTCGCAAAAAATGCCGCGACCGATTGGGCAGGGCCTTTTGCCAGCTGCTCGCCCACGCGGTAGAAGGGGTTGAAAAAATGCGCGTCGCTGATGCCCACGCCCGTTACACCCTGGGGGTTCTGGGCCCAGGTAGCACCGTAGGTCTGCACCATGCACTGCCCCAGAAAGCAGCCCAAGGCCTTGATTACGCCTTCGCGCTCATCATCCTTGATGATGGGCCGCTGCACTTCAATGAACTCGTCGAGGCGCTGCACGGCGGCGGCGTCGTAGGTGTTGAGGCGCAGTTGGTGGCGGACAGCTTCGGCGGCGTTTTGCAGGGCGGCTAAGGGCGATTCGTCGGGCATGGGCGGGCTGGTAAGGGGCAGTAACAGCAACGAGCCGGCAGGAATCCCGCCGGCTGGTTGCCTTTTAGTTCTTATCGCAGGGACAGGGAATCTTGCCGGACTTGGCCTTGCGCTTATAGCTGGCCGTTTTTTTCTGAAGAGTCGAGCGGGTGGCGCAGCCTGCGGTTAGCAGGCCCGAGCCCCCAATACAGGCGACCAGCAGCAAAGTCACAATCTTTCTCACGGCGCGGATTTTGGGCAAATATACGGTTCTTTACCCGCCCGCCGCCTCGCGGCCCGCTTTTTCGCTCCATCTTCTGCTCTCCTTATGTCCGCCGATTTCTCGCTCCAGGCCAACGTTATCAACCTGTTCAGCAATACCATAACCCCCGCTACGATACGCGTAGTCGGGGGCCGAATCCGGCAAATCGAGCCGCTGGGGGCTACCGCGCCCGACCCAGCCCTGCCCTACGCGCTGCCGGGTTTCGTGGATGCGCACGTGCATGTGGAAAGCTCGCTGCTGGTGCCCTCCGAGTTTGCCCGCCTGGCCGTGCGCCACGGCACCGTAGCCACCGTATCTGACCCCCACGAAATCGGCAACGTGCTGGGCGTGGCCGGCGTGAAGTACATGCTGGCCAATGCCGCGCAGGTGCCGTTCAAGTTCTGCTTCGGTGCCCCCTCCTGCGTGCCGGCCACGCCTTTCGAAACAGCCGGCGCCGAAATAACGGCCGCCGATATCGAGGACCTGTTCCGCGACCATCCCGAAATCGGCTACCTGGCCGAGATGATGAACTGGCCCGGCGTGCTGAGCCGCGACGCTGGCGTGATGGAGAAAATCGCCCTGGCCCAGCGCTACAACCGCCCCGTCGATGGCCACGCTCCCGGCCTGCGGGGCGACGATGCGCGCCGCTACGCCGAAGCCTGCATCAGCACCGACCACGAGTGCTTTATGGCTGACGAAGCCGTGGATAAGCTGGCGGCCGGCATGAAAATCCTGATTCGCGAGGGCTCGGCTGCCCGCAACTTCGAGGCCCTGATTGACCTGCTGCCCGAGCACTACGAGCACATGATGTTCTGCTCCGACGACAAGCACCCCGACACGCTGCTGTTGGGCCACATCGACCAGCTGGTGCAGCGGGCTGTAGCCCGCGGCCAAGACGTGCTGAAAGTGCTGCGCGTGGCCTGCCGCAACCCCGTCGAGCATTACAACCTGCCCGTGGGCCTGCTCCGCGAAGGCGACCCGGCCGACTTCATCGTGGTGGACGACTTGGTGGATTTCAAGGTTCGCCAAACCTACCTCGACGGCGTGCTGGTAGCCGAAAACGGTAACACCCTGATTGCGCCCGCGCCGGTGGAAGTCGTCAACAACTTCACGCCCCACCACGTGCAGCCGGCGGATTTTGAGGTGCGCATCGACCACTCAACCCAGCCGAACAACAGCGCAACCGTCCGCCTCATCGAGTGCTTCGACGGGCAGCTGATTACGGCTCGACACGACGAGCCGGCGCTAGTAGAAAATGAGCTGGTAGTACCCGACCTGAGCCGCGACATGCTGAAGCTGACGGTCGTAAACCGCTACCATGCGGCCCCGCCGGCAGTAGCCTTCATCCGGGGTTTTGGCCTGAAAGGCGGCGCGCTGGCCAGCAGCGTCGGTCACGATTCGCACAACATCACGGCCGTGGGCTGCGACGACGCCAGCCTGGCCCGCGCCGTGCAGTTGGTGATGGAAGCCCGCGGCGGCCTGGCCGTCGTTTCGCCCGACGGCACGGAGCTGGTGCTGCCGCTGCCGGTGGCCGGCCTCATGTCCGACCAGCCCGGCCCGGATGTGGCGGCTGCCTACTCGGCCGTCGATGCGGCCGCTAAGGCCCTAGGCTCCCCGCTCCAAGCCCCGTTCATGACACTCTCGTTCATGGCTCTGCTCGTCATCCCCAGCCTCAAACTAAGCGATAAAGGCCTGTTTGACGGCGAGGCTTTTCGGTTCGTGGAGAACGTGGTATTGGGTGGTTAGGCTATGAAGTGACAGCCAAAAAGGCGGTCATTCTGAGTGAAGCAAAGAATCTCGCTTCACTCAGAATGACCGCCTTTTTTACTGTTCGACTAAGCGCTGAACTTAAAACCGCTTTTCAAGCAGCTTACTTAGCTTTTCCTCCGTCAGAGGTTTAGCCAGATACTCCACGTTGGGGTACTGGGCTACGCGGGCGGTGTCGGCGGCGTGCATGGAGGTGGTGAGCACGGCCATCACGGTTTTCTCGCGCACTTCCGGAGGCAGGGCGCTAAAGAGCTTCAGGAACTCGAAGCCATCCATGCCGGGCATCTTCAGGTCGACGAACACCAGGTCGGGGGCGTTGGAGGGAGCCACCTCACCCTTCTCATCACCCCAGATTTGCTGGTAGGCCTGCTCGGCCTTGTGGAAGGTATACACCTGCTCGGCCACTTCGAGGCGGCTGAGCAAGCGGTTGTTGAGGAAGCTGGTGGTTTCGTTGTCGTCCACCAAAACGATGCTGCGGAGCTTAGACGCCATACCGGAAGCGGGAATAATAGTCAGAGGAAAGCGTAACCGGCCTACAGCCAGCCTTGTTCACGCATCCACTCGTCGTTGTAGATTTTGCCGAGGTAGCGCGTGCCGTGGTCGGGCAGGATGATAACCATCGTGTCTTCTTCCTTCAGATGCTCACGGGCGTACTCCAGGGCACCGTGTACGGCCGAACCGCACGACCAGCCCACAAACAGGCCTTCTTCCTTGGCCAATTGGCGCGTCATCAGGGCAGCATCCTTATCGGTTACCTTAATGAAGAGGTCGATGAGGTCGAAATCGACGTTTTTGGGCAGAATATCCTCGCCGATGCCTTCAGTTTTGTACGAGTAAATTTCGTCCTCATCGAAGATGCCGGTTTCCTTGTACTTCTTGAAAACGGAACCATAGGTATCGAGGCCCACCGATACGATGGCCGGGTTCTGCTCCTTCAGGTACTTGCCGGTACCGCAGATGGTGCCGCCCGTGCCCACCCCGGCCGCCAAGTGCGTGATTTTACCTTCGGTCTGCGCCCAGATTTCGGGGCCCGTGGTTTCGTAGTGGGCCTGGGCGTTGGAGGGGTTGTCGTACTGGTTGGGGTAGAACGAGTTCGGAATTTCGGCGTTGAGCTTGCGGGCAATAGAGTAGTAGCTGCGCGGGTCGTCGGCCGATACGTTGGTCGGGCACACGATAACCTCAGCCCCCACGGCTTTCAGGATATCCTGCTTTTCCTTGCTCTGCTTGTCGCTCATCGTGAAGATGCACTTGTAGCCGCGGGCAATAGCCGTGAGGGCCAAACCCATGCCGGTGTTGCCGCTCGTGCCTTCGATGATGGTACCGCCGGGCTTCAGCAGGCCGGCTTTTTCGGCGTCGTCAATCATTTTTACCGCCATGCGGTCCTTCACCGAGTTGCCCGGATTGAAGTACTCCACTTTTACGAGCACTGTGCCTTTGATGCCGTCATTTACGCGGTTGAGCTTCACCATTGGCGTGTTACCGATGGCTTCAACGATATTATTCAGATACATATTCGGGTGAGTGATTTGCGGACGCAAAGGTAAAGCTTTCTCAATCTGTTACCTGACAAAAGAACGTCATTCAGAGCGCAGCAAAGAATCTCGCGTGCTGACGTTGCTGTGGTAGTGCAGCACCAACACGCGAGATTCTTCGCTGCGCTCTGAACGACGTTCTTTCTGATAAGGCCAAACGGCTAATGAAGAAAACCCTACTTTTGCGCTGCCGCCCGCCAAGCGGGCTCTGTTCCCACTTCCACGCAGCAATTTCCGCTAATCCCCCTTTTATGAGTGTTCTGGTAAACAAGGATTCTAAAGTGCTCGTGCAGGGCTTTACGGGCTCCGAAGGCTCGTTTCATGCCCAGCAGATGATTGAGTACGGCACCAACGTGGTGGGCGGCGTAACGCCCGGCAAAGGCGGCACCCAGCACCTGGAGCGCCCCGTGTTCAACACCGTAGCCGAAGCCGTAGCCGAAACCGGCGCCAACACCAGCATTATCTTCGTGCCGCCGGCTTTCGCCGCCGACGCTATTATGGAGGCTGCCGATGGCGGCATCAAGGTAATCATCACCATCACCGAAGGCATTCCGACCAAGGATATGATTGCGGTGAAGGAGTACCTGAAGGGCCGCGAGGGTCTGCGCATGATCGGGCCGAACTGCCCCGGCGTAATGACGGCCGGCGAGTGCAAAGTGGGCATCATGCCCGGCTTTATCTTCACCAAAGGCAAAATCGGTATCGTTTCGAAGTCGGGTACCCTGACCTACGAGGCCGTTGACCAGCTCACCAAAGCCGGCCTGGGCCAGACTACAGCCATCGGTATCGGCGGCGACCCGATTATCGGCACCACCACCAAGGAGGCCGTAGAAATGCTCATGAACGACCCCGAAACCGAGGGCATCGTGATGATTGGCGAAATCGGCGGCGGCATGGAAGCTGAAGCTGCTCGCTGGATCAAAGAAACCGGCAATAAGAAGCCCGTTGTAGGCTTCATTGCTGGCCAGACCGCCCCTCCCGGCCGCCGCATGGGCCACGCCGGTGCCATCGTAGGCGGCGCCGACGACACGGCCGCTGCCAAAATGGCCATCATGCGTGAGTGCGGCATCCACGTAGTGGATTCGCCCGCCGAAATCGGCGACACGATGCTGCGCGTGCTGGGCGGCAAGTAATCCGCACTGCGTTCAGCAATAAAAAAGGGCTGTTCTCTATGGAGAACAGCCCTTTTTTATTGCTGAACGCTCATGTTTCCTACGTATTATCCAAGCCTGCTCGTGTAGTTGGGCTTGAGGCTAAAAACGAGATAATGGAAGCCAAGCTTCTATTTCAATCCCGCCTGCCCGCCCAGGTTCACTACAATCCCGATCTGAAACACTGAGTTGGCGGCTTTCAGGAACTTGCGGTGCTTGAGGCCGAAATTGTAGCCGCTGATGAACTGGCCGTCGAGCGGGCCGATGAGCTTAACGCGGGCGTAGGTAATGGGCTCAAACAGGATGTTGTCTTCGTTGAAAGCGGGCTGGCCGTCGAGGCGGAAATCGGTGAGCGTAACGTAGCTGGCGCGCATGGCCGTGCCGTAGGTCAGGGGCCAGTCGCGGCCCAGCAGATGGTAGCTTTTCTTTTCCTTCGAGCTGTAGTTTACCTGCACGAAATACTTGTTCAGGCCCGCTTC
The DNA here is from genome assembly GCF_013377905.1 of Hymenobacter terrestris. Taxonomy (GTDB): domain Bacteria; phylum Bacteroidota; class Bacteroidia; order Cytophagales; family Hymenobacteraceae; genus Hymenobacter; species Hymenobacter terrestris. Next base: position 14,825 of record NZ_JABKAV010000004.1, read on the forward strand.
GAGGGTGCGCGTAACGCCCTCGGTGGGGTTGCGCTCCACGCGCTTGGTGCGGCCGCCGCCGTAGCCACCATATATCTCCAGCACCCGCTTATCGGGCAGGCGCGTAAAGTAGCCCACACCCAGCTCGGCAAAGTCGTGGTCGACGGCCTCCTTCTTTTTATTGGTGTGCAGAAAAGAGGCCGAGCCCATCACGCCTATGTGGTCGGAAATGGCGTAGGCCCCTTGCACGGCCGTGTTCTGGCTCAGGTTGGTATGCACGCCGGCACTCCACTCACCCTTTTGGGTGAGCAGCGGTACCTGGGGCGGAGGCGGGAAGTAGAGCGACGCGCAGCCCGACAGCAACAGGAGCAGCAGAGGCAGGATGAAAACCGCGCGAGAAGGCAAAAACATGGGTGGGCAGAAGTAAGCCAATGCGGGAAGATAGAAAAGTAGGGCCAAAGTACGGGTAACGCGGCCCCGCGCCAGGGCCGGCTGCCGACCTAACGCATAAAGTCCGGCTTCGTTGCCCGGCCGGAAGCCCGGCGGTTGCGTACAGGAAGCGGGCCCGGCTTCCGGGCGGGTCCGCCCTCTGTACGCAAGCTCAGTTTATGTCCGCTACTTCTTACGACGCCCTTATTATCGGCTCCGGCCAAGCCGGCAACCCTCTGGCCTACGCGCTGGCCGACGCCGGCCGCCGCGTGGCCATCATCGAAAGTGCCCACTTGGGCGGCTCCTGCGTTAATTACGGCTGCGCCCCCACCAAAATAATGCTGGCCTCAGCCCAGCGCGCCCACCTCGTGCGTACAGCCGGCGAACTGGGCATTCGGGCCTCCGCCCCCACCGTCGATTTTGCGGCCGTAGTGGCCCGCAAGGACCGGCTGACCCAAAAATCGCGCGATGGTATCGAACAAAGCCTGACCACCGAGCACCCCAACATCCGGCTGGTGCGTGGCCGGGCGCGCTTTACGGCCCCCAACACGCTGCACGTCGACCTCAACGAGCAGGCGGGCCAGGAGCAGCTTACCGCCCCGCTCATCTTCCTCAATACCGGCACCCACGCCGCCGTGCCCCTTATTGCGGGGCTCGAGCTGGCCAGCTACCTCACCAACGATACGCTGCTGCTGGGGCTGCAGGAACTGCCCGAACACCTCGTTATTCTGGGTGGCAGCTACATTGGCGTCGAGTTCGGGCAGATGTTCCGGCGGCTGGGCTCGCGCGTGACCATCATCGAAACGTCGGCCACCATCATGGACCGCGAGGATACCGACGTGAGCCTGCCGCTGCAGGAGTTGCTGGAGGCCGAGGGCATCGAGTTCGTGCTCGAAGCCGAGGCCCGGCACGTATCGCGCAACGACGACGGCGTGCTCACGCTCACGGCCGACACTCCTGGCGGCGAGCGGCGCATCCGTGGCTCACATTTGCTGGTGGCCACCGGCCGCGTGCCCAACACCCTCGATATGGGTTTGGAGCTGGCCGGCATCGAAACCGACGAGGACGGCTACATCATAGTCGACAGCCAGCTGCGCACGCCTGCCAAGGGTGTATACGCCCTCGGCGACGTGAAAGGCGGCCCCCAGTTTACCCACATCGCCTACGACGACTACCGCATCGTACGCGACCAGCTGCTGCACAACCGCGCCCGCGACACCCACGACCGGCCCATGCCCTACGTGGTGTTCACCGAGCCCCAACTGGGCCGCATTGGGCTGTCCAAGACCCAGGCCCGCGAAAAGAAAATACCGTTCCGGGTGAGCCGGCTGGGGGCCCACACCATTGGCCGGGCCGTGGAAACGGGCCAGACCGAGGGCTTTGTGGAAGTGCTGGTAGGCGACGACGACCAACTGCTGGGCGCGGCCGTGCTTTGCGAGCAGGGCGGCGAAATCATGACCATGTTCCAGCTGGCAATGGCTGGCAACCTGCCCTACCAGCAGCTCGAAGACCTCATTATCGCCCACCCCACTTGGGCCGAAGTGCTCAATAACGCCTTCCAGAAGCTGGAGCGGGGCTAGCGCCGTTGGCTCCGGGGCCGATGACACCGTACCTGTGCGCCGGCCGATTGGCTATCTGCCAACGGTCATCACCTTATTTCCTCCCTTTTGAACCTGTTTGATATGACGATTGCCTGCAAAACCACCATTACGAGCAAAGAGACGCTGAGTGAAATTCCCGGCACCTGGCAGCTCACTGACTATCGCTGCCTGATGAGCGCGGCTGGCTTTCCCGATGGCGAAGACGTTCCGGAGGCCGAGGCCCGTGAGATGAGCTTGATGGCGCTGGCTGACCTAGAGCCCGCTGAAGCCGCCACCGTGCTACTGAGCTACCGCCTGGGCGACGAACTGAACGACGGCCAGATTGACCAGATTTCGCACGACATGCAGAACGACAAGATTTTCGAGGAATACCCCGAAATCGGCCTGCACCGCCACTTGTTTGATGCCAACCAGTTCCTGCGCCAGGCCTACAACGGCAAATTTCCCAACGGCGAGGCCGTGCTGGTTCATGCCACCGTGCAGCTTACCGGCCCCGATGCCCCCGAGCAGCTTACAGCCGGCCTCGTGCTGCGGGCCTTAGCTCCGGCCCTCTCCGACCGTTCACTCATCAAGCGCCTCTACGCCGCCGACCTGGAGGACAACACGCCCTTCGAAGCCGCCGACAACATTCTATGGGAACTCACCGCCACCCCCGACTCCAAGGCCCCCGGTACTTTCGCCGTGCGCCTGATTTCGTCGGAATACTGGCTGCAGGATCTGGCCGACACGGGCGAGTTTGAGGGCGAAATCGTGCTGCCGGAAAAAGAAGAAGCCTAGGCTGTACGGACAATTACCTTTGGGTTGTGAGCAATTTGGACGAAATCAGTGACCGTGCGTGGGCCGCTTTGGCGCCTCATTTGTCAGGCAAAGCCGGCGATGTGGGCCGAACTGGCGTCGATAACCGCCTCTTTCTCAACGCCGTGTTCTGGGTGGCGCGCCATGGCTGTGCTTGGCGCGCGCTGCCGACCCGCTTTGGCAAACACGACACACTACGCAAGCGCAGCCGACGCTGGGCCCAAAAGGGCATTTGGCAACGCTTGTTTGAGGCCGTGCAGGAGCCCGATTTGGACTGGGTGATGCTCGATTCGACCGTGGTGCGGGCGCATGCCCAAGCGGCCGGCAGCCGAAAAAAAGCCGCGTCGGCGACGAAGCCCTCGGCCGCAGCCGCGGCGGGCTGACGACCAAGATTCACGCCCTGGTCGATGCGCTGGGCAACCCGTTGCGCGTGGTGCTTGGCCCCGGCCAGCAAGCCGATTGCCGGCGCGTGGCGGACCTGCTTCCGGCGGCGGAAGGGGCCGCCAACGTACTGGCCGACAAGGCCTACGACACCGACGCGGTCCTGGCCCAGGTAGCCGCCCTGGGGGCCCAGGCCGTGATTCCCAGCAAAAAGAACCGCCTCGTGCCACGCGTCATTGACCGAAATCTGTACCGGGACCGCAACAAAGTCGAACGCTTTTTCAGCCGCCTCAAGCAGTTTCGTCGGCTAGCCACGCGCTACGAAAAAACGGCTAGTAGCTTCTTGGGAATGGTCCATTTTGTTTCCGCCATCTTATGGCTCCGATAATTGTCCGTACAACCTAATATGCGCCGTTGGAATAGCATAGGCCGCCAGACACCCGTCTATCGGTTAGACGACCTGAACAGGTGAGGCAGTATCACCATGGTTAGTGCCATAAATGGCACTTCTTCGCGCACTTTGAACTCGCTAGGCGGGAGGGAGGGGTCGAAGGGCTGCCGGAAGCTGCCTGAGCCTCCAATGGCCAGTTGGCCCCGCAGCCAAGGCACTGCACCGCCCTCTTGCCGGCCGAAACGGCAGAAAACCATTGCCTCCTGGCGCGTTAGGCGGCGTAGGGCTACGGGTTGCCCATTGTACGTTAGCTTGCTGAAATCAAGGCTATTCAGGCGGTAAACGATACCTAGGGTAAAGCCCGAACGGTTGCCCGGCAGGTAGTATGATGCTGCTAACTCGCCAAACGGCCGGTTGTAGCGCATCTGGTACTCATTGTAGAAACGCGGCCGGAAAAGGCCATCATCCCAGTAGCCGATGGCACTTTTAGCCTGTCCGAAACCAATTAATCCGCTTACCAACCCATTCTGCCCTACCGGAAAATATCCTCCAGCCCCTATTTCGTACTGTCGGCTACGTTCATATCGGGCACTGTCAACATCCTGATTAGGGCTGGTACGGATGCCCCCGGCGGCCCGCACCAGCACGTATTTGGCGGGCGAGTAGGTGGCACCGGCTTCCCAGCGTCGGTTGAGAAACGAGGTACCATGAATTTCCATCTGGCCCTTGTCGCGAATCTGCGGGGCCGCTGGCAGCATGGGCACGTACAGCGAGCAACCGGTCAGCGAGCCGCTTATCAGACCAACCAGGGCCTTTTTCTGCCATGATTTCAGTTGCATATAGTAGCGCGGCTGAATTAAGTAGTTAGGAAGCAGACCAGGCAGCAGGCATCCGGGCGTGATTATGGGAGCCAACGCGGCCGCCTACGGTTGCACGAAGCACGAAAAAGCCCACCGGTTGCACAACCAGTGGGCTTTTCTGGTAGAAAACAGTTTCGACAACCGGCCTACTTGGCGTAGGCTACGGCGCGCATTTCACGGATAACCGTGATTTTGATCTGGCCAGGGTACTGCATCTCCTTCTCAATTTTCTGGGAGATTTCATAGCTCAACTCGGCAGCGCGTTCGTCGGTTACGTTCTCGGCATCCACCATTACGCGCAGCTCGCGGCCGGCCTGAATGGCGAAGCATTGGTTGACACCTTTGAAACCGTTGGCGGTTTCTTCGAGCTGCTTAAGGCGCTTGATGTAGCTCTCCATCATCTCGCGGCGGGCGCCCGGGCGCGAGCCCGAAATGGCGTCGCAGGCCTGCACGAGCGGCGAAATCATGGCCGTCATCTCCATCTCGTCGTGGTGGGCACCGATGGCATTCACCACGTCGGGGTGCTCCTTGTACTTTTTGGCCATCTCCATGCCCAGAATGGCGTGGGGCAGCTCGGGCTCTTCGGTGCTCACTTTGCCGATGTCGTGGAGCAGGCCGGCGCGCTTGGCGTGCTTCACGTTGAGGCCCATTTCGGCGGCCATCGTAGCGCAGAGGTTGGCCACTTCGCGGCTGTGCTGGAGTAGGTTCTGGCCGTAGCTGGAGCGGAAACGCATCCGGCCGACCATTTTAATCAGCTCGGGGTGCAGGCCGTGGATGCCGAGGTCGATGATGGTCTTCTCCCCGATTTCCACGATTTCCTCGTCGATGTTCTTGCGGGTTTTGGCCACAATCTCCTCGATACGGGCCGGATGAATCCGACCATCCTTTACCAGCAGGTGCAGGCTCAGGCGGGCCACCTCGCGGCGCACCGGATCGAAGCCCGAGATGATGATGGCCTCCGGCGTATCATCTACAATAATTTCAACGCCCGTAGCGGCCTCCAGGGCCCGGATATTGCGGCCCTCGCGGCCGATAATCTTGCCTTTTACATCATCACTTTCAATGTTGAAAATGCTGACGCAGTTCTCAATGGCGTGCTCGGCGGCAGTGCGCTGAATGGTTTCGAGTACGATTTTCTTGGCGTCCTTGGTTGCCGTGAGCTTGCTCTGGGCCACTACGTCCTTGATATAGGAGCTGGCCTGAATCTGAGCTTCGTTCTTGAGGCCTTCTACCAGCTGCTCGCGGGCTTCGGCGGCTGTGAGGCCCGAAATGGCTTCGAGCTGGCTCGTAATGGCGCTGATTTTCTCGGTGAGCTGCTGGCGGATCTCGCGCAGCTCGGTCTCTACTTCCTGCTCGCGGGTTTCCAGCTTGGCCAGCTGCGTCTCAAGCGTCGCTTTACGTTTTTCGTCCTGGGTTTCGAGCTTCTCGCGCTGTTGCTGGGCCTGGGTTTCGAGGCGTTCCTTGGCCGCATCGAGTTCATGCTCCTTGCGCTGTACCTGGTCGAGTTGCTTTTGGGTGGTTTGGGTAAGCTGCTTGATGCTCTGCTCCTGCTCCACTACGCTGGCGCGGCGCTCGGTCAATTCCTGGTCGAGCGACTGCTTCTGGCGGCGGCTTTCCTGCTCAAATTCCTGCTTCAGGTTGCGGAATTTATCTTTCGACTGCTGAATCCGCTCGTCGCGGATGCGGGTGGCTTCGGCCTCGGCATCGGCCAGCAGCTGCTTGGCTTTGATGTGGGCATCACCCTCGTGGTCCTGCCGGGCCTTGCCGGCCAGCAGGCGTCCCAGTACCACGCCAACCACAAGGGCCAGCACGGCTGCCAGAACAATATAAAGAGTTTGAGACATGATCTTAAGGGGATTGAAATTGGAAGTTGAATGCTGGTTCTCAGCTTTCAGTTCTTGCTTTTGGTGTGGCAGGAGTCAAAGCTGACTACCACTCGCCAAAAACAAACAACTACGTGCTCAGAACCATTACTCCACAGCCCCCGCTGGAAAAGCCAAATGCCCGTGCAGTGGCCGGGCCGTTTGCCCTGCCCCGCACCGGGCTGTTACTTCGCGCCGAACCGGCTCCGCACCCACGTAGGGCGGGCGGCTCAGACCAAAACCGTCCCCGATAGCAGCTCGTCCAAACGCGCCAAGCGTTCGGTCAGGGCCGCATCGGTCCCATCCTTTTCCGTCGTGACCTTCAGGCGGTCAGCCATGGTCGATAAGGCAATCATGGCCAGCAGGTCCTGTTTGTCCTGAATGCCGTACTGTTCCCGGAATTCCTTTAGCCGCTCACCGAGCAGCCGGCCCGCAAGGCGCAGGCGCTCCTCATCCTGGGGGCTTACCTTCATGGGGTAGTCCCGATCAGCAATTCGGATTTTAATGGAAAGATCGGACATCAGCAGGTTGCTGGCAGTGGTAGGTTACGTTTGGGTTGGTTCGGTATGGTTTACTCCCTCAAATAGGCAAGACACTTATCTATTTCGCGGATGTATTCGTTTAGGCGAAGTTTCAGCTCGTTGACATTGGCCGGTTCCCCGGTCGCTATGGTATTGACAAGTTTAGTGATATTCTCCTGATTCTGGAAATCCTTGATGGCCCGCTCCCGGTCGCGCACGTCGGCCTGCAGTTGCTGAACAGTAGTCTGGGCATCGGCCAGCTCCTCGCGCAACTGCTGATAGGCAGCCACTAAAGTGGTTACCTGCCGCTCCAGACGGTCGAGTTGGGCAAGCTGCTGGGTTGAAGCCATTTTTTAGTTTTTGGTAAACGAGTCTTGGTTCTTCGGTTAATCAGCTGGAAAAACGTGTGTCATGCTGAGCAAAGCGCAGTGGAGTTGAAGCATAACACACGTTCTGTTGGTCAAATAACCAAAAACCATCTACTAAAAACCAATCTACCGCCGAATAACGGCGCCGGCCTGTTGCTCGAACTGCTGAATAAGGCGGTTCATCACTTGGTCGATGGCTTGGTCGGTGAGCGTCTGGGTGGCATCCTGGAGCAGGAAACTGACGGAGTACGACTTCTTGCCTTTGCCCAGGTTGTCGCCCTCGTACACGTCGAACACGTTGACGTGGCGCAACAGCTTCTTTTCGGCGCGGCGGGCAATCTGCCGGAGCTGGTCGAAGCTTATGGTGCGGTCGACTACCAAGCTCAGGTCGCGGCGCACCTCCGGGAACTTGGGCAGCTCCTGGGCCACGAGGCGACTCTTATACTTACGCATCAGACCGTCCCAGTCCAGCTCGGCGTACCACACCGGCTGGCTCACGTCGAGGCGCTTGAGCGTGGCCGGGGATACCGCGCCGAGTTGGGCCACTGGCTGGTTCTGGGCCAGCAGCGTGAGGCCACCCGCCAGGTAGGGGTGCTCGACGAACTTCGAAACGGGCTCGGGGAAGCCCAGCGCGGCCAGCACCTGCTGCACCGCGCCGGCCAGCTGATGGAACGAGCTTTTGGCTGATTTCTGCTGCCAGGTTTCGGCGGCGGTATTGCCGGTGAGGTAGATGACGAGCTGGTTCTGCTCCTGGTGGCTGCCGTCGGGCAGCTGGCGGTAGGTTTTGCCGAACTCGTAAAGCTTCAGGTCGCGCTGGCGGCGGTTCACGTTGTGGCGCACCACTTCCAGGCCACTGGGCAGCAGGCTGGGCCGCAGTACGTTCAGTTCGGCGCTGTTGAAGTTGAGCAGATGCACCAGCTCCGCATTGGGCGCAGCCTCGGTTTTGAAGTAGCGCGAGTTGGTGATGGAGTTGGTAATGATTTCTGAGAATCCCTGGCCGCTCAGTAGCCGGGCCACATTCTGGCGGATGATTTCGGGGTCGGGGTTCGGGAACCGGGCCAGGAACGAGGCCGAGTTGTGGGGCCGTAGCGCCACATGGTTGTAGCCGTAGATGCGCAGAATCTCCTCAATCATATCGGCCTCCCGCGTCACGTCCACCTTATGCGGCGGCACCGACAGAATCCATTCCTCGTGGCCAGCTTCATCCGTCAACTCCTCCGTAATAAGGATATCGAGGTCGGTGAGGATCTGGCGGATGCGGGCGGGGGCGATGAACTGGCCGACGAGCTTTTCGACCCGCGGCAGGCGCAGGCGCACCAGTGTGGAGCCGACAGGCACGGGATACTCATCCACAACAGGCGCGGCCACGGTGGCGCCAGCCACTTCCTGCAGCAGCAGGGCAGCACGCTTCAGAGCCAGCGGCACCATGTTCGGGTCGGTGCCCCGCTCGAAGCGGAAAGATGCATCAGTTTTAAGCTGGTGCGTCTGGGCGGTTTTGCGCACCACGGCCGGCGCGAAGTAGGCGCTTTCCAAAAACACGCGGGTCGTGCTTTCGCTTACGCCTGAGGTCTGCCCGCCGAACACGCCGGCCAAGGCCAGCGGCTGGCCGTTGGCATCGGCAATAACTAAGTCTTCACTTTTTAGGGTGCGCTCCACGCCGTCGAGCGTTGTGAACTTCTCGCCTGACTCAGCCCGCTTCACGCGGATGTGGTTGCCGGCTAGCTGGTCAGCATCGAAGGCGTGCAAGGGCTGGCCCAGCTCGTGCAGCACGAAGTTCGTGACATCGACCACGTTGTTGATCGGGGCCAGGCCGATGCTGCGCAAGCGGCGCTGCAGCCACTCCGGCGACGGAGCCACTTGCACGTTCTCCAGTAGCAAGCCGGCGTAACGCGGGGCTGCTGCGGCATCGTCGAGCGTAACGCTTATGTTGGTGGCGGCTTTGGCGGGAGCCTTGAAGCCGCTCACGTCGGGCAGCTGACAGGGCTGGCGCAGCAACGCGCGCAGCTCGCGGGCCACGCCGTAGTGCGAAGCCGCGTCGGCCCGGTTAGGCGTCAGCCCGATTTCGAATACCGAATCGGAGCCCAGGCCGAAGTAGTCGGCGGCGGGCGTGCCGTTGGGCAGCTCGGTTTCGAGCACCATAATGCCGGCGTGCGACTGGCCCAGACCGATTTCATCCTCGGCGCAGATCATGCCTTCGGAGGCCGCACCCCGGATTTTCGACTTCTTGATTTTGAATGGCTCGCCGCCCGTGGGGTACAACATGGCGCCTTCGAGGGCTACTACCACACGCTGGCCGGCGGCTACGTTGGGCGCGCCACACACAATCTGGCGCGGCGTGGCGTCACCCACATCCACAGTGGTCAGGCTGAGCTTGTCGGCATCGGGGTGCTTTTCGCGGGTGAGCACCGTGCCCAGCACCAAGCCGCGCAGGCCACCGGGCACACTTTCCAGCTCCTCAATGCCTTCTACCTCCAGCCCCGAACCGGTAAGCAGCGCCCCTATTTCGGCGGCGGGTTTATCAGTCGGAATAAGCGTGCGGAGCCAGTCGTAGGATATCTTCATGTGGTCAGTTGCCAGTATTGCGTTGTCAGTTGCTAGTTGTCAGTCACCAGTGGCTAGGTTGATTTTAGAACCAACCGGCCACTGACAGCTGAAACGGCCACTGAATTCGGGCAAAGGTACGGATTCGGGCGGGCGGTATAAAGCGGCGCGCCGGGCCGCGGCAGCCGGCACCTGCTAAAGCCTGCTGGGTTCTGCCAAACCGCATCGGGACCAGCCGTTTCAAATATGGGAATGATGTTGAATAAGCAACATCATTCTCGTAACTTTCCGGACCCCCTTGTTCTATTCACTAGATATTTTCGCGCATTTGATGAAAAGATTATTTACTGTACCGGCACTGCTGGTAAGCTTGGCCAGTTTTGGCCAGACGCACAAATTCACCCTCGATTCTGCCCCTGCTCCGGCTACCATCTGCTACGCGCGCCCCGAGAGCATGCACACGCAGCTGCCGCTGCCCGCCGCCTACCTGGAGCAGCAGCGCTCCGGCCGCCGCGTAAACGGAGCCAAAATCGAGGTAACCTACACCGGCTTCCCGCCCGAAGCGCAGGCTGCCTTCCAGTACGCCGTTGACATCTGGCAGTCGGTGCTGATTTCGCCGGTGACCATCCGGGTACAGGCCAACTGGACGACGCTGGGCACCAACGTGCTAGGTTCGGCCGGCCCTACGGCCTACTACCGCGACCTGAACGGGGCTACCCGGGCCGGCGTGCTGTACCCAGTGGCCTTGGCTGAAAAGATCAGCGGCCAGGACCTGAACCTGCCAACCGACCCCGACATTACCACTCGCTTCAACAGCAACTTCAACTGGTATTACGGGCTCGATATGAGGACGCCAGCCGGCAAGCACGATCTGGTGTCGGTGGTGCTGCACGAGTTGGGCCACGGCCTGGGCTTTATTGCCGGTACCAGCTACACGGCTCCCAACGGGTTCTATGGCAACCCGCCGTCGGTTTTCAGTACTTATATTGAAAACCTGGCCGGCGAGCAGATCACCAACAACCCTGCTTTCCCCAACGGCTCGGCCGCACTCGGCGCGCAGCTGATTAGTGGCCAGCTTTACTTCAACAGCCCGCTGGCCCGCTCTGTCAACAACGACAACCGTCCCCGGCTGTTCGCGCCGCCTACCTACTCGGCCGGCTCCAGCATTTCGCACCTCGATGAGGCCACGTACCGCGCCGGCGACATAAACTCGCTGATGACGCCCCAGATTGGTGCGGCCGAAGCCATGCACAACCCCGGCCCGATCACGCTGAAGATGTTCGACGAGATGGGCTGGTTCAACACGGCCATCCGCACCACGCCCCTCAAAGACTCGGAAGTGGCCCGCGACTTTACGGTTACGGCTACCATCATCAGCGACGGCACCGTTACGCCCGGCTCGGTACAGCTGAACTATTCCATCGATAACGCTGCGCCCGTGGCCGTTACGATGACCAACACCGGCGGCAACGTTTACCAGGGCGTTATTCCGAACCCAGGCCTCAACCGCACCGTCAGCTACTTTATTACGGCTTCTGATAACGAAACCAAGCGCACCTATACTGCCCCGGCCGCTTACCAGCCCAACGTGGCAACAGTTGACCGCTACTCGTTTAAGGTAGGCCCCGACGTGGTGGCACCGCTCGTGCAGCACCGGGCCGCGAATTACGTGTTTGCCGATAAGCTGCCGCTGAATCTGCAGGTGCAGGCCACCGATAACCTGGGCGTAAGCACCGTACAGGCTGAGGTATTTGTGAATGGCGTGGCCCGGCCCACCATTACGCTCACCCGCCAGGGCACTTCCAACAACTTTGTGGGCAACCTGACGGCCGCTGGCGTAGTAGCCGGCGACGTGCTTACTTACCGCATTGTAGTCCGCGACGTGGCCACGACTCCCAACCAGACCCTGAACCCCGCCAGTGGCTTCTATACGGTGAATGTGGTGAGCTTTAAGCCCGCCCAGGATACGTACACCAACAATTTTAACAGCACCACGCCCCTCGATTTTGTGGGCGAAGGATTCCGGATCACCCAGCCTGCCGACTTCGTCAACCCGGCTATCCATTCCGACCACCCCTACACCAACGACTCAACCCTCATCTACCAAATGCTGGTGCCTATCCGGGTAACGTCGAAGAACACGAGCATGACATTTGACGAAGTAGTGCTGGTGGAGCCCGGCGAGCCCAATTCGACCTTCGGCACCCCAGAGTTTTACGATTTCGTGGTGGTAGAGGGCAGCACCGACCAAGGAGCCACCTGGAAGCCCGTAGCCGACGGTTACGACTCGCGCCTGCAGGCCGACTGGCTGGCAGCCTGGAACTCCAAGGTTACGGCAGCCGGCAACTCCACTGCTGTGGGTTCGGCATCGTTGTTTAAGCCGCATACCTTCAGTCTGGGCAGCAAGTACAACGTGGGCGACGAAGTGCGCCTGCGCTTCCGTCTTACCTCCGACCCCGGCGCATTCGGCTGGGGCTGGGCCATCGACAACGTGGTGGTCAGCAACGTGGTGACCAGCATAGCCTCGGAGCTGAAAGCCAGTGGCAGCCTCGTAGTATCGCCGAACCCCAGCGCGGGCCAGTTCCGGGTGCAGGCCAGCTTCAGCCGGCCTACCAGCGGCCTCGAAGTAGTGGTGCGCAATATGCTGGGCCAAGAGGTGTACCGCCAGGCGGTGCCCGCTACGGCTAGCCTCAACCTGCCCATCGACCTGGGCCAGCTGGCTAACGGCATTTACCAGCTGAGCCTGGGCAACGGCGCCGATGCCGCCTCGCGCAAAATCCTGATTCAGCGGTAGGTGTTTAGCTGCTAGCCATTCGCTGAGAGCTATTCGCTTTTTGTTTTCATCGAACTCAAGCTGCGCACCATCAAAAAAGGGCGCCCCCTCCAACTTGGAGGGGGCGCCCTTTTTTGATGGTGCGTTTCGTCGGGCCTAGTGCAGGTGTTCGTCATGAACTGGGCTAACAGCCCATGACACTATTTGAACGCCATTTCGCCGGCCTCTATTTGCAGCTTCAGGCGGTTATCGGCCGGGGGTACGGGGCAGGCATAGTCGGCGGAGTAGGCACAGTAGGGGTTGTAGGCCTCGTTGAAGTCAAGCAGCACTTCGGTGTCGGCAGCGGCGGGCAGGGGCGCATCGAGGTAGCGGCCGCCGCCGTAGCTGCCGAAGCCGTTGGTGCGGTCGGTAAAGGGCACGAATAGGGTCGTGTCCTTGCCATCGGCTTTCAGGAAGAGCGTGAGCTGGTATTCCTGCTTATTGAAGATGAACTTGGCCCGCCCCCAGCGCAAGTACTTATCGGCCTTGCCGTCGGTAAGGGGCATTTCTACAGTGTCACGCTGCGGGAAGTGCTCCAGCTGTGCCTCCAGGCGAAAGTCGCGGTTGGGCGGATAGAACCGGAGGCTGTCGAAGCTTTGGCGCAGCTCGGTGCTGAGAGGCGAGGAGTTGGGCCGGCGGAAGGAGTTGTTCTTGGCTTCCCGCTGTTGCAGCAGCCGGGCAGTGTACTGGTCTTGGCCTAGCACGAGGTCTTGCACGAAGTAGCCGAATACCAGCAGCAGGCCCAGGCCAATGAGTAGTTTGGGGTTGAAACGCATAGCACAAAGGTAGGGCCTGCTATCTGGCCACACGCGCCAGGCAGCAGGCCCTGCCTTTGTGCTATACATGAAACTTGGCCTGCCCGACGGCTCACGGCTTGGCCGCTATGCAGCAACATGAAAGTCGCGCCAGCTGGGTATCCACATCCTCTACAGCATCCCTTCATCGGCGAAGCTGTGGTAGCCTTGGTCGGTGAAAATGAGGTGGTCGAGCACGGGCAGGTCGAGCAGCTGGCCGGCTTCCTTGAGTTTGCGGGTGAGGGCAATATCGGCGGCCGAGGGGTTGCGGTTGCCGCTGGGGTGGTTATGCACCAGCACAATGCTGCTGGCCAGCTGCTCCAGCGCCTCCTTGAAAATGAGCTTGGGGTCGGCCACGGTGCCGGCCACCCCGCCCCGGCTGATGCTCACGGTGCGCATCACCACGTTGGCCCGGTTCAGCAGAATGACCCAGAATTCCTCGTGGGGCAAATCCTGCAGATGGGGCTGCATTACGTGGTAGATGTCGCGCGAGCAGGTGATGGTGTTGCGGGCGGGCGCGTCGGCTTCCTTGCGGCGGCGGCCCAATTCCAGGGCCGCCACAATGGTAATGGCGCGGGCCTCACCGATGCCTTTCTGCTTCATCAGCTCCTTCACCGAGAAGCGGGCCAGCGTGTTGAGGTCGTTCTGAGCGGCTTTGAGCACGAGCTTGGCCACATCAACGGCCGACAATTTGGCGGTACCCGAACCGAGCAGAATGGCCAGCAGCTCGGCATCGGAGAGCACGGCGCGGCCTTTCTGCAGCAGCTTTTCGCGCGGCCGGTCTTCTTCGGCCCAACTCTTGATGCCGCTGACGACCGGCGTGTAGGGCGCTGGCGCACTATTAAGGGCCGCCGGACCGGGCGGCGCCGGGTTTTCCGACAGCTTGTCAAACTCTTGCATGGGGCACCGTTGTTGTAGGCCCGGAATTTACTTTAAAATCCGGAGGCCCAGCATACTGTTGCCAGCCTCAGTGCCTTACTTTGTGGTCCCATTTACGGGAGCCCGCTTTTCAACTATGTCCCGCAAACTCTTTCTGCCCATCTTTCTGGCCCTGATAGTTGCTGCCGAGTGGTATGCTTTCCAGGCCGTCCGCACACTCGTTCAATCGGTTTCGCCCGGCGTGCGCCGCACTACGGTGGTGCTGTACTGGTTTATTACGGCCCTGGTGTGGGGCCTGGGTATGTGGGCCGTGAGTAGCCGCCGCGAGCACGCCTCTTACAAAGCCTACCTCGGCGGCGTGCTACTGGCGGTTATTGCCGCCAAAATGGTCGTTATTATTCCGCTGCTGCTCGAAGACGCGGTGCGCCTGGGCCGCTGGGCCATGCAACTGATGGGCCGGCCGGCCGGAGCCGACTCGGGGCCGTCTATTTCGCGCAACGAGTTTCTAAGCAAAGCGGCGCTGCTTGCCGGGGCTGTACCGTTTGTGGCGCTGCTCTGGGGCATGTTTAAGGGCCGCACCGACTATACGGTGAAGCGCGTGGTGCTGCGTTTCCCTAACCTGCCGGCCTCGTTCGACGGGTTTAAAATGCTCCAGATTTCCGACCTGCACACCGGCTCGTTCCAGAGCCTTGCGCCGCTACGCCGCGCCGTGGCCCTTATCAACGAGCAGGCCGCCGACCTGGTAGTGATGACCGGCGACCTGGTAAACAACTACGCCACCGAGGTGGAGGAGCATATCAACACGCTGGCCGGCATCAGGGCTAAGCTGCCGGTGTACTCGATACTGGGCAACCACGATTACTCTGACTATGTAGACTGGACCAAGGAAGGCGGCTTGCCGGCCAAGCAGGCTAACCTGGCCCGCATCAAAGCCAACCATGCCAAAATGGGCTGGAACCTGCTGCTTGATGAGGCCCGGACAATTGAGCGCGAAGGCGAGATAATAAGCCTGATTGGAGTACAGAACTGGGGTGCCCGCGGCTTTGCGCAGTACGGCGACCTGGCCAAAGCGCACGCCGCCGCCGACCCCGCGGCCCCGTTTAAAATTCTGCTCTCCCACGACCCCTCGCATTGGGATGCGCAGGTGCAGGAGTACCCCGACATCGACCTGATGCTGGCCGGCCACACCCACGGCATGCAGTTCGGCCTCAATCTGTCGTTTCTAAAATGGAGCCCCGTGCAGTACGCCTACAAGCAATGGGCGGGCCTGTACCAGCGGGGCCGCCAGCACCTATACGTGAACACCGGCCTGGGCTTTATTGGCTACCCTGGCCGGGTAGGGTTTCTACCCGAAATAACCGTGTTTGAACTGCGACGCGGGTAAAAGCAGGCGGGCAGTTCCAGTGTTACATTTGGCGCGAGTGGGCGTTTCGGCGGGTTTCTACCTGTCCGAAATGCCCGCTCGCTTCTTTTTACGGCTTCTTATTTTCCCGGGGTGGCAACTGCTAAACTTAAAAACTACCCTCACCGTATATGCGCCATTCCCTTTTCTCTCCCTCCTGTTTTCTCCCCTGACTTTTACCTTTTTACCATGAAAAAGACCCTGCTCCTGCTTTCGGCCGCCGCTGCTTTCACGCTCGGCTCGTGCTCGGAAAACCAGCCCGCCGAAACCACCACGACCACCACCGACACGACCATGACCACAACGGCCGGCACCATGGATTACTCGTCGGAAGCTGTTAGCAGCCGTGCCGACCGCATGGCCGCCGACATGGCCACCAGCATGCAGCTTGATGAGCCCACCCGCACCCGGGTACGCGACATTTACGTCACCCGGGGCCAGCGGATGGCGGAGCTCAACCAGAAGTACATGACCGACACGATGGGCATGGCCGCCGCCCGCCGCGACGTGTACGCCAACACCGACACGGAAATGAAAACCGTGTTCACCGACCCCACGCAGTATTCGGCTTACGAAAGCAGCCGCAGCAGCTACTACGACGAACGGTACATGGACAACACCACCATGAGCTCATCGGATGATATGTCGACCGGCAGCTCATCGGCTGATATGAGCAGCTCCGATATGGAGAAAATGAAGATGAAAGGCGAGGACGGCAGCAAAATGAAAATCAAAGCCGACGGCGACGTGAAAATCAAAGATGCCGAGGGTAACAAGGCCAAGATGGATGGCGACGATGGCACCGTGAAAATGAAGCCCGAAGAAGGCGACAAAACCGTTCTCAAGTAATTCTTTTCGGCGGTCGGCATATTTTCGGCCGACGATTTGTTAGCGTATAGAAGCCCGCACCTGCAACGGTGCGGGCTTCTTTTGTCTCCTTCCGGCGTTATGGCCGAATGTCGGCCGGCCCGTTGGGAAGCCGCTGGGGAGGATTTCTCCGCCGTGCTGCCGTAGTTTACCTATTGATGCTGTTTCCTGCTTTGCCATCCGTCGGCCCGATTCGTTTCCTGTTGCTGCTGCTGGCGCCGCTGCTGTTGCTGGCCGGGCTGGCCGCAGGGCAGGTCCGCGTAACGGGCCGCATTTCGGAGGAAGGCTCGCGCCGGCCCATTCCGGGTGCCTCCATCACGGTGCGGCGCACGCAGCTGGCCGTGGTGGCTGATGCCAGCGGCGACTTTGGCGTTACGGCCCAGCGCACCGACACACTTGTTTTCCGGGCCGTGGGCTTCAAGCCCCGGCAGCTACCGCTGGGCGGCACCGGCCTCTCGCAGCTCGTAGTCCAGATTCGGCTACGGCCCGATACGGTGCAGCTGGGCGAAGTGCGCATAACCGAAGGCCGGCCCGACCAGGAACTCATCGACCGGGCCCTGCGCAACATCAAGCGGCCCAGCACGGCCCCCACCAGCGCCGTGAAGCGCCCGCCCGCTCCCAAGCCCATGTTCCCCGTCGATTCGGCGGCGCCCAAGGCCCCCACGCCCACCCTGGCCAGCCCCGTGAGTTTGCTGTACGAGCAGTTTTCGCGGGCCGGCAAGGAGCGGGAGAAGATGCGGGAAATTGAGGCTCAGGAAGCCGCCAAAAAGGCGTTGCAGGAGCGCCGCCGCTACAACCGCAACTTCAAAGACAACCGCGGCTACGAGTAAGTGCGGGAAACACGCGCAGATGTAATCCGGAAGTGAAGCCAGCGACTTGGCGAGAGGGCCCGGCTTTTGGCCGCGAAGGGCTTTTTTGCCGTATGCTTTCCGAAACGCCCCCTTACTGCTCTCCTCCCATCCGTGCCTCTGCCATGCGAATCGGTTATCCCTGCGTCAACGAAACGCTCGACTGCACTTCTACCAGCACTTTCCGGCTGGCTTCCTACACCGATGAGCGCTTGGAACTGACGGTGGCCAACAACCTGCACTGCCTGCTCCGGATTCTGGAATGGAATGTGGCCCACGGGCTACTGTTTTTCCGAATTGGCTCGGGCGTGGTGCCCTTCGGCTCCCATCCCATCAACACCTTCCCCTGGCAAACGCGTTTTGCGGCCGAATTCCGGGCCATCGGCGACTACGCGCAGGCCAATAGCCTTCGTATCTCGTTTCATCCCGACCAGTTTGTGGTGCTCAACTCGCCCGATGCCGGGATTGTGGAGCGCAGCATCCAAGAGCTCATCTACCAGGGCTCGATGCTGGATTTGATGGGCCTCGACTCCACCCACAAGCTGCAAATTCATGTGGGCGGCCTCTACAACGACCGAGAGCTGGCCATCAGCCGCTTTATTGCCACTCACCAGCGCCTGCCCGAAGCTGTACGGGCCCGCCTGGTTATCGAAAACGACGACCGTCTGTTCAGCCTGCAGGATTGCCTGCGGGTACACGCGGCAGTGGGCATTCCGGTGCTGTTCGACAACTTCCACCACGAGTGCCTCAACCACGGCGAATCCATGGCCGAGGCTCTGCGCCTAGCCGCTGCCACTTGGCACCCTACCCACGACGGCGTAATGATGATGGATTACAGCTCGCAGGCCCCCGGCGAGCGTAAGGGCAAACACACGCCCACGCTCGAAGACGACATGTTCGCTGGTTTCCTGCGCGACCTGGGCGACTTGGATGTGGACATCATGCTCGAAATCAAGGACAAAGAGGCCAGTGCCCACCGCGCCTGCGCCACCATGCGCGGGGCTAGCCTGTTGCCCGGTCTACCTGCTTCGGTAGCAACCTGACCTTTACAGCCGCTTTTTGCGTAAGCCTGATTGCCCCCGGGCTATCCGTTTTTCTTCTGCTTTTTCTTTTCCTATGATTTTCACCGACCTGCTCAACGCTACCACCCACTCCCTCAGCAACGGCCTTACCGGAATTCCGCTGAGCGCCGCCCAAGACAACACCGAAACCTGGCAGCAGCACCTGCTGCAAAGCGGCGAGCCCCGCCTTCAGGATATCGGCCGCGAAATCGGCAACCTGCAGTCCCTGCTCAGCGAGGGCGATGTTGGCCTGAATGGGCCAGCCATCGGCCGCTCGCTCAGCATGCTGGCCTCGCAGACTGCCCAAGTGGTGGCCCAGGCCCCCGACGAAATCCGCGCCAGTCTCACCGAACTCTCCGACCTGCTGCTGCGCGCTGGCGGCCAGCTGGAGCAAAAGGCGTAACCCCATTGGCATCAGGCACAAAAAGCCCGGCCCGCACGATGCGGGCCGGGTTTTTTGTGCCTGATGCCAATGGGCGCGCTACCTGATTGGAGCAGTGCTACGCGGCGCGTTGGCTTTGCGGGTCGAGCGTTTAGTGGTAGTGGTGCGGGGGCTACGCGGCTCCGTGGTTGTCATGGTAGAGGTGCGACGCTCGGCCTCAACGGTTGTGCGGCTCTCCATTGCCGGCGTGCGGTCCATGGTTCCAACGCTGGTTTGCGTGGGGTTGCTGGTGGTCGGTGTGCGTTGGTCGAGCGTGCCGGGGTTGGTTGTTGGGTTAGCCGGGTTGGGCAACGTGTTGGTCGATTGATTCAGCGTACCACTCTGGGTTGCTCCGGTGCTCATGGTCTGGGCCGAGGCGGCCGTGGAGGCGCCCACAAACAAGGCGGCAGCCAGCAGGAAATTGAGTTTCATATAAAATCAGTTGTAGGGTGAAAAGCCCTGACCCGGGTAGGACCAGCGGCAGTATTCTCATACGTTCAAAAAATAGCAAAGGCCGGAAAAGTCCGAATTTTTAATCCACTCAACAATCTATATATCAGATAATTAATCTAAATCAAATGGCTTCACGCCGGGAAAATAAAAAACCCCGCCGGCCGAGGCCAACGGGGTTTTTCACATCGTTCAGAAGTGGAGCTGCAGAGATTCGAACTCTGGTCCAGACAAGGAAAACGTCGAGCTTTCTACGTGTGTATCTATGCTTGGATTGTCGAAGGAAACCAGGCGCACATCAGGCCTTTGATTTCCCCTTATCTGTTTGAGTTTCGCCCGCGGGTCACAGCGCCCCACGAACTATCCTAACTGCTTTCGACGCCCCGAACTCACCCGTGAGCAGGAAGACGGATGCGGGACGATGGCATTACTTAGTACCTAGACTAAGCAGCCATGGCGTAGTTATACTCGCCAGTTGTGTTTTGGACGGCTTTTTTTACGGGAGATTCATCCAACTCCCGACACGCTTACTCGCGCAGTGCACAAGCTGTCAATTCCGGTCAGCCCCAGTTGTGAAAGAACGATGCCCGCCACGAGTGGCAGGGTGCGAATGTACGCACACTACCCGATAAACGTTGTAGAGGCCCGCGAAAGTTCCGGTTCAGCAGGGTCAGACAAGTCAGGAAGCGGGCCGCTAATCCGGGCGCTGCCACCCCGGCCGGGGCTGACAAATGCGCGTCGGACGGGCTTCCAAAGCCGGGCTTTTCGGGGTAACTTTGTGGGAAGACTTATGGAGAATTTCGTTGTTTCGGCCCGCAAGTACCGCCCGGCCACGTTCAGGAGCGTGGTGGGGCAGCAGCACGTTACCACTACGCTGCAAAACGCCATTGCCTCCCAGCATCTCGCCCAGGCCTTCCTGTTCTGCGGCCCGCGGGGCGTGGGTAAAACCACCTGCGCCCGCATTCTGGCCAAAACCATCAACTGCGAGTTTGTTGAGGAGCACGTGCGCCGCGGCCGGCTGGTTTCAGAGCTTATTGCCCAGCAGCCCGACATCGTGCCCGAAGCCCTGCTGACGGCCGCCGACCCCAATAACACACCCTTCGAGCTGGAAGCCTGCGGCAAGTGCAGCTCGTGCCGGGCCTTCCAGGAAAGCGCGTCTTTCAACGTGCACGAGCTGGATGCAGCCTCCAACAACTCGGTCGAGGACATTCGGAGCCTCGTGGAGCAGGTACGCTACGCGCCCCAGCAGGGCCGCTACAAGGTGTATATTATAGACGAGGTGCATATGCTCTCGAATGCGGCCTTCAACGCGTTTCTCAAAACGCTGGAGGAGCCACCGGGCTACGCCATCTTCATTCTGGCCACCACCGAGCGCCACAAAATCATTCCTACCATTCTGTCGCGCTGCCAGGTATTCGACTTCAACCGAATCAAGGTCGATGACATTCGGGGGCACTTGCGCCACGTGGCCACCCAGGAGCAGATTGAGGCCGAAGACGATGCCCTGCACCTGCTGGCCCAGAAAGCCGACGGCGGCCTGCGCGATGCACTGAGCATGTTCGACCAGATGGTGACCTTCTCGGGCCACAACCTGCGCTACCAGGATGTGATTCAGAACCTGCACATTCTGGACTACGAGTACTATTTCCGGCTGACTGACGCGCTGCTGACCGAGAACCTGAGCGCCACGCTGCTGCTACTGGAGGAGGTGATGCAGAACGGCTTCGACCTGCACAACTTTGTAGTGGGCACGGCCGAGCACCTGCGTGGCCTGCTCGTGTGCAAAGACCCCATTACGGTGCAGCTGCTGGAGGTATCCGACAACATTCGGGCGCGCTACGTGCAGCAGGCTCAGGCCGCGCCGCTGGCCTTTCTGCTCTCGGGCCTGAACCTGGTCAGCCTCTGCGACCGGGAATTCAAGCAGGCCAAAAACCAGCGCCTGCACGTCGAGCTGATGCTGATGAAGCTGGCTTACCTCAACGGGGCCGTGCAGTTCGCCCGCGACCTAAGCGCCGGCCCGTCTGCATCATCCGGCAACGACGACGCGAAAAAAAAAAGTAGCGCTGGCACTCCTCCCCCCGCAGTAGCCCCTGCCCCCACCGGCCAGCTGGTAGCCGACGGCACTGCCGAAGCACCCGCCACTTACAGCACTACGCCGCCAGCTTCACCAAACCCAAGCGCCAACCACGAAGCACGAAGCACGAGCAACCTGGCCCACGCGCCCGCCGACCCCGAGCCCATTGTGCCGGTGGAAAGTGGCGTGGAAGAGCTGCACGATACGCCCAGCATCGAGGACGAAACGGCTACCCAGGTACCCACCACCAGCCAGCTGCGTGACACGGTCCCGCACATTGAAACCGGCCGGCCCAGCATTGCCGGCCACGAACCGGGCATGATGCCCGTAACGGCTGCCCCGCTGCCCCCGCCCGTACCCAAACCCGGCATGCCCCCAATGGGCAAACCCCTGGGCCTTGGTACCAAGCTACCCGGCCTGGGCAGCCTGAGCGCCATGAAGGCCCAGCTAGCGGAGAAGGCCGCTGCCGGTAAAGCCACCGCCGAAGCCGAGCCCAGCGGCCCCGTAACCGGCCTGCCCGCCATCGACGACGCCAAGCTGCAACGCGCCTGGAAGGAGCTGACCGAGGAGCGCAAGGCCGGCAGCATGATGCACTACAGCATCCTCAACCGTCCGGTGCAGGCCAACGAGCAGCACGTTATTCTGCTGGCTGTGGATAACCCTGTGCAGGAGGACCAGTTCAACGACTTTCGGGGCGAATTTGTAACCGAGCTGCGCCGCCGCACCGGCTACCCGCGTCTGAACGTGCAGGTAAGCATTGTAGAACGCCAGGAAACCGGCCGCAAGCTCTACACCGCCACCGACAAGCTGGAGTACCTGACCGAAAAGTACCCCATGCTGGCCGAGATGAAGCAGCGCCTGGGTTTGGACGCCGACTAAATCACAGATGGAGCAGATTCGTTCTGCTGGCCGATTTGTTCGACGGTAGATTCGGGTAGCTCTGTAAACCTGCTAGCAGAACGAATCTGCGTGATCTGCAACATCTGCGATTCTATAAGCATTTTTCCGCACTTGAAAGGCGCGCGGGGTATGAAGGGGCTTTTTATTCCCAGGGGGGACGCCTATCTTTGAGTTTATTATTAGAATCTGCTCTCTCCGCTCCCCTTTCCTCGTGAGAAAATCCTTTCTGCTCATCGTTCCGGCCCTAGCTACTCTTGGCCTGACCCAGTGCCAGTCCAGCAAGCCCGCTACTTCGGCCGTTACTCCGGCCACTGAAGCCCCCGCAACGCCCCGGCAGAAGGAATATACGTACCAGACCGTTCCCGGCGACCCGCTCAAGGCCCGCATCTATACCCTCGACAACGGCCTGACGGTTTACCTTTCCGACTACAAAGACGCCCCGCGCATCCAGACGTACGTGGCTGTGCGGGCGGGCTCGAAGAACGACCCAGCTACCGCCACTGGCCTGGCCCACTACCTCGAGCACATGGTGTTCAAGGGTACCTCGCAGCTGGGCACCCAGAATTGGGCCGCCGAAAAGCCTGAGCTCGAAAAGATTGAGGCCCTTTACGAGCAGTACCGCAGCCAGCGCGACAACCCCGTCGCCCGCCAGAAAACCTACCACCAGATTGACTCCATCTCGGGCGTCGCGGCAAAATACGCCGTGGCCAACGAGTACGACAAGGTGATGGGCGCCATCGGCTCGCAGGGCTCCAACGCTTACACTTCGGTCGAGCAGACAGTGTATCAGGAGGACATTCCGAGCAATCAGCTGGAGAAGTGGGCCGCCATCCAGACCGAGCGCATGGGCGAGCTGGTGCCGCGCCTGTTCCATACCGAGCTGGAGGCCGTGTACGAGGAGAAAAACCGCGGCCTCGACAATGACTTCAACAAGGAGTTTGAGGCCCTGAACCGCACGCTGTTCCGCCAGCACCAGTACGGAACTCAAACCACCATCGGCACCATCGAGCATCTGCAGAATCCGTCTATCACGGAAATCAAGCGGTATTTCGAGGCCTACTACGTGCCCAACAACGTGGCCCTGGCCCTGAGCGGCGACCTAGACTACGACCAGACCATCCGCACGATTGACAAGTACTTCGGCCAGCTGAAGCGCAAGCCGGTGCCCGCCTTCACGGTGGCCCAGGAGGCTCCGCTAACGGCCCCGGTTATTACCAAAATCGTGGGGCCGAGTGCCGAGAACGTAATGCTGGGCTTCCGCTTTCCGGGCACCAGCACCCCCGACGCGCTGGTGCTGCGCATGATTGACAAAATTCTCAGCAACGGCCAGGCCGGCCTGATTGACCTCAACCTCAACCAGCAGCAGAAAGTGTTGCAGGCGGCTTCGTTCACCAACATCAACAACGACTACTCGGCCCACATCCTGTATGCCACGCCCCGCCAAGGCCAGAAGCTGGAGGAAGTGCGCGACCTGCTGCTGGCCCAGCTCGACAAGGTAAAGAAGGGCGACTTCCCGGAGTGGCTGATTCCGGCCATCATCAACAACGACAAGCTGCAGCGCACCAAGAGCTACGAGAGCAATGAGGCCCGCGCCGGCGCTTTCGTGGATGCCTTCGTGGCCCGCACCGACTGGAAGGACTACCTGCAGCAAGTAGACGACTTCGGCAAAATCACGCGCGCCGATGTGATGCGGGTGGCCCAGCAGTATTACGGCCCCGGCTACGCGCTGGTGTACAAGCGCACGGGCGAAGACCCCAACAAAGTGAAGGTGGTGAAGCCCGCTATTACGCCCGTACCCGTCAACCGCGAGGTATCGTCCGGGTTCTACAAGCAGGTGATGGCAATGTCGGCGCCGGAGTTGCAGCCAGTGTTTCTGGATTACAAGCAGGACATCAAGGAAACCAAGCTGGCCTCGGGTATCCCGGTGTTCTACACCCGTAACACCGAGAACAACCTGTTCAACCTGTACTACGTGCTCGATATGGGCACCAACACCAACCCGCGCCTGGGCTTGGCCACCGACTATCTGCAGTACCTGGGCACCGGCAAATACTCGGCCGCCGAGCTGCAGCAGGAGTTCTACAAGCTGGGCTGCTCGTTTGCCGTGCAAAGCTCCCAGGACCGCACCACCGTTAGCCTCAGCGGCCTCGACAGCAACATGGAGCCCGCGCTGGCGCTGTTCGAAAGCCTGCTGGCCGCGCCCAAGCCCGATGCCGCCGCCCTTAAAAACATGGTGGCCGGCGTGCTCAAGGCCCGCGAAGATGCCAAGCTCAACAAGGGCGTGATTCTGCAGCAGGCTATGGTGAACTACGCCAAGTACGGCGCCAAAAACCCCTTCACTACCCAGCTCAGCGAGAAAGAGTTGAAGGCCCTCAAGCCCGAGCAGCTCACCAGCCTCATCCAGAAGCTGCCGACGTATCAGCACCGGGTGTTGTACTATGGACCGCGCAAGGCTGATAACGAGCCATTGGCCGTTTATAAAGGACAGGACCCACGGCCGAATGGCAATGGTGTAGTAGGTGGTGGCTTGCTCTGGACACTTGATGCGCTGCACAAAACGCCCACTACCCTCACCCCTACCCCCGCCAACAAGGACTTCACCGAGCAGCCGTTGAATACGCCTAAGGTGTACTGGGTGGATTACAACATGGTGCAGGCCGAAATCCTGTTCCTGAGCAAAGGGCCCGTATTCGACAAGGGCATCGTGCCGACCACCAGCCTTTACAACGAGTACTTCGGGGGCGGCATGGGCAGCATCGTGTTTCAGGAGTTACGCGAAAGCCAGGCGCTGGCTTACTCGGCCTCCTCGCGCTTCTCCAACGCCGATAAGCTGGGCCGTAGCTCATATAATATGAGCTACATCGGGGCGCAGGCCGACAAGCTGCCCGAGGCCATGGCCGGTATGCAAACCCTGCTCACCGACATGCCCGCCGCCGAAGCCAACCTGCAGATTGCCAAGGCGTCTATCCGCAACAGCATCGCCACCGACCGCATCACCAAATCCGACATCCTCTTCAGCTACGAACGTGCCAAACGCCTCGGCCTCGACTACGACCTGCGCCGCGACGTGTACGAGCAAACTGCCAACATGAGCTTCGCCGACCTGCTCCAGTTTCAGCAGGCCCGCGTGAAAGGCCAGCCCCAAACCATCCTCGTCATCGGCTCAAAAGACCGTCTCAACTTCAAGGCCCTAGCCAAGTACGGTAAGGTTGAGCAGCTGACGCTGAAGGAGATTTTCGGGTATTAGAAATGGAGTTGAACGGATGAAAAAAGAACGTCATGCTTCATCTGGCGTCCGCGAAGCCGAAGCATCTTTACCGCAATGCTAACCCAGTCGTTGAGTTTACTACTACGGTAGAGATGCTTCGACTTCGGCTTGCGCCTTCGCTCAGCATGACATTCGTCTTTTTATCACCCAGCCCACCGCTTACCCACAATACACGCACTAACCTCAAAATACCTGTCACGTAACACCTGACACCTTTTTTTCAATAATGGCAGAGAAAATAACCATCAAGAACGGCAAGCTTAACGTGCCGGATCAGCCGATTATTCCGTTCATTGAGGGCGACGGCACCGGACCAGACATCTGGGCAGCGGCCGTCCGCGTAATTGATGCGGCGGTAGAGAAGGCCTACGACGGCAAGCGCAAGCTGGAGTGGAAAGAGGTGCTGGCCGGCGAGAAGGCCTTCAAGCAGGTAAATAACTGGCTGCCCAACGAAACGCTCGACGCCTTTCGCGAATATCTGGTGGGTATTAAAGGCCCCCTGACGACGCCCGTGGGCGGCGGCATCCGGAGCCTGAACGTGGCCTTGCGCCAGGAGCTCGACCTGTACGCCTGCGTGCGCCCCGTACGCTGGTTCGAGGGCGTACCTTCGCCCGTAAAGCGCCCTGAGCTGACCGACATGGTCATCTTCCGTGAGAACACCGAGGACATCTACGCTGGCATCGAGTACATGAACGGCACGCCCCAGGCCCAGAAAATGCTGGAATTCCTGCAGGATGAGATGGGCGTGAAGAAAATACGCTTCCCCGAAACGTCCTCGTTTGGCATTAAGCCGGTGAGCAAGGAAGGCACCGAGCGCCTCGTGCGCGCGGCCATCGAGTACGCCATCAAGCATAAGAAGCCCTCGGTGACCATCGTGCACAAGGGCAACATTATGAAGTTCACCGAGGGCGCGTTCAAAACCTGGGGCTACGAGTTGGCCGAAAAGGAGTTTGGCGACAAGGTGTACACCTGGGCCCAGTACGACAAGGTGCTAGCTAAGCAAGGCCAGGAAATGGCCGATGCCCAGCAGAAGCTGGCCCTCGACAGCGGCAAAATCCTCATCAAGGACAGCATTGCTGATGCCTTCCTGCAGCAGATTTTGCTCCGCCCTTCCGACTACTCGGTAGTGGCTACGCTGAATCTGAACGGCGACTACATCTCCGACGCGCTGGCTGCCATTGTGGGCGGTATCGGCATTGCGCCGGGCGCCAACATCAATTACGACACCGGCCACGCCATCTTCGAAGCCACCCACGGCACGGCCCCCAAGTACGCCAACCTCGACAAGGTGAACCCCGGTTCGGTTATCCTCTCTGGCGCTCTAATGCTGGAGCACCTGGGCTGGAACGAAGCCGCCGACCTTATCTACAAAGGCCTCGAAGCCGCCATCGCCAGCAAGCGCGTCACCTACGACTTCGAACGCCTCATGGAAGGTGCCACCCTGCTCAAGTGCAGCGAATTTGGCGACGAAATCATCCAGGATATGTAGTAGCTTGGTGCAAGCCAACTACCTCAACCGAAACCCCCACGTTGGCTGTAAGGCTGGCGCGGGGGTTTTGTTTACTTCCCTTAATTAGCAACTCAAAAATATTCTGTATCGGTTTCGCAACCGGTGTACCACCGGCAGATAACACCAGAATCAAAAAGTCCGGGCTTCCTTGAATGCGGCAGTCCAGCCTTTTCGATTCTGGTAAACTTTTAGGTAGTCTAGTCCGCTGAATCAGTCTGCGGCTGCCGCGCCTCGGGCTGTGGCTTCTCTGCCGACTCGGGCAACTGCAACGGCTCGGCCTTGTTGCCGGCCAGCTGGCGCTGCTGCTCCGCTTGTTTCTCGCGCTGCTCCTGCTGCGCCTGGGCCCGCGACTGGGGCACGTCGTCGGAACCGGCGGGCCAGCCTTCGCGCTGCAGCTTGCGGTTGCCGTCGGTAACTTCGGTCTGGTCGTGGAAAAGGATTTGCTGCGTCGGGAAGGGCATATCGATGCCAGCCTCGGTGAGCTTGTATTTGATGGCCGTCAGCACCGCGTCCTGCGAGTCCATGTAGTCGGCGCGGCGCGGCGGGTTGATCCACCAGCGGGCCCGGATGTTGACAGTGCTGTCGGCTAGCTCGACTACCAGGGCCTCGGGGGCCGGGTCGGACATGATATCGGCAACCGATTTGACGGCCTCCAGAATCAGCTGACGGGCCTTTTCAATATCGTCGCCGTAGCCAATACCGATATCGTACTGCAGGCGGCGCTTTTCGTAGGCCGTATTCACGGTAACGGCATTGATGAACAGCTCGGCGTTGGGAATAACCACCCGGCGGCCGTCGTAGGTTTTGATGGTGGTGGCCCGGGTCTGGATGGTTTCCACCGTGCCTTCGAAGTCCTTGTACTTGATCTGGTCGTTGATACGGAACGGCTCGGTGAGCAGCAGCAGCACCCCAGCCAGGAAGTTCTGGAAGATATCCTTAAACGCAAACCCGATGGCGACGCCCCCCACGCCCAGCGCGCTCAGCAGGCTGGTAGGCGTGAAGCTGGGAATCATGATGGTGAACATCACCAACACGCCCAGAATAAGCACGAATACGTAAGCCAGACGGCTCAGCAGCAGCGTTAGGCTCTGGCTCTGGTGGCGGCTGGCCGTGAAGCGCTGCACCAGCGACCGAACGCCCCGGGCAACAAAGATGAAAACGGCCAGCACCACCAGCCCGATAAGCAGGTTAGGCAATACGGCCATAAAGCTGCGGCCCATGTCGTTGAGCTTCTGCCAGGCAATAGAAAAATCCATACGAAGTCGGGGAATGAGGGGAAATGCGGGCCCTTGCGTAGCAGCCAGCAGTATAGCACACGTAATTGCCCGGCCAATAGTTGTAGTAGCCAGCAGTTCCGCATCGGCCCGACCGCTACTTTCTGCGTAGGCCTTACCATGACAAAGCTGCACACTGCCACCCCCAACTCTCCCCTTGAGCTACGCGACCGGCTGGCCATGGAGCGCACCCGCCTAGCCAACGAACGGACGCTGCTGGCCTACCTGCGCACTGGCCTGACGTTGGTTATTGCCGGTTTGACCTTCTTCAAGTTCTTTCGCAGCAGCGCGTATGTGTGGGCCGGCATATTGTTTCTGCCCCTGGGCCTGGGCATTGTGGCACTGGGCTGGCGGCGCTACCGGGTGCGCGCCCGCCACATCGAGCAGTTCGTGGCCGCAGCCGACGCAATGGCCTAAGTACCGGGCCTTTACTGTCCCCGCCTGCTGGTACATGATTATGTCATTTTGCATGATCAACTATGTATCAGCCCTATATAGAGGCAACTGCGTACAGATTCGGGTTAATGGCAATGAAATGGGATACAAGGCATTTTTCGGGGTAAGATACTTACCGAAAATTGTTGAAGCCGCAGGTAGGCGGGTAACAGCTGGCAGCTGGGAGTGAACCTCTTTTTTGACGCGAACGAAATATTGTTTTATCATTGGCGTCTCAACCACACTCCACAACCAAACCCTTCTATCTCATGTTCAAACCATCCTTTTCCGCCCTGGCCTACTTGGCTTTATTTGGTACTATTTCATTAGCGAGCTGCAGCAAAGACCAGCAGGCCGAGCCCAGCCAGCCCGAGCAGGTTACCCAGGACCAAGCCGAATTAGCCTACCCTGGCCAGACCGGGGAGCTGAAAACCGGGGAGTGGGGCGGCCAGCCCGTCAGCTACCAGGAAATCAACGGGGATAAAGTGTACGAAGGCGACATGCTGCTTACCAGTGAGCAGCTTACCACTGGCTCCGAAGGCGACCAACAGCGCCCTGGCAGCGCTGGCCGCACTACCGGCCGCTGGCCTTCGGGCATTGTATATTACACTATTGATGCTGCCCTGCCCAACCAGGCCCGCGTAACCGATGCCATTGCGCACTGGCAGGCCAACTCTCCCGTCCGGTTTGTCGCTCGCACCACCCAAACGGCCTACGTAACGTTCCGGGTTGGCTCGGGCTGCTCCTCCAACATAGGGCGCACGGGCAGCCGCCAGTACATCAACCTGGCTTCGGGCTGCAGCACGGGCAACACCATTCACGAAATCGGCCACGCCGTGGGCCTGTTTCATGAGCAGACCCGTAACGACCGCGACACATTCGTTAACATTCTCACCCAAAACATCCAGTCGGGCTACGAAGGCAACTTTAGTAAGTACTCGGCCCTGGGATACGGCGGTACCGATTACGGCGCCCTCGATTTTGGCTCCGTGATGATGTATGGCTCGTTCTCGTTCTCTTCGAACGGCCAGCCAACCATCACCAAAAAGGATGGCTCCACATTCAACATCCAGCGCACCGGCCTTTCGGCCGGCGACAAAAGCGGCATCGACGCCATGTACTAACCAACAGCCACGAGGCACTTTGTGGGCCTGCAAAGCACTCACCTAGCGCTTTTTTCAGATCGGGCGGCTTTCCTTCGGGGAGAGCCGCCCTTTTTTTGCCCGTTAGCCAGCATCAAAGCCCGGCCGTTTTGCGTTAGAGCATATCGGGGAATGGGTATGCCTGTGCCAGCGTCCACCTGCCGAAACACGACAATGGTAGTGTCTTTCGCCAACTCCCAATCCTTTTTTTGCCCAGCAGCCTCCAATCCATTTAACGTGTTTAAGCAGTACCTGCCGGCCTTTGGCCGTTTACTCCTATGCCTGCTACCGCTGCTATCGGCGGGGCTACCGGCCGAGGCCAAGCGCCGCCTGCGCTACACCGATTGGCAACTGGTTTTTCTGGAGGATTTTGATACCTACCGCGACGTGGCCGATATGGCTGCCCGTTCGCCCTGGCAGTTCACGCCCGACAATGGCCCAACGCTGTGGGGCAACCAGTACGAGGATCAATACTACGACCGGTCCGCCATTTCCTTGCGCGACGGCTATGCTTACCTCACGGCCCGTCCGCTGCCTCAGCCCCGCTCTTATGCGTTCCAGGTGGCCGGCCGCGATACGCTGAAGCAGCTGCACTTTGAATCGGGATGGCTAAGCTTGAAGCCCGAATTTGGAGCCGACCCCGCGCTGGGCGATACGGCGCGTTGGGCTGGCAACCGCGGCTTTCAGTACGGCCTGTTCGAAATTCGCTGCCGGTTTGGGGGCGGCGCAGGCACCTGGCCAGCCTTCTGGCTGTACAGCGGCCCTACCGAAATAGATGTGTTTGAAGGGGGTGCCGGCCGCGAGTACTCCAACACTGTGCACTACAACCCAGATACGCCGGCCCGCCACGAGGCCGCCAGCTTCTATTTACCAGCCTGGCAGGATCTGAGCAACGATTTCAACATTTTTTCTGCCATCTGGACGCCTACTGAAGTAACTTTTTACTTCAACCGTCGCCGGGTGCGCACAGTCCCAGCCAGCCGCTTACCCACTTTTCCGGCTCCAGCCACCGTCATAGTCAATCAGGCCGTGGTCACGTACTCCGACTTGGCCACTTGGCCCATAGGCCCGGATGGCCCTTATAGCAGCTTGGTCGTGGATTATATCAAAGTGTACAAGCTGAAGCCATAAAGCCACTCTGGAAAAGAAGTGTATTATCCAAATCTGGACTTGGCAATGGGCTGCCTCAGTTTCCACAAAAAAGCCCCAAAACCCTGCCTTACGGCTAGGAATTGGGGCTTTATTCGGTTTACGTCTCAGCCAGAAAGGCAGAGCCAAATAGTAGGCAGCAGCCTAAATCATAGGGCTGTCGCTGAGTAGCGTATTTACGGCCACATCTTGGTTCAGGTATTTTGAGGAATAACGGGTGTCGGGACCATTGATGAACATGGCGGTCTGGCCACCGATGGCTTCAATGATGGCGTCCTTCTGGTCCATGGGCAGGGCCGGGCAACCGAGGCTCCGGCCTAGGCGGCCGTTCTGACGAATGAATTCATCACTCACATAGTCGGCGCCGTGCATTACCACGGAGCGCATCAACGCATTCGTGTTATAGCCTTCATCGACGCCCGCCAGCTTGAGCGAGCGGCCATGCTTGCCCACATATTCGCCTTCGGTTACATAGAAACCCAAGCTGCTTTTGTTCGACTCATTTTCGTTGGAGAAAGTCGTGGCCATGTTCTCGCCCGAATTGCGGCCGTGGGCCACCAGCGTGTGGAACTTCACCTGCTTGGCCTCCAGATCAAGTACCCAAAGGCGCTTTTCGGTGGAAGGCAAGCTGAAATCGACTACTGTAAGCAGCTTTTTCTCGCTAAGCTTATCGGTTTCTTCCAAATTGAGGTAGCCGGTCATGGCCTTCTCAAACACCTCGAAAGTCAGGCCCTGCTGCTCCACCTGCAGGTCGCGGTATAGGTCGTGTACCTTCTGGTCGAAGACGGTGGCCTTGGAAACTACCACCGGTGCAGGTGCCGGCAGGCGTAGGCTGGAACCGACAACAGCCGCCTTTGAGCGCGTAACCGGTGCGGCCATCGGGGTAGCCATAAACAGGGCAGCCACAAAAGGCAACACCCGCCGCACCATACGGCGCGACTTCAGCTTGAGACGTTGCCGGCGAACTACACTTTTATTTTCCATCATCACGGTGTTTCAGTTACAGAAGGGGGCATTTCGCGCACGGAGCGCCCGCATATCAGTTATACGGAACAGGCGCCCCAGCGGTTGAACGCGCATAGAATTAGGCCTGATACTTATTAAACATAGCTCTAGCCAGATTGATTCCCCGGCTTAGGTTCAACCGGCCAAAGCACAACCACAACAGAGCAATACAACACCGATATATTACTATTTAATTACCGAATTTAGGACATGCTATTCCATGGCTTGCGGCCGACTCCGCACTGCGGCTTGCGGCCGACCGATTTCCCACCAATTTCCCCAATTCCCACATGCACACTTCTACAAACTCCTGGTGGCGCAAGCTTACGCTGGCCGCCGCTGCTCTACTTATATTGGGCGGCCAACCTGCCAAAGCCCAAAAAGTAGTTCTGCAGGGCTACTGGTGGGACTACTGGAACACCAATTACCCCAATGGCTGGGCCAACTACATTGCCCTGCTGGCTCCGCGCCTGAAAGCTATGGGCATCGATGCGGTCTGGCTGCCGCCCAGCATCAAGAACGGTAACCAGGGCAACGGCTACTCGCCCTTCGACAACTACGACCTAGGCGACAAGTACCAGAAAGGCTTCACGGCCACCCGCCTGGGCAACAAGGACGAGCTGCTACGGGCCGTAGCCGTGCTACACGCCAACGGCATTGAGGTGGTGCAGGACATCGTGCTCAACCACAACGACGGGGCCGGCTCGCAGACCGGCGGCGGCGGCCAGGACCCAGCAGCTTGGGAAGACTTCACTACCAGTAAGTACAAAAACTTCCGGTACGTGAGCTACAGCAAGCCTGCTACCGACGAAACGGCCGCCAACTACTTGGCCCGCAACGGCCGCTTCCCTAAAAACTGGCAGAATTTCACCCCCAATCCCGGCAACAACTCCACCTCCGGCGACCAGAACCAAGTGCTGTTTGGCCCCGACATCAGCTACTACAACGGCTCGTATGGGCAGAGTTCCAACGCTACCTTCAACCCGACCCAAGGGGCCGACTACATGCGCGCCGGCCAGCGCAATTGGCTGGTATGGTACAAGAAGCAGCAGGGCTTTGATGGGGTGCGCCTGGATGCAGTGAAGCACTTCCCCGAATTTGCCATGGAGGATTTCCTCTATAATATGCAGACCAATGCTGGCTGGGCCAACGGTGGGGCTACCATGTACGCCGTGGGCGAATGGGTAGGCAGCAGCGGCCAGATGGACAGCTGGGTGGCCAGCGTGCAGAACCGCGCCGGCACCTTCGACTTTTCGCTGCGCAACGCCCTGTACAGCATTGTAAGCGGGGGCGGCAACTTCGACCTAGGTTCGTTGCCGGGTTACCAGCAGAATGCCCGCGTGTTCAACATCAACGGCACGTTCGTGCACCGCACGGTACCATTCGTAAACAACCACGACACGTTCCGGCCCCAAGTAAGCACCAATGGCAATTACACCGGCTGGAATTCGGGCTCGGAGCTGGCCCCGCACATCGACCCGTTCGATCCGCGCCTCTCGGCCGCATATGCCGCCGCACTGGCTGTGGATGGCTCGCCCCAGATTTTCTTTGAAGACCTGTTCAATATCGGTAACACGGGCAAACGGTACTCGCACCAGCCCACCAGCACCGTCGACCTGCCGCAACGCTCCGACATTGAAAACCTGATTTGGTGCCACCAGAACCTGCGGTTCAAGGAGGGCGCGTACAAAGTGCGCTGGCAGGCCGCCGACCACCTCGTGATTGAGCGTAGCACCAAGGCCCTCATCGGCATCAACGACAACTTCAGCACTTGGCAGAACAGCACGGTCAGCACCGATTTTGCGCCCGGCACTGTGCTCAAGGACTACTCGGGAGCCAATGGCACTACTACCGTTACGGTGAGCGGCTCCCAAACCGTAACCATCAATACGCCGCCCTGCAATGGCACGGCCGCCGGTGGCCGACGCGGCTACTCGGTGTGGGCTCCTACGGGCATCGGCACCAACTACAACCGCCCCGCCATGCCCACCACCCAGGAGTGGGAGCTGGCCGACGATTTGGGCGACTCGCACCCTTCGTCGCTTAAGCAGGGCGGGCAGTTGCCGGCCTCGTCTACGGCATACCGCACGGCGGGCCGCATCTATGTACAGTCGGGCAAAACGATTACGTACACCCTGTTTCCGACCAACGCCACGCGCAGCCTAGCTGTGGAGCTGGTGAGCCCCTCCAATGCCATACTGAGCAGCAGAACCGGCACTGGCAACCTCACCGGCACCTATTCGCCCACCGCCACCGGCTGGATTACGCTGCGGGCCAAAAACACCTCCACGGCCAACCCCGCCCAGCGTGCATTCCTGAAAGCAACCTACACTGCCCCGGCCGTGCTCACGAGCGTTGCCCTGCGCGAAAGCGTTGTCACGTCCACTGCCGCAGCTGCCCCTACCGGCACCGATCTGATGGTGTACCCTAACCCTACCAGCGCCGGGCGCATCGACATGGTGCTCCAAACGCCCCGCGACCTGACCGCCACCCTGCGCCTCGTCGACCTCACGGGACGCCTCGTGCACGAGCAGTCGGTGCGGCTATACCCTGGCTCCAACGAGCAGCGCCTGACCCCGGGCCGTGCCCTGCCCGCCGGCGTGTACCAGCTGAGCGTTCCGGAACTGAACCTGAGCCGGAAAGTAGTGGTGCAGTAATCTTACGTTTTTTCACAAAGCAAAAGCCCCGCTGGAATGGTCCAGCGGGGCTTTTTTATATGCGCTGTTCTCTGGTTATGGCTTCTGTTTTTATTCACAGATAGCATCTTCGCTGTCTGATATCAGTATCAGTCCATCCGGATCATTCGGCAGAATTTTCACTCTGATAGAATCACCAATCTTATACTTTTCCGAAGCGACTCCATCGTTTTCATAAATGCGCCCTTCGTACAACAATGCAACTTTGGTTTTCCAGGTGCTTTTCAAATAATATGAATCTTTAACAACACCGCTGACACATACCCCATTACCCAATAAATCAGCCCTTTGCCTGCTTGTACGGATAGACAGAACAAGGAATCCTACTACCATTAAGATTCCCAACGCAGCTTGAATTTTAGCGCTCATACCGTTTCATCCATAGAAGGCACCTGCTGTCAACTTGTACAAAGGCACAACACCCTACAGCCACCCCTGCGCCGCCAGCCGCCGGGCCGCGCCAGCTCCGTCGAGCCACTTCGATTCGAGGCCGGGGCCGCTGAGGTAGAGGCAGCCACCTTCGCCTACTGCCCCGATGATGGCCCGGTATTGATCGGGGGGCAGGGCGGGGCAGCCGCGGCTGTTGCCGGCCTGGCCATGTTGCTCCATAAAAGCGGTGCTTACGTAGTCGGCGCTGTGCAGCACCACGTAGCGGCGCAAAGCATTATCGTTGTGGCCGGCATCTAGGCCGCGCAGGCGGCGCGAGAGGCCATGCTTGCCCCGGTAGGTATCCTGGGTGCGGTAGAAACCCAGGGCCGTGCAGGCCGACTTGATGGTATTGGAGAAGCGCCGAGCCTGCACGCCCTCGCCCGAGCCGCGGCCGTGGGCCACGGGGCTACGGTGGAGCACTTGGCCGGCCCGCAAATCGAGTACCCACAGGCGCGGCTCGGAGGAAGGCAAATCCATATCGGCAATGGCCAATATGCCTGGCCGGCTGATGCGGCCGGACTGCCGCAGGTTGAGGTAGCCCACGCAGGCCCGCTCCAGCACTTCAGGCCGCAACGCAGCGGCTTCCGGCCCCAAACGGGCGCGTAGCTCGGTTACAGCTGCACGCAACTCCGGCGACACGTTGGGCAGCGGCGCCAGCGGCGTGGAAGCCAGCGAATCGACGGCTGGTACGGGCGGCACTACCGGCGCTGATACCGGTATGGCCACTGTTGCACTCTGGCGGGCCGCTGCCACCTCGCCGCCCGCCGACTGGCACCCGGCCCCCAGCCCCATTAGGCCGAGTAACAGAACAGGAAGAAGGGAGTGCGGAGTGTAAAATTTCATAAGTAGCAGCAGGCTTGGGGCCAAAATGTGCATTTACGCCGCCGGATGCAAATAAAGAACGAGGCAAGTCGAAACATGACTCACAAAGAAGCCGCTTTCCGGAGTGGAAAGCGGCTTTCATATTTGCTGTTACCAGCGTTTGGCCGAACTGTGGGGCGTGGAGCGGGCGTGGGTGCGGCAGTGGGCCTGCGCTTTAATTTCCCGGTACCGCTGCCGGGTGCCCGGAGGTAGCGGCGGCGGAGCACCCGCATCAGACATTGGTTGGGTAGTGGTACTGGTGAAGGCCAGCCGAATGGCAGTTTGCGTATCGACGGAATTTGTAAAGGAGAAGAAAGACATGATGCAGAAGAAGTAAAGTTGAGAAATGAGCCTTGAAAAGCTCGTTTAAACTGCCGCTGTATTCAGGCGCATTGCCATCCCGAAACGTAGCAGAAAAGGGTACGCGTCGAACAAAAGGCCCTAGAAAAACAAGCTGGCGTTGAGCTTGGCGTAGAAGGGGGTGCCGGGCGTGAAGTGCAGCTCCGACACCGGCTCGGCCTCGTTGCGGAGGCGGGTGGTGGTATCGAACTGGGCCTGGTTCCACTCCACGTTCAGCAGGTTTTCGACGGAGGCACCCACCTGAAACCGGCTTTTGGTATAGCTCAACACGGCATCGAGCAGGAAGTAGCCTCTAGCCTGCACCGAGTTGTCCTCGTTGGCCGCCCGCGA
This sequence comes from Hymenobacter terrestris, assembly GCF_013377905.1. Taxonomy (GTDB): domain Bacteria; phylum Bacteroidota; class Bacteroidia; order Cytophagales; family Hymenobacteraceae; genus Hymenobacter; species Hymenobacter terrestris. The sequence goes on from NZ_JABKAV010000004.1 coordinate 51,520, forward strand.
ATCGATGTGGCGGTAACGCAGGCTAGCGCCGAGGCCGCTGGGGGCCCGCAGCGTGAGGCCGCCAACGCTGGTGAGGCTGGGGGCCAGTGGAATCCGGTTGGCTCCTTCGGGTTCGTCTACCAGTCGGCCGCGGCTCAGGTTCAGGTCTACATCAGCAAACAGCAGGCGCGTGAGCTGGTAGCGGGCCGAAAGGTCGAAGCCCAGGCGGCGGGTGCGGCCGGCACTTTCCACTACGCCCTCGTCGCCCACATAGATCAACTCATCCTGCAGGTGCAGCGCCCACAGCGCGGCATTTATCACCAGCGCGGGCACCGGCTTGAACGTGCTGCCCACCTCGTAGCCGATGGCGCGGGGCAGTACATTGGCCGCCGCGTTGGTCACCACGGCCCGGGCATCGTTGGAGTGGAAGCCGAAACCTGAGCGCACGAACAGCTGCACGGCCGGATTCACATCGTAGTACAGGTTCAGCTTAGGGCTCACGCGCCCCTTGCCCGCCCGGCCCGATACTGAGTCGGCCGCCGCCCGGTCTTCGCGGAACGCGAAGCGGAAGTAATCGGCCCGCAGCGCGGCGTTGAGCGTGAGTCGGTCGGTGAGGCCGAGCGTTCCTTCGAGGTAGCCATTGAAGTTCTGCTCGTACACCCGTCCCGAACGAATCGTGTCGAGCACTACGCGGCGCGCCGAGTTACGCAGGGCAATGTGGGTGTCGTCGAGGCGGGTGCCCAGGCCGGCTACGGTGCGCAGCGTGCGGCTGCCCAGTTGCAGGTCGCGGCTGTAGGTGCCGGTGTAGCCGTAGAGGTTGCGCGCGTCGGTCTGCCGGATTCCATCACCGTTTACCGGGTCGTTTAGGAAGAACGTGAAGTTGGAGTACAGGTTGAAATCGTAGCGCGTGTAGTACACCTGCTGGCGCAGCACGGCGTTGTGGGGCAGGTCGGTGGTGAGCACGGCCGTGGCGTTGGTGCGGCTGGTAGAGCCGCCCTCGGTGGGGTCGATGCTGCCGAAGCGCGAAATCGTGCCGTCGTCGACACCGCGCTCCGGAATCTGGCCCGAGGCATCCCACTTCGAGGCGAACTGCGAGCCGAGCACCATCAGCGAAGAGCGGTCGGAGAGCTGGCCAGTGTATTTGGCCAGTCCATTAAAGCGCCTAAAGTCCTGCTTGGCGTCGAAGTACGAGTTGGCGAACGTGTACTCGCCGGCCACGTAGGCCGCGGCCTGCCGCTGGCCGGTGGGCCGCACCGGCAGCAGGTTCACCAGCGCTACGGCGCGGCGGGTGTCAAACTGACCTACTTCCAGTTTCACCTGGCTTTGGTCGAGGCGGGTCTTGGTGGTAAACTCGCCCGCGCCAGCCGTGGCGAAGTCGCCGAATCGGGCCGTATAGGGGCCTTTGTACACCCGCAATTGGTCCACGGTTTCCGGTATCACAAAGTGGAAATCGGCATAGCCCTGCCCGTGGGCGTGGCTGACCATATTCACCGGCAGCCCATCGATGCTCACGTTAAAGTCGGTGCCGTGGTCGGCGTCGAATCCGCGCACAAAAATCTGCTCGGCCTTGCCACCACCCGCATGCTGGGCAATCACCAGGCCCGGCACCAGCGGCAGCAGGTCCTGGGCCGAGTTCACGGGCCGCAGCAATCTATCGATGTTGGAAATAACGGCCAGCGACTGGTTGGGGTCGCGGGGCTGGGCCACGGTTACTTCGGCCAGCGTGAGCGAGGTAGCGGGCAGGCGCAGGGCCACAGTGGCGGTCTGGCCAGCAGCCACGGTTACAGTTTGCTGCCGTGCCGCGAGGCCCAGACCAGTGGCCCGCACCACGTAGGTTCCGGCCGGCAGCCCCGTCAGCCGGAACCTACCCAGTTCGTCGGCTACGGTGGCCTCTACGCGGTCAGCCAGCCGCACACTCACCCCACTCAGGGGCCGGCCCGAAGCCGAATCGGCCACGCTACCGCGTAGTACGGCGGTGTTCTGAGCACGAGCTTCGGCCCCGCACCCCCACGCTACCAGCATCGTGCCGGCAACGGTTATCCAATAAAAAAGGCGCATACAGCCGCAATACAACGCGCCGCGCACGGCCCAAGGCCCTTTAGCGGCGCGTCTGAGTCAGAAGATAAGTTGACAACGGCCCGCGCCAACGGCACAGGCCCACCTCCTGGTTAGGAGGCATATCCAATTATCCGCAACGGGGCGGCTGTTCCGGAATCGACCGGTTTCCGGCCGTTGTGGCCGGCTCGGCGGCCGGCTGATGCCCTACAAACTGCCGGAACTGTACCACTTGCAGGTGGGGCGTTTCGGGCAGGCAATGCAGATCGATACTCTTGGCCGACGCCAGTAGTTGGGCCGGCGTCGTGTTCTTGGTCTGGACCTCTACCGCCGACTGGTTGCCGTTGCAGGTATCGAAGCAGTCGAGGCGCAGGTAGTTCTCGTGCTGGCAGGCTGCGCTATGCCTATACGGATGCGCGGCAGTGGGTCCCGCCGGTTCAGGCCTCCCCACCAAGCCCGCGCCGATGCCTCCCAGGTAGGGTAGCAAAAGCAGCAGCAGGAGCAGGTAGCGGAGCATTTAGGGTTAGTCGTTGGTTGCTGGTGAAAAGGACGTCATGCTGAGCGTAGTCGAAGCATCTCTACCGCTTCGTTGCAGTAGTATTAGTATTAATTAGCGTTGCGGTAGAGATGCTTCGACTACGCTCAGCATGACGCTCTTTATTTCTTTTTCTACTCAACTCAGCCGTTCAAAAGTCCAGTAGGCGGCCATGAGGGCAATAGCTACCGAGGCGGGCACCAAAATGCGGCGCTTATACCAGGGTTTGTCGGCAGCCCAGCGGCCAATCAGCAGCCAGGCCAGCAGAATCACCGAAACTTGCCCCAGTTCCACCCCAATATTGAAGGCCACCAACGACTCGACAAACATGTTGGGTGGCAAACCCAGGCCGGTGAGGGCTCCGGCAAAGCCCAGTCCGTGCAGCAGTCCGAACCCGAACACCACCACAAGACGCCACGGATTCAGGTGCTCGACCACGATGTTCTCGATGGCCACGAACAGAATCGACAGTGCAATCAGGGGCTCAATCAGGCTAGCCGGTGGCGACACCACGCCGTACATGGCCAGCCCCAGCGTGATGGAGTGCGCCACCGTGAAGGCCGTAGCCTGCCAGAGCACCGGCTTAAGGCGCGGCTCCAACAGGTACAAACACAGCACAAACAGCACATGGTCGATACCCAGCGGTAGAATGTGGGTGTAGCCGAGCTTCAGGTAGGTGAAGAAGATATCGGTACGCGAGAGTTTGCTCAGATCCGCATCCAGCACGTGCGCATCGACCAGCCCCGGCAGCAACAGAAGCGCGGCAAGGAGTGGCAGGCAGCGAACGAAGCGAGTGGCGCGCATGAAGTGTCTTAATATGAAGGGTTGGTATTGGATTACCTGTCATGCTGAGCGAAGCAGAGCGCAGTCGAAGCATCTCTACCGCTTCGTTACAGTCAACAGGATTGCCATTGTAGTAGAGATGCTTCGACGGAGTTCAGCATGACACTGTTCTCATTTAGCAAACACCTTGGTCCTACCGCGTCGCCAGCAGCTTGCGGCCTTCCTCGGCAAGGTCGAGGCTGAGGTAGGGGTTGATGGCCAAGGCCTGTTTAATGAGGGCCTGCCCTTCGGTGGGGTTGCCATTTTTGGAGGCAATGAGGCCGGCGCGGCATAGTAGCACCGGGTTCTGGGAGTTGGTGCGGCGGGCCGCTTTCATATAGGTAGCGGCGGCCGGATATTCACCACGCTTGTACGAAACCCAAGCCAGGGTTTCGTTCACGTCGATGTTGTCTGGGCGTCGGTCGTATTCAATTTTGGCGTGTTCGAGGGCTTTGTCCAGCTCTCCGGTTTCGAGGTAGGCGTAGGCCAGCTCCCGGTCGGCGTAATGGCCCAGGTCTTCGTTCTCATCGGCCGCGTTGGCGTCCGAGGCGAGCATTCCGATGGCTTCGGCCTCCATTTTGCGGGCCTCGGCGGGTTGGTTGTTGAGCTGGTAGAGGGTGGCCAGTTCTTCGGCGAAAGTGTAATCCTTCACCGTATTGCGAGCCTGCTCCAGATACTTGATGGCTTCGGGGTAGTTGTTACGGGCCTGCTCTACGCGGCCCAGTCCGGCGAGTGCATAGGCGTAATACGGGCGGGCGGTCAGCGCCATCCGATACGCCTGCTCGGCATTGGTCAGGTCGCCGGTGGTTTCGTAAAGGTGCCCCAGCGTAATGCGGGCCCACTCGGTTTGCTCTAGGCCAGCGTAGCCAGCCTTTACAGCCATTTGCATGGCGTCAATAGCTCCCGGCAGGTCGCCGTGGATTTCGCGCAGGTACGAAACCCGCGAGTAGGAGCGCAAATCGGGGCGCACGGTATTCATCTTGTCGGCCATCTTAATGGCCTCCTCGTAGCGGCCCAGCTCCACATTAGCGTCACAGAGCAAGCCGTATACAAAGGCATTGTTTGGGTTCAGGGCCACAGCTTTTTCGGCAATGGCCAGCCCTTCCGAGAAGTGGTGTTGGGTCAGACTCAGCGAGGCTTTGCAGCACAGGGCCTCAAAGTTCTCGGGTTCGGCGCGCAGCACTTCGTTCAGCAACTGCATGGCGGCCGTATCATAGTACGGATGGTCGCCGGTTACGCGTGCTTCTTGCATGTAGGCCTGGGCCAGCAGCACTTTCGATTTCGTGTCGTCGGGTTTGGCGCGCAGGTTGGCCAGCAGGCCTTCAATGGCCGCTTTGGTGTTCACCCATTCGCCACCGGCCGCTAGGTCGCCGCGCCGCGCCCGCAACTGCGGTACAGGGTCAGGCGTGCGGGTCAGGTAAATGGTTACCCCAAGGGCCAGAAACAACAGGATAAGGGATGGGTAAAGGTATTTTCTCACGTACTCAGCGTATATATTCCAGTGATTAGGAAATGGCTAACAACCGCAAAGGGAACCGGCCTGGTGGCCGGTTCCCCCGTCGGCAGCCAGTAAGATAGGCAGACTCACCCAGGGCCCGGCTATCCGTCAGCAGCTAGCCGGCACGAGTACTACTCGCGCCGGCCAGCGTTAAACCGACTTACTGGTTATGTACCAGCTTCATCGACTGCAACACGGTTTTGCCCGTGGCAATCGTCAGCACATAGGTGCCGGCGGCTACTTCGGGGCCGGGCGTCCATTTCTGCTCATACTTACCCACTTTGTGAGCCTTGCCTTCCATCAGCGTGGCCACGCGGCGGCCCGTCAGGTCGCTCACGAACATCGTCAGCGGGGTCTTCGTGGCTACTTCGTAGGTAATTTTGGTAACCTCGTTGAACGGATTTGGATAGTTCTGAGCAGCGGCCACAATCTCCGGCTTCAGGCTGAAACCAGCTGCGCCAAGCTGCGAGGTAATCGTGCTCTGGGCCTTAGTACCGGCCCATGGCAACTGCACGTACGGGAAGCCCGTGCGGAACGTGGTATCGTTTTTCTCGATACCGGTGCGGAAGGCCAGAGCGCCGGCCAAGCCGGGCGAGGCGGCCTCATAGGGCAGGCCAATGGCTGCCAGCACAATGCCACCCACAGCCTGCAGCTCAATGCGGGTAATATCATCCTCTAAACGACGACCATTCGGGAAGCCATCCATGTTCGGGATGGGTTGCAGGGTATTGGTCGTGTTAAAACGAGCATCAGTCAGACCCAACACAGCAGCAGCCAACAGACCTTCCGAGCTGAAGTCAGCCGAATTACGCGGCGTCGTTGGTACGGCCATGTTCAGGCGCAGCATGTCGCCACCTACACCAGCCGCAGCACCTACGTTGTCGATGAGCGGCATGAAGTTGTTGACGAACGGCTTACCGGCAGCCAGAGGCTGACCGGCAGGTTTGATGTTAGCCAGTTGGTAAGGCGGCAAGTTGGGCACACCCGTATGGAAAATGGGCAGAATATCCACCGAGCGGGGCTTGCCCGGGCGCAGCAGGTATTCGGCGAAGCCACCGTTAGCCACTTTGGCGAAGGCCGTGCCGGCAACATCGGCGGGAGCCGCGTTGAGTAGCGCCGAAACGCCGTTTTTGCCGTTGGCGAAGTCAAAAGAGCCCAGCGAATTACGCTGAATGCGCAGCTGGTTGAAACCTGGTACTGCCGTTCCGAAGTAGCCTTCACCCTCGGCCATGTACAGGGCCAGTTCGGGGTTCGAAAGGTAGTCCTCGGTGGTGGCTTGCTCGGTGTAAGGGGTGTCGTAGTTCCAACGGTCCTTAGCGCCGATGGGCACGATAACCTCGTTTGTCAGCGGCATGCCCAAACGCGAAACCTGCACCCAGGTGCCACTGTGGGCCTGCGTGCCATCGGTGGTGTTGATAGTGCGGATGGACTGGCGGCTGGCCGAGGCCCACACACCAATGATGTAGTCACCATCAAGAATATTGGCAGCCTGTGCGCCCGTCTTGCCATCCTTCTGGAGCTTGGCAATCGGAATTTGCAGGGCAATGGTGTGAGTGTTCTTACGGGCTACGCCGTCGCGGGCGTTGGCCGTGCGAATGCCACCCAAATCAAAAATGCCACCCAGATCCACAAAGAACGGGTCATCAACGGGTCCGCAGAACACCTTGATGTCGCCATCTACCGTCTGAATTGCTCCCGTGAAGAGGCTTTCGTAGCTCGGTGCGCCCAAGCCAGCAGCGCCGGTAATGGAACGCGGGCCAATGTTGGGCGGTGGCACCACACCATCGGTTTTAAGGGTCGTGAAAGCGCCGCCGTTTACGCTGCGCTCCATAGTGTAGGTGGCCTTCAGGTTCTCTTTACCCAGCCGGATATTAAAGAACGTAGTCGGATCCTGATTCACCCGCTTAAAGGTGAAGCGGTAGGTGATGTCGTCGGCGTTGGCCTTGCTGCCGTCGTTTTTGACGTGGATTTCGTAGCGCACGTTCTCGCCGAACGTATTGTAGTTGGGGCCACCCTGGGGCAGTTCCAGCGGAATATAATTGACGATAAGGTTGACCATTTCCGCATTGTTGGGGTCGCGGAAGGCATATACGTCAGTGTTGTCGGCCAACGGGTCGTCGGCAATAAGAGGCGCCTCGCGGTGGCTCGATGCTTCGAGCGTAGTCTGCTGGGCAGTCCAAGCCATCAGGCCAGCCACGGTAGCAGCAGCCAGCGCGATAGGCAGAATAGGACGAGTAAGAAATTTGGGCATGATGAAAAGGATAAAAAAATGAAAAAAGAACCGGCCACAGCGACCGGAACAGCGGATAAGACCTCTGGAAAGAGGCCTGAAAGACAAGTGCAACAGGACCAGTAATGGCCTATAGTAAGAGCGTGGTATCCCAGCCAGTTAGGTAGTGGCCGGCAAACAATGGATAAGCGCGGCAATACTGCCCACGAGAAGCGTACGCAACACAGCTGAATAGTGGATTTAAATGATCGTAATTATATACCATTTATTTCTCAAAAACCGTAACCCTAATCCTTGTGCCTGATTATCAGCTCTGCCAATTCCAGTTTTTGTTGTTACTCTGATAAATGCCCTTGACGACTGGCGCGTACTAGTGGCCATTTGGGCTTGGCTCAGGCAACCTGGTAGGGCCGGACTTTTGTTGCGTAATTTTGGCCCTTTCAATGGGGCAGCTGTTGTAGCAGCCAGTCTCATCCGTTTTCCTGCTTTCCGTGCGGCCCCGCCGCCTCGTTGTTCCCTATGGCTAAAGTTGCAATCAACCTTTCTACCGGCAGTATTCAGCAGGAAGAAATTATCGTGGGTATCGACCTGGGCACCACCAACTCGCTGGTCGCCTACATCCACCCCGAAAACCGCCAGCCGCTGGCCATCAACGACCAGGGCCGGGGAACCATCATACCTTCAGTGGTGCATTTCCCGCAGGGCGGCGAGTCGCCGCTGGTAGGCACCGAGGCCAAGGAGTATCTGCTTTCTGACCCGCAAAACACCATTTATTCGGTGAAGCGTCTGCTGGGCAAAAGCTACCACGACCTGGGCCAGCATGCCGGCGGCCTGGGCTATAAGGTGATTGACGATAACTCGGAGGGTCTGGTGAAAATTCGGGTCGGCGACCGGTTCTACTCGCCTATCGAGTTGTCGGCCGAGATACTGAAGGAGTTGCGCACCCGAGCCGAGCACGCCCTAAAAACGCCCGTCAACAAGGCCGTCATTACGGTGCCGGCCTATTTCAACGACTCGCAACGCCAAGCCACCCGCGACGCCGGCCGCCTGGCGGGCCTGGAAGTATTGCGCATTGTGAACGAGCCCACGGCAGCGGCCCTGGCCTACGGCATCGGCCTGAACCCCGACGAGGAAAAAACGGTGGCCGTGTACGACCTGGGCGGTGGCACCTTCGATGTAAGCATTCTGAAGCTGCACCAAGGCATTTTTGAAGTCCTGAGCACCAATGGCGACACCTATTTGGGAGGCGACGACCTCGACCGCGTTGTAGCCGAACACTGGACCACACAACATAGCCTGACAACCCAACTCGAAGGCAACGGTTCGTTGCAGCAGGAGCTGCGGCTACTGGCCGAATCGGCTAAGCGCTACCTAAGCCAGCACGACGACTTTGCCGGCAACCTCGGCGACGAAGTGGTGGTACGCCTCAGCCGCGCCGAGTTCGACGAGTTGGCCCGCCCGCTGGTAGAGCGCACGATTGACTCGTGCCGCCGCGCCTTGAAAGACGCGAGCCTGACCGCTGACCAGCTCGACGCCGTGCTGCTGGTGGGCGGCTCGACCCGGGTGCCGCTGGTACACGAGTCGGTGTCGAAGTTCTTCGGGCAGGAAGCCAACAACTCGCTCAACCCCGACGAAGTGGTGGCGCTGGGTGCGGCCATTCAGGCCGATATTCTGGCCGGCAACCGCCGCGACGTGCTACTGCTCGACGTGACGCCGCTCACGCTGGGCATTGAAACCCTGGGCGGCCTGATGGACCCGATTATCCCGCGCAACTCCAAAATCCCGACCAAGGCCGGCCGCCAGTACACCACCAGTGTGGATGGGCAGGTAAACCTGAAGATTTCGGTGTATCAGGGCGAGCGGGACGTGGTGAAGGAAAACCGCAAGCTGGCCGAGTTCGATTTGCGCGGCATCCCGGCCATGCCTGCCGGTCTGCCCAAAGTCGATGTCAACTTCATCCTCAACGCCGACGGCATCCTGAAAGTTGAGGCCATCGAACTACGTTCCGGCACCCGCCAGGAAGTCGAAATCAAGCCCCAGTATGGCCTCACCGACGAGCAGGTGGAGCAGATGCTGATGGACTCGCTCACCCACGCACGCGAAGACGTGGCCGCCCGCATGGTTATCGAAGCCCGCACCGTAGCCGAGCAGATGCTCTACCAAGTGGAGCGGTTCGTGGCCAAAAACGGCCAGCATCTAACCGTCGAGGAACTCACGCAAACCCAGGCCGGCGTAACGAAGCTGAAAGCCGCTCTGCAGGCCCCGGAAAAGGACGTGATGCTGAAAGCCGTGGACGAGCTGGAAGAACTCACCCGCCCCTTCGCCGAGCGCGTGATGAACATCAGCATCAGCCAAGCAATGGCTGGTAAGAAGATTGAGTAGCTGTTAGGGAGTAGGAAAGAACGTCATTCAGAGCGAAGCGAAGAATCTCGCGTACTAAAGTATTCCTGACAATAGGGGTTTACTTTGGCACACGAGATTCTTCGCTTCGCTCTGAATGATGTTCCTTCACTAACCATTATACTATGCACCGCCTCGCCCAACTTGCTCAGCAGCCCAGCCGCCGGATTATCGGGCTGATGTCGGGTACTTCGCTCGATGGGTTGGATGTGGCCTTGTGCCGCCTGCACGGGCACGGCACGGCCACGCGGCTGGAGCTGGAGCACTTTGCCACAGTGCCATACAATGAGGAGTTCCGGCGGCGAGTGCGGCAGGTATTTGCCCGCGAGCAGGTAAGCCTGGAGTACCTAACGCTGCTCAACCCGTGGATAGGCCAGCAGCACGCCCGCATGGTGCTCGCCTGCCTGCACGAGTGGCAGGTAGCGCCGGCCGAGGTCGATCTGCTAGCCAGCCACGGCCAGACGGTGTACCACGCCCCCGCCCATCAGCACCAGCACCCCGATTTCCCCGGCCTCAACGCCACGCTACAGCTCGGCGACCCCGACCATCTGGCCGTGGGTACCGGCATCATCACCGTGGGCGACTTTCGTCAGAAACACCTAGCGGCCGGAGGCGAAGGCGCGCCATTGGCTACCTACGGCGACTTCCTGTTGCTCAGCAGCCCCGATGAGGAGCGTTTGCTGCTCAACCTAGGCGGCATTGCCAATTTCACCTACCTGCCCCGCACCAACTCCGAGAGCACCCAGACTGCCAGTGCCGCTTTCAGCACCGATACCGGCCCCGCCAACACCCTGCTCGACGCCGTAGTACGCGCCCACTTCCCGCAGCTGGCCTTTGACGAGGACGGCAGGCTGGCCGCCGCCGGCACAGTACACCCGGATTTGCTGGCCGAACTACTCAACCACCCATTCTTTGCAGCGGCATTGCCCAAAACCACCGGCCCCGAGCTGTTCGGCCCGGCCTACCTGGAGGCTGCTCAGGCACGCACTGGCACGCAGGCCCTGCCAGTCGAGAACTTGCTGGCTACGTTGGTGGAGCTAAGCGCAACCGGCGTGGCGCGGGCAGTGCGGCTGGCGTTGGCCGAGCAGCCGGCCCTGGCCGTATACGCCAGCGGCGGGGGCGCCCACACCCCCATGCTGCTGGCCGCACTGCAACGCCATCTGCCCGCCTGTAACTTCGCCAGCACCGCCGCCCTGGGCGTGCCACCCGATGCCAAGGAGGCCATTCTGTTCGCGCTGCTGGCCAACGAGGCCGTAGCCGGCCGGCCCTTCAGTATCGGGGCTGGTCGTCAGCGCGTGCCAGCCATCCGGATGGGCAAAATCTCGCTGCCCGATTAAGGTGAGCTGGTGCTCTGCACCACCCGAAAGCTTTGCACTAAGCGACCTGCGGAGTCCTGGAAGCTGACGTGCAACTGGAAGTGCGGGCGCACAGCCAGCGTGTCGGCGCGGAAGCTGTAGGTGACGAAGGTTTCGGGTACGGCCGTTTCGCGCAGCCGAAAGCCCATCTTGTAGAGGTCGATGGCTGGCCCAAAACGGCGTATCGGGTCCCGTAACTGCCGGATGGACTGCCGGAATTGCTGCGGACTCATTGTAGCCTGGGCAGCGGGAGTAAGGCGGCGGTAAGCCGGCCGCCACTCCTGCCCTACGGCCGCCAGCCAGAACTGCCGCGCCACCTGTACCTGAGAGCTCGTGCGCTGCTGGGCCATCCCTGGCGTGGCCAGTAGCAGGCCTGCAGTCAACAGTGCCGAAGTCAGGATGCCGATTCGCGCTTGCATCAGCCGGGCTGGGTTAGTTCTCCTCTTGGGGCACGAGTACGAATACGTCCTCTCCCGGCCGCTTCATTATGTATTTCTCGCGGGCGAACTTTTCCAGCAGCTCGGGGCTGCTCAGCAGTTCAGCGCGGTCTTTCTTCACCTTGTCAATCTCGCGCAGGTAATATTCCCGGTCGCCCTGTAGCTCCTGCCACTTGGCGTACATGTCGTACTGCCGTACCAAATCGTTGGCATCAAACAGAAACATCCAGACCAGAAACGCCAGTCCGGTCAGGAAATAGAAATTGCGCAGAAAGCGGGGAATGCGGCCGAATAACTCTCCTACTCTCATAATTCACGGGTCGTTCAGATTTCGCCAATGCCGCAGATACCGACGTCAGCATGACAAATATCCGTTATTTCAACCAACTACCCTATCAGGCCAGTTCAGCCATTTGAGGCCTACATATCCACTAAAACCAAAACGGTACCACTCCCCAAGGAGTGATACCGTCTGTTAACAGAACGCAAAAGGCTGCAGAATTACATCTTGCGGCCGGGGAAGTAGGCAATTTCGCCCAGCTCTTCCTCAATGCGTAGCAACTGGTTGTATTTCGACATGCGGTCGGAACGAGAGGCCGAGCCGGTCTTGATCTGGCCGGTGTTGAGGGCCACGGCCAGGTCGGCAATGGTGTTGTCCTCGGTTTCGCCCGAACGGTGGCTCATGATGCTCTTGTAGCCGTGGCGGCGGCCCAGGTTGATAGCGTCAATCGTTTCGGAGAGCGTGCCAATCTGGTTTACTTTGATGAGGATGGAGTTGGCAATCTGCTCATCAATACCGCGCTGCAGGCGGTCAACGTTGGTCACAAATAGGTCGTCGCCCACCAGCTGGGTGGTTTTACCGATGCTGTTGGTCAGGTCCTTCCAGCCGCTCCAGTCGTCCTCGTCCATGCCATCCTCGATGCTGATGATGGGGTACTTCTTGGTCCAGTCGGTCCAGTAGCTCACCATTTCCGACGAGGTCAGCTTGTCGCCAGTGCTCTTCTTGAAGTGGTAGTGACCATCGGAATAGAACTCCGAAGCGGCGGCGTCCATGGCAATCATCACCTCGTCGCCGGGCTTGTAGCCGGCCTTCTCGATGGCCTGCAGTACAATTTTGATAGCGTCTTCGTTGCTCTTGATGTTGGGAGCAAAGCCGCCCTCGTCGCCTACGTTGGTACTGAAACCCTGCTTTTTGAGTACTTCCTTGAGGTGGTGGAAGATTTCGGTGCCCCAGCGTAGTGCCTCCGAGAAGCTCGAAGCGCCCACCGGCATAATCATGAACTCCTGGAAGTCGATGCTGTTGTCGGCGTGCGAGCCACCGTTGAGAATGTTCATCATCGGCACAGGCAGCGTAGTGGCATTCACGCCGCCTACGTAGCGGTACAAAGGCATACCCACCTCGGCGGCGGCAGCACGAGCCACAGCCAGCGACACGCCCAGAATAGCGTTGGCACCCAGGTTGGCCTTATTAGGCGTACCGTCAAGCTCCAGCATAATTTTGTCGAGCAGGCCCTGCTCGAACACCGAAAAGCCCACCAGTTCCTCGGCAATGGTCGTGTTCACATTCTCCACTGCCCGCAGTACACCTTTGCCCATGTACATAGCCTTGTCGTTGTCGCGCAGCTCCACGGCTTCGTGCTTACCGGTGCTGGCACCACTGGGTACGGCAGCGCGGCCTACGGTGCCGCTGTCGGTGGTTACATCTACTTCCACGGTCGGATTACCGCGTGAATCGAATATCTGGCGCGCGTGGATTTCGGTGATAATGCTCATGAGCGAAAGGGGTTGATGAAACAGATTACGAATTAACCAACAGCTTTACGGCCGCGGGCCCGCAAGGTAAATAGGTTCTTCGACGTTTCGGCCCTCACTGTAGCGCCCCTACCCTTCCAACCAGCGCCGAAACTCGGGCGTTTGGGCCGCACTGGTCATCAACGAAACCGCACCAGCCCGCAGCTTCACTACCAGCCGGTTGTTGAAATAGGGCTCCACACGTTCCACAAACGCCACGTTCACCAGCTCCGAGCGGTTGAGCCGTCCGAACCGAGTCGGGTCGAGCTGGGCTTCCAACTCCGTGAGCGTTCCGGTAAGCGGGTGGCGCACGCCGGCCCCATCCACGGCAAACACCACGCCCTCGTCGGCCTGCAGGTAGGCCACATCATCGGTTTGCAGCACATATAGGCCGTTGCGCACCCGCACCGACAGCCGCTGCCGGTACCGGGGCTGGCTTCCCTGGCGTAAGGCCGCACTCAGCTCCTGCACCAACGCCGGACTCAGACCAGCCGGCGGCGCCGGATCAGAAGCGGCGAAGTTGCGGCGTAGTAGCTGATACTTGGTCAGGGCTTCCTCGAACTGCTCGTAGGTAAACGGCTTGAGCAGATAAGCAATGCCGTTGCCCCGGAAGGCGGGCAGCAGGAACTGGTCGTAGGCCGTGGTAAAAATGATGGGGCAGGTGACCTGAAACCGCTCGTATAGGGCGAATACATTGCCATCGAGCAGCTCGATATCGGACAGAATCAAGTCCGGCATGGGGTTACCCTGAAGCCAGGCCAGGGCTTTTTCAATGCTCCGCAGCACCGTCAGGTCCGCTTCGTTCAGCCCTGCCCGAATAGCAAACGCCACCACCTGTTGGGCAGCCAGTGCCTCATCTTCCAGAATCAGAATGTGCATACAAACAGCAAAAGCAGACGACAGGGTGTTATCCGAAATTATGTGAGGACGGGGTTTGTGCCCTCTCACCATTGACCGACACAAAACGAACATCAGCGGGCACCCTGACCGGCGACTGGATCAGCACGGGCACCGTCACGGCAAACGTAGCGGCCGTGTTCACTACCCGGATTTCCTGGTCGAACAGCAGCCGGTACCGCTCCCGTAGGTTTGCCAGCCCGGTCCCAGTCGAGTCGACGGCCGTCAGCTTGGGACGGCGCGGGTGGCGCACCGTCAGGCTATCCGCCGTGGCCGTAATTTCGATTACCAGCGGATCGTCTTCGTTGCCGGCGTTATGCTTGATGGCGTTTTCGAGCAGTTGCTGCAGCGTACCCGGCACCACCAGCCGCTGGTCCCAGGCGGAGCCGGGTAGCAGTTCCAGCCGAAACTCATAGGCCGTGCCGAAGCGGTGCCGAAGCAGATAGATGTATTCCTCCGCGAAGCGCAGCTCCTCGCTCACAGTCACAAAGTCCTCGTTCTGGTTCCGCACCAGCAGCCGGTAAAGGCCGGCGAACCGGTTGAGGTACTCGTTGGCTTCGGCAGGGTCCTGCTGAATGAGGCCGCGCAGCACGTTGAGGTTGTTGAACAGGAAGTGCGGATCGAGTTGGGCCTTGAGGTTACGCAGCTCGCTTTGGGTCTGGGCCTGCTGGGTTTGCAGCAGTCGCTTCTGCACATCGAAATAGCGCTTGCCCGCCATCAGCACGCCCAGCAGACCGTAGCTTTGAGTATGCCGCATGATGGTGTAAAGCATTAAAGTGGGGGTCCATTGCAATGGTTTGTCGTCGAGCAGTACCCAGTAGCCCAACCAGTACAGATGTGCATCGATTGCTATGAACATCACCAAGGCCCCCAACACCACCCAGGGGCTACTGCGGGACAGTGCCAGGGGCAGCAATCCGAACACCAGCACGTACACGGCCAACGTGTCGAGCCCCACGGTATACAGAATGGTAGTCGTAGCCCGTCCCAGCCCGAAATCCTGTAGGTAACTGTAGAAAATGATGGGCGCGGCCAGCAGCCAATAGACTAGTACCAGCAGTAAGTCGGAGCGGCCGGGGCGTTGGATTAGCATCAATGAAGCCAAATTAGCAGCAGGGAGGGTCTGCTGCAACGTGGCGAAAGATGCCACTATTTCACTGCAATCTAGCTGCCCGGCAGAAGTAGCCCTCATGGCTGCAAAGGCTCTACTGCCTTCGAGTCGCGCACCAGCAGTAGGTATTGCACGTAGGCGCTGGCTGGTAGCTTGGGGTTGAATTGAATTTGCTGACCAAGCGGAATTCCCGGCGCATAACGAACCGCAATGGGCTGACGCGCGGTAGCCGCACCAACTGCATCGAGCCGGAATAGGGTGGTGCTACCGGGCTTGCTCCGCTGCTTCAGTTCCTCCACCCCAGTCAGTACCGTCAGCGGGCCGTCGTGGTTGAACTTAGTGGTGCGGGTGTAAGCGTGGCCTGCATCCTGCCAGGTGGGCGGCAGGCTTGCAGTAGGGTATAGCATCTGGCAATTGCTGAACATAGCCAGCAGCGATACTACCTTATCGTGCAAAGGCAGCGTACTTTCCCTGATCATTCCGGCCAACAGCCGCGTGTTGCCCTGAACCGGGCTTTGCAACACGTGAGCCAGCCCCCACAGGCCATACATCTTCTCGTTTCCCAGTTGCTTGATTTTGTACAGATTTTCAAAATTGGCGAACAGAATGACCTCGCGCCCCAGCCCAGCTGGCCGATATCCAAGATTGTGGAGTAGGTGTTTCACGTCGTTATAAGCCTCGCCCAGGGTGGCAGGTCGTTGCTGCCGGGCCTGCCGCAACACTTCGGCGGTACGGCTTGCCAATGCTCCCAGTAGTTTCGGGTCAGCATCATTCCGCAACAGCCGGGCCACTGAATCCAGCCGGTTACGCAAGTCTGGCCGCAAACGCCTTCCCCGCAGCCGGGCCATCAGGTAATCGGCCGCTAACGGCTGGTCCTGCAATCCATCCAGTCCAATGAAATGGATGCGGCGGGCAGCAGGTAGGGTCTGGTTCCATTCGCGGATACGCTGAAACTTGCGATACAGATCGGCGTTGCCCCATTGCTCAGTACCGGCTACCCAACTCCGGAACACCAGCCGTAGGGTGCCGTCGTGGCCAGTACGCAGATACTCGTTGAGGAAGTAGGCTTTGCTGCAATCCACTTCGGCCACGTAGGTGCGCACCCCAGCACGGGCGTTCAGGTGCTTCAGCAGGGCGAAATCCACCTCCTGTATCCGTTCTACTCCGTGTGCTTCTCCCAAAAGGAAAAGCTGATTGGCGTAGAACGCATCATCAAACAGTGTAAACGCCGAATCGGAAGCGGACGACCAGTTGGCTTGCGGCACACCCGCAAATAAAGCTGAAGCTGGTACAGCTGAGTCAGCGAGAGGCAGTACCTGGGCATTGGTTGCAGAAAGTGGCAGCAAGACAGCCACAGCGAATAGTAGACGGAGCAGAATAAGTTTCATGCGACAAGGATGGATGTGAATGTTGCTTAAAGCACGCTCTACCCTCCGGCTTGGCCTACCCAAATCTGTCGAATCAACTGAAAATTCGTTTCAACCCAAGTAAAAACCTCCTGAATAACTTCACAAAAAAAGGCCCGCCAAATGGCGGGCCTTCTCAAATTTGGCAAACAGGGCTGATTACTCAGCCGCCTTCTCCTCACGGGTTTCGCCATCCTTCAGCGTCTCCGTGTCGGTGTCCTCGGGGGCCGAAACCTCCGTGGTAGCAGCCTTTGCCTTCTTGGCAGGCTTAGCTTCCGCTACTACTTCAGCCGACGAATCGCCTTCGGTAGTGGTAGCATCAGCCTTCTTACCACCGCGACGCGAACGACGGGTAGTAGCCTTGGCTTCGCCGGCGTTTTTAGCCTCCAGCATCGTGTCGTTGAAGTCAACCAACTCGATAACGCACATCTCCGAGTTGTCACCGAGGCGGTTCTGGCTCAGCTTGATGATGCGGGTGTAGCCACCTGGACGGCCGGCAATTTTAGCCGCAACATTGTCAAACAGCTCCTTTAGCACCTCCTTCTGGCCCAGGCTCGAGAAAACGAGGCGACGCGAGTGCGTCGTGTCGTTCTTGGCTTTGGTCAGCAGGGGCTCCACGTACTGGCGCAGGGCCTTAGCCTTAGCTACCGTAGTCGTGATGCGCTTGTGCAGGATGAGCGAGTTAGCCATGTTGGCCAGCATCGCGTGGCGATGCGAGGTGGTGCGGCCGAGATGGTTGAAAGATTTACCGTGACGCATAAAAAAAGAAAAATTGTACGCTTGCGGGCAACGACCACGGCGGAAAGCGCCTTACGGCTGCCTTCTCATTAGAACCGCTACCCCGGGGGCGCACTATGAGAAAAGTGAAAAAGTCTGCAAATGTACGCAATAGTCAGACACAAAAAATGTGCTGCCGTGAATTGCGCCGAAGCACCGGTTTCACTGACAGCACATTCCTGCGCTTACTATCTATTCTTCGTCGAGCTTGTACTTGCCCAGGTCCATCCCGAAGGTCAGGCCCTTTTCCTCCACGAGGTTTTCCAGCTCCGTGAGCGACTTCTTACCGAAGTTGCGGAACTTCATCATGTCGGCCATATCAAGCTGCACCAAGTCGCCGAGGCTCTTAATGTCGGCGGCCTTGAGGCAGTTGTAGGCACGCACGCTCAGGTCCATGTCGGCCAGCGGCGTCTTCAGCACCTTGCGCATGTGCAGCGTCTCCTCGTCCACAATTTCCTCTTCCTCGGCTTTCACCGTCTCGAAGGTCATGGTGCTGTCAGAGAACAGCATGAAGTGCTGAATCAGGATGTTGGCGGCACCTTTTAGCGCCTCCTCCGGATGAATAGAACCATCGGTGTGAATCTCGATAAGGAGCTTCTCATAATCGGTCTTCTGCTCCACGCGGGTATTTTCCACGCTGTACTTCACGTTCTTGATAGGCGTGAAAATGGCGTCGATGGCAATCTGACCGAAAACCTGGTCCAGAGGCTTGTTTTCCTCAGCGGGTACATAACCGCGGCCTTTCTGAATCGTGAACTCAAACTCGAGTTCCGTTCCAGGGTCAACGTGACAAACGATCAGGTCGGTGTTCAGTACCTGGAAGCCGTTGGTGAAGTTGTTGATGTCTCCAGCCTTGAATGAATCCTGGCCTTTGATGCGAACCGTGATTTTATCCTCAATAGCATCGCTCACCTTCTTAAAGCGAATCTGCTTCAGGTTGAGGATGATTTCGGACATGTCTTCCAGCACGCCTTCGATGGTCATGAACTCGTGCAGCACGCTGTTGGTGCGCACCGAGGTGATGGCGTAGCCCTCCAGCGACGACAGCAGGATGCGGCGCAGTGCGTTGCCGATCGTGACGCCGTAGCCTTTCTCAAGCGGTTTGAATTCAAACGTGCCGTAGAAGTCGTCGGATTTCTCCATCACCACTTTCTCCGGCATTTGAAAAGCTAAGATTGACATAAGTGGGGCGGTTGGTTAAAATTGAGTAAAAGGTATCAGGTAAAAGGATGCGTTTGCAGTGCCTATTACCCAATACCTAATACCTGAATTCAATAAAAAAGCAGCGAAGGCAACGAGCGGCCCGGGCGTCCGGGCCGCTTCGTTTATTACTTCGAGTACAGTTCGACGATGAGCTGCTCCGTGATGTTCTCCGGAATCAACTCGCGCGAAGGAGCATTGAGGAACTTGCCCACCATGTCCTTGCCGTCCCACTCCAGCCATGCGTAAGCACGGGCATTGCGGGCGCTCAGGCTCGTAGTGATGGCCTCCAGCGACTTCGACTTCTCGCGAACAGCAACGATGTCGCCAGCACGCATTTTGTACGAAGCGATGTTCACAATCTCACCATTAACGGTGATATGCTTGTGCAACACCAGCTGACGAGCGGCGCGACGCGTAGGGGCAATGCCCAAACGATACACCGTGTTGTCGAGGCGCGACTCCAGCGCAGCCAGCAGGTTGTCGCCGGTGATACCGGGAGCAGCCGCAGCCTTGTGGAACAGGTTCTCAAACTGCTTCTCGAGCATGCCGTACATGTACTTCACTTTCTGCTTCTCCATCAGCTGGATAGCGTACTCGCTTTGCTTCTTACGACGACCACGGCCGTGCTGGCCAGGAGGATATGCTTTCTTGGTGAGTGCCTTGCTTGGGCCGAAAATCGGCTCATTGAAGCGACGGGCAATCTTGGTTTTAGGACCAGTATAACGTGCCATTTCGGATTTGTTGGGGGTTGAAGGGGGCGCGGCCGAAGCCAGCGTGGTGCAAACTAAACGCGACGGCGCTTAGGAGGGCGGCAGCCATTATGGGGAAGCGGCGTTACGTCCTTGATGGTCGTCACCTCGATGCCCACATTACCCAGCGTCCGGATAGCCGACTCGCGGCCCGCACCCGGACCCTTCACGAACACCTCTGCCTTGCGCATGCCTAGGTCATGGGCAACTTTACCGGCATCCGACATCGCCATTTGGGCGGCGTAGGGAGTGTTCTTCTTCGAACCCCGGAATCCCATCTTACCAGCCGAAGCCCAGGAAATAACCTGGCCATTGTTGTTGGTGATGGAGATGATGATGTTGTTGAAAGAGGCCTTAATGTGGACCTGCCCTACGGGCTCAACAACGACAACGCGCTTCTTGGCTTTGTCTTTTCTTTTCTGTGCCATTTGGTTATCGCAAAAATTACTGCGGAAGGTGTTAGGCTGAAAGCTTTTCGCAACCCATCGGCCTGATTCCCGCTACAGATTATTTAGTAGCTTTTTTCTTACCAGCAACCGTCTTGCGCTTGCCCTTACGGGTACGCGAGTTGTTCTTGGTGCGCTGACCGCGAACGGGCAGACCTTTACGGTGACGCAGACCACGGTAGCAACCGATGTCCATGAGCCGCTTGATGTTGAGTTGCACTTCCGAACGCAGAACGCCTTCAGTCTTGTAAGTGCTGGCGATGATGCTACGGATTTCGCCGGCTTCCTCTTCCGTCCAGTCCTTCACTTTCTTGTTCAGGTCTACACCTGCCTTCGAAAGGATTTGCTGAGCCGAAGCTTTGCCAATACCGAAAATGTAGGTCAGCGAGATTTCGCCGCGCTTGTTGTCTGGGATGTCTACCCCTGCAATACGAGCCATGTGATGAGTTTGGGTTGTTGGCGGATTAGGGTCCTGGGGTTCCGCTGCTGGTTAGCTCCGGCTGTCGGAACACACAGCAAGCTGCCATGCTCCAAAGACCCCAATTTCCAATAATTATCCCTGACGCTGCTTGA
Source organism: Hymenobacter terrestris (assembly GCF_013377905.1). GTDB lineage: Bacteria > Bacteroidota > Bacteroidia > Cytophagales > Hymenobacteraceae > Hymenobacter > Hymenobacter terrestris. Next base: position 71,784 of record NZ_JABKAV010000004.1, read on the forward strand.
AGCGGGGGTTCTTTTTGTTGATTACGTAGAGCTTACCATTGCGACGAATAATCTTGCAATCGACGCTACGCTTCTTGATGGACGTTTTTACTTTCATGGTAGTGAGTGGTTAGGGTCTGAGGTTCGGAGGGTCTGAGTTTGCTAGGGAAGCCGAACAACCTGGTTGAACTTCAACCCTGTTCCCCGGACCCCAAGTACCCCATACCCTTACTTATAACGGTACACGATACGCCCCTTCGACAAATCGTAGGGCGACATTTCGAGTTTCACCTTATCTCCCGGCAGAATTTTAATGTAGTGCATCCGCATCTTGCCCGAAATATGGGCAATCAGCTGGTGCCCGTTTTCCAGCTCCACACGGAACATGGCGTTGGATAAGGCTTCCAGGATGGTACCGTCCTGCTCAATGGAAGTTTGTTTGGCCATATGGCTACTATAAGGTTTTTGCTTGTAAGGCTTTTTCTATGTAATCAAAGGAAGTCAGAATTTCTGCCTTGTCTTTGCGAACAACTATGGTGTGCTCAAAGTGCGCCGAGGGTTTAAAATCCTTGGTGCGGATAGTCCAGCCATCCTTTTCCTGCACTACGCTTTTCGTACCTAAGTTCACCATCGGCTCAATAGCCAACGTGAGTCCGGTTTGCAACTTTAGTCCCGAACCGCGTTTACCGTAGTTAGGTACTTCAGGCCTTTCGTGCAGTTTTTGGCCGATACCGTGACCTACCAGTTCCCGCACCACACCGTAACCCCGCTTCTCCACGTAATTCTGGATAGCGTAGCTCACGTCGCCGAGGCGGTTACCAGCCACAGCCTGCTCGATACCGAGATAAAGCGACTTTTTGGTTTCGTCGAGCAACGTCAAAACTTCCGGTGCTACCTCCCCTATTGCGTGAGTGTAGGCGCTGTCAGAAAAATAGCCGTTAAGCTCAACTCCACCATCAACCGAAACAATATCGCCGCTTTTCAATACGTAGTCGCTCGGCAAACCGTGTACTACTACTGAATTAAGTGAGATACAGAGGCTGTATTCGAAGCCGTTATAGCCTTTGAATGCAGGAGATCCACCATTATCGCGAATGAATTCCTCGGCACGCTTATCCAGCGCCCGGGTGGTAACTCCTTCCCCGATCATTTTGGCCACTTCGCCATGAGCTTGGGCCAGCACTTTCGCGCTGGCCTTCATCAAGTCGATTTCCTCTTCGGTTTTGTAAAAAATCATTTTTTTTACGAAGCGAGAGCAATATTTTGCGAGCGGCCCCGGGTCTTGCCAGTCTTCATCATGCTGTCATAACGACGCATGAGCAAGTAGCTCTTCACCTGGTTCATAGTATCCAGTACTACACCTACCATAATGATAAGTGAAGTGCCACCGTAGAACTGGGCAAAAGGACCGGTTACGCCAGCAACAGTGGCTATGGCAGGAAGAATAGCAATGATGGCAAGTGCTATGGCTCCGGGCAGCGTAATACGGGTCAGTACCTCATCAATGAACTCCGACGTATCACGGCCAGGCTTCACGCCGGGTATGAACCCGCCACTGCGTTTCAGGTCATCCGCAATCTGATTGGGATTGACGCTAATAGCCGTGTAGAAGTAGGTAAACACAACGATGAGTAGCCCGAACACGACGTTGTATACAACGTGATTAGGCTGGAACCAAGTCCCGATCATGGTAGCCGCCTCACTGTCCTTATTCCAAGCCGAAGCTGCAATAGCAGGTACGAACATCAGCGACTGAGCAAAAATGATCGGCATTACACCGGCCGCATTCACCTTCATCGGGATGTATTGGCGCTGCGAACTAAGAGAAGCAGCACCACCTACTTGCTTTGCGTACTGCACCGGAATCTGCCGCACAGCCTGTGTGAGGATGATAACGGCCATTACAACGAGGAACAACACAGCCATTTCAATCAGAAAAATCAACGAACCACGCATCGAGCGGGCTGTAGCTTCTCCGATTAAAGCACCCGGCAAGCGCGATACAATGCCAATCATGATCAGCATCGAGATGCCGTTGCCGATACCCTTGTCGGTTATTTTCTCTCCCAGCCACATACAGAACAGGGTTCCGGCCGTGACGATAAGAGCCGTCGAAACAGTAAAGAAAACACCTGGATTCATTATGGCTTCAGCATTTATGGTGGCAATAAAGCCTACCGATTGTGCTGCCACAATCGGAATCGTGAGGATGCGGGTATACTGACTGATTTTATTACGGCCTGACTCTCCTTCCTTCTGTAACTTCTGGAAGTAAGGCACTGCAATAGTTAGCAACTGCAATACAATGGAAGCAGAGATATAAGGCATAATACCCAACGCGAAGATGGACGCATGGCTAAAAGCCCCACCCAGCAACGTGTCGAGAATACCTAATACCCCACTTTGACCCGTGTCGAGGCGAGTAGGATCGATACCCGGCAGCACCACGAAGGAACCCAGCCGGTAGATGGCAATGAAAAAAAGCGTATTGAGAATCCGCGTACGCAGATCCTCAATCGCAAATACATTCTTTATCGACTCGATAAGTTTTTTCATTGCTGCTTTGATGCTTAAAGCGTCACTGCTTTTCCACCTGCCTTCTCGATGGCCTCAACAGCCGACTTCGAGAATGCGTGGGCGTGTACTTCCAGCGCCGTGGTGATTTCACCGCGACCTAGAACTTTGATTTTGGCGCTCTTCGAAGCCAGACCGGCATTTACGAAGTAAGCCGCGTCGAAAGTGGTAGCACCACCTTCCGCCAGAGCAGCCAGCACGTCAAGATTGACGGCTTTGTACTCGATGCGGTTGATGTTCTTAAAGCCAAACTTAGGAACCCGACGCTGCAGAGGCATCTGACCACCTTCGAAGCCCGATTTCTTGGAGTAACCCGAGCGGGACTTGGCACCTTTGTGACCACGCGTCGATGTGCCGCCGCGGCCGGAACCCGTACCACGACCCACGCGCTTTACATTGCGGGTGGAGCCGGTGGCGGGCTGGAGATTGCTGAGATTCATGTTCGGGAAATTCCTAGAGTTCGGTTACTTCCAATAGGTGCTGAACGGCTTTGATCATGCCAGCAATTTCGGTTGTGTTTTCCACAGTCCGGGTGCTGTTCATTTTGCCGAGGCCCAAGGCCTGCACGGTACGCTTTTGACGCTCTGGGCGGTCAATTACGCTTCTTACGAGTTTGATTTGGATCTGCGCCATCGTTCCTTATCCGTTGAAAACTTGGGCGAGAGTAATACCACGAGCCTGAGCAATTTGCATCGGGTCACGCATTTTCAGCAGGGCATCGAAAGTTGCCTTCACCACGTTGTGGGGGTTCGACGAACCTTTCGACTTAGCCAGTACATCTTTGATACCAGCGCTTTCGAACACGGCACGCATAGCGCCGCCCGCAATTACACCCGTACCAGCGGCGGCCGGCTGAACCAGCACAAAACCACCTGAGTACTTGCCTTCCATTTTATGAGGAACGGTGTGCTTGTACAGCGGCACCTTTACCAAGTTTTTCTTCGCGTCGTCAATGCCTTTAGCAATGGCGTCGGTTACTTCGTTGGCTTTGCCGAGGCCGTAGCCTACGGTGCCGTTGCCGTCACCTACTACCACGATGGCCGAGAAGCTGAAGCGACGACCACCCTTTACCACTTTGGCAACGCGATTGATAGCTACTACTTTCTCTTTCAGATCAGAATCGCCGGTACGCGAATCGTTGTCTTTGTTGCGGTCATTGCCGCCGCGACGGTCATTTCCACCACCACGAGGGCTATTGCCGCCGCGGTCGTTACCGCCACCACGAGGGCCGTTGTTAAATTCTGCCATGATGATAGATTAGAAATTGAGGCCGCCTTCGCGGGCTCCTTCTGCCAATGATTTTACGCGGCCGTGGTAGAGGTAACCGGAACGGTCAAATACCACTTTCGAAATTCCTTTTCCAGTAGCACGGACGGCAAGCTCTTTGCCGACTGCGGCGGCGAGGGCGACTCCGTTGCCCCCTTCCACCGAAACGTGCTTCGAGGAAGCAGACGCCAGCGTGTGGCCGGTAGTGTCGTCAATAATCTGAGCATAAATGCCCGTATTGCTGCGGAACACCGACAAACGCGGACGCTCGGACGTGCCAGCCACCTTAGTGCGGATGATGCGCTGGATCCGTTTTCTTCTAGTTGCTTTATCGAAAGCCATGGTGCGTTATTATTTCGAAGCTGTTTTACCAGCCTTACGACGAATCTGCTCACCCACGAAACGCACGCCTTTGCCTTTGTAAGGCTCAACTTTGCGCAACGAGCGAATCTTTGCGGCTACCTGACCCAGCAACTGCTTGTCGATGCTGGTAAGGGTAACGATGGGGTTTTTACCTTTTTCGGTAACGGCCGTAGCTGTTACTTCGGCTGGCAGGGCCAAGAAGATGTTGTGCGAGTAGCCCAGCGACAATTCGAGGGTAGTACCAGCCATAGCGGCTTTGTAACCTACACCAACCAATTCCAGCTTCTTCTCAAGGCCATTGCTTACGCCATCAATGGCGTTGTTCAGCAGCGAGCGGTACAGACCGTGCATGGCCTTGTGGCGCTTCTGCTCCGTGGGACGGGTTACCAGCAACTGGCCGTCCTCAGTAGCCACGTTAATATCGCGGTCTACAGGAACTACCAGAGTGCCTTTCGGGCCCTTCACGGTTACGTTGTTGTCTTTGCTCACTTCAATCTGCACGTTGTCGGGCAGGCTGATGGGCAGTTTACCAATGCGTGACATAGTTTCTGTTTCCTTTCAGATTAGTAAACGTAGCACAGCACTTCGCCGCCCACGTTCTCCGCCTTCGCCTCTTTCTCGGTCATTACGCCTTTCGACGTAGAGAGAATGGCGATGCCGAGGCCGCTGAGTACACGGGGCATGTTGCCAACGTGCGCGTACTGGCGCAGGCCGGGCGAGCTCACGCGCTGCAGCTTGGTAATAGCCGGCACCTTCGTGGTGGGGTTGTATTTGAGGGCGATTTTAATCGTACCCTGCACGGCAGCATCGTCAAAACGGTAGCTCTGAATGTAGCCCTTCTTGTAGAGCACTTTCGTAATCTCCTTTTTGATGTTGCTGGCCGGAATTTCCACCACCCTATGGTTTGCCTTGATGGCATTGCGTACCCGGGTTAGGTAATCGGCAATTGGATCTGTGTTCATTCGATTGTAAAAATGAAGCGCCCTTTTTTAGGGAGCCGCAAAGATAGGAAAATTTCGCCGCCACGGAAAGTGGTAACGAAATTTTCGGTTAAGACTACTCGGCTCGGCTTGTTACAGCTCGGCCAATGGTTTCTTTCGGCAACCTGCCAAATTTTTAGTATTGAGTGGCTAATAGTGAGTAGAGAGGTAATGAACAAATAATCCTAAAAGGGTCATCGTACGTCATCTATCTACTCACTACCAGCTCTCCAATACTGATACTTACCAGCTCGACTTGGTTACGCCGGGAATTTTGCCGGCGAGAGCCATTTCGCGGAAGCGTACCCGGCTGATGCCGAACTTACGCATGTAGCCACGAGGACGACCGTCAATTCTGTCGCGGTTGTGCAAGCGCACGGGCGACGCATTGCGCGGCAGTTTGTCAAGGCCTTCGTAGTCGCCGGCCGCTTTCAGGGCCTTGCGCTTCTCGGCGTAACGGGCAACGGTAGCAATACGCTTCCGTTCCCGTGCTTTCATGCTCTCCTTAGCCATTGTTTTCTTTCTTAGCGTTGGCGAATGGCATTCCGAAAGCCTTGAGCAATTCGTAGCTCTGCTCGTCGTTTTCGGCCGACGTCACGAAGGTGATGTCCATGCCGGCAATCGACTTGATCTTGTCAATCGAAATCTCCGGGAAAATGATCTGCTCCTTCACGCCCAGGGTATAGTTACCCCGGCCATCGAAGCCTTTGTCGTTGATGCCTTTGAAGTCACGTACCCGGGGAAGGGCAATAGTCAGCAAACGGTCAAGGAATTCGTACATCTGCTCACCCCGCAGGGTTACGCGGGCGCCGATTGGCATGCCCTCACGCAGCTTGAAGTTCGACACCGAACGCTTGGCGATAGTTGGAACAGCTTTCTGACCGGTGATGATGGTCAGTTCGTCTACTCCGTTATCCACCAGCTTCTTATCGGCAACTGCCGCGCCAATGCCGCGGTTGATGCAGATTTTGGTGATGCGTGGTACCTGCATGATGCTCTTGAACTGGAATTTCTCCTGGAGCGCAGGTACTACTTCGTTGTTATATTTCTCTTTGAAACGAGCCATGTCGGGAGCGGTTAGGCGTTAGCCGAGTCCACACGCTTCACGTTGCTCACGTGAATTGGGGCCTCGATCTTGGTGATGCCGCCCTGGGGGTTCTTCGCACTGGGTTTGTTGTGCTTGGTTGCCAGGTTCAGGCCTTCCACGATGACACGCTGGGTTGAACGGTTAACCGACTTAATGGTGCCGGTTTTGCCTTTCTCGTCGCCGGCAATCACCAGAACGGTGTCGCCGGTTTTCACGTGCAGTTTCGTAGGCGTTGCTTTTTTCGTTGCCATGATTAGATAACTTCAGGAGCCAGCGAAACAATCTTCATGAACTGGCGCTCACGCAACTCGCGGGCTACAGGGCCGAAGATGCGCGTACCACGCGGCTCGTCGTTATTGTTGAGCAGCACGGCAGCATTGTCGTCGAAGCGAATGTAGGAGCCATCCTTGCGGCGAACCTCCTTCTTCGTGCGAACAACAACAGCGCGGGAAACCGTGCCCTTTTTAGCATTGCCGGAGCCAATGGCCGACTTGATCGAAACGACAATCTTGTCGCCTACGCTGGCGTACTTCTTGCCCGTGCCACCGAGGACACGAATGCAAAGAACTTCTTTGGCGCCACTGTTATCAGCGACGGTCAGACGGGATTCTTGCTGTATCATCTTACTTGGCGCGTTCTAGAATTTCAACCAGTCTCCACCGCTTCAGCTTGCTGAGGGGGCGAGTGCTCATAATGCGCACCGTGTCGCCTTCGCCGCATTCGTTGTTCTCGTCGTGGGCCATGAACTTGGTCGACTTGGTAACGAATTTGCCGTAGATCGGGTGCTTCATCTTGCTTTCCACCATCACCGTGATGGACTTGTCCATCTTGGATGAGGTTACACGGCCGATGATTTCTTTGCGCAGGTTCCGCTCAGTGGTGGCGGCAGTGGCCTGCTGTTCTTCGTTGTTTGCCATCGTTAGTTAGCAGTGTTTGTAGCCTGCTCGTTTTCGCGACGCTTCAACTCAGTCTGCAGACGGGCGACATTTTTGCGGGCTTGCTTCAGACGGAGCGGGTTTTCCAGTGGCGAGATGGCGTGCGCAAAGCGCATTGTCTGGCCCGAGGTCTGCTCGGTCTTCAATTGATTTTTGAGGTCCTCTAATGAGAGGTTACGGATATCGGCGTTCTTCATCATTACTTGCTTTCTACGTAGTCACGACGAACAACAAACGACGTCCGCACCGGCAGCTTCTGAGCCGCAAGGCGCAGGGACTCCTGAGCTACTTCCAGCGTCACCCCGTCCGATTCGAACATGATGGTGCCAGGCTTCACGCAGGCTACCCAATATTCGGGTGAACCCTTACCCTTACCCATCCGCACTTCAGCAGGCTTCTTGGTAATTGGCTTGTCGGGGAAAATGCGGATCCATACTTGACCTTCGCGCTTCATGGCGCGGGTCATGGCGATACGGGCAGCCTCAATCTGGCGAGCCGTAATCCACGCTTGTTCCAGCGACTTGATAGCGAACGAACCGAAGTCGATGGAGCTGCCGCGATGGGCTAAGCCATGTATGCGACCCTTTTGCATCTTGCGATACTTGGTCCTTTTCGGTTGTAACATGAGATATACTGTCTTAAAATTCGAGAGAAAGGGAGAGGACTAGCGACGCGGTGCGCCACCGCCACGGTTGGCGCCACCGGCACCACCAGCACCCGGTCCACCTGGACCCCGACGCTGACCACCGGCTCCACCGCCACGGCTGTCGCCGCCTCGGTCGCCACCACGGCTGTCACCACCCCGGTCGTTCCGGTCGCGGCGTGGGCCACGCTCACCACGCGGACCACGGTCGTTGCGGCTGTCGCCACCCTGAGCGTTAGCGGGCTGCTGGTTGGGCGAGAGGTCGGGCTTACCGAACACCTCACCGCGCATGATCCACACCTTGATGCCGATCTTGCCATATACCGTCTGAGCTTCCGACAGGGCATAGTCGATGTCGGCGCGCAGCGTGTGTAGCGGCGTACGACCTTCCTTGTACTGCTCGGAGCGGGCGATTTCAGCCCCACCTAAACGACCACCGCACTGAATCTTGATGCCTTCGGCACCAACACGCATAGCAGCTTGGATCGACATCTTCATGGCGCGACGGAACGAAATTCGGGCAGCCAGCTGCTGGGCGATGCTCTCGCCTACCAGCTTGGCGTCCAGCTCAGGACGCTTAATCTCGAAAATGTTGATCTGAACGTCTTTGCCGGTGATCTGCTTCAGTTCGTCCTTGATCTTGTCCACTTCGGCACCGCCTTTACCAATCACTACGCCCGGACGGGCCGTGTTGATGGTAATGGTAACGCGCTTGAGCGTGCGCTCGATTACAATGCGGCTGATGCCACCCTTTGGAATACGAGCGTTGATGTATTTGCGGATCTTCTCGTCTTCAACCAGCTTGTCGGCAAAGTCCTTGCCGCCGTACCAGTTCGAGTCCCATCCTTTGATGACGCCCAGACGGAAGCCAACCGGATTTACTTTCTGTCCCATAGTGCTTATGCGGTGGCTTCTGCCTTGGTTTCAGTTGATTTCTTGGTGCTGCTGCGACGCGAGGCCTTCTTAGGAGCGTTGGCCGAAGCCTCCGTGTCCTTCGTCTCGGCGGCTTGCGTAGCGGCGACTTTGCTGCCGAGCGGCTCAACCTTCGAGTCAATGATCAGCGTCACGTGGTTGCTACGCTTGCGGATGCGGTGGCCACGACCCTGAGGGGCGGGGCGCAAACGCTTCAGCATGCGGCCTTCATCCACGAAAATCTCCTTGATGTAGAGATTGGCATCCTCGATGCGCTCGTCCTCATTCTTGAGCTGCCAGTTGGCCAGAGCCGACAGGAGCAACTTTTCGATACGAGGGGCACCCGAGTTGGCCTCAAACTTCAGCAGGCCGAGGGCCCGGGTCACTTTCTGACCACGGACCAGGTTGGCTACCAAACGCATCTTGCGCGGCGAGGTAGGCACGTTCCGGAGTTTAGCTACTGCTTCCATAATTAGCGCTTGCCTTTATCTTTCTTGGCGATATGGCCGCGGAAGTTCCGGGTCGGAGCAAACTCACCGAGTTTGTGTCCTACCATGTTCTCCGTGACATACACCGGGATGAACTTATTGCCGTTGTGAACAGCGAACGTGTGGCCAACGAAGTCGGGCGAAATCATCGAGCGGCGAGACCAAGTCTTCACCACCGACTTTTTGCCGGATTCTTCCATTGCCGTTACTTTCTTCTCGAGCCGGAAGTCAATGTACGGCCCTTTTTTTAGTGAACGTGCCATTGCTTACTTCTTGCCTTTACGGTTGACGATGAGCTGCTCGGAATACTTGTTCTTGTCACGGGTTTTCTGCCCTTTCGAGAAGATACCGTTACGGCTACGTGGGTGACCACCCGACGACTTGCCTTCACCACCACCCATTGGGTGATCGACTGGGTTCATGGCTACACCACGAACACGTGGGCGACGGCCCAACCAGCGGTTACGGCCAGCCTTGCCCAAGCGAACGTTCATGTGGTCGCCGTTGGAAACGGTACCAACCGTAGCCATGCAGGTTACGAGAACCATGCGCATTTCGCCGGAGGGCAGCTTCAGGGTAGCGTAACGGTCTTCGCGGGCTACGAGCTGAGCGTAGGTACCAGCCGAACGAGCCATAGCAGCGCCAGCACCAGGCTGTAGCTCGATGGCGTGAACGATGGTACCAAGCGGAATCTCGCGCAGGGGCAGGGCGTTGCCTACCTCAGGGGCCACTCCCGTACCCGAAACGATTACCGTACCCACAGCCAATCCGGCAGGAGCAATGATATAACGCTTCTCACCGTCGGCGTACTGCAGCAAAGCAATACGGGCGGTGCGGTTGGGGTCGTACTCAATCGTCTTCACCGTAGCAGGCACTGAGGCCTTGTCACGCTTGAAGTCGACGATACGGTAACGGGCTTTGTGTCCGCCGCCAATGTAGCGGTTCGACATTTTACCCGAATTGTTACGGCCACCGGAGTTTTTGAGGGGTGCCAACAGCGACTTCTCCGGCGTCGACGCAGTAAGCTCGTCGAAGGCCGGGGCGATGCGGAAGCGCTGACCCGGTGATGTTGGTCTTAGTTTTTTGAGTGCCATTACTCTTGCTTAAACTTTTGGCGGGAGATAAACTGGCTTACAGGCCGCTGTAGAAGTCGATGATGTCGCCTTCTTTCACGGTTACCACGGCCTTTTTGCCATGGGGCCGACGGCCCGAGATGGAGCCGCCTTTAGTGAACTTGGACTTCACCTTGCCAATGGTGCGCATCGTGCTGATGCTGGTGATTGTTACGCCGTACAGCTGCTCAATCTCCTTCTTGATCTGCACCTTGTTGGCATCGATGGCTACGTCGAAGGAATACTGTCCTTTGTCGTTGAGGCTGGTAGCCTTTTCCGTTACGATGGGTTTTTTCAGAATGCTCATTACTCAGCAGTGGTATAGAGTTGTTCCAATGCCGTCAGCGCATCCTCCGACAGCAAAAGCGTATCGGTGTTCAGCAGGTCGTGGGTATTGAGGGCTACCGGAGTAGCTACGCTCACGCGCTGAATGTTGCGGGCCGACAGGACTACGTTCTTTTCAACCGCACCCGTTACGAGCAGGGTCTTCTTGCCGTTGTTCAGCTTCAGGCCAGCCATGATGGCGACGAAGTCTTTGGTCTTAACGGCCGACATGGTGATGTTCTCCACTACCGATACCTTGCCGTCCTGAGCCAAAGTCGAGAGAGCCGACAGGCGGGCCAAACGCTTGGTTTTCTTGTTAAGCTTGAAGCCGTAGTCGCGGGGCTGGGGACCGAACATGCGGCCACCACCTACGAATACGCCCGACTTCATGGAGCCGGCACGGGCACCGCCGGTGCCTTTCTGCTTCTTCAGCTTCTTGGTAGTGCCGTGCACTTCGTTGCGCTGCTTCGACTTGTGCGTGCCCTGGCGCTGGTTGGCCAAGTACTGCTTCACGTCGAGATACATCACGTGCTCGTTCGGCTCGAGGCCGAAGATGGCGTCGGACAGGGTGACCTTACGGCCGGTGTCTTCGCCTTTGATGTTGATTACTGACAGTTCCATCTTGCTAGGTTATTTTTCCAGGACCACGAAAGAGTTCTTGGCACCGGGAATCGAGCCGCTCACCACGATGAGGTTTTTGTCGGCTACAATGCGCATAACCTTCAGGTTCTGCACTTTCACCCGGTCGTTGCCCATACGGCCACCCATGCGCATCCCTTTGAATACGCGCGAAGGCCACGAGCAGGCACCAATGGAGCCGGGGTGACGAGCCCGGTTGTGCTGACCGTGAGTCTGACCACCAACACCGGCGAAATTGTAGCGCTTTACAACGCCCTGGAAACCCTTACCCTTCGACGTTCCGACAACATCCACGAATTCGCCTTCGGCGAACAGCGAGGTGTTGATTTCGCTGCCGGCAGCAAAGCTGGCGGCGTCCTCGGTGCGGAACTCAACGAGTTTTTTCTTAGGAGTGGTTCCGGCTTTAGCGAAATGACCAGCCAAGGGCTTGGTCGTGTTCTTCGCTTTTTTCTCGCCGTAACCGAGCTGGATGGCTAGGTAGCCGTCCGTTTCGATGGTCTTAACCTGCGTCACTACGCACGGACCCGCCTCAATGAGCGTGCAGGGAATGTTCTTCCCGTCCGGAGTGAAGAGGCTTGTCATACCGATTTTTTTACCGATGATGCCAGGCATTCAATTGGGGTTTTAAAAAAAGACACACTCGAAAACGCCCGCGTGGCATTTTCGCAAATGGAGTGCAAAGCTAGGAATTTGTAGCCGCAATATCTAAGGTGGCTCCGAAATATTTTCAGAGTTAGATAGTTAGCTTGTCTTTTCAGTCCTGAATTACCTATCCTCTAAGCAGGGGTCAGTCAATAGACACAGCGACAAGATAGTTCCTCCCCTCCTGCCCCAATGCCAGTTGGCAACCAATTATCCGTTCAACCAAAAACGCCCCACTGCCTCCGAAGAGACGATGGGGCGTTCAGGTTAATCAGCTAATTGAAATCCGGTCCTCAGACTTTGATTTCAACGTCAACACCGCTAGGCAACTCCAGCTTCATCAGGGCATCTACCGTCTTCGACGAAGTCGAGTAGATGTCCACGAGGCGCTTGTAAGTGCAGAGCTGGAATTGCTCCCGGCTCTTCTTGTTCACGTGGGGCGAACGGAGCACGGTGAATTTTTCCTTTTTGGTGGGCAGGGGAATCGGACCGCTAACGATAGCGCCCGTAGCCTTCACCGCCGTCACAATCTTCTCCGACGATTTGTCCACTAGGTTGTGGTCGTAGGATTTGAGCTTGATGCGAATTTTCTGATTCATGTCGATTTGAGTGAAAGCGGGTTAGCGGATAGCGTTGCCCTTCTGCTTGGCGATGATGGCTTCAGCAAGGTTGGTAGGCACCTGATCGTAGTGCGAGAACGTGAGCGAAGCTGAAGCCCGACCCGATGTAATCGTACGCAGCGAGGTTACGTAGCCGAACAGCTCCGACAGCGGAACATCAGCCTTGATAACGTTGGCACCTGCCTTGGTGTCCATGCCCTTCATCAGACCCCGACGACGGTTAAGGTCGCCCGTTACTGAACCAGTGTACTCATCCGGCGAAACAACTTCAACCGCCATAATTGGCTCGAGCAGTCGTGGGCCAGCCTGACGGCCGGCTTCGCGGAAACCACCACGGGCGGCGAGTTCGAACGACAAGGCGTCCGAGTCAACGTCGTGGAAGGAGCCGAAGAACAGACGGACGCGCATTCCCTCGATTGGGAAGCCAGCCAACGGACCATTCTTCATAGCCTCTTCAAAGCCCTTCTGGATTGGCGCAATGAATTCGCGGGGGATTACGCCACCCGAGATATCATTCACGAACTCCAGACCTGGCTTCTCCGGATCGGTTACTTTTGGACCAAGCTCAAACTGAATGTCGCCGAATTTACCACGACCACCAGTCTGCTTCTTGTACGTCTCACGGTGCTCAACATTTTTGGTGAGTACCTCTTTGTAGGCAACCTGAGGAGCACCCTGGTTGATTTCCACCTTGAACTCGCGGCGCATGCGCTCGATGATAATTTCAAGGTGAAGCTCGCCCATGCCCTTGAGGACAGTCTGGCCCGTTTCTGGGTCGGTCTGTACCACCAAGGTGGGGTCTTCTTCCACGAGCTTGGCAATGGCCATGCCCATCTTGTCAACGTCGGCTTGCGTCTTGGGCTCGATGGCGTAACCAATAACCGGCTCAGGGAACGACATCGACTCAAGCACGATAGGGTGCTTCTCGTCGCTCAGCGTATCGCCGGTTTTGATGTCTTTGAAACCCACGCCGGCAGCAATGTCGCCGGCTTGGATACGCTCGATAGGGTTCTGCTTATTGGAGTGCATCTGCATCAGACGCGAGATACGCTCTTTCTTGTTCGTGCGGTTGTTATGCACGTACGAACCAGCCTCGAGCACACCACTGTAGCAGCGGAAGAAACACAGACGGCCCACGAATGGGTCAGTAGCAATCTTAAAGGCCAAGGCCGTGAAGGGCTCCGAGTTGTCGGGGTGACGCTCGATTTCTGCCTCTGTATCGGGGTGTTTACCGATAATGGGGGGCATATCGAGCGGCGAGGGCAGGTAGGCCATTACGCCGTCCAGCATCGTCTGTACACCCTTGTTCTTGAAGGCCGAGCCGCACATTACAGGCGAGAACTTCATGTCGATAACCGCTTGGCGGATAACGACCATCATTTCCTCACGGGTGATGGAGTCCGGGTCGTCGAAGAATTTCTCAAGCAGGGCGTCGTCGTACTCGGCTACGCTCTCGATGAGTTTCTGGCGCCACTCAGCTACCGTCTCCACGAGGTCCTCGGGAACGGGAATTTCGCTGAACGATTTGCCTTGGGTAGCGTCGTCCCATACAATGGCTTTGCCAGTGAGCAGGTCAACTACGCCCTTGAAGGTATCTTCAGCGCCAATCGGAATCTGAAGTGGAACGGGGTTAGCACCCAGCTTCTCCTTGATTTCGGCAACGGCCTTGAAAAAGTCGGCACCGGCACGGTCCATCTTGTTAACGAAGCAGATGCGGGGCACCTTGTACTTGTCAGCTTGGCGCCATACGGTCTCCGACTGGGGCTCAACACCCGATACAGCGCAGAACAGCGCTACAGCGCCGTCGAGCACGCGCAAGGAGCGCTCCACCTCCACCGTGAAGTCCACGTGGCCGGGGGTGTCAATCAGGTTGATTTTGTACTGCTTAGTGCTCTCTACCGGCTCGCCATTGGAGTCGGTTGGGTAGTTCCAGAAGGTAGTAGTAGCGGCCGAGGTAATGGTAATACCCCGCTCCTGCTCCTGCTCCATCCAGTCCATCGTGGCGCCACCGTCGTGAACTTCCCCGATTTTGTGGGTCTTACCGGTATAGTAGAGAATGCGCTCCGACGTGGTGGTTTTACCAGCATCGATGTGCGCCATAATCCCGATATTCCGGAGGTATTGCAGTTCTTTATTTACAGCCATTGGGTCAATAAGTGAATGAGTGAATCAGTGAATGTGTGCGGCGAATGAATAGTTCAGTTACTGAACCAGTCCTCATACCCACATTCGCTCATTCATCGGCTTAGAAACGGAAGTGCGAGAAGGCCTTGTTGGCTTCAGCCATCCGGTGGGTGTCGTCCTTTTTCTTGACGGCAGCACCTTCACCCTTAGCGGCGGCAATGATTTCGCCAGCCAGCTTGTCCTTCATGGTTTTTTCACCACGACGACGAGCGTACTGAATCAGCCACTTCGAACCTACGGCAATGCGACGGTCCGGGCGAACTTCGATCGGAACCTGGAAAGTGGCACCACCTACGCGGCGGCTCTTCACCTCCACGGTCGGCATCACGTTGTTGAGGGCTTTGCGCCACATCTCCACACCGCTTTCCTTGGTGCGGGCTTCTACCAGCTCGCAGGCATCGTAGAAAATGGTGTAGGCCAGGTTTTTCTTGCCGTCATACATCATGTAGTTGACGAACCGGGTTACCAGCGTCTCCTTGTACTTAGGGTCGGGCAGGAGGATGCGCTTCTTTGGTTTTGACTTTCTCATGAGAGTAGAAATGGGTTGCTGTAGCGGGAAAGTGGGATAAGAACCATGTGCTATCCAGCACTTCGCACTACCTCACCCGGCTTCAATTACTTTTTCTTCTTAGCGGGAGCACCTTTGCCGGCCGCGGCTGCCTGACCGGGCTTGGGGCGCTTGGCACCATACTTCGAGCGGCGCTGGGTACGGCCGCTTACGCCGGCAGTATCGAGGGCACCGCGAATAATGTGGTAACGCACGCCGGGAAGGTCTTTCACCCGTCCACCGCGGATCAGCACGATGCTGTGCTCCTGCAGGTTGTGGCCTTCGCCAGGGATGTAAGCGTTTACTTCTTTGCCATTGGTGAGGCGCACGCGGGCAACCTTACGCATAGCCGAGTTTGGCTTCTTAGGCGTGGTGGTGTACACCCGGGTGCAAACGCCGCGGCGCTGCGGGCACGAATCCAGGGCCGGCGACTTCGACTTCGTCGTCAGTTTCTCGCGGCCTTTTCGTACTAACTGGTTGATAGTAGGCATTTACGGAATTGGTTTGTCCAGGGAGGGTTCTCTCCCAAAAATTAGGCTTGCAAAGGTAGAAAAGTTGCGGACCAATAGCAAACGAGTTGAGATAGTTTGTTTTAGGAAGCCAAAGCGAGCTTACTCATAATGTCGTGCAGAGCGTAGCGAAGCATCTTGCGTGGTGGCGTTGCTATAGTGATCCTGATGTCAGCACGCGAGATGCTTCGCTGCGCTCTGCATGACATTATGCTGACGCCCTGCCCTTCTTAAACAGTTGTCTTGGCTTCTACCGCTACAGTAGAAGCCGGGACAACTGCCTTCAGTTCAATCCGGGTTTACGCTTCTCCCATTGTGCCGCCAAAACCCATTGGGTAAGCGGGCGTGTCCTGCTGGGCTTTGATGGAGCCGTTGGCCTGCTCGAACCGCTCAATATTCTCGGCCAGGGCCGCCTGCAAACGCTTGGCGTGCTCGGGCGTGAGAATGATGCGCGACTTCACTTTGGCCTTAGGCACCCCCGGCATCAACCGGATAAAGTCAATCACGAATTCGCTGCTACTATGGGCAATCATGGCTAGGTTGGCGTACTCGCCCTCGGCCATCTCCTCCGATAACTCAATGTTGATGGCGTTTGGATCCTGCGGCTGGACCGCGTCGGTGTTCTGGGGTTCGGTGGGTTGGTTCATAGGAAGAGGAGATGTAAAAGGGCTGGCCCATATTCTCGTGGCCGGTATCAAAGCTACCACAAAAGAAAAAGCCGACCAGATTGCTCTGGTCGGCTTCTCTTATTTACTTACTTCCGCAGATTACTCTGCCGAAACTTCGCGCTTGGCGCGCGACGGGCGCTTGGTAGGTGCGGCAGCCTCTTCGGCTTTGGCGGCTTGGGCAGCTTCCATCTCTTCCTTCGAGCCCACAATCTGGCGAGTGTACTCGCGCAGACCGGTACCGGCCGGGATGAGGTGGCCCACAATTACGTTCTCCTTGAGGCCCAGCAGTTCGTCGGCCTTGCCACGGATGGCGGCTTCCGAGAGCACCTTGGTCGTCTCCTGGAAGGAAGCGGCCGAGATGAACGACTGGGTGCCCAACGATGCCTGGGTGATACCCTGGAGCGTCGGGCGGGAAACGGATGGCTGGGCGTCGCGAACTTCGACCAGCTGCAGGTCGCGACGGCGCAGGCTGCTGTTCTCATCGCGCAGGCGACGAGCCGTTACAATCTGGCCGGGCTTGAAGTTGCTCGAATCTCCGGCAGTCGTTACCACCTTCATGTCGATGATGGTATCGTTCTCCTCCATGAAGATCAGCTTATCAATTACCTGATGCTCGAGGAACGACGTGTCGCCGGCGTCGAGAATCACAACTTTCTGCATCATCTGGCGAACTACCACCTCGATGTGCTTATCGTTGATTTTCACACCCTGCAAGCGGTACACTTCCTGAATCTCGTTCACCAAGTACTCCTGCACCGCGCCCGGACCCTGAATGCTCAAGATGTCGGACGGCGTAATGGCACCATCGGAGAGCGGCGCACCGGCCCGGATGAAGTCGTTGTCCTGCACCAGAATGTGCTTGGACAGCGGCACCATGTACTTCTTCTTGACACCGTCTTTCGACTCGACAAAGATTTCACGGTTACCACGCTTCACGGTGCCGTAAGTTACCACACCGTCGATTTCGGCCACTACGGCCGGGTTCGACGGATTGCGGGCCTCGAACAGTTCCGTTACGCGGGGCAGACCACCGGTAATGTCGCGGGTTTTGCCCACGGCACGCGGAATCTTGGCCAGAATCTGACCAGCCTTGATTTTCTGGCCGTTCTCCACGTTCAGGTGGGAACCTACCGGAATGCTGTAGCCCTTCTGCCCCTCCTCGTCGCCCTTTTTGCCGGGGCGCACGATGATGGCGGGGTTCTGGTCTTTAGCCGACTTGGATTCGATAATCACCTTCTCGCGGTGACCCGTCTGCTCATCCGACTCCTCGCGGTAGGTTACCCCGTCCGTGATGGCGTCATACACAATGGTACCGTCGAACTCGGCCAGAATAACGGCGTTGTAGGGGTCCCAGTTGTTGAGCTCCTGGCCCTTCTCAACCTCCTGGCCCTCTTTTACGAGCAGGAACGAACCGTAAGGCACGTGATTCGAGATGAACACTTTGCGGGTTTCCTTGTCCACGATGCGGATTTCGCCCGAACGACCCATCACCACGCTCATAGCCTCGCCATCGGCGTTGGCCGTGTCCACGGTGCGGATGTCTTCGAACTCTACCACGCCCGCGAACTTGGCGCGGATGCTGGCTTCTACTGCAATGTTGGAAGCTGTACCACCTACGTGGAAGGTACGCAGCGTGAGCTGGGTACCGGGCTCACCAATCGACTGGGCAGCAATTACACCTACTGCTTCACCGCGCTGGACCATACGGCCCGACGACAGGTTACGGCCGTAGCACTTGGCGCAGATACCACGCTTGCTCTCACAGGTTAATACCGAGCGAATCTCCACCGACTCGATGCTGGTAGCATCCACGCGGCGGGTAATTTCCTCAGTGATTTCATAACCGGCTTCAAGGATAACCTCGTCGGTGAGCGGGTCCACGATATCGTGTACTGCCACGCGACCCAGGATACGCTCGGCCAAAGGCTCCACGATGTCCTCGTTATCCTTCAGCGCGAAGGTTTCGATACCGCGCAACGTGCCGCAATCGGGCTCGTTCACGATAACGTCCTGCGAAACGTCTACCAGACGACGGGTCAGGTAGCCGGCGTCAGCCGTCTTCAGAGCCGTGTCGGCCAGACCCTTCCGAGCGCCGTGGGTCGAGATGAAGTACTCAATTACATCCAGACCTTCTTTGAAGTTGGACAGAATTGGGTTTTCAATAATCTCACCAATCGAACCCTGCAGCGACTTCTGTGGCTTAGCCATCAGACCCCGCATACCGCCGAGCTGACGAATCTGCTCGCGCGAACCACGGGCACCGGAGTGCATCATCATGTAAATCGAGTTGAAGCCCTGGTCCTCCTTTTCGAGGCGACCCATGAGGGTTTCAGTGATTTGGTTGTTGATGCGCGTCCAGATGTCAATAACCTGGTTGTAACGCTCGTTGTCGGTAATCAGACCCATCTGGTAGTTCTGGGTTACCGCGGCAACGTCGGCCTGCGCCTGCTTGATCAGCTCGTCCTTCTCCTTTGGAATCTGGATGTCGCCCAGACCCATCGACAGACCACCTTTGTAAGCCGACTGGAAACCCAGCGTCTTGATGTCGTCGAGGAACTGTGCAGTGCGGGCCATGCCCGTACGCTTGAACACCATCGAGATGATCTGCTGCAGCTTTTTCTTGGTCAGCAGCTCATCCACGAAACCTACTTCGGCGGGCACGAGCTGGTTGAAGAGCACACGACCGGCAACGGTTTCGATAATTTTCGTTACGAGGTTATCGTCCTCATCGCGAATCGGGGTCCGTACCTTAATATAGGCATGCTTCGAAAGCTGGCCTTCGTTAAGAGCAATTACCACTTCCTCGTCGGAGTAGAAAACCCGGCCTTCGCCCTGGATGCTTTCGCCTTCAGTGCTGCGCTTGCCTTTGGTTACGTAGTACAGACCCAGAACCATGTCCTGCGACGGTACCGCGATGGGCGCGCCGTTGGCTGGGTTTAGGATGTTGTGCGAAGCCAGCATGAGCATGGAGGCTTCCAGAATAGCAGCCGGGCCTAGGGGCACGTGCACAGCCATCTGGTCACCGTCGAAGTCAGCGTTGAAGGCCGTACAAACGAGCGGGTGCAGCTGGATAGCCTTGCCCTCGATGAGGCGCGGCTGGAACGCCTGGATACCCAGACGGTGAAGCGTTGGAGCCCGGTTGAGCAATACTGGGTGGCCTTTCAGCACGTTCTCCAGGATGTCCCATACCACGGCGTCCTTGCGGTCCACGATTTTCTTGGCCGACTTCACCGTTTTTACGATGCCACGCTCGATGAGCTTGCGGATGATGAACGGCTTGAATAGCTCGGCTGCCATGTTCTTGGGCAAACCGCACTCGTGCAGCTTCAGCTCGGGGCCTACCACGATAACCGAACGACCGGAGTAGTCGACACGCTTACCGAGCAGGTTCTGACGGAAGCGGCCCTGCTTGCCTTTCAGCATATCGGACAGCGACTTCAGGGCGCGGTTGCCTTCGGCACGCACGGCATTCACCTTACGCGAGTTGTCGAAGAGCGAATCCACGGCTTCCTGCAGCATGCGTTTCTCGTTCCGCAGAATTACTTCCGGCGCCTTGATTTCAATCAGGCGCTTGAGGCGGTTGTTGCGGATGATAACGCGACGGTACAGGTCGTTCAGGTCGGAGGTAGCAAAACGGCCACCGTCGAGCGGAACGAGTGGGCGCAACTCCGGCGGAATTACAGGCACCATGCGGATAACCATCCACTCGGGCTTGTTCTCCACGCGGGTAGCGGCGTCACGGAAAGCTTCCACTACGCGCAGACGCTTCAACGCTTCAGCCTTACGCTGCTGCGAAGTTTCAGTGGCAGCAGAGTCACGCAACGAGTAGCTCAGCTCATCAAGATTAATGCGCTCGAGCAGCATTTGCAGCGCCTCGGCACCCATGCGGGCGATGAACTTGTTCGGGTCATCATTCGGCAACATCTGGTTCTCCCGGGGGAGCTTGTCGATGATGTCGAGGTATTCGTCTTCGGTCAGGAAGTCAAGCTGCTGCACGCCTTCCTCAGCCAGAGTACCTGGCTGCACCACGGCGTAGCGCTCGTAGTAGATAATCTGGTCGAGCTTCTTGGTGGGCAGGCCCAGCAGGTAGCCGATTTTATTGGGCAGCGACTTGAAGTACCAGATATGCGCAACGGGCACCACCAGTTCGATGTGGCCCATCCGCTCCCGGCGAACTTTCTTCTCGGTCACCTCCACGCCGCAACGGTCGCAGATAATACCCTTATAACGGATGCGCTTATATTTGCCGCAGTGGCACTCCCAGTCCTTTACAGGACCGAAAATCCGCTCGCAGAACAAGCCGCCCATCTCGGGCTTGTACGTCCGGTAGTTGATAGTCTCAGGCTTGATCACCTCGCCGTTCGACCGCTCCAGAATGGATTCGGGCGAGGCCAGCGAAATGGTCACTTTTGAGAAGTCCTGGACCAGTTTCTTGTTTTTTGCAAACGCCATGTAGGGAAGCTGTTAGCTGTTGGCTGTTTATCTGTCAGGGAAAACCCACGCCGCTTAAGCGAGGCGGAAATACCATAACAGCTCGACTCTGCTAAAAGTGCTCTGCCAGTCGGATAGGTACGCCGGGCAGTAGATTTTCGTCAGGTCTGATGGGTAACCACTCCGGTTTTAGCAAACCGAAGCTTAGTGCGGCCGTTCCCGCCGGGCTTGTGTGTCGTGCTGACCGTATCTCGGCACGACGCCGGTGGCGGAGGAGCCACTCCTTTAACATCCGAAGTGGGAGCTACCGTCGGCAAACCGGCCGTAGCTCCCTTTCCGAATAATTAGTCAAGCGTAATCTCCAACGCCAGACCACGCAGCTCGTGGATGAGCACGTTGAACGACTCGGGAATGTTGGGTTTGGGCAGGATATCGCCTTTTACAATGGCTTCGTACGCCTTGGCCCGGCCTACCACGTCATCCGACTTTATCGTCAGGATTTCCTGGAGCACGTTGGAAGCGCCGAAGGCTTCCAGCGCCCACACTTCCATCTCGCCGAAGCGCTGACCACCGAACTGGGCCTTACCACCCAGTGGCTGCTGGGTAATGAGCGAGTACGGTCCGATCGAACGGGCGTGCATCTTGTCGTCCACCAGGTGACCCAGCTTCAGCATATAGATAACACCCACCGTTACCGGCTGGTCGAACTTCTGACCCGTCAAACCGTCGTGCAGGTACGCACGACCCCAGTCGGGCAGACCGGCTTCGGTCAGTTCCTTGGCTACTTCGTCCTCGGTCGCACCGTCGAAAATCGGGGTAGCGTAGGTACGGCCCATTTTCAGGCCGGCCCAGCCGAGTACGGTTTCGTAGATCTGACCGATGTTCATCCGGCTTGGTACACCAAGCGGGTTGAGCACGATGTCCATTGGGGTGCCGTCGGGCAGGAAAGGCATGTCCTCGTCGCGCACGATCCGGGCTACTACTCCCTTGTTACCGTGGCGGCCGGCCATCTTATCACCCACCTTCAGCTTGCGCTTCTTGGCGATGTACACTTTGGCCAGCTGAACGATGCCGGCGGGCAGCTCGTCGCCAACCTCCAGCGTGAACCGCTCGCGCTTGAAGCGGGCCGTTACCACGTTGCGGCGCTTGGCGTAGTTCTTCACCAAGTCGCCCACCATGCCGTTGATGCGGGCATCAGCTGTCCAGCCGTCCAGCACGAGGTCCTTGAACAGGTTGGCCTCCTCTGGCACGGCGTAGTTGCTCTCGTCGCGGTAGGGGTTCTTGTCGGGGAACAGGTTTTCAGTCACGTTCTTCTTGCCGAATTTCACGCCTTTCGACATGATTTCCTCACCGAACTTGTGCTTAATGCCCTGCGACGTCTTGCCTTCGAGCAGGCTGATCATCTTCTCCACCATGATGGCGCGGATGCCGCGCAACTCGCGGCCATACGCCTCCTTCAACTCCTCTACTTCCTTCTTCGACTTGGCCCGCAGGTTTTTGTCTTTTTTCGGACGCGAGAACAGCTTAGTGCCGATAACAACACCCTGCAACGATGGTGGCGCTTTCAAGGAAGCGTCTTTCACGTCGCCGGCTTTGTCGCCGAAAATGGCGCGGAGCAGCTTCTCTTCCGGGGTCGGGTCGGTTTCGCCCTTTGGCGTAATCTTACCGATCAGAATGTCGCCTTCCTTCACCTCGGCACCCAAACGGATTACGCCGTTGTCGTCGAGGTTACGCACGGCTTCTTCGCTCACGTTCGGAATCTCCGAGGTCAGCTCTTCTTCGCCGCGCTTGGTTTCGCGCACTTCCAACTCAAACTCCTCAATGTGAATCGAGGTGAAGATGTCGTCGCGCACTACTTTCTCCGAGATGACGATGGCATCCTCGAAGTTGTAGCCCTGCCATGGCATAAATGCCACCTGCATGTTGCGGCCCAAGGCGAGTTCGCCCTTGTTGGTACCGTAGCCTTCGCACAGCACCTGGCCCCGCGTTACCCGCTCGCCCTTCTTCACGAGAGGCGTCAGGTTGATGCAGGTATCCTGGTTGGTGCGACGGAACTTGATGAGGTCGTAGGAAATCCGCTCAGCGTCAAAGCTTACGAGGACTTCGTCAGGCGTGAGGTCGTACTTTACCACGATGCGGTTGGCATCCACGTAATCGACAACACCAACACCTTCCGATACTACCAGCGTACGCGAGTCGGTAGCTACGCGGCCTTCAAGGCCGGTACCCACGATGGGGGCTTCAGCTTTCAGCAGCGGAACCGCCTGACGCTGCATGTTCGAGCCCATCAGTGCCCGGTTGGCGTCATCGTGCTCCAAGAATGGAATCAGCGAAGCAGCAACCGACACAATCTGGTTCGGGGCTACGTCCATGTAACTGTATTCGTCGGGACCAACCACGGGGAAGTCGCCTTCAAAACGGCCTTTTACGAGGTCGTTAATGAACTTACCATCATCGTCGATCAAGGCGTTGGCCTGGGCGATGTGGTGGGTGTCTTCTTCCTCAGCGGTCAGGTACTTCACGTTCTCCGTCATGTCCACCTGGCCGTTGGCGGCCGTGCGGTATGGCGTTTCGATGAAGCCCATCGAGTTCACGCGGGCGTGCACGCACAGCGACGAAATCAGACCAATGTTAGGTCCTTCCGGCGTTTCGATGGTGCAAAGACGGCCGTAGTGGGTGTAGTGAACGTCCCGTACTTCGAAACCGGCACGCTCCCGCGACAGACCTCCTGGCCCGAGTGCCGATACGCGACGCTTGTGCGTCACCTCGGCCAGCGGGTTCGTCTGGTCCATGAACTGAGAGAGCTGGTTCGTACCGAAGAACGAGTTAATAACGCTCGACAACGTACGGGCGTTGATCAGATCAACTGGCTTGAAGTCCTCGTTGTCGCGCACGTTCATGCGCTCCTTAATGGTACGGGCCATGCGGGCCAGACCCACGCCAAACTGGGCGTAGAGCTGCTCGCCTACCGTACGCACCCGGCGGTTACTCAAGTGGTCAATGTCATCGACAATGGCCTTCGAGTTGATCAGACCGATGAGGTACTTCACGATGAGCACGATGTCCTCGTTGGTCAGCACGCGGGCCTCCCAGTTGGTCTCGATGCCCAGTTTCTTATTGATGCGGTAGCGGCCTACGTCGCCAAGGTCGTAGCGCTTGTCTGAGAAGAACAGCTTCTGGATAATGTCGCGGGCAGTTTCTTCGTCGGGCGCTTCGGTGTTCCGCAGCTGACGGTAGATTTGCTCCACAGCCTCCTTCTCCGAGTTGGAGTTATCCTTCTGGAGGGTATTGTAGATGATAGCGTAGTCCGCGATGTTCACGTTCTCGCGGTGCAGAATCACTGACTTCGCCCCAGCATTGAGGATGATGTCGATGTCCTCCTCCGAAATCTCGGAATCGCGCTCCATCAGCACCTCGTTGCGGTCGATGGAAACTACTTCGCCGGTGTCCTCGTCCACGAAGTCCTCCGTCCAAGTGCGCAGCACCCGGGCAGCCAGCTTACGGCCAACCGCTTTCTTGAGGTTCTTCTTGTCAGCCTTCACCTCCTCCGACAGCCCGAACAGGTCGAGAATGTCTTTGTCGGTGCCGTAGCCGATGGCGCGCAACAGCGTGGTCACCGGGAATTTCTTCTTCCGGTCGATGTAGGCGTACATCACGTTGTTTACGTCCGTGGCAAATTCAATCCACGAACCCTTGAACGGGATAATACGAGCCGAATACAGCTTGGTGCCGTTGGTGTGCTTGCTCTGGGCAAAGAACACGCCCGGCGAGCGGTGCAGCTGCGACACGATAACGCGCTCAGCACCATTGATAACGAACGAGCCCTTTTCGGTCATGTAGGGAATATTTCCCAAGAACACTTCCTGCTCAATCGTTTCAAAATCTTCGTTGTCCGAGTCATTGCAGACCAGCCGAAGCTTGGCCTTCAGCGGCACGGAGTACGTCAGACCCCGGTCAATGCACTCGTCAACCGAGTACTTAGGCGGGTCAACGTGGTAATCGAGGAAGGTCAGAACGAAGTTTTCGCGCGAGTCCGAAATCGGAAAATTCTCGGCGAATACTTTGAAAAGGCCTTCATCGGTCCGGTTCTCAGCAGCCGTTTCCAACTGGAAGAAATCCTTGAACGAGCGCACCTGCACGTCGAGGAAATCCGGGTACTCAATAACCTTTTTAATCTTGGCGAAGTTGATCCGCTCGTCAGCAGCCTGCAATTTTTGCAGCCCTGTCGGCACCTGAAGTGCTTTCGGTTCTTTCGATGTAGCCAATGTATGTGGGGTTAGGAAATGGAGACTGGGAGAATCCAGGCCAGGCTGAAAACACGGTTAGCAGCTTGGCAAACTATTTTAAAATAAGCGGACACGCCGAAGCGCAAAGCACTACTAGTAGCAATTTGCGCTGGACCATCCGTAGCCGCGAAAAGCCGCAAAGCGGCGCGTAAACGAACTTCCGACTAGTTTGTTGCCTACAAACAGGAAAAGACCTGGCTTAGTTGCCAGGCCTCTCCTAATTTGTTGGCTCTTAGAGCGGGCCGCAGAGATTACTTAACCTCTACTTCTGCACCAGCTTCTTCCAGCTGCTTCTTCAGGCCGTCGGCCTCATCTTTCGAAACACCTTCCTTAACGGCCTTTGGAGCACCGTCAACGAGTTCTTTGGCTTCCTTCAGGCCGAGGCCGGTCAGGTCCTTCACCAGCTTCACAACAGCCAGTTTCTGGCCACCGGCAGCTTTCAGGATTACGTCGAAAGCCGTCTTCTCCTCAGGAGCGTCAGCAGCAGCGCCACCGCCGCCAGCCATCATCATCGGAGCAGCAGCAGCTGGCTCGATGCCGTACTCGTCCTTCAGGATAGTAGCCAGTTCGTTTACTTCTTTTACCGTCAGGCTAACGAGCTGCTCGGCGAATGCTTTCAAATCTGCCATTTCTGTAGATTGTTAAAAAGGGGGGGTTGTTGAAGAAAATTTATACTTGAAAAAGATGAGCAGTGGTTAGCCTGCAACCTCTTCTTTTTCGGAAAGCGTTTTGAGGATGCCAGCCAGCTTGGTACCGCCGCTCGAAAGAGCCGAGATAACATTTTTGGCGGGCGACTGGAGCAGACCGATGATTTCACCGATGAGTTCCGTCTTACCTTTCAGCGTGGCAAGCGTGCCGAGCTGGTCGTGACCGATGTAGATGCCAGCATCTACATAAGCACCTTTCAGGGCTGGGCGAACAACGGCCGTTTTGCTGTAGTTCTGAGCCTTGTGAAAGTCCTGAATCAGCTTGGCCGGAGCGTTGCCCGACTCTTTCGAGAACAGGATGCCCGACTGGCCTACCAGTGCTGCGTCCATCTCCGAGGTGTCTACCTCGAGGGTATCGAGCGCCTTGCGGATGAACGTGTTCTTGTACACCTTGAACTCCAGGCCACGGTTGTAGCACAACCGGCGGAATTCGTTGATTTTCGCCACCGACATTCCCGAAGCATCGGCAATGTAGAACGCGTTGTGCGATTGAAACTTCTCGCTCAACTCGTCGACGAGGGCTTGTTTTTCTTCCCGGATCATACGTCGTGTTGATTAAGGTTAAGCGGAAGTTACCGACGTGTCGACCGGTACGCCGGGCGACATCGTGCTCGAGAGCGTGATGCTCTTGATGTAGGTGCCTTTAGCCGAAGAAGGCTTCAAACGCAGCAGCGTCTGGATTACCTCGATGGCATTTTCAGCCAGCTTCTGGTCGTCAAACGACACCTTGCCAACCGAGCAGTGGATGATACCGGTTTTGTCAACTTTGAAGTCGATTTTACCAGCCTTCACTTCCTGCACCGCTTTGGCAACATCAGTCGTAACCGTGCCCGACTTAGGGTTTGGCATCAGACCACGGGGACCCAATACGCGGCCCAGACGGCCCACTTTGGCCATAACAGCCGGCATGGTGATGATTACGTCGATGTCAGTCCAGCCTTTCTCGATTTTGGCGATGTAGTCGTCCAGACCAACGAAATCAGCACCGGCTGCAGTAGCTTCGGCTTCTTTGTCGGGCGTTACGAGAGCCAGAACGCGAACGGTTTTGCCAGTGCCGTGGGGCAGCGTAGCAACGCCGCGCACCATCTGGTCGGCTTTGCGAGGGTCAACACCCAAACGAACGTCGATATCTACCGAGGCGTCAAATTTCGTGTAGGTGATATCCTTCACGACTTTGGCCGCATCAACTAGTGTCCGAATTTCGGTCAGGTCATGCTTGGCAAGGGCTTCCTTGCGTTTTTTGCTAGTTGCCATGTCTTCCGTTGTTTAAATTATGCAGCGAAAGGAGAAGCACCTGACACGGTGATGCCCATGCTCCGCGCTGTGCCAGCAACCTGCTTCATGGCCGACTCAATCGCGAAAGCGTTCAAATCGGGCATTTTGGTTTCAGCAATAGTGCGAACCTGGTCCCACGTAACCGACCCTACCTTGTTCCGGTTAGGCTCTTTCGAACCGCTCTGGAGCTTGGCGGCGTCCTTCAGCAGAACGGGCACCGGGGGGGTCTTCACCACGAAGTCGAACGACTTGTCGGTGTACATGGTGATGAGAACAGGACAAACTTGGCCGGCCTTATCCTGGGTGCGAGCGTTGAACTGCTTGCAGAATTCCATGATGTTAAGGCCTTTGCTACCAAGTGCAGGTCCAACCGGCGGTGCGGGGTTCGCAGCGCCTCCCTTTATCTGAAGCTTCAGATAACCTCTAATTTCCTTGGCCATTTGGTTTCTAAGGCTTCGGATGCCGCGACGTAACTCGCATCATCCTCAGTTTTTCAATTGCTCCGAAGTGGAAGCACCACCGGCCCGGAGCGGATAACCGATGACGTTTTTTGATAGTAGCCAGTGAATGAATACTACTCTATTTCTTTCTCGACCTGGGTGTAGCTCAACTCCATTGGCTGGCTACGGCCGAATATTTTCACGATTACGTTAAGACGCTTGCGGTCCTCGTACACCTCGGCCACATTGCCCGACATGCCGGCGAAGCCGCCGTCCACAATTTTCACCAGCTCGCCCACCACGTAGGGGGTTTCCAGTGTTTCGGTCTGCTCTTCCGACTCATCAACTATGCCGAGGATGCGGTTCACTTCCGAAATGTGCAGCGGCACAGGTACTGTGTTCTGGTTGGCCGCCTTGCCCTCCTTGTCGGAGAGGAAGCCGATGATGCCCGGGGTGCTGGTGATGATGTGGTCGACTTCGCCGTGGGTCAGGTCGGCGTGGATGATGATGTAGCCGGGATACAGGTTCCGCTCACGCACACGCTTCTTGCCGTTGCGCATCTCGAATACCTTCTCCACCGGGATCAGCACCTGAGGCACCAACTCCGAGAGGCCATGACGGCCGATTTCGGTTTCGAGGTAGGTTTTGGCCTTCTTCTCCTGTCCGCTCACCGAGCGAACCACATACCATTTCAATTCGCCCATTTTAGTCGCGTCTGTGCCGATTAAACGAACGAGTTATAGAAGGCCTCTAAGCCCTCTTTGAAAATCACATCCATCACGCCTACCACGACTGCGAAAATCAGCGAGCCGAGCAGCACAAGGCCTGCACTCTTCTGCAGTTCTTCCAGCGAAGGCCAGGTTACCTTGTAACGCATCTCGTCCGATGTTTCCCGGAAGTAGTTGGTCAGCTTGCTCATGCTAAAGGACCTGCTGGTGAGAGTGAGTAAAAGAACGGCTGCCGAAGCAGCCGGACAATCTGGTGGCACGGGCGGAGAGATTCGAACTCCCATCAAAGGTTTTGGAGACCTCTATTCTACCCTTGAACTACGCCCGTGTATGCGTCCCGCCCAGCCCTAAAGCCGGATTGGGACTGCAAATGTAGGTAACTCTTTAGACAAAACAAATCCGCCCTCGAAATTTTCGAGGGCGGATTGTCTTATTTCAGCAGTTTCTCGAAAGAAAACTACTCAGTAATTTCGGTTACCTGACCGGCACCTACCGTCCGGCCACCCTCACGGATAGCGAAACGCAGGCCTTTCTCCATAGCTACCGAGTTGATCAGTTCAACCGAGATAGTTACGTTGTCGCCGGGCATTACCATTTCTACACCCTCGCCCAGCATAATGATGCCGGTTACGTCGGTGGTGCGGAAATAGAACTGGGGACGGTAGTTGTTGAAGAACGGAGTGTGACGACCACCTTCCTCTTTCGACAGTACGTACACCTCAGCCTTAAACTTGGTGTGAGGCTTAACGGAACCTGGCTTGCAGATTACCATACCGCGACGGATGGCTTCCTTCTCGATACCACGGAGTAGCAAACCAACGTTGTCGCCAGCTTCACCACGGTCAAGAATCTTGCGGAACATCTCCACACCGGTTACAGTCGATTTCAAGTTCTCAGCACCCATGCCGAGAATCTCCACCTGCTCACCCGAGTTTACAATGCCACGCTCGATACGGCCGGTAGCAACCGTTCCACGACCCGTAATCGAGAACACGTCCTCAACAGGCATCAGGAAGGGCAGGTCGGTCAGACGAGCAGGAATCGGAATGAAGGAGTCAACAGCATCCATCAGCTCCTCGATTTTGGGAACCCAGTTGGCATCGCCATTCAGGCCACCCAGAGCCGAGCCCTGAATTACGGGGATGTTGTCGCCGTCGAAGTCGTAGAACGAAAGCAGCTCACGGATTTCCATCTCCACCAGCTCGAGGAGCTCTGGATCGTCCACCATGTCTACTTTGTTCATGAATACCACCAGCTGGGGAACACCAACCTGACGAGCGAGCAGGATGTGCTCACGGGTCTGGGGCATTGGGCCGTCGGTAGCAGCTACCACGAGGATAGCGCCGTCCATCTGGGCAGCACCGGTAACCATGTTCTTCACATAGTCAGCGTGACCGGGGCAGTCAACGTGAGCGTAGTGACGGTTAACGGTAGAATATTCTACGTGCGAAGTGTTGATGGTAATGCCACGCTCTTTTTCTTCGGGAGCATTGTCGATCGAAGAGAAGTCGCGCTTGGCAGCCAGACCTTTGCTAGCCAGTACCTGAGTAATGGCAGCGGTGAGGGTGGTTTTGCCGTGGTCAACGTGACCGATTGTGCCGATGTTTACGTGCGGCTTGGACCGGTCAAAATTTTCTTTAGCCATTGTAAAGAGATTTAGAGGAATTTTGAGGTGAGAAGGGAAAACGCGACTTAAAACCTAACTATACAGAAGAAAGCGAAACACAGCTCTGCTTGACCAGGGACTGCACGTCGCTTTACTTGGCTGACAGTTCCAAAACGGTGCAGTCGCGCTGCCCCGTTGGTACTCGTAATTCTGAGCCATTTATGGGATTTGAACCCATGACCTCTTCCTTACCAAGGAAGTGCTCTACCACTGAGCTAAAACGGCTGGTACTGTTTAGCCCGCTGGCGCGTAGCTGGGGCAAAGGTACGACAGGAGAACAACATTTGCCAGCCTGGGCTGGCGCAAGCTGTTGTCAGGCGTACTGTTGCTGCGAGCGGGAGACGAGGTTCGAACTCGCGACCTGCAGCTTGGAAGGCTGCCGCTCTACCAACTGAGCTACTCCCGCGGGGGAAGTTTGCAAGTCGGGAAGTTCAGACCTTAGATAATGGACACTGCACTGGCAGACCCACTTCTGTTTTCCGAACTTCCCGACTTATAAACTGAAAATGTGGGGGTGAGAGGACTCGAACCTCTGAACCCGAAGGAGCTGAGTTACAGTCAGCCGCAATTGCCACTATGCGACACCCCCGATTATGTGGTTTAAACGCCGATTGCGTGAAACCTACCCATTCCAATTCGTGGACCGAAGTCGCTTTTTCTCGAATTGGAGTTGCAAAATTAGTGGGTTTCTGGTGTAAGTCAAGCCCTGCGTGAAAAAAGGTTTTGGTCTGGCTGACTTTTTGAGCGGGCCGAATCGTCTTCTTCAGGCTAAGCGGCTGACTTCCTAGACTAAAGCAGAACAATTTTGCTGGTAATCGGCGCGAAAAAAATTATTGAACCAAGCTGTACATGGCTTTCAGGTTGCTATCCTTTTCCTTATTCCGGATATCCTGCAGCGTGGTTTTGAGGGTAGGCATGCTTCCGGTTAACTCATTCAGGCCCTTGTAGGCACCTAGGCGTACGTAGATCTGTGGATGGCTGCGGGCCAGATTTTCGAGCCGCTGAAGCCCTTTCTCGCGCTCCACTGGTGGAATGCGGTTCATGAGGCGACCAAAGTTTTCGAGCAGCACATACAGTACCTCGGGCTGGGCATCCTGGCTGCGCTGCAAAAACCAGTCGTAATCGTCGAGGGTGCCGTTGAGGCCGTAGAAGCCGGACAGCGACTTGAGTAGTGCCGGGTTACGGGTTTTCTGCAGCTTGGCAATCTGGGCGCGGGTAGTGGGCGCGGGCGACTTGGCCAAGGCATCAACGGCGGAGGCAGATACCAAGTAAGAGCTGTCGATGAGGGCCGATTCGTAGACACTAGCAAAACTCTCGTTGGCAAACGATGACAACACGTTGATTGCCGTGGCCCGCACAGTACCGTGCTTTTCGTTGAGGGCAACTTGCTGCAAATCCTTGCGGACCACACTGCCCTCAGCCCCGCGGTAGCGGCGTAAGCCTTCGAGTGCGGCCACGCGCGTTGCCCAAAAAGGGTCGGTGAGGAAATTGCGGAAGGCCGAACTAACTAGCAAATCACCCGACTTACTTCTCAGCTTTTCTATGGCCTCTGCTTTCTGAAGATAGCCGCGGGCATGACTGAGCTGGAACTGCATTTCTTCAGGGGTTTGCGCCTCGTCAATGTCGGCTAGTAGCACTCCCTCATTATCGAACTTAACGAGGGACGGACGTTGGGGCGTGGGCAGGCGAAACGTCTGGTCGGCTTTGGTAATGACAAGGCGGTGCTCCGTGGACTGGTTGCCACTCCAAACAGCCACCGTTACGGGCAGTCGGAATACGGGCTGATACAGGGTATCCTGCACCTGCCGCACGCGCAGTACCAAGGCACTGTTTTCGTAGCTGTGGGTTACGCGCAATTCGGGGTGCCCGCGTTGCAGAAACCACTGGTCGAAAAACCACGTCAGATCCTCGCCGGTCGTTTCTTCGAAAGCAATGCGCAGTTCCGACAGCTCGACAGCCGACAGCTTGTTCTGGTTGAGGTAGCGGGTGAGTGAGGCGAAGAAAGCGTCGTCGCCGACGAGGTTGCGCAGCATGTGCAGCACCCGGCCCCCCTTGTCGTAAGAATGGCGGTCGAACAGATCTTCGTGGTTGTTGTAGCTGGTACGGATAAGCGGCTCGCGCTTCATCTGGGCCTCTTCGAGGTAGATGCGCAGCTTGTTGCGCTGCACCAATGCTGCCGCATCAGGACCGTACTTGTGCTCGGCCCAAAGCAACTCCGAGTAATCGGCAAAGGCCTCGTTAAGCGGCAGATTGCCCCACGACTCATTGGTCACATAATCACCAAACCACTGGTGGAACAACTCGTGGGCAATAACCGACTCCGAACCATCATAGGGTACATCGGCCAACTCGCGGGGCGTGAACTGCACCAGCTGCTGCCCGAATGTGGAGGCAGTGGTATTCTCCATAGCGCCTGACACGAAATCATGCACGGCTACTTGGGCGTACTTCTCCCACGGATAGTCGACTCCTAATTTTTTGGAAAAGAACTCCAGCATCTCGGGGGTGTTGCCAAACACTTGCTTGGCCGTATTCCGGTAGGCGGGGTCCACGTAATAGTCCACCGCCTTTCCACGCCAGGAGTCCGATACGACGGTAAAATTGCCCACCGCAAGCATGGCCAGGTAGGGCGCATGAGGCTGGCTAAGTTTCCAGGTATCGGTGCGGGTGCCGTCGGCATTGCGGCGCGACGATACGAGCAGACCGTTAGATAGTGTTTTTTGGTCGGCTTCCACCGTCAGGCTGATTTCCTGCGTCATGCGCTGGTTGGGCCGGTCGATGGTCGGGAACCAACAGGAGCTTCCCTCCGTTTCGCCCTGGGTCCAGAGTTGGCGGGGCTTGTCTTTCTCGGTACCGAGCGGGTTGATAAAGTACAGGCCTTTGTCGTCGATGATGGCCTCGCTCCCACCGCCCCGGGGCAGCTCGTTGGGCTTGGCCACATATTGAATGCGCACCTGGTACTGCTCGGTGCGCTGGTAGGTACGGTCGAGGGCAATGGTGAGCTTCTTCTTATCGTAGGTATACTTCAGGTCGCGGCCCTTGCGGCCCGCGCTGAGTAGCTCCACCCCTTTAATGTCGAAGCCTTTGGCATCGAGCACCAACTGGTACTGCGGGTAGAAGTGCGGGCGGAGCGTGAGCGTAGCCGTGCCCTGCAGCCACTGCCGGCTCCAGTCGGGGCGCAGGTCGAGCTTGGTATCGACCAACTGGTGCAGAATAGTAGCCGATGGCTGCTGCGGGCGGGCCTGGTCGGGTAGCCAGTTCGGTACCGGCGCCGTGGCGGGTGCCAGATAAGGCGCAGTATCGGGTCCTTTTCGGGCGGGCGAATGTGGGCTAGCAGCACCACTGCGCCCCGGTCTATTTGCCTGAGCAACAGCCGGCAACTGCGCCGGCAGCCACAGGAAAAGAATACCGAGGAATAGGTATTTCATGCAATAAGGCAATAGGGTAATGGTTGGTGAAGTTCCGAATTTATTTCAGATTTGACCTATCTTTAAGCCCTTTTCTGCCTTACTCCCGCCCTATTCGTATGCTGCAAATCCAATTAGTCGCGGCCGGCCAGCCCTCGCAGGAAGTCGACTACCAGCCAATCGGTACTGTTACGCTCGATGACCAGCCTTTTGCCTGGGACCTCACGGCCCTTGGTGCCGGCCGCTACCACGTGCTGTACCAGAATCGTTCGTACAATGCCGAGTTGCTGGAAATCGACTACGCCACCAAAACTGTGGTGCTGAAGCTGAATGGGGAGCGGCTGGAGTTACGGGCCAAAGACCGCCTCGATTTGCTACTCGATAAGATGGGCCTGAGCGCGGCCGTCAGCACCAAAGTCAACGAATTGAAAGCCCCCATGCCGGGCCTGATTGTGGACGTGCGGGTGCAGCCGGGCCAGACGGTGCAGAAGGGCGACCCGCTGTTGGTACTGGAAGCCATGAAAATGGAAAACATCCTGAAAGCGCCCGGCGAAGGCGTGGTAGCGGCCATCAAAGTAAGCCTGCGCGACAACGTAACCAAGGGCCAGGTGCTGATTCAGTTCGCCTAGACACCCGGCGCTTTTTCTTTTTACTCAACCATCTCCTCACTGCCTTGAAGTACAACCGAATTCTGCTGAAACTGAGTGGCGAGGCCCTGATGGGCCAGCAGCAGTACGGCATCGATGCCAACCGGCTCATGCAGTACGCCGAGGAAATCAAGATTGCCGCCGAAACGGGCACGCAGGTGGCCGTCGTTATCGGGGGTGGTAACATCTACCGCGGGGTGCAGGCCGAAGCCTTCGGCCTCGACCGCGTGCAGGGCGACTACATGGGTATGCTGGCCACAGTTATCAACTCGATGGCTCTGCAGAGCGCCCTCGAAAAGCTGGGCGTAAACACCCGTCTGCTTTCGGGCCTCACTATACAGCAGGTGTGCGAACCCTACATCCGCCGCCGGGCCATGCGCCACCTAGAGAAGGGCCGGGTTGTTATTTTCGGTGCCGGCATCGGCTCGCCTTACTTCACTACCGACTCGGCCGCTTCGTTGCGGGCCATCGAGATTGAGGCTGATGTGGTGTTAAAAGGTACCCGTGTAGACGGCATCTACACCGCTGACCCTGAGAAAGACCCGACCGCAAAGCGCTTCGCCGAAATCAGCTTCGATGAAGTGATGGACAAGAAGCTAAACGTGATGGATATGACGGCCTTCACGCTGTGCAAGGAAAACAATCTGCCGATTATCGTTTTCGATATGAATAAGGAAGGCAACCTGCAGCGCCTGTTGCGCGGCGACAGCGTGGGTACGCTCGTGAGCATGCACGGGGCCAACGCCGACGCTTAGAACAACTTCTTCATACCAGCCGCGCAAAACTGACAACTAATCGGCGTAGTTTCGGCAGCCGGTCAACCTATTAATCCCTAATTTTCAACACTTAATTTTTCCGAAGTGGACGAAGAAATAAAGTTTTACCTCGATGAGGCCGAAGAGTCGATGGGCAAGGCCCTGGAGCACACGACCGTAGAATTTTCGCGCATCCGGGCCGGCAAAGCCTCGCCGGCCATGCTCGATTCGCTGCGGGTGGACTACTACGGCACGCCCACTCCGCTGGGCAACGTGGCCAACGTATCGGCCCCCGATGCCCGCACGCTGTACATCAAGCCTTGGGAGAAAAATATGGTGGGCGAAATTGTAAAGGCCATCAAAAATAGTGACCTGGGCCTCAACCCGCAGTCAGATGCCGAGGGCGTACGCCTCAACATCCCGGCCATGACCGAGGAGCGCCGCCGCGAGCTGGTGAAGCAGGCTAAATCGGAGTCAGAAGGCGGCAAAGTGCGCATCCGTGGCATCCGCAAAGACGTGAACGAGTCGCTGCGCAAGCTGCAGAAGGATGGCGCTTCGGAAGATGCCGTCAAGGATGCCGAAGCCAAAGTTCAGAAGTTCACCGATGCCTACATCAGCAAAGTAGATGAGGTGCTGAGCAAAAAGGAAACGGAGATAATGACGATTTGATTTTAGAAATGAGTACCAAGAAGTGAGAGGGGAGACTTTCGTGCTGCCGGCCCAATTTGGTCGGATATCAGCACGAAAGTCTCCCCTCTCACTTCCTGACACTCATTTCTAAACGTAGTACCCTCCCACCCGAATCTGCTGTTCTACCACTTCGGGTAGCAAGTAGCGGACCGATAGGCCGTCGCGCAGGCAGCGGCGAATAAAGGTGGCCGAAATATCGAGTAGTGGGGCCTCTACCACGCGCACAGCGGGCGGCAGCGGGTTGGACAAGGTGTGGCCGGGGCGTGGGTACACGTAGATTTCTACCTCGGCCAGCAGCCGGTCAGCGTCTTTCCAGCGCGGCAGGCCCGCCACGTTGTCGCCACCCATGAGCAGCACGAACTCCTGGCCCGGATGCAGCTGCCGCAACTGGTCAAGCGTATCGATGGTGTAGCTGGGCTTGGGCAGGCGAAACTCGATGTCGAGCACGCGTAGCCGCTCGTTGCCAGCAATGGCACTGGCGACCAAGGTCAGCCGCGCCTGCGCATCGAGCAAATCGGCCTGAGCCTTGAAGGGGCTCTGGGGTGACACGATAAGCCAGACTTCGGCCAAGTCGGTGTGCGTGGCCAGGAAGTTGGCCAGAATCAGGTGGCCGGTATGAATGGGGTTGAAGGAACCAAAAAGCAGCCCCACTTTCCGGCCCGAGGGGGTGACAGAAGTGGGGCTGCTCACAAAATGGCCGATTCAGCGGTTATAAAAGCGCGCACCAGTCGTTCGGCTTCGTCGACGGCCTTATCGAGGTCATCGTTGGTGATGACCACGTCAAAGCGGTCTTCAAACGTAAGCTCGAAGTTGGCCTTGTATAAGCGGGCTGAGATGCTGGCTTCCGAGTCGGTAGCGCGGTGGCGGAGGCGTTGCTCCAGGATTTCCAGCGAAGGAGGTTTCACGAACACCGCTAAAGCACGGTCTTGGTAAAACTCCTTGATGCTGAGGCCACCTTTCACATCTACATCGAGCACCGAGTGCTGGCCATTTTCCCAGATGCGCTCGACTTCTTGCTTCAACGTGCCATAGAACGCGCCTTCGTACACCTCTTCCCACTCCACAAAATCGTCGTGGCGGATTTTCTCCTGAAACTCCTGAACGGAGATAAAGTAGTAATCCTTACCGTTGGCTTCAGTGCGGCCACGCTTATCGCGCGTGCAGGCCGAAATAGAGAAGCTCAGTTCCGGCATTCGGGCCAGCAGCCGGTGGACAATGGTGGTTTTGCCGGCCCCGGAAGGCGCGGAGAAAGCAATGATTTTACCCTGCATCGGGTAAAATTAGGCCATTTCTCTCTGAAGTTGGGCAAGAATGCGCTGGGAAAGTGCAGCCGGGGCTCCTTTGCGTACCACCTTCTCAGTCAAAAAGTCGATAAAAACCTGCTGTTTCTCTAAGCTATCAAAGCATGGCGAGCAGTCTTCGGCGTGGCTGACGAAATAGTCCTCATCCTCCGCCGAGGGGTCTTGCCCCACGATAATTTGGTCGAGAATAGTATTCACGCGGTCACAGTCGGGGCCGTCGCTAAGCGCGGTGGTTGCCTGTTTGGTTGATGAGGTAGAGGTAGGTTCCATAACTACTGCCTGGCAATTGAAAGAAATTAGTCGGTCGTTTCTTGGTCGTCTTCGTCGTCGGTTGCGGCTCCGTTTGTGCCATAACCCATCGAACGGGCGTATTTGTCGAGCTTCTCTTTGAGGAAATTACGGGCCCGGTGCAGGCGCGAACGCACAGTACCAATGGGGATGTCGAGCACCTTAGCCATTTCCTCGTACGTGAACCCTTCCAGGTCGCAAAGTATAATAACTGTGCGGAAATCCACTGGCAGCGAGTTTAATGCGCGCGCCACTTCGTCGCCGATGAGGTCGCGCACGGCTTGCTGCCGCATGTCCGAGGAGGTGGTACCGGCATCAGAGTCGGCCTCCACTTCTTCGGAGTTGTAGTACCCTTCGATTTCGCTGTAATCAACCTTGGCAGGTTGCTTACTTTTCTTGCGAAAATCGTTGATGAACGAGTTTTTGAGGATGCGAAACAGCCACGCTTTGGCGTTGGTCCCCGGTTCGAAGTACTCAAAGAAGCGATATGCTTTCAGATAAGTTTCCTGCACCAAGTCATTTGCATCATCCTCATCGAGGGTGAGGCGGAAGGCGAAGTTATATAGGGGGTCGAGCACAGGCATTAGCTCGGCTTGGAAACGCCGGTCTTTTTCCTCTTTGCTCAACTTAGGGATCCGCTCGGGAGAATCGCTCATGGACGCTAAAAAGTGTAGTTTTCGGGGCCGAAAACCGCGGTCAGACAAATATACTGTTTATACCATTCTACGCCGGCGAAGGTTTGGGAGGCTGCCGGAGCCGGCGCTCAGCAGCCACAATCAGAAAGCCATAGAGAAAAACAAACAGGTTGTAACTCGTTTGCAACTCCAGCAGCGAATCGGTGAGCATGGCCACAGCCGATAGCAGCACAAATCGGTACACGTACGGATTCCGGCGTAGGGTGGGTTGCCCCAACGGCCCCAATAGCACGAGCAGCCACAGCGCCAGCCCTACTACGCCACCCGCCACCAGCTGGTGCAGGTACTGATTGTGCACCATCACGCGGTTGGCAGGCAGCAGCCCGTAGCTGCGCCAGGCGTACTGATCCATCATGGCGGCATGCGCATCGGCTGGGCCCACACCCAGCAGCGGGTGCTGACGGGCCACTACAGTGGCGGTCTGCCAGGCAGCTAGCCGCCGCGAGAGCGAGAAATGATTGATGTCGTGCTGGAGTTCGAACTGTTCGAGGTCGAAGAAGGTGTTGTTGACCCGTTCGCGCACCGAGCCTAGGGTCTGATAGGCCAACCAAGGCCCTACAGCCAGCGCCAGCAGCAGCGTAGCCCCTAGCCAGAACCGGCGGCGCACCAGCAGCGCCAGCAGCGCCTCTATCAGCAGCAGCGTGTAAGCAGCCAGCAGTCCTGAACGGTACGCCAGCACATGCAGTACCACCACGCAGACCACTACGCTCAGGCCCAGCGCTATCCGCAGACAGTGCGGCGCGTGCCGCTGCCGAGCCATTCGGAAACCCAAAAAGGTTGCCAGCGCCAGCATCAATCCAAAGTGGATATGGAAGATGCGCGTGACGGAGGGCATACTCTGACCGAGGCGAAAAGCTTCGTTGGCAGTAGCAGGGTCGCGTAGGTACTGCCCCACGGTGGCCGCCCCAATAAGCGCTATGCCCACCACAAACAGGCTGCCCACCCCAAACCGTTGCCGGCCAGTGAGCGGTACGGCTAGCCCGAATACCAGGGGCACGGCCAGCCACGGCAGCTGCCGGAACAGCTCATGCCGCCATTCGGGCCATTCGTGCGTGTAGAGGCCGCTAAGCAGCAGCAGCACATAGAGGCCGGCCGGAGCCCACACTGTGCGCAGTCGCAGCCATTGGGGTACTTGCCGGCGTATGTGCGGGTTGGCCAGCGCCGCCACTACCCCCACTACCGGCGCCAGTGCCACTAGGGCCCGCGAAGCCAGCAGCCCCACCACCCCGGCCACGCAGGCCAGCAACAGCAGGTATTGCGAAAGCCGGCCAGAGCACCACCAGCTTTTCCAGCCAGCGGGCTCAGGTATTGAAGAAACAGATTCGGAAGTGGGCATTCGGTTTAGTTGGCAGGCTAAGGCCCGGCGCGGAAACACATTGATGTGGCCTCCGTTAGTTTGGCTGGGGTTATTTACGGCCAGCTATTTATACGGACGAGACGCAAGATATTGCCGCTGGTTGCTGATTATACCAACAAGCGGATACGCGCATTTTATAGGCCTGTCGGCGGCAGGAGCTTCCACTGCTGTACGCGGGCCAGCACCAGGGCCGGCTCCAGGGCTTTAATACAGATACAAGCCGCTGGCTTAGTGCGACAGTCCTGGCAATTGGGCCGGTCGAAAACGAGGTAGTCGGCATGCGAGCCGAGCGGGGCCCAGCGGCCGGGGTGCATGGGGCGGATGGGCGGGTAGAGGCCCAGCGCGTGTCGGCCCAGCGCAGCGGCCAGGTGCAGCGGGCCAGTGCTGCCAGCCACCAACCCATCGGCGGCGGCCAGAAAAGTAATGAATTCGGGCAGGGCCAGCTGGCCGGTGAGTTCGGCCTCAATGTAAGGCTGATTTGTTGTCAGCCATTCGCGCAGTTCTTCGCCTTCGGCCGTTGTGCCCGTCACAAACACGCGGTGTCCGGCTTCGTGCAGCAGGCGGGCCAACTCCCCAAAATGCGGCAGCCCCCACTCGCGGGCGCTGCCCCGGCTGCGCGGATGCAGCACTATGTTGAGCTGGCCGGGCCCACGGGCCGCCAGCAACTCCCGCAAATCAGGACGCAGGGGTACGGTGGGCATCAGCTGCACCAAGGGAGCTACTTCAGGCAGTGGCAGCGGGGCCGGTTCGTGCAGCGGAGCCAGCAGGGCCAAGTTGAGTTGGCTTTCGTGCAGCTCGGAGTTTTTGCGGCTGAGCTTCACCAAACGGTTGCATGTCAGCCAGTGGAACCAGCGGTTGCGGGTGCCGATGCGCACCTTTATGCCCGCCAACAGCGCTAGTCGGGCCAGGTCTTTATTAGGAAAAATGTGCAGAATAGTATCGGCCCCGACGGTACGCAGAGCGGCTACCTGCTGGTTGGGCGGCAGCTGCTGCAATTCGTCGAGGCTCACAAAATCATCCAGCCAGGAGCATGCTTCGGCCACGGCGCGGGTGTAGTTTCGGCCCAGCAGCAGCACCCGGCAGCCCGGAAATAACTGCTTCAGCCGGCCAGCCACCGGCAGCGTGAGCACCACGTCGCCGATGGCGTCGGTGCGGCTGATGAGGATGGTGCGGCTCATGCGGAAGGACGGGTTTTAAGCTTGGCGAACTTTAGAAATACGCCCCAGGCCGAAATAGCGGCAATACTGAGGCCCGCAAAGCCATCTAGGAAGCCGCCTCGCAGCACGTAGCCGTGCACGAATTTCCAGAGCGGCTTCACTACCAAATGGAAAATGGAAACCTGCCGCTTGTTCTTCAGCCAGAGCTCCTCGGCGGCAATACTGGTGAAACGGTTGAGCTGCTGCACATGCTGCTCGACGGAGGTGTAGGAGTAGTGTAGCGCGTCACCGGTCAGGGGCAGCGGCGCGGGCTGTCCGGGGGCTAGCTCGTAGCGTTCGTGCAGCAGCAGGCCCTGCCAACTGCCCAGGCGTCGGTCGTAGAGGCGCAGCTTACGGTCGGGGTACCAGCCGCCGTGGCGCACCCAGTGGCCGCAGTAGCTGGTGAGGCGGGCCAGCGTGTAGCCCCCACCCTGCCAGTTGGCCAGCGCCGCTCGGATGCTGGTTTGCAGTTCTGGCGTCAGCACCTCGTCGGCATCGAGTTGAAGCACGTGCTCGTGGCGGGCCTGGGCGGTGGCGTAGTTTTTCTGCTCGACGTAACCCGCGAAGGCATGCTGCACCACCCGAACGCCCAGTTCCCGGCATATTTCTACTGTGCGGTCGGTAGAGAAACTATCCACCACCAGCAGTTCGGCGGCCACCGGGCGGGCGGCTTCGAGACAGCGGGCAATATTGACCTCCTCGTTGAAGGTGATGATGACGACGGACAGCGGAACGGCAGCGGGCATAGGCGGCAAATATCGGATGATTTGGGCGGCTGGCTGACTGGCGGGTTACCTGTACTACCCACAGGGCATTAAAGGTCTCATCATCCACTTCCCAAGCAATGCGAATATTCTGTTTTCTGGGGCTACTCGTTTTGCTGGCTGGTTGTGATGGACTATCTAGGCCCAAGGCAGAATTCGACCCAGTAGCAGTGCGCAGCCCGCTTAACCTAGCGCGCCAGCTTGGCCCTGACTTCACGCTCGCCGGCCCAGCAGATACGCTCCAACTTCACCTGACGTTTGATACTCCAACCGGGCGCAACATCTTCACCACTTTAGTTAACGACACAGTGCTGGCGGCCCGCGTTTTCCGGTTTCGGGGCCTATACTACTTCGTGCAAACCAAATCTGGCAGGGCAGATTGGGTGCATGCCGCATACATACGCCGCGGCCAGATAACGGGGTTCAATACCGGGTATGAGCAGATGCAAGCCCTAAGCAAACATATATTGGCTGGCAACCTCACCGAGTTGGTTCGCTTCCGCAATACCGCCAACGACAGCTTACGACTCCGTTTTGATAAACGTAAGTTCCGCAGCTTTTACGCTGCCCAACTGGATAGCCTGCTTGTTTACGAGCTATTGGCTAACAGGCTGTCGAATAGCTCAGCTGAAGCATCAGCATCTCCCGCATCACTGGTGCTCGGCCCCTACCCCAATCCGGCTTCAAAACAGGTTACTCTGGATTTCGCGACGGATGCCAACCGGCTCATATACCTCTACAACGACCAAGGACGTCTTCTCCGCACGTTTCCAACCCTGGGCCTACGCCTGACATTTTCGGTGGCCGATTTGTCCGCTGGTAGCTACGTGTTGCGCGTGAATCAGCCCAGCTCGGAAGCAGCCCCGTTGACGCGCCGGCTTTTGGTGGAGCGGTAGCGCGGTCGGAAGCTGTCGGCCCGTCACCCAACTGCGCAGCCGACGCGTATAGCCAGGCAATCAACTACTAATTCCATGACTATTCTTGCTTCTGAACAGATTACCCTCGTAACCGGCGCCACTTCGGGCATTGGCAAAGTAACGGCCCGTGAGCTGGTGCGCCAGGGCCACCACGTTATTTTACTGGCCCGCAACGCCGAAAAAGCCGCCCGCGTCCGCCAGGATTTCCAAGCCATTGCCCAACCCGGCCAGCGCGTCGATGTGCTGCTGTGCGACCTATCAGACCTGGGCCAGGTGCGGCGGGCGGCGGGCGAGTTCCTTCAACGCTACGACCACCTCGACCTGCTCATCAACAACGCCGGTCTGCTGTTTGGCAAGCAGCGCGAGGAGTCGGCCGACGGTTTCGAAATGACGCTGGCCACCAACCATCTCGGCCCGTTTCTACTCACCAGCCTGCTGCTGCCGGCCATGGAGAAAAGTCCGGCGGCCCGCATCGTGAACGTGGCCTCAATGGCCTACCGCTTTTCCAACCCCAAACTAGCCGACCTTAACCAAAAGCACGATTACAGCCCGCTGTGGCAGTATGGCAATACCAAGCTCTATAACATCCTCTTCACTCAAGAATTGGCCCGGCAGCTGCGTGAGCGGGGCATCAGCAACATTGTAACCAACAGCCTGCATCCGGGCGCCGTGGCCAGTGGCTTCGGCTCAGAGTCAGGCGGATGGCTGACGCTGATGACCACGCTGGGCCGCCCGTTCATGATTTCGACTGAGCAAGGCGCCCGCACCACGCTGTTTCTGGCCACTAACCCCATTGGCGGGCAGATCAGCGGCGGCTACTTCGACAAGCAGAAGGCCAAGGCCGTGAAGCACGATTTTACGTCCCCCGATAAAGCCCGGCAACTCTGGCAGCAAACCGAGGAAATGGTAGGCGAGAAGTTTTTTGGGAAGTAATAAGAGTTCGTATCGAGTAAATAAAAACCCCGCCCGGCGCAGTGCCGGGCGGGGTTTTTTAGAGGGAAGCCTAGAGGCTTAGTAACGGTACAGGTCCGACTTGAAGGGTCCTTCCACGTCCACGCCGATGTACTTGGCCTGGTGCGGGTTCAGTTCCTCCAACTCCACGCCAATTTTGGCGAGGTGTAGGCGAGCTACTTTCTCGTCGAGGTGCTTGGGCAGGGTGTACACCTGGTTCTCGTACTGGTCGGCGTGCAGCCACAGCTCCAATTGGGCCAGTACCTGGTTGGTGAACGAGTTCGACATTACGAACGAAGGGTGGCCAGTGGCGCAGCCTAGGTTTACCAAACGACCTTCAGCCAGCACAATAATTTCTTTGCCTTCGATGGTGTAGAGGTCTACCTGGGGCTTGATGGTATCCTTGGTGTCGCCGTAGTTATTGTTGAGCCAAGCCATGTCAATCTCATCGTCGAAGTGACCGATGTTGCAGACGATGGCTTTGTCCTTGAGGGCGCGGAACGAAGCTTCGGTGATGATGTCGCAGTTGCCGGTGGCGGTTACCACGATGTCGGCTTCCTTGATAGCATTCTCCATTTTCTTCACCGCGTAGCCGTCCATGGCGGCCTGCAGAGCGCAGATTGGGTCAATTTCCGTCACGATAACGCGGGCACCGGCACCACGCAGCGAGGCGGCAGTACCTTTTCCTACGTCGCCGTAACCAGCAACCACGGCAATTTTGCCGGCCATCATCACGTCGGTAGCCCGGCGAATGGCGTCTACGGCCGATTCTTTGCAGCCATACTTGTTATCGAACTTCGACTTGGTAACCGAGTCGTTGATGTTGAAAGCGGGCATAGGCAGCGTGCCAGCCTTTACACGGTCGAGCAGGCGCAGAACGCCGGTCGTCGTTTCCTCCGACAGGCCTTTGATGCCGGCGGCCAGCTCGGGGAACTGGTTGAGGACCATGTTGGTCAGGTCGCCACCATCGTCGAGAATCATGTTCAGCGGCTCGCGCTTCTCGCCGAAAAACAGCGTCTGCTCGATGCACCAGTTGAACTCCTCCTCCGTCATGCCCTTCCAGGCGTACACCGGAATACCGGCGGCGGCAATGGCAGCAGCGGCGTGGTCCTGGGTCGAGAAGATGTTGCACGACGACCACGTAACGTCGGCGCCGAGGGCGGTGAGCGTTTCGATGAGCACTGCCGTCTGGATGGTCATG
Organism: Hymenobacter terrestris; assembly: GCF_013377905.1. Lineage (GTDB taxonomy): Bacteria > Bacteroidota > Bacteroidia > Cytophagales > Hymenobacteraceae > Hymenobacter > Hymenobacter terrestris. The sequence goes on from NZ_JABKAV010000004.1 coordinate 115,958, forward strand.
TGCAGGCAGCCGGCCACGCGGGCACCCTTAAGGGGCTGGCTGGCACCGTACTCCTCGCGCAGGGCCATCAGGCCAGGCATTTCGGCCTCGGCCAAACGCATTTCCTTGCGGCCCCACTCAGCGAGGCTCATGTCTTTCACTTTATAGGGCACGTAGGCCGTCGTCGTCTTGGTCTCTACCATGATATATTGGAGTTTGAGATGTCAACCACAAAAATACAAAAAAGTTAGGGCGGCTCCTTACAATCTCATTAAAGTACGAATGCCTGTCTCTCTTTCGAGAAAACAGGCATTCGTACTAAACAAGTGGCCGTTACCGCTTAGTTGTTGGCGATAATAGAGGCTTTGGGCTGCTGCGCTGCTGCCGCGCCAGGATTTGCAATACCGCGTACAAGTACAGTGTAAATCTTGCCGGCTTCCAGCGTTTTGGTGCCGGTGCCCGATCCTGAGCCGTCTCCCACAGTCAGCAAAGTGGTGCGGGGCGTGCCCGTAGTAGTTACCGTCAGTGTAGGAGCAGTACCCGCGTTAACGGATATAAAGGCAGATGCGGTACCAAAAGCCACGTCGGGCGTTATGTCGCTCGGTGCGGTACCAACCAAAGCAGGCACGCTTAGTCGCACTGGCGAAGGGGCACCAGTGGCCAAATGTACCAGCCGGATTTTGGCCTGACCGGTGGCAGGAGCCGTCAGATCATCTGCAAAACTGATCAGATCGGCGCTGCCAATAGTGGCCGTGGGCGAGTAGGCAAATACTGAGTAGTTCTGGTTGGCCGCTATATCCAGCTTCTTTTTTGTAATCTCCTGAGTGCCGTTGTTGATGCGGAACTCGGGGCTGCCGGCATTCACATTCAAGTAGGCGCTGTTCTGACCGTAGTTCAGCTGCCCAACCTGAGTGTCATTGACAAAGGCAGTCACCTGGCTGGGAGAGGCGGCGGCAGCGTGCACGAGCAGCACCCGGCCTTGTTGGGGAGCGGGGTCCTTATCGTCGTCGCCGCAGGCCGAAAAAGCCAGCATAGCAGGCAGGGTAGCCAAAAGAGCAACGGGGCGGATGGAAGAAAACAGATTCATATAAAAGGAAAAGAAAGGGTGGCTTGAATGGCAGACCAACGAAGCACAAGTGCTTTTTGTTGGATAGCGCGAAATATTTTCCTCGGTGAATTGCACTTTTTTCCCGTCGAAGGCCTTAGCAAGCCCAGCTACACCGTTGTAATTTTGCTTCCATGAATTACTGTTTTTCGTCTTCTGCTCTGCGTGTATCTGGGCGCATTTTTCTGGTATTGCTGCTGTGCTTTGCCGGTTTAGGCCAGCATGCCCAGGCCCAGCATACGGGTCCGATCAACTTGGCCCCCTACGATCAGGAACGTGGTTTGAACGGGCCGCAGAAAAACTTCTACTTTTCCCTGAGTAACAACCCAACTGAGGGCAGCTACCAGAACGCGGGCTTCTTTGGCCAGCGGCTGCGCCCTTACTTGGCGGGCGAGCCCGATGCACTGGCTGCACTTGGCCGCTACCGTCGTCAGAAGATGCTGTTTCTGGCCGAACGGGCAGTATTTGTGGGCGCGGTAGGCTTGTACGGCCAGCAGGTGCTTTCGGCCCCCGACCGGCAACAGTACTTCAACAACACCCAAAAAGTGGCACTCGGGGTGGCAGCGGCCAGCCTACTCACCAATATTTTTGTTTCGCGCAATACCAACACTCACTTCCAGCGCGCAGTGGCGGCCCACAATGTTGGACCCACCGCCCGTCGCACCGGTCTGTTGCGGCAGTTGCAACCCACTGGTGTAGGTGTGGCGGCCAGCGCTACTGGCCGGCCCCTGCTGGCCCTGCGCTGGAGTCTGTAATACACAGGCGCTGCGTTGTGGGCGCTGCAAACGTGTCTGCAGCATGAGAGCCGTGGCTGTCCGGCAGCTTACAGTCCCGGGGCTTGCCGCTTATAAGAAGTAGCTTCGCACCATGGAATACCCGCTGCCCGCGGCGGCTCGCCAGTATGTGGCCGAGCACCTGCACGACGACCCCGCCCAACTGGCCCTGCAGGCCCGCCGTCATCCTAACCTCCCGGTTCCCGAGTTGGTACGCCAGATTCAGGCCCGCCAGAAAGCCCGCCTTAAGCTCCCCACCTGGGCCGCCAACCCCGACCTAGTTTTTCCGCCTGCCCTTTCGGTCGAGCAGGCTTCTTCCGACCGCACAGCTACCTTTAAAGCTGAGCTGGTGCGCGGAGCCGAGCGCCTGGCCGACCTGACCGGTGGCTTTGGCGTCGACTCGGCCCACTTTGCCGCTACTGTGGGCGAGGTGCATTACGTGGAGCGTAACGCCGCGCTGGCCGATGTGGTGCGCCATAACCTGGCCCAGTTGGGCATAGAGAACGTGCAGTGCCACGCCACCGACGCCACCCACTTTCTGCGCGATTCGGCCGATACCTACGACTGGATTTACCTCGACCCGGCCCGGCGCGACACGGCCGCCAAGAAGATTTTCCGCCTCCAAGACTGCGAGCCCGACGTATTGCGCCTGCTGCCGCTACTGTTGCGTAAAAGCCCGCGCATCCTGCTCAAAACCTCGCCCATGCTCGACATTGAGCAGGCCCTGCGGGAATTGGGCCACGTGCGGCGGCTCTGGATAATAGCTGTGGATAATGAGTGCAAGGAAGTCCTGTATGAGTTGGGCGAGGAGGCCGCCGTGGACCCGGAGCGCTACACCGTGAACCTGCGCCGCGACGGTACCCGGCAGGAGTTTCGCCTTAACCGGGCCCGGGAGGCCCGCGCCATTGCCCGCTACGCCGAGCCCCGGCAGTTCCTCTACGAGCCCAACGTGGCCGTACTCAAGGCGGGGGCTTTCAAGAGTGTCGGCACGGCTTTCGAGTTGCTGAAGCTGCACCAGCACAGCCACCTCTATACCTCCGACACGCTACACGCCGAGTTTCCCGGCCGCACCTTCCGCATTCTGGCCGTGGAGAAGTACGATGCCCAGACCCTTCGCGCCTACCTTGGCCCGGCCGTGCGCGCCCACGTCACCACCCGCAACTTCCCCGATTCGGTGGCCGAATTCCGCCACCGCACCGGCATCCGCGAGGGCGGCGAACTGTATCTGTTTGCCACCACCAGCCACGAAGGCAAGCTCATGGTACTGGTCTGCGAATCGTTAATGGCACCGGTACAAGGCTAAATCACAGGTTCAGTTGAAAGTTCCAGGGAAGGCTGGCGGCCACAGTACCGGCATACTCCAGGCCGATGCGTGGGCCGGCGAGGACGTAGTCGGCGGGAAGGATTTCGCCGTGGTCTTCGATCCAGAGCAAGTCGCTTTGCAAGTCGGTGCCGGTGAGAGCGGGCGTGAGGCCCAGCGCCTGCGTGAGCATACCAGGGCCGGTCGTAAGGCGGTTGGGCTTAATAGAAGCGCCCCGACGCTCCTGCATCACGTCGAGGCCTACGAGTGGCTCGATGGCGCGGAGCAGCACGGTATCGGTTTTGCCGGCTTCGTTGGTGCAGATATTGAACAGCGTGTGACGCTGGTACACTTTATACAGATAGGCCTGGCCACCTGGCTCGCGCAGGGCCTGGCTGGCCGAGCTAAGACGCTTCAGGTGCATCGTCAGCGAGTCGTCGCCGAGGTGCGAGTAGGCCTCGGTTTCGATGATGCGGCCGCCGGTGAGCTGGCCCTCAACCCGCGAGAAAACGTGTTTACCGAGCAACTCGCGGGCAATCTGCACCGGGTCGGGGCGGCGGTAGAACTCGGGCGGCAGTTTTTGCATGGAGGGGAAGTAGTGAGTAGTGTTTGAGGTACGAGAATCAGAGCTAAACAGAACGTCATTCTGAGCGAAGCGGAGCGTAGTCGAAGAATCTCTACTGCAGCGGTAACCCAGACGCCTACAACGAAGCAGTAGAGATTCTTCGACTACGCTCCGCTTCGCTCAGAATGACGTCCCCGTATTTGCCTCTCGGCTCTTCATGCGTACTTCTAAGAATTCCCCGCCTATCTTTGTAACCGTAAAGGTGGCCGGACCCCGATTGGGGGGCGAGGCTGAAAAGGGAATCCGGTTCAAAACCGGAGCTGTCCCCGCAACTGTACGCTTCACGAGTCGGCGCGTCATCACCGGCCACTGTTTCGGCAGCTGTCTGTTTTCATGTTGAGAACAGGCGGCAGAAATGGGAAGGCGACGCGCCAGGAGCAAGCCAGGAGACCTGCCTTTGCATTTCCCCATGTTCAGCGCCTGCGGAGGAAGGGCGGAGAATGAATTCAGTAGCGGCCTTTCGGGGACGCAGCGTACCCTTCTGTTTTCGGACTCGACTTCGGTCGGTTGGTGTCTTTGGCATAAACCCCATGAAGTTTTGAACTGAATTTTTCGGTCACGAAAATTTTGGTTCTCCAGACGCTTTTACCCGGACGGCTTGCCGCCCAACTCGTATTGCTCGGCGGCTTCGGCCTGCTGGCTGGTGCGGTGCTACCCGTTGCGGCCCAGACCCCAACCAATACGCTGCGAAGCCAGCAACTGCCGGCCGTACGGGTGGCGGGGTTGCGGCCGACGCGCTTTGCCGTGGGCAGCCGCCAACTGGTGCTCGATTCGGTGGCCCTGAACAACTACCGCAGCGGCACGGTGGCCGATGCGCTGGGGGCCCGGACTGCCATTTACCTGAAGAACTACGGACCGGGCCAGCTGTCCTCTATAGCATTGCGGGGCACATCGGCCCGCCATACGGCCGTGCTCTGGAACGGCTTCAATATCAACCTGCCGTCGTTGGGTGAGGCCGATTTTGCCCTGCTGCCCGTGAATGGCACGACCCAAGTAGAGGTGCAGCCGGGGCCGGCAGGTGCTACGTACGGCAATGGGGCAGTGGGCGGCACATTGCGGCTCAGCGCCGCTGCCAACAGTCCGGCCGACTGGGGCCGGGGCTGGCATGGCACTGCGCAGGGCGACTACGGCAGCTTCGGGCTGGGCGCGGGCTTGGCTAAGGCCGGTTTCAGCAACGAGAAAGTGGCTCTGCGCACCAGCTTCAATTACCGCCGCGCCGATAACGACTTTCCTTTTTACATAGGTGAAGGCCGCAGCCGGGTGCAGCAGCGCCAGAAAAATGCGGCCTTCCGGCAGGCCAGCTTCACCCAGGATGCTACGTTGCGGCTGGGCCAGCGCGGGGAGCTGAGCGCTGCCGTTTGGCTTACCGATGCCGGCCGTCAGATTCAGCCTGGCATCGGCACCAACAATACCAACGCCCAGGAGCGCGACCAGAGCCGCCGCCTGATGGCCAGCTACCGCCGCGTGAGTACCCGCCGCGAGTGGACCGTGCGCACTGCCTGGTTCGAGGACGTCATCAACTACCGCGACGACTTGAGCGGCCTCAGCGAATCGACGGTACGCACCAGCCAGGCCCAGGCCGAGCACACCTGGCGACTGGCACCCAACGCCTCAGTGCGGCTGGGGGGCGAGGCCCAGCACTTCGCGGCCCAAGTGGATGGCTATGGCGCGGCCCCGCGCACCGAAAACCGCTACTCGGGCTTCCTGCTGCTGCGCTACGACCCGCGGCCCCGGCTGCAACTCTCGCTGAACCTGCGGCAGGCAGTGCTGCCGGGTCAGCCGCCGCCCCTCACCCCCACCGCCGGGGCCGAGTGGCTGGCGCTAGCCGCCGGCCGACACGCGCTTAGCCTAAAAGGCAACGCCTCACGCAGCTACCGCGCCCCCACCCTCAACGAGCGGTACTGGCGGCCCGGCGGCAACCCCAACCTGCTGCCTGAGGAAAGCTTTGGCTACGAAGCCGGACTGGCTTACACTTACAAAACCACCGTCCTGACGCTGCAAAACGAGTTGACCGCCTACCGGCAGTTAGTAGATAACTGGGTGCAATGGACGCCGGGCGATTCGTATTGGTCGCCGCGCAACCTGCGGCAGGTGCGGGCTCAGGGCCTGGAGGCCAGCAGCACGCTGGGCTGGCAGCCGGGCGCGTATCGGCTCACGGCACGGGGTTCCTACGCTTTCACCAGCACCGAGAAAACCCAGGGTGCGGCCGCCGACGCCGACCCGGTGGGCCGGCAGCTGCCCTTTGTGCCCCGGCATACGGTGGCCCTCAGCACCGACCACGGTTGGCGGGGCTGGCAGCTGGGCACCACGCTCACTTACACCGGCTACCGCTACACCGACGCTTCGGCCACCGATTTTCTGCCCGGCTACCTGCTGCTGAACGCCTCGGTGGGCCGTACGCTGGCCGTAGCGCCCGCTTGGCAGCTACTAGTGCTGGCCCAGGGCTTCAACCTAACCAACAACACCTACCAGAACTACCAGAACCGCGCCCTGCCCGGCCGCAACGCCAGCCTCAGCCTGCGCCTGTTGTGGCGCTGATTTTAGTGGTAGGTGATGAGTTGGTTATGCCTGCTAATTACTAACTGCAACCGCGCATTGCGAACAACTGCACACAAATAATTCACCCCCCAATCCATATTCTTCTTTCCAAATGAAACCATTTATTGCCTTTACCAGCCTGACAGGCCGGCTGCTGCTGGGTAGCGCCGCCGCGCTTACGCTACTGGCCTGCGACCCCGACAATGACCCCAACCCCGGGGCGGCGCCTGTAGTTACGAACTCGGTGTTCGTGATAAACGAGGGCAACTTTGGCCGCTCCAATGCCGACATTAGCTTGTTCAGCAAGGCCAGCAACTCGGTTATCAATAGGTCCTTGTTCGCCTCTGCCACTAACGCTACCCTCGGCGACGTCGCTCAGAGCATGGCCGTGCGCGACAGCCTAGGCTACATCGTCGTCAACAACAGCAACAAGCTAGAGGTAGTGTCGCTGGCCAAATTCCGTTCGAAGGCGACTATCAAGGACCTGATGCTGCCGCGCTACTTCGTGGCCGCTTCGTCGGACAAAGGCTATGTAACCGAAACCGTGTCGTACACCGCTGCCAACGGCCGGGTATCGGTTATCGACCTGAAAGCGAACCGGGTAGTTAAGACCATTGAGGTAGGCAGCCAGCCCGAGCGGCTGGCTGTGGTGGGCTCACGCCTCTACGTAACCAATAGCGGCGGCAATACCGTTACCGTCATCAATACCAACACCGATGTGGTAGAAGGAACCATTACGGTGGGCGACGGCCCTAACAGTGTGGTGGCCGACCGCGACGGAGCCGTGTGGGTATTGAGCGGAGGCCAGGTAGCCTACAATCCTGATTTCTCCATCGACTACAGCCGCACTACCAAGGGGAGCCTTGCGCGAATTGTGCCCGGCCAGCTCATGGCCACAACGCGCGAAGTACCCTCAAACCTGAGCGCGCCGGGCCGCCTGACAATCAACGGCAGCCTCGACCAGCTTTATTATACCTATTTAGGCGGCGTGTACACGCTCGGCATCAACGAGGCAACGCTGCCCACTACCCCATTAATCAAGCGCGGCAGCTTCTATGGCCTGGGCGTGGATCCGCAGGATGGCACGATTTACGGTGGGCTGGCCTCGTTTACGGCGGCCGATAAGGTGATTCGCTTTAGAAACACCGGTGCTGCCATCGACTCGTTCACGGTGCTGGCCGGTCCTAACGGCTTCGTATTTTATTAAGCTTTACAGGTAGCCACCGGCTCTGAAACCGGCTGCTATTGACATAAAACAAGGCCCCGCATTCTTAGTGAGTGCGGGGCCTTACATTTTTTACTTGGCAGGAGCGCTAAACAAAAGCGCTGGCGTGCTACTTTGGTGTCAGTCTGCGACTTAGTCGGCCAGTCCGTCGCGGTTGCGGTCGTGGTTATTGCCAGCTTTCTCGTACTGGTCTCTGACGGTTGTCCGATTGGCATCGGGCTGCATACCCGAGGCTGCCGAGTCGGCTCCTTGGTTGCTGGGCCGGAGAGCTTCGGGGTCCATCTTTTTGTCGCCGCCAATCTCAACATTAGTGGCACCTTCTTCGCTGCCGGTGCTGCAGGCTGCGAGAGAACCAGTAAGTAGCAGGATGGCTGCCAGGGGGCGGAGTAGGGCAATTTTCATGAAAGAATGAATAGAGTGTGGCAGTTCAGAAGCGTAAAGTAACTAGCTGTACGGCTGACTGCCCACCTAGTTCTTATGTATGCGCTTTCGAAGCGCTGGATACCTGAGGCAACCGGCACGCTTCTTTTGTTTCCTTACCTAACATTACCTTATAATGGTCCGTTTTCAATTCGTCTTCCATTTGCTCTCGTAGCTACCATGCAGGGCAGCACCTTATATTTGCGCCCTTCACGTACGTAGAGCTATGCCCCAATCTGCCAGCTTTTTTTCTCAGCTGCGTCCGTTGTTTCGACAGATGGCCCTGCTGGCCATAATCAGCGTTGTCCTGTCACTGGCCCTGATTCTGTACCTATACGGAACTCAGGATCAATTTCTGATTCGACTATTTGGGGCCTTTTTCGTATTTTTCTGGCTGTTGGCCATTACCTTTTTGGCCGCAGTTCCGTTTGTAAGTTGGGCGGCAGCCAACTGGTTTGGTCCGGCCTGGGCAGAAGCCCCAGCTGGCCCCAGCCGGCGTAAAAAGTCTGCCGCCGCCGTTTCCCGTACTCCTGCGCGTGCTGTCGCACGGCCGAAACCCTCCAACCGCAACCATCCGTGAAAACTAATCTGCTCCACATTAAAAACATGGTTTGCCCGCGCTGCATTGAGGCAGTGCGCACCCTTTTCGAACAGGCCGGCTACACGCCTACCGACGTAACACTCGGTCAGGTTCAGCTGGATGAAAATACGCCCGTTGATCCCAGCGCCGTGGCTCCGCTGCTGCGCGAGGCCGGCTTCGACGTAATTATGGGCCGCGCCGACCAGCTTACCGAACAGATTAAATCTGCGCTGATTGAGTACTTGGAGCACCTGCGCACCGCCCGCATGCCCTTAACTACTTCGGCGTTCCTCACCGACCGGTTTGCGGCCACTTACTCGCACTTGAGCAAGGTGTTTTCGCGCACCGCCAACCTCACCATCGAGAAATACTTGATTCGGATGAAGATTGAGCGGGTAAAGGAGATGCTGAGTTACAACGAGATGACGCTGAGTGAAATAGCTGAAAAAATGCGCTACAGTTCGGGCCAACACCTGAGCAACCAGTTCCGCCAGGTTACCGGCCGTTCGGTGAGCGAATTCCGCCGCGACTTACTACCACGCCGCCTCTCACTCGACCAGTTGGGCTAGATAGCTAGACGAAGAGAAAAAGTCAAAAGCCATTTAATTGGCCCTAAGAGGTTTGTTAAGTGGCTTTTGCTTTTGACCTTTTCCGCTTAGCCTAGTTGTTCAGTAGGCAGTTCGCCCTCGTCGACTCGGTGCAGGTTACCGGTGTTATCTTGAATAAGCGGTTCAACGTCAAACGTCGTGTAGTTGTCGGCGGAGCTGAGTAGGTTGGTTTCACCCCGAAAATCGTTGTGCTCAATCCGTACTTCGGCCCGGTACCAGCAGTCGAAGAAATTTACGAATCTGTGAAACACGTTGCGTTGCAGGCACACTAAGAAGCCCGGCTGATTGTGGCCACCGGAGGAGAAATCCAGGTAGTCGTCGAACACGCAGTTTTCTATCTGCAAGCCTTGCAGAAAATGCGCTTGCGTAAACGCACACTTGTTAATGTGTGAGTTCAACAGATGAACCGGAGCTTTGAAACTTACCCCGCTTGCCTCCACCTCATCTAGCCAACAGTTCTCAATCGTGACCGGCCACGCGCAGGTATCATAAACAGGTAAGAGCAGCCGCCCCACGATATGGTGCCCGCACACGGGTTTTCCGGTCTGGAGTAACGATAAGGCCTCGCGGCCGGAGAGCTTGGGCAACACGTCAGCAGAAGTCATTGGCATGAGTGGCAGGTGACTAGGGCAAGGTACCACAACTCATTGGGCTGTACCTTTGCGGGCAACTTTCGGGCCGCTTGGCAGTTGCTTTCCGCACGACTCGCCTGAACCTTACCTCTGATTTCTTCGCGTTGACTTCGCCCACTGTTCTGCTCATTACGCCGCCGCTCACGCAGCTCAATACGCCCTACCCGGCTACGGCCTACATCAAGGGGTTTTTGGGCGGGCGCGGCTATGCCGTAACACAGGCCGATTTAGGGCTGGAATTGGTGCTGAAGCTGTTTTCGAAGGCGGGCCTGACGCGGGTGTTTGCCGAGATAGAAACCGGTAGCTTTAAGCTGAGCGATAACGTGCGCCGGATGCTACGGCTCAAGAACAGCTACCTGAGCACTGTAGAGCCTGTCGTGCGCTTTCTACAGAACAAGGACAGCACCTTGGCACCCCGCATTTGCCACTCGCGCTACCTGCCCGAGGCCAGCCGTTTCGACAACGTAGCCGACCTGGAAACCGCCTTCGGCACCATGGGCCTCACCGACCAGGCCCGCCACCTGGCCACGCTCTACCTCGAAGACTTGGGTGATTTGCTCAAGGAAACCGTGGGCCCGCAGTTCGGCTTTTCGCGCTACGCCGAGAAGCTGGGCATGTCGGCCACCACCTTCGATGAGCTACACGCAGCCCTGCAGACCCAGCCCAACCTGCTCGACGAGTTGCTGCTGGAGCTACTCGATGACCTTGTGGCCCGCGTGCAGCCCGATGTGGTGGGCTTCACGGTGCCGTTTCCGGGCAACCTCTACGGCGCGCTCCGGCTGGCCGGCCGCATCAAGCAAACCAGCCCCGCCACATACACCATTATGGGCGGCGGCTACCCCAACACCGAGCTGCGCAACATCAAAGAGCCGCGCTTCTTCGACTACATCGACTTCCTGACCCTGGACGACGGCGAAGGTCCGTGGCTGCGGTTGCTGGAGGCTATATCGGGGCAGGAAGAACGTCATGCTGAGCAGAGCGCAGTGGCGCCGAAGCATGATGTTCTATTCACTGCCCAATTTCAACGCACCTTTCTGCGCAACGCCGCTGGTGAGGTAGAGTACATCAATCACCCGCAGCCCGACATTCCGCACCCCGAGGTGGGCACGCCGGATTACTCGGACTTGCCGCTGAGTGAGTATCTGTCGGTGATTGAGGTGCTGAACCCCATGCACCGGCTCTGGAGCGATGGGCGCTGGAATAAGCTGACGGTGGCCCACGGCTGCTACTGGAAGCGCTGCTCGTTCTGCGACGTCACGCTCGACTACATCGGCCGCTACGAAACCGCGCCCTCGGCCCTACTGGCCGACCGCATCGAGCAGATTGTGGCCCAGACCGGCCAAACAGGCTTTCACTTCGTAGATGAGGCAGCGCCGCCGCTAGCCCTGCGCGATTTGGCCATCGAGCTGCTCAAGCGCCGTACCGGCATTACGTGGTGGGGCAATATCCGCTTCGAGAAAACCTTTTCGCCCGATTTATGCCGGCTACTGGCTGCCAGCGGCTGCATTGCCGTGAGCGGGGGTCTTGAAGTGGCCTCGGATAGGCTGCTGGCCCTGATGGAAAAGGGCGTAACCATTGCCCAGGTAGCCCGCGTGACGGACGGTTTTACCCAGGCCGGTGTGATGGTGCATGCCTACCTGATGTACGGCTTCCCTACCCAAACCACCCAGGAAACCGTCGATTCACTGGAAATCGTGCGGCAGCTATTCGAGACTGGTATTATTCAGAGCGGCTACTGGCACCGGTTTTCGATGACGGCTCACTCGCCGGTAGGCAAGAATCCGGCGAAATACCAAGTGGCCGCCGTTGGCCCCGAACCCGGCCCGTTTGCTTGGAACGACCTGTGGCACGACGACCCTACCGGCACCGACCACGGGCAGTTCGGGCCCGGCTTGGCCAAGGCACTTTATAACTACCTGCACGGCGTGGCCTTGCACGAGCCGCTAGGCTCCTGGTTTGATTTCCGGGTGCCCAAAACTACCGTATCCCGGAACGTGGTGGCCCAGGCGCTGCAGGAACCCACCAAACCCGATTTCGCCAAGCAAAACCTGCGCTTGTTCTGGCTCGGCAACGCCCCCGAACTGCGCCTCGAAACCGGCAAAAAAAGCGGCCGCGCTTTGCTCACTTTCTACGAGCAGGCCGAAGACTTCGAGCTAAAAGTGCCCGCCGCCCTCGGCTCCTGGCTGAACGACTTGCTCATCCGCCTCAGTACCGATTACGACACCAAAATTCTGCTCAAAGACGCCGCCCGCGACTTCCCGGCCGGCCAGCCATTCGAGCGGTTTCTCGAGTCGGAAGCGTGGCTGACGTTGCGCGAGAAAGGCCTGCTGTTGCTGTAGTAAGCTTTTTGGTTTACTGTTGAGCGGCGTAGCGATACAAACCAGCGCGAATAGCCTCTGCATGCTCTTACCCCTATAAAGCAGCCGCCCGCCGACAGATTGTTGGCGGGCGGCTGCTTTATAAAACGGCGGGCAGGTACTTTAAAAGCTGCCGTCCTTTACGCACTGGCGAATCAGATCCTTGAGGCGGTCGATGTTTTTGACTTCCTGAGTTTTCATATCCAGCCAGAACTGCTTGCCTTCCTTGGGGCCGCCTTTTTCGGCGTTGGCCGCATACTGGTCGTAGCGCCACAGGGCATCAAGCCGGGTGTTCAGGTCGTGCACCAGGTCGTGGGTGTGGTTGGGGAGTCCTTTGGTTTCGCCGACATGCTTCTCGGCTTGGTCGTTGGCAGTAGCCATAGTATAGGAGTTGTTAGAATGAGAGATAGATATCTGCTTAGCTAAACGCAGCTCTTGGCAAAATGGCTGGATTTCACTCATAAAACACTATAAACCAATCTTAAACGAGTAGTTTTTCGAGGGTCTATCCCGGAAGGCGCGGACTTTGCCTACCGACTGATGCACACCCAAGGAGAGTGCGCCAGTCGATCCACAGAAAGAAATTGCCGTAAGCCCGGCAACAAACAAACTATAACGGTTCAGGCTTACCCCTAATTCTACGCTTACTTACTGTCCAGCTACCCATGAAAAATGCCCTCTACTTTAGCCTCGCTTTGGCGCTAGCTGCCTGTTCCTCCAACCCCGAGCAAGCGGCTACCACAACGGGTGCGCCCACCGAAACACCTGCCGCTACCGAACGGGAGCTACCCAAGTTGCTGCAACAGGCCTTGGAAGCCCACGGTGGGCTGGCCGCCTGGCAGCAGTTTGGCACAATGAGCTACCAGCTGAGCGGCACACTCGGCGGCGAGGCCCGGGAGGAAAAGCAGCTGATTGATTTGCGCACCCGCCAGGTTCGGGTGGAGGGGCCAAACTACCAATTGGCCCTCAACGACCAGAACCAGTTGTGGGTGAACCCAAACAAGGTGGCTTTCGGCAAAATGTCGGCCCGCTTTTACCATAACCTGTACTTCTACTTCTTCGCCATCCCGTTTGTGCTGGCCGACGAGGGAACCAAGTACGAAGACCTGGGCACCCAAACGGTAGCCGGCAAGAACTACCGGGCCCTCAAAGTCACGTATGAAGACGGGCGCGGCGACTCGTCGGGCGACGCATATATTGCGCACTTCAACCCCGAAACTTACCGTCTGGAGTTGGTGCTCTATACCGTTACGTTTTTTGAACCCGGTAAAGAAGCCACTTACAATGCCCTGCTTTATCCCGATTGGCAGCAAGTAAATGGCCTGCTGCTGCCGACCCGCATGGAGGGCCACAAATTTGCCGACAATCAGATCGGCGAACTGCGCTACCAAGCCACCTTCAGCCAGGTAGAGCTTACCGCAGCACAGCCGCAGGCAAGCCTGTTTAATATGCCCAAAGGGGCGGAAATAGACTCGCTGAAGTAGAATTTGCTTGATAAAGCAGTGGGGCCGACCGGGCAGAGGACTATCCTCTGGCCGGCCGGCCCCACTGCTTTGCCATTATCCACTAAAATGGCATAATCACCTTCACGCTCAGGTTGCGGCCGGGGCTGTAGATGCCCAGGCGGTCGGTAGGCGAGGCGCGGTAGTACTCGAAGTATTTGAGGCGGTTGAGGTGAGATTGGTAGGCTACATTGAACAGGTTGTCGGCCTGGAGCACCAGCTGCAGGGCGTCGCGGCCGGCGGCAGTGCGCAGGGTAGTGCCGGCACCCAGGCCCGTAATCACGTAGCCGGGCGTAGCGGTTTCGGCCCCATCTACGGCATAAAAGCGGTTCTGGCGGGCAGTGCCGGCCACCGACAGGCGCAGATAGCTACCCGCTAGGCGGTGGCCGGGCTGGTCGGGTAGCGTAAAGCGCAGTTCGGTTTGCGCCGTGGGGGCCGGAATCAGGGGCAGGTAACGGGCTGCGGTGCCCTCCCGGTCGCGCAGTACTTCATTTTTATTGACACCGATAACCAGGGCCGCGCCGGTACGCCAGCTCAGCCACGGCAGCGCGGCGGGCTGCACATTCAAGGCTATTTCACCCCCGAAAAGGTTGGCCGCCGCCTGCTCGAACTTGTAGGTCGAGTTACCAAACTGGTCGCTCAGGGCCTGGCCGTTGGCATCGAACTGCTTGGCCTGATAGATGAAGTTTTCGACGCGGTTGTAGAACGCCTCGGCGCTGGCCTCGAAGCCCGCCGACTTCCAGAGCACGCCCACGTCCTGCTGCCAGTTGAATTCGGGCTGGAAATCGGGGTTGCCCAGGTAGATGATGTGGGCGCCCGGGTCGAGGCCGTTGGAGCCGATTTCGGGGATGTTGGGGGCGCGGTAGCCCCGCGCCAAGTTGGCGCGCAGCACCAAGTTGGGCCCCACTGCATACGAACCGCCCACGCTGGCCGACACGCCGCGGTACACTTTATGAAAATCCGAGAACTGTCGGTCGGCGCCGGGCGTGCTGGCATCGGCTTTGGTGCCGAAGCCAGTGGCCGGGTCGATGCCGGTGTAGAAGTCATTCCAGTCTACCACGCGGGTGTCGTAGCGCAGGCCACCGGTCAGTTCCAGGGCTCCAAAGGCCTTTTTTACCACCCCGAAGCCCCCAATATCAAACAGCCGGTAGGGCGGAATGGCGAAGTCGGTGGCGTTCAGGTGCTGGTTGTTCTGGCCCATGCCGTTCACGCCCACCGTCAGCTCATAGCCGTTGAAATCCTGGAACAGGTAGCGGGCCTGGTAATTGAGTGTAGTCAGGCGTAGGTCGAGGCCGGGCTGGCTGGGCGCGGTGGGGTGGTTGAACTCCTGGCGATGATTCTGCTGCACACCCAGCAGCAGACGCAGTTCGCCGGGGCCGGTTTTCAACTCGCTTGTGGCAAAGGCCCGGTAGTGCTGAATGTGCTGGTACAGGGTACTGATGCCGTAGCTTTTCAACTCCGAGTTAGTCACGACGGGGCGGTTGTTGAAGTCGTCCTGGTCGCCGTCGAATAGTTGCTTGGTGAAGGCCCGGCTCAGCGAGTCGCGGCTGCCGTCGGGTATCTCCTGCCGGTTGTTGTACGTTGTCAGCCACAGGCGCACATTGCCCCACGTCTGCTGCATGCCTACCATGCCCGTCAGGTTCAACTCGCGGAAACCGGTGTTGTACACCCGGCCATCTACGGGGTTGCTATAGTCGCGGGCCCAGCGGTGGCTGCCCCGCAGGCTGGTCTGGAAGCCGTTTTTCTGGTACTCGAAGGCCAGCGACTTGCCCACCATTCCGTTTACCGACTGGTATTCGGCCAGGGCCTCGCCGTGCAACTCACCCTCGGGACCCATAGGCAGGGCGGGCAGCAGATTAACTACGCCGGCCACGGCATCAGAACCGTAGAGAAGGCTGGCGGGGCCCTTTACCACTTCCACCCGGTCGAGGCCATAACCATCTACCTCGATGCCATGCTCGTCGCCCCACTGCTGGCCTTCCTGGCGCAGCCCGTTGAACATGGTGAGCACCCGATTGTAACCCAGGCCCCGGATAAAGGGCTTGCTGATGTTGGGGCCCGTGGTTACGGCCGAGAGGCCGGGCACACCACGCACAGCCGCATCAATGGCGTTACCATTGGCATTGAGGCGGATTTCACGGCCCGATATGGCCGCAATGGGCACCGGTGAGCGGCGAATTTCGGTGCTCCGACTCACGCCCGTCACCACCACTTCGCCCAGTGTACTTTCGGTTGATTGCAGCCGCACCGTGAGGGCCTGGGCCAGCGGCAGCGTTACGGTTTTGGTAGCCGTGATGTAGCCCACTGCACTAATCTGTACCTGCTGCGGCCCGGCCGGCAGGTTGGGCAGCGCAAAACGGCCGCTTCCGTCGGCAGCGGCACCTTGCTGCAGGGCCGGCAGGGCTATACTGGCAAACGGCACGGGCTGGCCCCGCTGGTCGAGCACCTGGCCACTCAAGCTGCCATTTTGGGCCAAGGCCGGTAAGCTTATTAATACTAGAATTAGTGTGGAGAGAAATTTCATTTAAGTACAGCGAATTAATTTTTTAGATTTATCTAAATAAAGGTTCAGTTAAAAACCGCTACACTGCTTGTAGCGGTTTTTGCGAAGCAGATATTAGACTCCGGTGAAGAATTGGAACAGCAAGTAGCCGTTCAGGCTCAGGATAATGGCCGACACTGTCCAGCAGATAGCCTGCAGCCAAGGCTTGTTCACGAAAACACCCATTTTGAGCTTGTTGCCAGTAAAGAGAACCAGCGGAATAACGGCGAAGCTGAGCTGCATCGACAGAATAACTTGGCTTAGCACCAGCAAGTCGCTCGTGCCTTTCTCGCCATACAGAATGGTAACGATGAGGGCCGGCACCACGGCAATGGCGCGGGTGATCAGGCGGCGTATCCAGGGTTTGAGCTTGATGTCGAGGAAGCCTTCCATCACGATTTGCCCGGCCAGCGTGCCGGTCAGCGTCGAATTCTGGCCCGAAGCCAACAGGGCAATGGCAAACACCACCGAAGCCGCCCCCGCACCCAGTACCGGCGTCAGCAGTTTGTGCGCGTCGTAGATGTCGGCCACGTCGCGCAGGTTGTTGCTGTGGAAAGCGGCGGCCGATACCACCAGGATGGCCCCATTCACGAAGAAGGCCAGAAACAGTGCCACCGTGCTATCGATGGTGGCAAACTTGATAGCGGAGCGGCGGGCGGGCTCGGTGGGCTCGATGGCCCGAGTTTGCACGATGCTGGAGTGCAGGTACAGGTTGTGGGGCATCACGGTAGCGCCCAGAATACCAATGGCTAAGTACAGCGCGCTGGGGTCGGTCACGATTTCCGGCTTTGGAATCAGGCCCCGCGCCATGGCAAAGTAGTCGGGGTTGGAGGCTATTATCTCGTAGACAAAGCAGCCGAAAATAACGAACACCAGGCCCGCCACGATGCTTTCGATGATGCGGAAGCCCTTGCTCTGGAAATAGAGCACCACCAGCACATCGGCAATAGTGAGCACCACGCCCCAAGTGAGCGGGATGCCGAAGAGTAGGTTGATGGCAATGGCCGAGCCGATAACCTCGGCCAGGTCGCAGGCGGCAATGGCAATTTCGCACAGCAGCCAGAGCACGAACGAAACGGGCTTGGAGTAATGGTCGCGGCAGGCCTGGGCCAGGTCGCGGCCCGTCACGATACCCAGCTTCACCGATAGGTGCTGGAGCAGCATGGCGAAGAAGTTGGAAATCAGAATCACCGACAGCAGCATGTAGCCGTACTTAGCCCCGCCTTCGATGTCGGTGGCCCAGTTGCCGGGGTCCATATAGCCCACAGCCACCATTAGGCCCGGCCCGGTAAAGGCCCACAGCTTACGCCAGAACGAAGCCCCTTCGGGCGGCACCATTATAGAGGCATATACTTCGGACAGCGAGTTGGCGCGCCGTGGGTAGCGCCAGCCGGCATCTTGGTTGAAGGAGGCAGTGGGCGAAGAGGAGGAAACGGGTATGGGTTGGGACATAGATGCCAGAGCGTAAGCGGGCCGAGTGCGTCGCAAAGATACGAACCCAAGCCATTTTTAGATTACCCTAAATTTAATTTTTAAAGCACCTAGTTTACTTAGATGTGCCGGAAAAGTTTTGTGGTTTCGGCGAAAGCGGAATTTTAGCGGGCTAGCTCGCGTCGGATGGGGCCGGGCCAAGTGCTAGCTTTGTCCGGATTCCGTGCTTTTCTCCCTCATTGCCCGCTATGAAACTGCCGCTCAAAACCCGATACGCCCTGCTCTCACTGGTTGTGAGCGTGGTGCTGGTGGGCGTTAAGTTCTACGCCTGGGCCCTCACCGATTCGCAGGTAGTACTCACCGACGCGCTGGAGTCCATTATCAATATCGTGGCCAGCGCTTTTGCGCTCTACAGCATTTACCTGGCTGGGCTGCCCAAAGACGAGAACCATCCCTACGGCCACGGCAAAATCGAGTACCTGTCGGTGGGTTTCGAGGGCGGGCTGATTCTGATGGCGGGCGGCTACATTTTTTACGCGGCGCTGCTGGCCCTCTGGGAGCCTCACACCATAGCCCGGCCCGACTGGGGCATTGCGCTGCTGGCGGCTACGGCCCTCGTAAACCTGGGCACGGGCTGGCTACTAGTGAGCGCCGGCCGCCAGCACCACTCCCCGGCCCTGGTCGGCGACGGTCAGCACCTCTACCTCGATGCCGTGAGCACCTTCGTTTCGTGCGCCGCGCTGGGCCTGGTTATGCTCACCGATAACGTGCTGTACGACGCGCTGGCGGCCCTGGGGCTGGGCGTGTTTATCGTAGTGAACGGTTTCCGGATGGTGCGCCGCTCGGTGTCGGGGCTGATGGATGAGGCCGACGTGAGCACCGTGCAGCAGGTGGTGGCCGAGCTGCAGGAGCACCGCGAGCCGGCCTGGATTGATGTGCACAACCTGCGCGTGCAGCGCTACGGCGCCAGCCTGCACATCGACTGCCACGTAACCATGCCTTACTACCTGAGCCTGGAGCAAACCCACGAGCACGTGCATGGCATCGAGGCGCTGGTGGCCCAGGAGTTCGGCGTGCCAGTAGAAATGTTCGTGCACGCCGACCCCTGCACCTTCGCGGCCTGCTGGCACTGCCACGTCGCCGACTGCCCCGTGCGCCGCCACCCCTTCACTCAGGAAATAACCTGG
>NZ_JABKAV010000040.1 GCF_013377905.1 Hymenobacter terrestris
GGCAGCAGCTCGGCCACGGGGGCGGCGGGCTTGTCGGCAGGTGTATCGGGCTGGCAGGCCAGTAGGCTGGTACCCAGCAGCGGCAGCAAAAGGCAGCGTAGTAAGCAAGAGGACATGGGCAACAGTACGCAGGAAAGGAGGGAAGGTACCCGAAATTCGCATTTTTCCGTTGCCTTTTGCAATCAACCCAGATTTAGTTTACTGCCGCCGCCTTACCCACCAGCCCAAAACGCACTACCCCGGCACCAACTGCCGGCCCGCAGCACCCGGCGTAAAGGCCGTTCTGCGAGCCGGCAGCCGGTGCCGGGGTAGCTGCTTAAAGGTGTGCCTTTACAGGTTCTGAAGCACGAAGTTGGTCATCTGACGGTACAGGTGCAGGCGGGTGTTGCCGCCGTAAATGCCGTGGTTGCGGTTGGGGTAGTACAGGCTCTGGAAGTCCTTGTCGGCCCGTACCATGGCATCCACGAAGGCCACCGAGTTCTGGAAATGCACATTGTCGTCGCCGGTGCCGTGTACCAGCAGCAGCTTCCCTTTCAACTGGTCGGCAAACTTCACGGGAGAGTTTTCATCGTAGCCGCCGGGGTTTTCCTGGGGCGTTTTCAGAAACCGCTCGGTGTACACGGTGTCATAGTAGCGCCAGTTGGTAACCGGGGCCACCGAAATGCCCATCTTGAACAGGTCGGCGTTTTTGGTGAGGGCCAGGGCCGTCATGTAGCCCCCAAAGCTCCAGCCCCAGATGCCGATACGCGCTTTATCTACGTAGGGCAGGGTGGCGAAGTAGCGGGCCGCAGCGGCTTGGTCCTGAGTTTCAAGCTTGCCCAGGTTGGCGTAAGTACTCTTCTTGAAGGCCGAGCCACGGGCCCCGGTACCCCGGTTATCCACGCTCACCACGATGTAGCCCTTCTCGGCCAGCAGTTGGTGCCAGAGGTAGTTGGTGAAGGCAATGCCCCCGCCCGCGTCGTCCTTCACGGTCTGCGAGCCGGGGCCGCCATACACGTACATCAGCACCGGGTACTTTTTGGCCGGGTCGAAGTTGGCCGGCTTGATAACCGAGGCGTTCAGCTCCACGCCTTCGGCCGTCTTGAAGTTCATGAACTCCAGCTTGCTCAGGGTGTAGCCGGTGAGCTTCTGGCGCAGGGCGTCGTTGTCTTCCAGCACCTTCACCAGCTTACCATCCTGGCCAGTGCGCAGGCTTACCACGGTTGGGTCGCCGGCCTGCGAGTGGTAGTTGAGGTAGTATTTGGTGTCGGGGCTGATGTTGACGGCATCCACGCCGTTGCCGGCCTCGCTCAGGCGGGTTTTGCCCTTGCCCTTCAGGTTGATGCGATACAGATGGCGCTGCAGCGGCGACTCCTCGGTGCTCGTGAAGTACACCTCGCCCTTCTTCTCATTGAAGCCCTCAATGCTGGCAATTTCCCAGTTGCCCTTGGTCAGCTGGCGCACCAGCTTGCCGTTCATATCATACAGGTAGAGGTGGCGGTAGCCATCCTTCTCGCTCGTGAACAGGAACTGCTTGCCGCCTTCGAGGTAACGCAAATCATCGTTCACCTCCACATAGGCCGCGTCGGTGTCAGTTAGCACCACCGTCGACTGGCCGGTTTTGGCGTCGGCGTGCAGAATCTCCAGCTTGTTCTGCAGCCGGTTCATGCGCCGGATGCTGAGCAAGTTGGGCACCTTGGTCCAGTTGATGCGCGGAATGTACTGGTCGGTTTCCGGTCCCACGTCCATCTTCACGGTCTGGGCGCCGGCCACGTCGTACACGCTCACGCCCACGGTCGAGTTCTTCTCGCCGGCCTTGGGGTACTTAAACTTGTTGTCCTGCGGATATAGCGGGCCCCAGGCCTGCATGTTGTACTCGGGCACCGCGGTTTCATCGAAGCGGTAAAACGCCACCTGCCGCGAGTCGGGCGACCATTGGAAGCCCTGGGCAAACTCAAATTCCTCCTCGTACACCCAGTCGGTGCCGCCATTGATGATTTTGTTCATCGCGCCGTCCGTCGTCACGGCGGTTTCGCGCATCGTGGCCAGCTCGGTTACAAACAGGTTGTTGTCGCGTACGAAGGCCACGCGCTTGCCATCGGGCGAAAACGTGGCGTACAACTGCTTGCCTTCGCCCGCGCTCAGCGGCACCACTTGCTTGGTGGCCCGGTCGTACACAAAGAAGTACGACTTGCTGCTGCGCCGGTAAATCGACTCAGTAGCGGTGCTGAGCATGATTTTGGTTTCGTCGGCATTGAAGCTGTAGCCATCCACGGGCAGCGCCTGGGCCTGGCCGGGTAGCTTCAGGTCGGCGCCCGTCACCAGCGTCTGCACGGGCAGGCCAGTCGTTACGTCGTGCTGCACCACGTCGCCCTTGCTGAGCGAGGAGTAGTAGCGGCCGTCCTTCATCCAGTTGAAGCCGGCTACCGACTTAGCGGCGAAGGTGCCCTTCTGCCAGATGTCTTCGAGGGTAATATTCTGCTTCTGCTGGGCGTAGGCCGTTGGGGCAGTGGCGGGCAGCAGCACGGGGCTGGCGGCGTTCAGCAACAGGGCGAGGCCCAGAAATCGTAGGTTCATGCAGGTAAAATGAAATGTCAGTCAGTTTCCGGCGTTAAGGTAGCCAATGCGACCCGCAAGGTTGCACCCGGCGTATCTTTGCGGGCCGTTGGCCTCCGGGCTTTTGGCCGGCAGGTAGCGGTTGCTTGCCTCCAGCCCCTTATTCTGACAACTGACCGCTAGTAGCCGTCAGCTAAAAGCTCCAAATAACTATGCGCCTCCGTTCGATACTTTTGCTGGTGCTGCCGGGGCTTGTTGCCGCCTGCGAACCGGGACTCGGCTCGGGCCCCCGAGTGCAGTTCGTGGCCGACTCGCGCCTAACCGCAACCGCTCGCCGCCTCACCACGCCCGCCGATACCGTGACCACCCGCATCTATGCCCGGGCCGACGAGGACGACGACAGCCCCCTAGAGCGCCTGCTCATCACGGTAACCTACGATCCAGTGCCCGAGCCCATCATTTACTCCTTGTTCCCGGAAGACCGGCCCAAGGTCGACTTGGTGTACCTCGATTCGACGGTTTCCTCGCTGAGCGAGCTGGTTTTCCAGAGCACGCAGCCTACCCGCAGCACTGCCGGCGCCGAAACCTGGCGCTACGAGGCCTTCGATGCCGAAAACCGCAAAGGGGCACGCAGCCTGCGCCTGTATCTGCCCCGCGCCGACTCGCTGGCCGTTTTCCATAGCTACAGCGTAACGCTCGATGCCCCGCGTGCGGGAGTGTCCGACACGCGCCGGTTTCTGGCCCTGCGTGAGGGGCTGGCCCTGCCCGGCTTCTCGGTGCGCAACCTGCCCGCCAACCAGCAGCGCATCGATCTTATTTATCAGGTCGATAATACCACCAATGCCCCCATACTGTCGCTGCCTACCGAAGAGTCGTTGAAACTAACCTGGCCCCAGCCCCGGACCACCCAAATCCGCAGCACCTCCCTCGACAGCATTGCCTTCCAGGGTGCCGGTACTGCTCAGCAACTCCAGGCCGCCTACGAAAGCGGGAACGATTTTGGCCGCCCCACTACCACCGGCGCATTGCGCCGGGGGCAGGTGCTGGCCTTCCTCACACCCGAAGGCAAGCCCGGCCTACTGCGGGTGCAGCGCATTGGTACTACCAACCGGCGGCAGCTGACGGTGCAGGTACGAGTAGGTAAATAACCCCGACTCGCGGCCTACCCAATCATGCAAAAGCCCGGCTTCCACGCAGAGGAAAGTCGGGCTTTTGGGTTGATGAGCAGCGCAGTAGCAGTAGTGCTATCCGGTTAAAACAGGAAACCCGCCGTGACCGTGGTGGTAAACTGCTTGTCGATTACTTTCACTACCGGGGTGCCTTCTGCCGAGGGGCGGCCGTCAGTGTCGAGTATGGTGTAAGGAGTGTAGCGCGAGTTGCCTTTGCCGTACACGCCGGCCACATCCACGAAGAAATTGTTCTGGCGCAGCCCTAGGCCCCCGGTTACGAAGGTGCGGCTCTGGTCGGTGCCGCTGTTGCGGTACGGGTCGCCGTAGTAAGCAACGCCCAACCGGGCCCGCAGCACATCAAACCGGGCCTCCGTGCCCACCCGCAGGTTTACGGCACTCTGCTGCAGGTTTTTGATGTCGTCGTTGTCGGCGCTGAAGTTGTACTGGTTGTTGTTGTAGTTGCGCAGTCGGGCCGAGGAGTAGTCCAGGTATTCCACGTCGCCGCTGATGAAGCCATACTTGCCAAGCACCACGGCCACCCCACCGGTTGCCTTAAAAGGCGTAGTAAGCGCATATTCGGCTATGTTAGGATCGAGGGTCGAACGGGCCGACTGGTACGACTGGCCCTCAACTACGATAGGCCGATTGAACTGGGCCTGAAGCGAGCTATTGTACGTTTCGCTTAGCGCCATGTAAGTTGGCGTCTGTACCGAGGCCCCGATGCGCAAAATATCAACGGGCCGATAAATCACGCCCAACCGGAAGTTAATGCCCCCGCCAGTCGTCCGGATGTCGTCGCGCAATGTCAGCGACTGGAAGGCACTCTCTGGGTTGTTTGGGTCCGCGGCGTCAGCCGTCAGAATGTTCTCGGAGTTGTAGCGCACGCTGGTAATACCGATTCCGGCCCCGACATAAAACTTATCGAGGTAGCTGGCTCCGTAAGCCAGATCGAACTGCGTAGTGGAACCGCTGGTGCGAACCGTCTCGTCCTGATTGAGCCGGCCAGTGTCAAAGAAGTCTGCCGGGATATACGTGCCATCCGCGTCGCGCTCGGTCAGGTAGGTATCGAAGGCCAAATCATCCAGTCCGGCTCCCTGATCCTGGCTCAGGCGCTGAAAAATATCTTGGTTGAACTCGGGCCGGCCGCTGTAGCGGAATAGCTGGTTATAGCTGGCCGTGCGCGTAATGCCCAGGCCAAATGAGCCGGCCCGCCACGCGCTGCCGTCGCCATCGGGCCGGCGGCGGGCCAGCACCAAGCCGGCGCTGGCTATGTTCAGGTTGCTGCGCGAGTTGTTGTTGGTATTGCCAAAAGCGGTAGCATCGCTGCTGAGCAGGCTGAAACCCGGCGAAATGCTGAACTCGGAGCGCTGGAACATACCTAGTCCGGCCGGATTCACGCTCACCGAGCCAAAGTCGCCACCTACGGCGGCACTAGCCCCGCCAATGCCCAATGTGCGGGCCGTGCCCACGGGCTGAGACTGCGAAAAGCGCAGCGCATCGGGCTGATACTGAGCAAAGGCGTGGCCGGCTGTGCCTATTAGGGCAACAGCAAGCCCATATTTCAGGGTTTTCATAGGAAAGAAAAAGAGGATGGCCCGGTGCGGCCCGAAACAACGTCGGGCCGCTTTTGACGGGCAGATAAATAATGCAGGCTGGTAACGGAGCCAGCGACCAGCTTAGCGCACCCGGCCGCGGCCGCCGCCACCGTCCCCGCCACCGCTGCTCTGCGCAGGCGAGGAAGACCGGCTAGGCTCTGAGTAGGAGCGCGAAGGCTCGGAGGCACGGCTTGGTTGCGAATAAGAGCGCGAAGGCTCAGAAGCGCGGCTGGGCTCCGAGTAGGATCGCGAAGGCTCGGAGGCGCGGCTGGGAGACGAGCTACGCTCATAGGTGCGCTGGCGCTGAGGCTGCGCTGTGCCCGAACTACTGCCATTGTCGCCGCTGTAATAGGTTGCGCGGCGCGTCCGCTCCGGCTGGCTGACCGTTCCTTGCGTCGTGCGCTCGTTGCCCGAGGCGGGTGCGCTACTGGGGGCCGAGTTGTCGAGCACACGCCAGCGGCGGGTGGTGCCGGCCGGCTGGCCTGACATCGTCGAGGCGCCCTGCACGGGCTGGGCGTCGCGGTAGCGGCTGCTACGCGTGGCAGCTTGCGACGTGGCGTCTGGCTGCCCGCTTGCCGAGCTATTGCCATTACCAGCCGTTACATCGCGCACCCGGCTGCGGCCGTTATACTGGCCAGCTGGTACGGTGGCACCGCTATTGCCCGGTGTGGTAAACCTACCTTCCTGTACTACCCGGCTACGGCCGGGGCTAGCGTTGCTGGCCGTGCTGGTAGAGCCACCGGCCAGGCCAGCACCGGTACCGGTGCGCGAGCGGCGTGGCCCGTAGGTTACGTTGCGTACCGGGCGGTCATTGCCCACGCCGCAGTAGCCATTGTTGTAGAAGCCGTTATTATAAAAGCCATTACCATAGAAGCCATTGCCGTATCCGAACTGGTTGCCCCAGGGCCCGCCGAAGCCGCCGTAGGCAAAGTAAGGGTCGTAGAAACCGTAGGGCGAATAGCCAAAGGGTCGGTAGAAGGGCCGGCCAAAGCCAAAGCCGATGTTGATGGTCAGACCACCGTAACCATAAAAAGGCCGGTAGAAGGGGTCGTAGAAGGCATAAGGCGAGTGGCCAAACGCCGAGTAGGGCGAGTAGCCAAAGGCCGAAGCACCATAATAATAAGGGTCGGCGTAGGGGAAGCTGTAGTAGCCCAAGCTGCCGCCGCGGTAGTTGTTGCGGTACTGCGGCGCATCGGCGTACCGCTCCTCATCGTAATACTCATCGCTGCCGCTTCGGGCAACACTGCCGTTGTAGTCGGGGTTAACCACATCGTTGGGGTCGCCAACAGGAGTGGCTTGGGCTACCGGCACGGCCAAAGCCGTTACCTTATCGTCCGAGGCCGAGTAGTACATGCCATCGTTTTCGGTGGTAGCCAGATTAGAAGATACGGCGCACCCTCCCAGCGTGAGCAGGGCCAGGGCGGGTAGGATAGAAGGGAGGTACTTTTTCATGATGCCTGCTGGTAAGGATGGATTGGCCAAGGAAGGAAAACGGAATGCTAGAGGCGGAAGGACCGCCAAAGCCCAGTTCCTCCGGATTTTATAACGTAATTTCGCCCCGAAACGGTGCCCTTTTCTTAGGACAAATCTTGTACCAGAAATTGGAACTTTTCATCCTATTCTCAAGATACTCCCAAATATGAGCAAAAGTTTGCCCAAGCGTAGCGAAGATTATTCGCTCTGGTACAACGAACTGGTAAAGCGGGCCGGGTTGGCCGAGAACTCGGCCGTGCGCGGCTGCATGGTTATCAAGCCCTACGGCTACGCTATCTGGGAGAAGATGCAGCGCACGCTCGACGATATGTTCAAGCGTACTGGCCATGAAAACGCATATTTCCCGCTTTTCGTGCCCAAAAGTCTGTTCGAGGCCGAAGAGAAGAACGCCGAAGGATTCGCCAAGGAGTGCGCCGTGGTAACCCACTACCGCCTCCAGACCGACCCCGACCGGCCCGGCAAACTGCGCGTCGACCCCAATGCCAAACTCGAAGAGGAACTGATTGTTCGCCCTACCTCGGAAGCCATCATCTGGAGCACATACAAAGGCTGGATTCAGAGCTACCGCGACCTGCCGTTGCTCATCAACCAGTGGGCCAACGTGGTGCGCTGGGAAATGCGCACCCGCCTGTTTCTGCGCACCGCCGAGTTTCTGTGGCAGGAAGGCCACACGGCCCACGCCACCGAGGGCGAGGCCGTAGCCGAAACCCGCCAGATGCTCGACGTGTACGCTCAGTTTGCCGAAGAGTGGATGGCACTACCCGTAGTAAAAGGCGTGAAAACCGAAAACGAGCGGTTTGCCGGCGCCGTGGATACGTATTGTATCGAGGGCCTGATGCAGGATGGCAAGGCCCTGCAGGCCGGCACCTCGCACTTCCTGGGCCAGAACTTCGCCAAGGCCTTCGACGTGCAGTTCCAGACCAAAGAAGGCGGTCTGGAGCACGTATGGGGCACAAGCTGGGGCGTGAGCACCCGCCTGATGGGCGCGCTGGTGATGGCGCACTCCGACGACGAGGGCCTCGTGCTGCCCCCCAAGCTGGCCCCCATTCAGGTGGTCATCGTGCCCATCTACAAAACTGGCCAGCTGGAGGAAGTAATGGAGCGTATCCGCCCTATGCAGATGGGCCTGATTGCGCGCGGTATCTCGGTGAAAGTGGACGACCGTGACACCGAGCGCCCCGGCTTCAAGTTTGCCGAATGGGAGCTGAAAGGTGTACCCGTGCGCATCGCCGTGGGCCTGCGCGACCTGGAGGCCGGCACCGTGGAGGTAGCCCGCCGCGATACCAAGGAAAAGATGACCCTGCCGCTGGCCGACATCGTGAACAGCGTCGACCAGTTGCTGGCCGACATTCAGCAGAACATATACCAGCGGGCTCTGCGCTTCCGCGAAACGCACACCACCCGCGTCGAGAGCTACGAGGAGTTCAAGCAGGTACTCGACACCACCGCCGGCTTCGTGCTTGCCCACTACGATGGAACCTCCGAAACCGAGGAGCGCATCAAGGAGGAAACCAAAGCCACTATCCGCTGCCTGGCCCTCAACGAGCCCGACGAGGATGGCGTCTGCATGCTAACGGGCAAGCCGTCGGTGCGCCGCGCTTATTTCGCCCGGGCCTATTAAACCACGGATTTAAACGGGTAGTATAGTCGATTGAATGCAATGAAACAGGCCCGCCGATTGGCGGGCCTGTTTGGTTTTGTGGTTCAAGTTGCGCAATGATCTTGTCGGTACGCTGTAGGGGCGGGGGGGTGTTGCTCCCCCCCCCCTACAGACATAGTGGTTGACGCGCCGCGGGGCGGGGGGGGGGGGGGGGCCCGCCCCCGCCCCTACAGTGATTCCAACAGTTCAAAAAAGCTATACCTCCAGCGGCTGCTCGTGCTCAGCGGCCGGCTCGGGTAGGGGCTCATCCTGAATGTTGTCGGGCGTGGCGGCACTCAGTACGGCGTCGAAGGCCTGCTGCAAGTCGGCCCGAATGTCGTCGAAGTGCTCGATGCCGAGGGAGAGGCGTAGGAGAGTGGGGGTTACGCCGGCTGCGTGCTGGGCTTCTTCGGAAAGCTGCTGGTGGGTGGTGGCGGCGGGCTGGATGATGAGCGTTTTGGCGTCGCCCACGTTGGCTAGGTGGCTGATGAGCTTCAGGCTGTCGATGAACTGCGTGGCCGAGTGCTTGCTGCCTTTGAGGGCGAAGGTGAGCACGCCGCCGTAGCCGCGCTTGAGGTATTTGCGGGCCAGTTGGTGGTAGGGGCTGGAGGGCAGGCCGGGGTAGTTCACGGCCTCCACCTGCGGATGCTGCTCCAGCCAGGTGGCAATACGCAGGGCGTTTTCCACGGTGCGCTCCACCCGCAAACTCAGCGTTTCGAGGCCCTGCAGCAGCAGAAACGAGTTGAACGGACTCTGCGAGGGGCCGAAGTCGCGCAGGCCCTCCACCCGGGCCCGGATGATGAAGGCAATATTGCCAAACGAGCTGTTCTTGCCGAATACGTCGCTGAACACGAGGCCCTGATAGCCCTCAGAGGGCTCGGAAAACTGCGGATACTTGCCGTTGCCGAAATCGTAGGTGCCGCCATCCACAATCACGCCACCCACGCTCGTGCCGTGCCCACCAATCCACTTGGTCGCCGATTCCACCACAATGTGGGCGCCGTGCTCCAGGGGCCGGAATAGATAGCCGCCCGCCCCAAAGGTATTGTCCACTACCAGTGGTAAATCGTGCTGGCGGGCAATGGCGGCAATAGCCTCGAAATCGGGGATACTGAAGCTGGGGTTGCCGATGGTTTCGAGGTAAATGGCCTTGGTGCGCTCGTCAATCTGGGCTTCGAAAGCAGCCGGCTCGTCGACGTTAGCGAAGCGCACTTCGATGCCCAGGCGCTTGAACGCCACCTTGAATTGGTTGTAGGTGCCACCGTAGAGGTGGGTCGAGCTCACGAAATTGTCGCCGGCCTGCACGATGTTGTTGAGGGCAATGAACTGCGCGGCCTGCCCCGAAGCCACGGCCAGCGCGGCCACGCCGCCTTCCAGCGCCGCCACCCGCTGTTCAAACACGTCGGTGGTGGGGTTCATCAGACGGGTGTAGATGTTGCCGAATTCCTTGAGCGCAAACAGATTGGCCCCGTGCTCGGCGCTTTTAAACACATAGCTGGTGGTCTGGTAAAGGGGCACGGCCCGCGAACCGGTTACAGGGTCGGGCTGCTGGCCGGCATGGAGTTGCAGCGTTTCGAAGTGGAGGCTAGACATGGCTATTTTGCTTTTAGAAGTTGATTTTTCGTTTTTCGGCAATCGGTTTTCGCACACGAATCCGCAGAAGGAAACCGCGCAAAGGCCGCACAATGGGCGCGCCGGGCCGGGGCCGGAGCAAGCGGACAAGTAAGGAAAAACAGGGGAAGCCCGCTAAGAGGGGCCGGGGTCAGTCGCTCAGGCTAGCAGCAGCAGCAACACGCGCTACAACAGCCACACATTCGCATTCGGGCGGCAACCGGGGTGGCGGCCGGTAGGGCAGCAACGGCTGGGGCCGAAACGCCAAAAGCCCATGGCCAGGCGGCGGGCCCAAAGGCGGCCGGAGCGGTGGGGGAAACGGAGGCGAAAACGCGGGAGTGGCTCATAAGACTGGGAGGTTATAGTCCCCGCCGCCGGACGGTTAGGTCGGGCTGGTCGGGCAGGCATTGGCACCTTTCGCGCGGTCGAAGGTTGCCAGTGGGTCGGGGAGCCTGTGCTCTCGCCACTTCTGTATAAATCCTATGAAAACTACTCCGCCGCGAGCGGGGTAGTACCGGGTTGGTGTTGCAAAGGTATAGCCGTTATTTTCTGAAATGCAAGCGAAGTGGTATTTATTTTTATTGCCCTCTCCGATAGTTCTCTGATCCTACCGACTTGGCTAATGTTGTTGTTGCCTAATGAGTTATAATTTTGACATGCTATGTGTGCTGAATTCCAATCGTTATATGATTCGCTGAATTTTCTTCGTCAGGGGCCTTTTGTTGCTTTGAAAACGACCATTCTACTTCAGGATTTTAACTTAAAAGAACAAAAAAAAGCCACTCCGTTTGGAGTGGCTTTTTGAATATTTCCGCGAAGCGGGATGCTATTCTTTCGGTAGCGTCAGCACTTGGCCTACCTCGATATGGTCGGGGTTGGAGCCGATGGTGGACTTGTTGGCGTCGTAAATCTGGTGCCACTTGCTGGCGTCGCCGTAATGGTTCTTGGCAATTTTCGAGAGCGAGTCGCCACTTACCACGGTATACGTTTCACCAGTCGTGGTGTCGGCGGTTTTGTCGGTGCCGAAGAAGTCGGTGGTGCCGCCGGCCGGAGTAGTGTTGGGAGCTACCGGCTTGGTTTCGCCTTTGTCAGAAAGAAAATCAAAGAGTCCCATGGTCGTAATGCGTTAGGTGAGGGAGAGAGCAGCCGACGGCTATGTACTGTGCGGCTTGGGTGCAGGCCCTTCTTACGCCATGCTAGACAATAGGTTGTGCTGCGGTATTCGGGGGCGGCAAGGCTACTGGCCGCTAGCCGAACATCTTGAGCAACGCTGCCGTAAGAGGCGCATTACCGGCGGCTGGTTGCTGCCGTTTTGTTCGCTCCAACACCTTTACTTATTCTTCCTCCCCATGAAAAACTTCACCTCTCCCGCTT
The DNA here is from genome assembly GCF_013377905.1 of Hymenobacter terrestris. Classification (GTDB taxonomy): domain Bacteria; phylum Bacteroidota; class Bacteroidia; order Cytophagales; family Hymenobacteraceae; genus Hymenobacter; species Hymenobacter terrestris. The sequence continues at coordinate 11,418 of NZ_JABKAV010000040.1, forward strand.
CGCGCCTGCTGACTGGCCTGTTCATGTTCGTATTGCTCTTCACGGCCGCCTGCGGTGGCAAGGAGGGTACCGTTGAAACCGTTAACCAGCTCTACGGTACCGACAGCAGAACCTGGAAAACCGATAAAGAAATGGACGCAACGGGCGACAAGGTAGCCCAGACCGATGCCATGGACGACCAGCGCGTAACGTTCTTCGCCAACGGCCAGTACAACATGACTTCGGGTGCCCAGACGATGAATGGCAAGTATACCTTCGACCAGGGAGCCAAAACCATCACGATGATGCCTGACGGTGCCGGCCAGTCGAACACCTTCACGGTGGTAACGCTGACCGACGACAAGCTGACCCTCAAAGGCACCGACGGTTCGGAGCTGCGCCTCGAGAAGGAGTAACCTTCCGCGCTAAGCCGAACAACTCGTAATAAAGCCCCTTCTGCCACTGGTGGAAGGGGTTTTTGCGTTGTCACCTGCAGCGCATTAGAGGGGCTGTTGCGCTGCGCTGCTATTGAATTGTGAACGGTTGAGCTACTTTGCTGTGGAATTTAGCTCCTATCAGCATCCGAGTGTTTATGAATCGAATTTTACCGGCCGCTCTCGGCCTCCTGCTGATCACGCTCAGCAGCCCCGCCACGCTGGCCCAAGCCGTCCCATCCGCCGCCGTTACGACTCCGGTGCCGCTGCCCACTCACATCATCCGCACCATCGACCCCACGGATGCCGACTTTGCTGATCTGGAGTTCCTGCGGCAGGAAATAGGGGGCGCGCGGGTGGTGATGCTGGGCGAGCCAACCCACGGCGTGGGCACGGGCACGGCGGCCCGTATCCGGCTGTTGCGGTTTCTGAAGGAACGTATGGGCTTTACCACAGTGGCTTTTGAGAGCGGCTTCTACGCGGTGGACCGGGCCGAGCAGGAAATTCAGCGAGGGGCGCCGGTGGCGGCCGCTATTTCGGCCTCGGTGTATCCGGTCTGGACCGAGACGCAGGAATTCCAGGCGATGCTGCCGCTGCTGGGTAAGGGGGGGCTGCGCGTTGCGGGCTTCGACTCGCAGGTGAGCTGGAATGATGACGTGATGCTGGAGGAGTTGGAAACCTTCCTCAAGCCTGAAAAAGGAGCTGATGGCATCGCCTATGATTACCTCGATGAGTGCGTCAGCATGATGGGGGAACATTCCATATTCCCGCCTTCGCACCAGATTCTGCTGTTTGACATGCAGCTAGGTAAGGCCCGCAAACTGCTGACGAAAGTAGCCGCCGGCCCCGATGCCCGGCGGCGGGAGCGGGCCGTATTCTGGCTTCAACAGCTGCGCAGCCTACAGGCGCAGGCCCACGACTTCGCCAGCAACGACCCGGCTATGAAAGACTCCGCCGAGTTCAAAGCCAAAGACAGCAACGCCCGCGACGCGCAGATGGCCGACAACTTGCTGTGGTATCTGCGCCAGCACCCGCAGGAAAAGGTGGTCTGCTGGGGTGCCATCGGGCATCTGTCCGGCAAGGTGAGCGGGTTCGACAACGAGGAACTGCGGCAGTTCCGGCCGATGGGCCAGACGGTGAAAGCGGCCCTGGCTCCGGGGGCAGTGTATGTGCTCAGTACGCTGGCTGGCGGTGGCACCCACGGCTTTGGCTATTGGGGCAAGCACGAGCCGGTGCCGACGCCCTTGCCCGGCTCCTTAGAGGCCGAACTGCTCGCGCAGGGCCAAGACTATAGTTTCGTCAGCCTGAAGCACGATGCACCAGGCCGCCGTCTGACCACGTATGCGTTGCAGTTTCTGCCAGTTGCCGGCCTCTGGAGCGAGGCGGTGGATGGGTTCCTGTACTTAAAATCCATTGAGCCGCCCCACGCCGCGACCAGTATTGTCGCGTTGGTTGCGCCGGAAACTACGGAGGGGGCGGCCGACATGCCGCCGACCCGGCTGGGCCAGCAGAATCCGGCAGCCACGCGTCCGGCGGTTACAGGCAGCGGCGCGGCCTTCGCGCTCAGCGGCACCGTGCTCGACCGCAAAACCGGCCAGCCGGTGCCTTTCGCCACCGTAGCCGTGCCCGCCCGCAGTGCCGGCACCATTACCGATGCCCAGGGTAAATTTCGGCTGGAAACCCGCCGGGGTGAACTGGTGCAGATAAGCAGCATCGGGTACGAGCCCACTACACTGGCCGCCGTGCCCGGAACCACCACCACGGTGCGCCTCACGCCGGCCGCGTTTGCGCTGACCAACGTGCGTGTGAGTGCTCAGTCGCAGGACCCGAAGCGGATTATGAAAAAGGTGATTAAGGCGGCCGAAACCAACTACGAGCAGCAGGATTACCTGGCGGAAGTGTATACGCGCCGCCGCCTTATCAGCTTCGATACATTATATCATGAAGTGGAATACGTGAGCCATGTATTCGAGCCGGCCGGACACCGGGACTGGGGCGGCGGCTTTCTGGCTCTAGGACCTAAGGAAACTCATGCCATACGCGAAGTGAATGTGCCGGTGGCTTCGCCCAAAAAGCTGACACACTGGGACTACTCGGAAGGTGGGCACGGTTTCTATACGGCAGGTGCCGACCCGGTTCGGATTTCACCGCTCTTCAAGTCGGCCACGCTGGGCAAGTACATCCTCAAACTGGATTCTATTGAACAGCGAGCTGGGGAAACAGTCTACGTCGTTCAGTTCGCGGCCAAGCGGGCTTCCAAACGAGCTACCGGATTTGGGTTGATGGCGGGCTATTCGGGCAAGGTCTACATCCGTCAGCAAGACCACGCCGTGATTCGGTACGAAGCTTTGTGGCTAGAAGATACTGTTACGCTGAATGCTGCCGCGCGTAAATACGAGGGACGCCACAACGTTGGTTCCCGCCTTTTTACTCGTTTGTTCACCGACCACCGGCGGGTACACGTGGTGACTTACCAGAAAACTGCTAACGGACGCTACCACGTGGCCAACAGCGTTGCGCAAACGGTGGTGGCTGGCCGGAAGCTGAGTGGACAGCCGTTCTATAATCAGAAATTCTGCGAAGAATACTTCACCACCTTGCCCGCCGAAGCGCTACCCACGCGCCCGGACAGTGAAAAAGACCCAGCTCTGAAAAATGGCGAAATCTGGCAGCTCTCCAAAGTGCCCTACCACCCCGAGTTCTGGCAGACTTACCAGCGCCCGGTACCCGCCGAGCCGGCCCCGGCGCTGGAGGCTACCAAGTAACTCCGGTTGCCGATAGGTCGATGTAGGGGCGGGGCTGGCCCCCGCCTGCCGTTGAACGGAATCGTTGAAACGGTGCGAGCGGGGGGCGGGGGCCAGCCCCGCCCCTACAGTGACCTTCGCTACGAGTGCATCACTTCCGCGGCCTTCGGCTTGCCGTAGATGCGGCCCACCCAGCGGGGTAGGAACACGGCTCCGAGCACCAGGTAGAGGTAGTACGTCGTGATGCGGTAGAGCAACACCATGAAATTGGTCATGGTGGCCGTGCCGATGAACTTGCCGAAGAATGTGGGGAAAGCGCCCTCGGCAATACCCGCGCCGCCGGGCGTAATGGCAATCAGCAGGATGACCTTGTAGGTGAGGTTACGCCCGAAAATCAGCCAGAAATCGGTCCAGCCCACCTCCACAAACGCCCCAATCAGGCAGCCAATAACCAGGTAGCGGGCCGACCAGACGAAGAACGTGCTCAGGCCGGCGCGCAGCCAGTACACGAGGCCGTTGCCGCGCAGCTCGGCCGAAGCCTGCACCAAATCGTGGCCCAGCTGGTAGGCCCGGCCCCGAAACCGCCGCAGCACCTGCGCCGAAAACAGCCGCACCAGCAGCCGCCGCACGGCCCGCGGGTTAATGAAAATGGCGTACACCATGAGCAGTGCATATGCCGTCACGAACACGTAGCTCAGGATAAAGCCGATGCGCAGTGTGGCAATTAGACCCCCGTGTAGTGCTTCGTAAGGGTACAGCGTTTCGCCTCCGATAAGCACTACGAGCGGCACCATGAGCACATAGTACATGTTGTCGAGCATGGCCGTGGCCATGATATAGGCCACCGACCGGCCCAGCGGAATGCCCTCCTTGTGTAGTAGCACCGGCGCCACGGCTGTGCCGCCCACCGCCGAGGGCAGGATGCAGGATGAGAATTCCCAGAGCATGATCACGTCGAGCGAGGCGCGCCAGCTGAGCACTTTCTGGGTGAGGTAGCGGATGCGGTACACGTAGCCAGCGTCGCGGGCCACCAGCACCACCAGCATCACCAACAGCCACGTGGGCTTGGCGTTGCCCAGCGCGTCGAGGTCGCCGGGTTGGTAGCTGCGCCAGAACATGAAGCCCACCACGCCTAGGCCAATCAGCACCGGCAGCACAATCCGCGAGGGCCGGAGCTTGTCGAGCAGTTGCTGGTCTTCGGATTGGGCGGTAGTAGGCTCGGGCATGGAGTAAAGGTAGGGGGTTGAGCGGGGTTGAATAGAGGTCGGGCTGTGATTGGATTGCGTGAGGTTGAGCTGCGTGAGGATGGATTGAATAAGGAACTTGGAAAGAATGGTGTCATGCTGAGCGCAGGCGCAGCCGCAGTTGAAGCATCGCTACCGCACTGCTAATCCTAATGTCTGCAACGAAGCGGTAGAGATGCTTCGACTGCGTCTCTGGTTGCGCTCAGCATGACACTTTCCGCTTCACTCATTGCCCAAGTCATTCCATTCATCCGCCGGAACTGAAAACCCGTAACTTTGCTCGTTGCCTATTGTCGGGCCGGCCGCGAGCATAACTTTCGGGCCGGGTGGCGGTTGCAACCCTACTTATTCCTTTGCCTACCTACCCCTGCGCGCATGATTGTTGAACCCGGGCCCCTGCTGGCGGAAATTAATTCCCCCGACGACCTCAAAAAGCTCAGCCCCGACCAACTGGTGCAGGTGAGCCAGGAACTGCGCCAGTTCATCGTTGATTCGGTTTCGATTTACGGTGGCCACTTCGGCGCCTCGCTCGGTGTGGTCGAGTTGTCGGTGGCCCTGCATTATATCTTCAATACGCCCCACGATCAGCTAGTATGGGATGTGGGCCATCAGGCTTACGGTCACAAAATCCTGACGGGCCGCCGCGACCAGTTCCCTACCAACCGCCGCTACCAGGGCATGTCGGGCTTCCCGAAGCGTAGCGAAAGTCCTTACGATGCCTTTGGGGTGGGCCACAGCTCCACCAGCATCGGGGCGGCGCTGGGTATGGCCGTGGCTTCTGATTACAAAGGCGAGTTCGACCGGCAGCATATTGCCGTGATTGGCGACGGGGCCATGACGGCCGGTATGGCCTTCGAGGCGCTCAACCACGCCGGCGTCGAGAAGTCCAATCTGCTGGTTATCCTCAATGATAACTGCATGAGCATCGACCCCAACGTGGGCGCGCTCAAGGAATACCTCACCGACATCACCACCTCGCGCACCTACAATAAAGTGCGCGACGAACTGTGGAACGTGCTCGGCAAGCTTAGCAAGTTTGGCCCCAACCCCCAGCAGATTGCCCGCCGCGTCGAGCAGGCCATGAAGGCCACGCTGCTCAAGCAGGGCAACCTGTTCGAAGCCCTCAACTTCCGCTATTTCGGCCCCGTCGATGGGCATGATGTGCAGCATTTGGCTACCATTCTGGCCGACCTCAAGAACATTCCGGGCCCCAAACTGCTGCACTGCGTAACGGTGAAGGGCAAGGGCTACGCGCTGGCCGAAAAGGACCAGACGCTCTGGCACGCGCCGGGCTTGTTCGACAAAATAACGGGCGAGATTTACAAGAAAGCCCTCGATAAACCCCAGCCGCCCAAGTATCAGGACGTGTTCGGGCATACTATTGTGGAGCTGGCCGAGGCCAACGACAAAATCATGGGCGTGACGCCGGCCATGCCTTCGGGCTGCTCGCTGAACATCATGATGAAGGCCATGCCCGACCGCGCCTTCGACGTGGGCATTGCCGAGCAGCACGCCGTTACGTTCTCGGCGGGCCTGGCCACCCAGGGGCTGGTGCCGTTCTGCAACATCTACTCCTCGTTCATGCAGCGGGCCTACGACCAGGTCATCCACGATGTGGCGCTGCAGAACCTGCACGTGGTGTTCTGCCTCGACCGGGCCGGTTTCGCCGGTGCCGATGGCCCCACCCACCACGGCAACTACGACTTGGCCTTTATGCGCTGCGTACCCAACTTGGTGGTTTCGGCCCCTATGAATGAGGAGGAGCTGCGCAACCTGATGTACACGGCCACGCTGCCCGAAAACGCCGGCCCGTTCAGCATCCGCTACCCGCGGGGCGAGGGTGTGATGCCCGAGTGGCGCACGCCGCTGAAGAAAATTGCCATCGGAACCGGCCGCGTGGTGCGCGAGGGCGAAGGCGTAGCAGTGCTCAGCATCGGCCACATAGGCAACTACGCCGCCAAAGCCACTCAGCAGCTCGTCGCCGAGGGCCTCAACCCCGGCCACTACGATATGCGCTTCTGCAAGCCGCTCGATGAGGAGATGCTCCACCGCATCTGCCGCAAGTACAAGTCCATCGTGACGGTGGAAGACGGCTGCCTGCCCGGTGGTTTCGGTTCAGCCATCCTCGAATTCATGGCCGATAACGGCTACGCGCTGCCCGTACGCCGCCTCGGCATCCCCGACCGCGTGGTGGAGCACGGCACCCAGGACGAATTGTACAAGGAGTGCGGCTTCGATGTAGCGGGCATTGCCACCGCTTTGCGCGAGCTGAGCGGCAAGGCAGTGAAGCCGGTAGCGGAAAAGGTGCTGCTGTAAATCATTAATAAGCAAGCAAAAAAGCCGGTGCCGCTATGCGGCACCGGCTTTTTTGCTTGCTTGATAGGGGAGGAAGAAAAGTAGATAACCCCGGTTGCGAAGAACGACGTAGGGGCGAGGCTTGCCCCCGCCCGCCATCAGAACGGGGCATGGTGGGCCTTTACCTGCCGTGCAGCGGTACCGTGCACCGGTGGGCCGAGACAAGTCCCACCCCCACAGCGTGCCGATGCACTAACTCCGCAACCTATGTTTTATATGTGTATGTACATTAATTAAAATAATGTACATACATTTGTTGCGTGCCGGCCAAGTATAGTGCCGGCCAGTATTTCGCATCAGTCTGAACCCCTAACCACTACCACCATGGCTACTACCAAATGGGCGCTTGACCCTACCCACTCCGAAGTGCAGTTCAAAGTAAAGCACCTCGTTATTTCGACCGTAACCGGCTCGTTCAAGCAGTTCGAAGGCGAAGCGGAAACCCAAGGCGACTCGTTTGAGGGAGCCAAAGTGCGCTTCTCGGCCAAAATCGACAGCATTGACACCAACCAGGAGCAGCGCGATGAGCACCTGAAGAGCGCCGAGTTCTTTGATGCCGCCACCTTCCCGGAAATGACGTTTGTATCGACGGACTTCACCCAAAACAACGAAGGCGAATACAAGCTCATCGGCGACCTGACGCTGCATGGTGTAACCAAGCCGCTGACGCTGGATGTGGAATACGGCGGTCAGGCAGGCGACTTCTATGGCAACACCAAAGCCGGGTTCGATGTAACGGGCAAAATCAACCGCAAAGATTTTGGCCTCGCATGGAGTGGCATAACTGAGGCTGGCTCCATTGTGGTGAGCGAGGAAGTGAAGCTGATGGCCAGCATACAGTTCGCCAAGCAGGCCGAGCCCGCAACCGTGTAGCCCTTCTTTCTTATAGCAAAAGGCCCGTTACTGATTAGTAACGGGCCTTTTGATTAGCTGCCAGGGCAACGGCGACTCCGGCGGACTCCGTTTCGCAGCGGCGGCGGATAACTTCGAGGATGCGGCGCTGGATTTCGCTCATAATGTAGCCTGTCCAGAGGCCGGCGTAGGGGTTGATGCGGGTGCTGAGGCGCTGCTGACTGTAGAGCACCAGGCGGGTGCAGCCGGGGCCGGCGGGCTCCAGCTCATAGGTGCCGCGCAGTACATCGAAGAACCGGCCGCCCACGGTCACGTGCTCATCGAACGTAGTAGGCGGGATGGTGGCGGTGTTGGGTACGATGCTAAACGAGATGCGCCGCTGGGGCTCCCACACATCAATAGTTTCCAGAAACTCCACGCCCCGCTCGAAGGTGGCACGGCGCACTCCGCCCACGCCCTCGTGGCTGAGCGTGGCCTCCACCGGCCGCGGGAAGCCTAGCCGATCTACGAGACTGGGGCCCAAATCCTGGGCCGTGATGGGCGGCACCCGCACAATGTGTTGCCATACCACGTCGGCCGAAGCCGCAATAACTATCGTGTTTTCGACTCGCCGGTACTCGTTGGGGGCCGTAAGTAGGTTTTCTAGCGGGGCCAGCACGAAGGGCAACAGGGCAAAGGCCGCTACTACGTAAGTTTTGGACTGATTACCCTCGTTTCTAGTTAGAAAATGGTAGATCAGCGCCCCTAGCGCTGCGGTAATAGTGAAGAGCGGGGAAATTATAAGCACGCAAATCATGCCTTCGAGATGAAACAGTAACGCTGAGGTCAGGAACACTAGCACTGTTAGAGAAGGCCCCCACACCAAGTGCCACCACAGGGAAGCAGTGCGTGGCGTAAAATGAGCCGTTACGGCCCCAAGCGCCATTGGCACTAGCAGCAAGAAGCAGAGCATAAGCAGGCCGCCACCATCGTTGAAGTAGCGGCTGGCGAAGGTGAAGCGTCCCAATAGTGCTATCAGCAAGCCCGCACCGCTGGCAATAAGGTATTGGTAATGCTGTCGTTTGATAAAGGCCATGCGAAACAAAGAGAGTGGGAACGGATGCGGCAAATGTGCGTATTTGTCGGGATTTGCCTGCACTTCTATTCCACCGCTTATGCCTGCCCCGCAACCCACGCTCGTCTTCCTGCACGGCTTTGCCGAAAGCCCCGACATCTGGACCGACTTCACCCGCGGCTTTCCAGCTGGTTACCGCGTGCTCATGCCTGCGCTGCCCGGCCACGGCCCCCAGCCTGGCCCGGTAACCGACTACGCTATGGAAGCCCAGGCGCAAGCGGTACTGGCGCGGCTCGACGCGGCCGGAGCCGACAAGGTGCTACTGGTGGGCCACAGCATGGGCGGCTACGTGGCCTTGGCTTTGGCCGCAGCGCAGCCCGAGCGGGTGGCTGGCCTCGTGCTTTTCCACAGCACCGCCCTGCCCGATACCGACGAGAAAAAAGCCGCCCGCGACGAAAGCGCCGGTTTTGTGCGCCGCCACGGGGTCGAAAAGTACATGCGCTCCGCCATCAAGCCCCTGCTGGCTCCCGGTAACCGCAAGCGGCTGGCCGCCAAGCTAAAGCAACTGGAAGACATAGCCGCCGCCACGCCCGAAATCACCATTTTGGGTTGCCTCGAAGCCATGAAGCACCGCCCCGACCGCACTCAGGTACTACGCGACGCCAAGTTTCCCGTGCTTTTCATCGGCGGCCACGACGACCCGGCCGTGCCGCTGGAAACGCTGCTGCCCCAGTTAGCCCTACCCGCCCAGAGCCACGCGCTTCTACTGCGCGGTGTGGGCCACTTGGGCTTCATTGAGGCGCCTGAGCTGACGCGGCAGGCGGTGCTGGATTTCGCGGCAGTGTCGTTTGGGCAGGTAACTGTCGGAACGTAAAGCAGAAAAGATGTCCTTAAGAAATACTTAAATAGTGGGAACCTGGATGAATAGCGGTGGCTTTGTGCTTCTTTGTAGATGGTTGTAATACTGTATTCTGTATATTTTGACTATTTTCGTTGCTTGAAGGTCAGTGAGATGCCAATTCTTGCACCCCTCTTTTCCACTCTCATTTCAAAACCTATCTGCATGAAGCTCTACACTTTTTTCCTCTTTCTGACCTGTCTGCTGGGTGGGTTGCTGAACTCTGGAAAGGCCTCCGCTCAATGTTCTGGTCAATTTGATCTTACTTATCCCACGGGTACTGGTACAGCTACACAGGATTTCAATAACGGCGCCTCTCCCCCACCCATACAATTCTGCCCCGATGGCTCGGGACAGGTGACGCTTACAGTTTTAGAGAAATCAAGAAGCGGCGTTTTCACCGTTAGAAACCAAGCTGGTGCGCCCGTATTCACGCGAAGGTATACGGCCGTAAATGAAAGCTTCACTTTTCAGATACCAGTTTCGGATGCAATCCGGTACACATTTGACAATACTACTGATGGTAGTTGTCCAGCGAAACTGATAAGCTTTGACCTTACCCTCCAGCCCAGCGTTTCGCTCACTTCCAGTTCGGGAAGTAATGGCGTGTGCGTTGGTACTACTGTTACGCTGACGGCTACCGGAGGTGCGGCTACTAATCCTACCTACACGTTCTTTGCCAACGGGATGCAGATAGGGCAAAACAGCACTGGAACGCTTGATGTAACGCCCCGGACTTCTACAACTTATACTGTCCAAACTGCGTCGGCTGGCTGTAACGGCAATACTGCTACTCAGGCTATTACGGTGAACACCAATAGTCTCTCGATTTCCTCAAATGCACCCAACAATACAACGAGCACCCCGGGCGCGGCTGTTACTCTCACATCAGCCGGTGGAACAGACGGTACCTACAGCTATAAAGCTACATCTAATGGCGTTACCACAGATGTAACTGGTCCTGGCTCTACTAGCTCTTCGGTGACGGTTAATCCTACGAGGACCACTCGCTACACTGTAACTGGCCCGACGGCCGTTGGCGGCTGTCCAAGCTCTGCTGTCGTGCAGATTCAGGTAGGTAACAGCACTTTACCAGTGAGCCTGACCAGCTTTACGGCGGCCTGGAAGGGCAAGGCTGCGGAATTGCGCTGGGCTACGGCTTTTGAAATCGACAATAGTCATTTTGTAGTGGAGCGCAGCTTCGATGGAAGCGCCTTTCGGGCCGTGGGCCGGGTAGCCGGTGCCGGTACCACCAGCGGCGCTACCACCAACTACCGCTTCGATGACCCAACGCCTGTTCCAGCCGGATCCTCACGGCTCTACTACCGCCTGCGCCAGGTAGATTTCTCGGGGGCCGATGTGCTTTCGGGCGTGCGGGCAATAACCGTGTCTGGCCTAACGAATACACTCGCCGCCGTTGTGCTGCCAAACCCAACTATCGGCTCCGCTACCGTCCGCTTCGTGTCGGCCACCACTGCGCCCGTACGGCTCGAAGTATTTAACATGATTGGTCGGCGGGTATTACTGAAAGTAGTAGCCGCTCAGGATGGTCAGATGGAAATACCGCTGCCCGAAGCTGCTGCCTGGAAAGCAGGTGTGTACCAGATATCTATCAGCCAGAATCAGCAGCGCCAGGTAGTCCGCTTGGTGCGTCGCTAAGCCGCTAGCTTCCGCCTTTCCTTAACATGAATGAGTCCGCCTCCTTTTACAGGGGGCGGACTCATTTATGTTAAGCCAGATTGAAACCAGCGGTAATCCGTGCCACTAAGTTGGCGAAAGCTACCCGAGGAGCCCCATTTTCACCATCACCTCGGCAATCTGTACGGCGTTGGTGGCGGCGCCTTTGCGCAGGTTGTCGGCCACTACCCACATGTTCAGCGTCTTGGGCTGGGTTTCGTCGCGGCGCAGGCGGCCTACCAGTACGGCGTCGCGGCCGTGGGCGTTCTGGGGCATGGGGTACACGTTTTTCTGCACATCGTCTACCAGCTCTACGCCTTCGGTGTGGCGTAGCAGCTCGCGTACGTCTTCGAGGTCGAATTCCTGGGCGAATTCCACGTTTACGGCTTCGGAGTGGCCGCCCATTACGGGCACGCGCACGGTGGTGGCGGTGAGGCGGATGGCATCGTCGCCGAAGATTTTCTTCGTCTCCAGCACCATTTTCATCTCCTCCTTGGTGTAGCCGTTCTCCTGGAACACGTCGATGTGGGGCAGCACGTTCAGGTCGATGCGGTGGGGGTAGGCGGGGTTGCTGGCCGTCTGGCCAGCGCGCTCCTGCATCATCTGATCGACGGCCTGCTTGCCGGTGCCCGTTACGCTCTGGTAGGTACTCACCACGATGCGCTCAACCTTGTATTTTTTGTGCAGCTCGTTGAGGGCTACCACCAGCTGAATGGTGGAGCAGTTGGGGTTGGCAACGATTTTATCGTCGGCCGTGAGCGTGTGGGCGTTGATTTCGGGGACCACCAGCTTCTTGGTCGGGTCCATGCGCCAGGCCGAGGAGTTGTCGATAACCACGGTGCCCACTGCGGCAAAGCGGGGCGCTTCCTGCAACGAAATAGCGCCGCCAGCCGAGAAAATGGCCACTGCCGGACGAGCCGCAATGGCGTCGTCTAGGCTCACCACCTTATACTTCTGGCCCCGGAATTCGATTTCCTGGCCCACCGACCGGGCCGAAGCTACGGGCAGCAGTTCCGTGACCGGGAAGTTGCGCTCGGCTAGTACTTTGAGCATCTCGGTGCCTACCAGACCGGTGGCACCCACTACGGCTACTTTCATATGCTTTATCAGTTGAGCCGTAAAGGTAAAGCGGTTATCTTACCTGCGGTTACTGACTTTGGCTTATGCGTGTTTCTCGCAGAGGTTCGCGGAGGAATGCACACAGGTTAGAAGGCGGTTTTCCTGCGCGCATTCCTCCGCGAACCTCTGCGAGAAAATCCGATGAAGAAACTGCTACCCCTGCTGTTGCTCCTGCTGCCCGGCCTGGCCGCCCACGCCCAGCTAACCGACGAGTTTACCGACGGTGACTTCAACCAGAACCCTGCCTGGACCGGCGACGAAGCCGCATTTCAGGTGAATGCGGCCCGCCAGCTGCAAAGCAACGGCCCGGCCGTTACGGGCACCGAGCTGCAGTTGGTTACCGCCAGCCAGGCCAGCACCGGCACCAGCTGGACGTTCTGGGCCAACCTGAAGCTGGCCACCAGCAGCGGCAACTACGCCGATGTGTGGCTGATGGCCGACCGTGCTGACCTGAAAACCAGCGGTACCCGCGGCTACTTCGTGCGCCTGGGCGGCACCCCCGACGAGGTGGCCCTGTTCCGCCAGGATGCCACCGGCAGCCCCGCCTACGTCGTCAATGGTCAGGATGGCACCCTCGGCTCGGCCACCAACAACCTTGTGCGAGTGCGCGTCACGCGCTCGGTGCAGAACGTCTGGACCCTGGAACGCGACCTGACGGGCGGCCAGAGCTTCGCGAGTGAAGGTGCCGGTACCGATGCCACGCATCAGCGCAGCGCCTTTTTCGGCGTACTTCTCACGTATTCGTCGGCCAACAGCAAGGCCTTTTACTTCGATGATTTCCGGGTGCTCGACGCCACGCCGCCTACCTCGGTGCAGGCGGCCGGCGTGGGCCCACGCACGCTCGATGCCACGTTCAATGAAGCTGTAGCTGCCACCCAAAGTGCTGCCAGCTACCAGCTGCCCGGCGGCCCGGCCGTAACTGCTGCCCTCCGCGACGCGGCCAACCCCGCCTTGGTACACCTTACGCTGGCCGCCGACCTGCCAGCGGGCGGCGGCACGCTGGAAGTACGCCAGGTGGCCGACCTCTACGGCAACGTGGCCGCTGGCCCGCTCACGGCCGCGTTCAGCTTCGCGGGAGTGCTGGCCGGGCCACAGTTCGGTCAGCTGCTCATCACCGAAATCATGGCCGACGAAACGCCGGTCGTGGGGCTGCCGGCTTCCGAGTTCCTCGAAATCCATAACCCCTCGGCCACCCGTACGCTCGATTTGGCGGGCGTGCGCCTGAGTAAAGGGGGCAGCACGGCCAACCCGGCCGTGTTTCCGGCTGGTGCCACGCTGCTGCCGGGCGAGTACGCGGTGGTGTGCGGCAGCACTCGCGGGGCCCAGTTCGCCGCCTTCGGGAAGGTGTTTGCCCTCACCAATTTCCCCAGCCTCAGCAACGCCGGCGACCAGCTGCTGCTATCGGGCCGCGACAGTCGCGTGCTGTTCGAGGTAACGTACTCCGACAGCTGGTACAAGGACAGCCGCAAGAAGGAAGGAGGCTGGAGCCTCGAAATGGTGGACGAAGCCAATTTTTGCGGTGGCAGCGAGAATTGGACCGCCAGCAACGACCCGAGCGGCGGCACGCCCGGTCGGGCCAACTCGGTGCGTACCCCCAACCCCGACCGTACCGCGCCGGCCCTTATGCGAGCCGTGGCCCTGTCGCCCACGCTGGTGCGGCTGTTTTTCAGTGAAAAGCTCGACAGCACAGCCGCGGCAAACCCCGCCCGCTACACCTTCTCGCCGGCCGTGGGCGTGGCCCGGGTGCTGCCCGTGGGACCCGATTTCCGGCTGGTTGACCTGCAGCTGAGTACACCATTGCAGCCCAGCCAGCCCCTGACGCTAGCCGTGCAGAGCGCCACCGACTGCGTGGGCAACGCCAGCGGCCCGGCCGCCGCCGTTACGCTGGCTCTGCCCGCGCCGGTAGCGGCCGGCGACGTGGTGGTCAACGAAATCCTGTTCAACCCGCGCACGGGCGGCGTCGATTTCGTGGAGCTGCTCAACCGCTCGGGCAAGTACCTGAACGTGCAGGGTTGGCAGCTCAGTAGCGAGAAACCCGACGGCGCCGTGGACCAGAAACCCATCAGTACTGGCCCCTACGTGCTGGCGCCCGGCCAGCTGGTCGTTCTCACCACCGACCCGGCTAATATCCAGAGCTACTATCCCAACAGCTCGGAGCCGGCCAATTTCCTCGAAATTCCCAGCTTGCCCTCGTACTCCGATGATGCAGGCATCGTCGTGCTGACGTCGGCCACCAACGAGCCGCTGGACCGCTTCGCCTACAACAAAAGCATGCACCTGAAGCTACTCGACGACCAGAACGGTGTGTCGCTGGAGCGCATCCGGCCCGAGGGACCGAGTATCGGCCAGAACTTCCACTCGGCGGCCAGCGCCGTGGGTTACGCCACGCCCGGCCGCCCTAACTCGCAGTACCAGCAGGACCCCGGCGGCGACCAGACGTTCCGGATAGAACCCGAAGTCTTCACCCCCGACGAGGACGGCCAGCAGGACCTAACGACCCTCAACTACGTTCTCGACCAGCCGGGCTACGCCGCCAGCGTCACGATTTACGATGCCCAGGGCCGCCTGGCCCGCCGCCTGGTGCGCAACGAAACGCTGGCCACCAGCGGCTTTTTCCAGTGGGACGGCCTGAACGAGCGGGGCCAGAAAGCGGCCGTGGGCTACTACGTGCTGCATATTGAACTGCTGCGCCCCAATAGCGGCGAAAAGCGCGAGTACCGCAAAACAGTAGTGGTGGGGGCGAGGCTCTGAGTCTGTCATTGCGAGGAAGGATGACGAAGCAATCCGTACGAGCAAGGTCGCAAGTCCCGAAAATCCGAAAAGCCTGGCGTTAGAAGCTTTGCGCTGATTGGGGCTTGGTGTTTTGCTCGCACGGATTGCTTCGTCATCCTTCCTCGCAATGACACGGCTTTAAACTTGGCGGCCCCGTCTGCGTCCAAAGGACCATGACGACGACCACAACCACGCAACGACAACTTCAGCATCTGTACTGGCGGGCGGGCTTCGGGCCGACGCCGGAGCAATTGGCGGCCGGCCTGAGTCCGCGACAGGCGCTGCGGAAGCTGCTGCAGGACTCCCGCACGTTTGCGCCGCTCGATAGCCCGGCCATGCACTACGCCGAGCCGCTGCCTACGCCTTCGGCTGAAATGATGCAAGCCGCCGGCGCGCCCCAGGCGGCCATGGTTACCACGCCCGACCAGACTGCCCGGCCCGCCGGCGCAGCCCCGGGCAAGATGACACCGGAGCAGCGCAAGCAGCAGAACCGGAACCTTCGAAGCGCCTTTTACGCCATGAATACTGGTTGGCTGACGCGCATGGCCACTTCGGAGGCGCAGTTGCGCGAGAAGCTCACCTTCTTCTGGCACGGCTACTTCGCCTGCCGGGTGCGCCGCCCCGATGCCGCGTTGCAGCTCAACAATACTATTCGGCGGCTGGCCCTGGGTAAATTCCCGGAGTTGCTGCTGGCCGTGAGCCGCGAGCCGGCCATGCTGCAGTTCCTCAACAACCAGCAAAACCGCAAGCAAAGTCCTAACGAAAACTTTGCCCGCGAAGTGATGGAGCTGTTCACGCTGGGCCGAGGCAACTACTCGGAAACCGATGTGAAGGAAGCCGCTCGCGCCTTCACTGGCTGGGGCTACAACGGCCAGAATAAGTTTGTATTCCGCGAAAAGCAGCACGACGACGGCCCCAAAAACCTGCTGGGTCGCACCGGCAACTTCAACGGCGGGCAGGCGCTTAGCATCATCCTGGCGCAGCCTGCCTGCGCCGAGTTTATCACCACCAAGCTCTACCGTTTCTTCGTGAATGACGTGCCCAACCCGGCGCACATCAAGCCGCTGGCCCAGACGTTTTTTAAGAGTGGCTACGATATTTCGGCGCTGCTGGAGCAGTTGTTTTCGGCCGATTGGTTTTACGCGGCCGCCAACGTGGGCACCCGCATCAAGTCGCCGGTAGAACTGCTGGCGGGCATGAAGCGCACCTTGGGGCTGGAGCTGACCAACGAGCGGCCGCTTATCGTGTTTCAAAAGGCGTTGGGGCAGACGTTGTTTGAGCCGCCGAACGTGGCCGGCTGGCCCGGTGGCCGCGCCTGGATTGACTCCTCGTCGCTGCTTTACCGGCTGCAGCTACCGGCCGTGCTACTGCGCAACGCCGCCTTCGACGTGCAGCTCAAGCAGGACGAAAACGACCTCGACCCCAACCTGTCCCGCACCGCCCGCACCTTCGACCAAGCCGTGAAAACTACCGTACGGCTGGCTCCATTGCAGCGGCTGCTGGCCGCCACGCCCGCCGCGCAGCAGCCTGCCCGGCTCAGCGAAATCCTGTTGCAAGTGCCCATTCGCCCCGAAAACCTGCCTTTGGTGCGCGGCGAGCTGCGCGACATGACGACGGCTCTGCTGAGCCTACCTGAGTACCAGCTGATGTGAGAGGTTGTGTGGTTGGCTGAAAAGAGCTGTCATGCTGAGCGGAGGCGCAGCCGCAGTCGAAGCATCTCTATTGCTTCGTTGCATACAACCTGAGTTACCGTTGCGGTAGAGATGCTTCGACTACGCCTCCGGCTTCGCTCAGCATGACCGTTCCTTCTTGTCCGATTCCAATAGTTCTACTTCATAATCCCCCGCTAACCTAACGCTATGACTACCCGCCGCGACTTTCTCAAAGTTTCCACGCTGGCCAGCACGTTGCTTTTTGTGCCCAGTTTTCTGCACCGTCTCGATGCCCACGCCCTGCCCAGCCTGCGCGACGCCGCCGGCCGCCGCCTTGTGGTGGTGCAGCTCAGCGGGGGCAACGACGGCCTCAATACCGTAATTCCCTTCGAAGACGACTTGTATTTCAAGGCCCGGCCCACGCTCGGTATCCGGCCCCAGAGCGGCATTCATACCCTCGATAAAGGCCTCGGGTTCAACCCGGCCATGCGCCGCCTCAAAGGCCTCTACGACCAGGGCCACGTGGCCGTGCTCAACTCGGTGGGCTACCCCAATCCCGACCGCAGCCACTTCCGCTCGATGGACATCTGGCAGAGCGGTTCGGGGGCCGATGAGAACCTGACCACTGGCTGGCTCGGCCGCTACCTCGACTCGAATTGCGCCCCTTGCGCCCTGCCCTACAATGGCTTAGAAGTGGATGATACGCTCAGCCTAGCAATGAAGGGGCGGCAGCGCAAGGGGCTGGCGCTTAAAAGTCCCGAGAAGTTTCATCAGCTAACCCAGGGCCGCCTGGTGGCCAAAATTGGGCGCGAGCAGCCAGGCGGTAGCCTTTCCGAGGTAGACTACCTGTATAAGACGCTGGCCGAAACGGCCTCGTCGGCCGATTATCTGTACCAGAAGAGCAAGGTGTACAAGTCGGCCGTGACCTACCCGAACAGCGAGTTTGGCAAGAGCCTCAAAACCACGGCCGAGCTGATAAACTCGGGCGTCGAGTCGCGGGTGTTCTACGTGTCGCTCAGCGGCTTCGACACCCACGTACGCCAACAGGAGCAGCAAGCCCGGCTGCTCGGCGACCTGTCGGAGGGTTTGGGCTCGTTTGCCGACGACCTGCAGAAAGCTGGTAATTTCGATGATACGCTGGTGCTGGTGTTTTCGGAGTTCGGCCGCCGCGTAGGGCAGAACGCCAGCAATGGCACCGACCACGGTACGGCCAACAACGTGCTGCTACTCGGTGGCGGCTTGCGCCGAAAGGGCATCCTCAACAACGCCCCCAACCTGCAAAACCTCGACGCCGGCGACCTGAAATATCAACTCGACTTCCGCTCGGTGTACGCCACCGTACTGCATGACTGGCTTCAAGCCGATGACAGGGCCATTCTCGGCAGCAGCTTCGAGCGGCTGAAGGGGCTGGTGTAGGAGTTAGTTGTAAATCACAGGACGGTGTCATGCTGAGCGTAGTCGAAGCATCTCTACCGCTTCGTTGCATTCATTAGGATTACCACTGCGGTAGAGATGCTTCGACTGCGCTCAGCATGACACCGTTTTGTAACTCATAACTGACAATCCATCACTACCGCCGGACCACGAAGCCCACGAAGTATTCGCGGTCGGCTAAGCGGGAGAGGGCGAACTGGCGGCCGATATCAAACTGCATGTTCTTACCCACGCTGAATACGGCCCCGGTGTTAATGGCTTTCTGCCAGCTACTGGTGCGGAAATCGTGCTGGGCCACCAGCTCGCCGAAACCCGTAAGCCAGGGCCGGAACGCGTGGTCGAGGTTAAGCGAAGGGGTGGTTTGTATGTAGTGCTGCGCTTCGTCGCGGTCGAAGCTGAGGCTCAGGGGCAGCTGAGCGTTGATGTTCCAATTGTCGGCGAAGGTGTAAGTGGCGGGCAGCAGCAGGCCGTACTCGTAGCCGCCCGCGCCCTGCCGGCCCCCGGTGGGCAGGCGCACAAACCCGATAGCGGCCACGGCCAACGGACTTTCGGTGGAGTCGTTACCGAGCAGGTTGCGCTTGAGGCGCACGGTTATGTCGCCAAAGCCCTGGTTGCGGGTGCTAGGCTCATCGGCGGTGGCAGAAGTCCGGTCCCATTCGTAGGCATCGATGAAAAGCTGCACATCGGTCCGGTTGTCGAGGCCCATTTTCAGCACGAAGGCGTTGGCCCGGAAGGTGTACTGTTTGGGTTGCCGCTTGGGGTGGCTGCTGATGAGGTTAGCCAGGGCGGTTTCAAACTGAAAGTGTCCCGCATCAACCGTAAACGGACTTTCGGTGACGCCGGGCCGGTCAGGGGCCAGGTCGCGCATCAGCTCCCGCGGTACTGGCCGAAACAGCGAGTAGCGGCTTTTTACGGCTGTCAGCGAGTCGGTGGGCGCCTGGGCAGCGGCCAGTAGCGGCAGCGCCAGGGCGGCTAATAAAAGGGTAAGGGTTGGGGAGAGCAGGCGCATGGCAGCATGAGAGGAAAAAGCGTCCCACCCGCGGCTGCCCGTGGGCGCAACCGGTAGGCAGAAGCGGACAAGCACCCCCATACGACGGAAAGCAGCCGGCAGCCAACCGCGCCGTGCGGCTAGCGCGCCTTCAGCCACTCTACCAGTCCGTTCCAGTACTCGGTAGCCGGTTGGGGCCACTGCCACTGTCCATCGGGGCCGGTGCGGCCAGGGCGCCGGAAATCGGCGGTTACGCCCGCCAGTACCTGCACCTGCGAACCCCGGCGGTAGCCCAGCATGGGCCGCAGGCGCCGGGCGCTGGCTGCCGCCTGCACCGTGGTATCGAGCCCGGCGTAGTAGGCCAGCACCGGAATCCGCTGCCGGCTGAACACCTGGTAGGCGGCCGCTTCGGCGCGGGTAGCGGCCGCGGCGGCTTCCAGCACCGCAAACCCGGGCTGCGGCTGCTGCCCGGCGGCTTCGGCCACCCGCGGGGCGGCCGTGCCCCGGCCCCAATAGCCTACCCGCCCCGAGTCGACGGCAGCTTGCCGCCGCAGGGCCGCCAACGCCGCTACCGGCAGCACTGCGCCCGAATCTGCGGCGGCGGGGGGCAGCAGCAGCGCTGCAATGCCGCAGCGGGCCAGGTGCGTAGCGCGGCGGGCGGCGGCGGGGCTATCGGCGGCCGAGGCCAGCAGCACCAGCGCCGGGTGGCGGGGCAGCGTATCGTCGGGAAGCAGCAGGCGCAGGCGCTGGGCGGGCTGGCCGGGCACGGTTAGCGTCAGGGTGGTGTCGCGGAAGCCGGGGGCTGGGGCTTCGCCGCGCCGTACCCATACGAAATCAGTCCGTACGCTGTCCCAGTTGAGTACGCCGCGCAGAAAGTCGCCCTCGCGCACGGCCTGTACCACAATGCCGCCGGGCTGGCCGGGGGCTTCTTCCAGCCGCAGCTGGGGGGCCTGGTAGCTGGCGGTGGCTGCCTCAAAATCCAGTCCCGGCATCTGCGGAAAGCTTAGCGTAGCCGTCAGTTGGCCGGACTTGGTTTCACGTAGGTCGAGGGCCGTGCGCAGCTCGCTGCCCTGGTAGCTAATGGCGCCTTCGTAATGGCCGGTGGGCGGGGCAGTGTTGGCCACCTCGCCCGCGCCCGAGTTGCCTGAGCAGGCGCTCAGCAGCAACGCCAGCAGCGGAGCCAAGCCGGTAATACGAAGGAAGGGAGGACGTTGCAACGGCACGGAGTAATGGGGCGGGCGGGCAAAGGTAGCGGATGCGTGCGGAACGGGTAAGCCGGCCCGGCCTGCGCCTACAGGCCCTTGCGCAGGATCAAATCGGTCTGGGTTTCGGTGCCGAGCTGAAACGCCTGCTGCCCGATAGGCCGGAACCCGAAGCGCTGGTAAAACTCCCGGGCCCGCTCGTTCTTTTCCCACACGCCCAGCACCACGGCCCGGCACTGCTGCTGGCGGGCCTCCTCAATGGCCCGGCGCATGAGGGCCGCACCCAGGCCGGTACCAATCCAGTCTTCGGCCACGTACAGGCGCTCCACCTCCAGGCGCTTCTCGGGCGTTTTGGTGGGGTCGAGTCCCAGGCTGGAGCGGGTGTTGAGCTTGGCGTAGCCTACCACTTGCTGCACCATCTGAGCCAGCAGAAATACGGTGTCGGGGGCCTGCAGCTCGGCCAGCTGCAGCTCGGCCCCGAAGGTGGCCGCCTCGTAGGCAGCCATATCGGCGGCATCGTTCTGGGCGGCGTAGGTTTCGTGAAACAGCCGCCGGCCTAACTCGGCGAGTTGGGCGGCGGCGGCCGGTGTGCGTTTGGCAACGCTGATGCGCAGAGGATGGCTCATAACTAAACTGGGCCCGGAAAAGCAGGGCCCAGCAAAGGTAAATAGCTGAAGCTGTCCGGAAAGCCAATAGCAGTTATTAAAGAAGCTGTTCAGTAAACACAGGCCTCAATAAACACAGGCCTCAATAAACACAGGCCTCAAATGGAGCTGTAGGGGCGGGGGGTTGCTGCGCCCGCGCCCCCCCCCCCAAGCATCCTCCGCGTTTGCGCGCC
>NZ_JABKAV010000041.1 GCF_013377905.1 Hymenobacter terrestris
CTCTACCTGGTGCTGAGTGTAGTACCGGCGCTGCAGCAGCGCCTCGATGCACTTTTGCCTCCTTCCTACGCCGATTCCGACGATCAACCCGAGCCCGAACCCCGGCAGCCGCGCCGTACTACGTCGAGGGCCTTACCCGAAGACCGCTACGAAGAGGAAGAGGAGAACTGATTAAAAAGCCGCAGGTAGAAGGCCGCTCATTAGGCTCCTCGCACAAAGTGCGGCACAACACCCTGAACAGGCTGTCGTTTTCCATTTTCAGCCCTTCACCTACACTTGAAAAGATGATTCTTTCCGACCAGCAGATTCTCGCCGAAATGGAGCGGGGTACCATTGTGATTGAGCCCTACGAGCGTAGCTGCCTGGGCACCAACTCCTACGACGTGCACCTGGGCCGCTACCTGGCCACCTACCGCGACGCCGTGCTCGACGCCCGCAAGCACAACAAAATCGACGTGTTCGAAATACCGGCCGAAGGCTTCGTGCTGCAGCCCGGCATCCTGTATCTGGGCGTTACCGAGGAGTACACCGAAACTCACGCGCACGTGCCGTTTCTGGAAGGCAAAAGCAGTGTCGGCCGCCTCGGCATCGACATTCACGCTACCGCCGGCAAGGGTGACATCGGCTTCTGCAACACCTGGACGCTGGAAATAAGCGTGTCGATGCCCGTGCGCATCTACCACGGCATGCCGGTGGGCCAGCTCATCTACTTCACGGTAGAGGGCGAGGTCGAAAACCTCTACAACAGCAAGCCCAACGCCAAGTACAACCAGCGCACGGTAAAGCCCGTGGAGTCGATGATGTGGAAGAACGAGTTTTAAGAGCAACTACCTGAATCCTTCGCTTTTCGTGCAGCCCGCAGGGTGGCCCCGGCCGTCCGGCGGGCTGTGTTTTTTTCACGGGGCCCGGAGTAGCTGAAGCACTTTAAGTAAACTACCTGGCATTATTTTTCGTTAGCATGAAGCAAGCCCCGGCCTACGAGCCGGTTGGCAACCAAGGCTTCGGTCTTGTGTAATCTGTTCACGCTATTCTTCTCCGATGAAAAAGATACTTGCCCTCGCCTCCGCCCTGTTTCTCACTTCATTCGGTGTTTATGCCCAGCAGCGCGCTCCGCTGGTTACCAAGCAGGATATAACCCGACTATCTCCCCGCCTGGACCCCGGCCAGCAGCGAGCCCAGGAGCTGTCGTATCAGATGACGCACGATCTGCGCCTCAACGGCTACCAGAAATCCCGCGTTCAGGCCATCAACGAAGACAAGCAGGCCCGCATCATTGCCATCATTCAGCAGAACGCAGGCAACGATAAGCTCATCAAGGACCAGTGCGACGTGGTATGCCGCGAGCGGGACAAGGAGTTGCAGACGGTGCTCAGCACCGACCAGTACAGCAACTATTATGGCTCGCGCCGCGAGTACAATGCGTTCAGTATGAACTATAACATGCAGACCACCAACGACGCTTTCGTGAAGTCGGTGAAGGATCCGGCCCCGGCTAGCAGCAAAGGCGCTACCATCGGTCCGGCCACGGCTACTAAAGCCAAGTAGCACGGCAAGGCAGCCACCATAAGAAAGCCCCGCTGGCACGATGCCAGCGGGGCTTTCTTATGGTGGCTGCTCAGTGTTCCGTTAAAGACGGCGAGTAATTCAGCCGTTATTTCTGCTTTTGCTGCTCCTCCTCAATATGGTCCATCAGCTGCCGGCACAGTTCGCGCATTTTGGTGGCCATCACCGTATCGTTGGTGGCCGTCATTACGCTCTCAGCCATGGCGCCGATGGTGTCCACGTAGAAATGCTTCATCTCATCGACAGGCATGTCCTTGGTCCAGAGGTCGATTTTCATCGTGCCGGCCTCGTCCCGGTCCCAGAGGGAAATGTTGATGGCCTTGGCAAAGTGGATGTTGGGCCCCGCATCAGTGGCCGACCAGCTAATGGCCTCCGGTACTTTCTGGTCGTCGAGGGCAATGCTGAAGCGGATTTCAGACTTTTTCATAGAAGTACTATTTTGAAAAAAGCTGTCATCCTGAATATGCTGCGCGTAGTGCGGCATGCTCAGGATGACAGAAAACGATTGGCAGAGTCAGACTGCCCTTATACGTAGTTGTTCAACATCACCGGCATCACCAGCATCAGGATGCTCTCGTGGTCGTCGGGAGTAGTAGGCATGAGCAGGCCAGCGCGGTTGGGCGTGCTCAGCTCCAGCGTAATTTCCTCCGAGTCGATGTTGCTCAGCATTTCCTGCAGGAACTTGGCATTGAAGCCGATTTCCATGTCCTCGCCGTCGTACTGGCAGGCCAGCTTCTCGTTGGCCTCATTGCTGAAGTCGAGGTCTTCGGCCGAAACCGTGAGCTCGGAGCCAGCGAGGCGCAGGCGCACTTGGTGGGTGGTTTTGTTCGAGTAAATGCTGATGCGCTTTACCGAGTTCAGCAGCTCCTGACGGCTGATGATGAGCTTGTTGGGGTTGCTGACCGGAATTACGTTCTCGTAATCGGGGTAGCGCTCATCAATCAGGCGGCACACGAGGCGCATCTGGTTGAAGCTGAAGAAGGCGTTGGAGCCGTTGAACTCCATGCGCACGGGCGTAGCCTCGGAGGGCAGCGCACCCTTCAGCAGGTTGAATGCCTTGCGAGGAACAATGATGTTCGAGGTCTGGCCCGCGCCCACGTCGGAGCGGCGGTAGCGCAGCAGGCGGTGGCCGTCGGTGGCCACGAAGGTTACCTGGTTGTCGGCCAGCTGCACCAGAATGCCGGTCATAGCCGGACGCAGCTCGTCGGTGCTCACGGCGAAGATGGTTTTATTGATAGCCCGGCTCAGCGACGAAGAAGGCATTTCGACCGGGGCTGTGCCCTTTACCACCGGCACGCGGGGGAAGTCGGTGGCGTTTTCGCCAGCCAGCTTGTAGCGGCCATTGCTGCTGGCAATTTCGATGCTGTAGGTTTCCTCGTCCAGCGTGAACGTAACGGGCTGGTCGGGCAGGTTCTTGAGCGTGTCGAGCAGAATGCGGGCGGGAGCGGCAATGCGGCCGCTTTCGCGGGCTTCCACGGGCAGCTCGGTTATCATGCTTGTCTCCAGGTCGGAGGCCGTAATCGTCAGCTTGCCATCCTCAATTTCAAAGAGAAAATTCTCCAGAATGGGCACCACGGGGTTGTTCGTAACCACGCCGTTGATGCTCTGGAGCTGCTTGAGCAGGGCGGAAGACGAGACGATGAACTTCATAGGAGGAGTTGGGTTGGAAGGCAGTTGGGGTAATGAGCAAAGATAGGCAACGCGGCCGGGGTTTTCTAACGAGGCCAAGCGGCACGAGTAGGGAATGTTACAGCCTTTGTGTCAGCTCGGGAAAAAGGCTTCTACATGGCCTTCACCCTCACTACTGCCACCCACATTACCGACCAGTAGTACTATCCCTCAATACTGCTCAATGACGGCCCAGACGGCAGCCCCAAGAAAAAACAACCCCGTTGCTGCCAATACCAACAGCAACACCACACCCAGCACCTGCATCAGGCTCGTAATCACCACCGAGCCGGCCGTGGCGTAGTGGCCGCCGTAGTGTTGTACCAGCTGCTTCTGCACCTGCCGCGGCTGCCAGTAGCGCAGGTAAAGGTACAGGAAGCCGACGCTGGCTTTTAGCGCATTGATAAGAGAGCGAAACAGGCCATCAGCCAACGCATCACCAAGAATATCGTCGAACATTTCAACTGTTCATTGCGCGTTGTTGCCTAATCCAAGCTGCGGAGAACGATGTAGGGGCGGCCAAGTTCAGCAGCTGCCAGCGGCTCCGCTCGGCCACTACGCGCAGCTTATTGAGGGGGCGGAGCGTGATTTGCTTGCCGCGCACGGCAATCAGGCCCGACTGGTCGAGCATGTAGTCGACGGCGTTGAGCACCAGTTCGCGGTTGGCGAATTCGGTGGGCGCGAGGCGGTCGAAGCCCAGGCGCATGGGGCGGCCGGTTTTGGGGTCGATGTCGTTGCGCACGAAGTCGCCGTCGGAGATGACGAGCACTTTGGCAGGGCGGTTTTCGGGGCTGTTGGCGGGCAGGAAGCGGTTGGTACCGGGCTCGGCACGGTTGGCGAACAGCGAGCGAAACTGGCCTTCGAGCAGATAGCCCACCGGTTTGTTCTGGGCCGTGTACAGCTTGGGGTCGGGCGGCATGCGGGCGTCGTTGAGGTTGACGGGCACGGGCGAGGGCAGCACACGGGTGTAGCGCGAAGTGGAAAGCAGCGGCGTTTTGCGGATTCCCACGGCCTTCACCGTATCGATGCTGCTCACGAACTTGGTATACACCGCATCGAGGTTGCGGGTGATGGGGTGCGGGCTGAACTGGTTGATAAGCGGATAAAACTGCCAGGGCATGGGCTCGACCTTGGGCTTGTCGCCGTTCATGCCCGTAACCAGCGGAATGACGCCCGAGTTGAGGTCGAGCAGCAGATCGGGGTTGATACGCAGGCCGTACTTGAACAGCATATCCTCCAAGTTGAGGCTGAGCGGAAAGGCGAGCATACCGCCGCGGCTGGCACTGTCGAGGTTTACGCGCATGGCATCCACGAAGAACAGCGCGTTGCCGCCGTTCGTGATGAACTGGTCGAGCTTGAACTTCTCGGGCTCGGTATATGCCTGGGCCGGCTTGGCCACAATGAGGGCGCTGAGCGAGGCCAGGTCTTTCGGGCGCGACTTGCCCAGGCTCACCCGAAACACGTCGTAGTCGCGGCTTAGCGAACCAATAAGGTCGCCGGCCTCAATGTTGGTCAGCTCGCCGTGGCCTTCCACCACGCCAATGCGCTGCCGCTGGCCGGGGCTGAGCCGGCGGATGGCGCTGGCCAACTCGTACTCCAGGCCCTCAATGCTCTGGTTGAGGCGCACTTCGGGTGATTCGGCCTGGTTGCCGCGCAGCAGCAGTACTTTTTCCTCCTTGCCCCCGGCGGCCACCACGGCCCAGGGGAAGATGATTTTCTCGGTGCGCTTTCCGTTGTCGTTGGCACCGAGGTTGGTGGGCGTCAGTCCCTTTTTGAACAGGGTCTGGTAGAACTCGTTGCGGGCCTGCTCGGTGGCGGCCGCCGAGGGGTCGACGAACACGAAATGCAGGTTGGCCCCGCCATACACGCGCATCTCGTTCAGGGTTTCGCGCACGCCCTGCTGCAGGCGCCGGAAAGCGGGCGGGAAGTCGCCGTCGAGGTACACCGTCACGGTCACGGGCTGCGGCAGCTTCTCCAGCAGCTCCTTGGTGGCCCCCGACATGGTGTAGCGCTTATCCTCCGTCAGGTCGAGCCGGAAAAAGAACAGGCTACCCAGAAAACTAAGCAACAACAGCCCGCCCAGCAGCAGCGCAAACCGGGTAAGGTCTTTTTTCTTCTGAGCTCTTAGCGGAGAGCTATTAGCTGTTAGCTCCTGTTCTGATTCCGTGCTCACAAATACACCTTGAAAAGTCGTTCATAATTACTTTCAGCGACTAATAAAACTCTTTACGGGCTACTAGTTCGCAGAAAGTTACCAGCTGTCAGCGACTGGCTAACAGCTCCCAAAAACCTACCAGTTGCGGCTCTGTAGCGCCAGCCGGGTGGCCAGCAACATAACGGCGCTCAGAGTGAAAAAGTAGAGCAAGTCGCGGGAGTCGATGAGGCCTTTGCTTAAGTCGCGGTAGTGAGCTGCAATGCCGAGTTGGCCGATGTAGTAGGCCGGCGCACCATCGAACACCGAAGCCAGCGAATCGAAGCCGGTATACACCAGGAAGCAGCCCACCACGGCCGCCAGAAAGGCCACAATCTGGTCGCGGGTGAGGGCTGAGGCAAACACTCCGATGGCCGCAAACACCGCCGCCAGCAGCACCAGCCCCAGGTAGGAGCCCACCGTGGCAGCCGAATCGATGTTGCCCACCGGGTCACCGAGCTGATACACCGAGTAGTAGTAGAGCAGCGTAGGCAGCAATGCCAGCAGCGCCAGCAGCAGGCAAGCCAGATACTTACCGCCGATGAGTTGGGTGTCGGTGAGCGGGCGGGTGAGCAGCAGCTCCATCGTGCCAGCCTTCTTCTCCTCGGCAAACGTACGCATGGTGAGGGCCGGAATCAGGAACAGGAAAATCCAGGGCGCGATGTTGAACAGCGTCTGCAAGTCGGCAAACCCGTAATCGAGCACCGAGCTGTCGGGGAACACCCACACGAACAGCCCGGTAGCCACCAGAAACACGCCCAGCACCACGTAGGCCACGGGCGAGTTCAGAAAGCTGTTGAATTCTTTGCGCAGAATGGCAAGCATGAGGACAGTGAATGAGTAAATGAGTGACTCGAAGAAAGAACGTCATTCAGCGCGCAGCGAAGAATCTCGCGTGCAATGGTAGTTCTTACATCAGGGTTACTTTGGCAAGCGAGATTCTTCGCTGCGCGCTGAATGACGTTTGTTTTTCACTTCTTCCTGCCTTCCGTCAGCTGCTGGAAAACCTGCTCCAGATTCTGTTCTTCCTGCCTGAGCCCCAGCAGCACCCAGCCCTGGGCAGCAGCGAGGCGCGAAATGGCCCCGCGCTGGTCGGTACCGGAGCGCGCCCGGATGCGGTAGGTAGTGCCAGTTTCCAAGTCGGCAGCCTGCACACCGGGCAGCGCCAGCAGCGGCGCCGTATCAATTGGCTGCTCAAACTCGGCGCGGATAACGGTTTCGCCTTTGGCCCGGGCGCCCAGTTCGGCTACCGGCGAATCGGCCACGAGGCGGCCGCGGCTGATGATAACGACGCGGCTGCACAGGGCGGCTACTTCGGGCAGGATGTGCGTGCTGAAGATGACGGTTTTATCCTGGCCCAGTTCGCGGATGAGCTGGCGGATTTCGCCGATTTGGTTGGGGTCGAGGCCGGTGGTGGGCTCGTCGAGGATGAGCACGCCGGGGTCGTGGATGAGGGCCTGGGCCAAGCCCACACGCTGGCGGTAGCCCTTGCTGAGGGCGCCGATGAGCTTGTTTTGCTCGCGCCCCAGCCCTACCCTATCCACCAACTGGCGCACTCGCTGGCGCAGGCTGCTACCGCCCAGCCCGTGCACCGACCCGATAAATTCGAGGTACTCGTGCACGTACATATCGAGGTAGAGCGGGTTGTGCTCGGGCAGGTAGCCCACCCGGCGGCGCACTTCCAGCGGGGCCGTGCGCACATCAAACCCCTCCACTACCACGGTGCCAGCTGAGGGCGGCAGGTAGCCCAGCGCCATCTTCATGGTCGTGGATTTGCCTGCCCCGTTCGGTCCCAGAAAGCCCAGGATCTCGCCCTTGCCCACCGAAAAGCTGATGTCGTCCACGGCGGCCTGCGAGCCGAAGGTTTTGGTCAGGTGCTGAACTTCTACCATGTATTGGAGACTGTTTGGAACGTCATTCAGAGCGCAGCGAAGAATCTCGCGTGCTGCTATTGCTCAACTAACTCAACGTCGGCACGCGAGATTCTTCGCTGCGCTCTGAATGACGTTCTTTTCTCACTTTCGCTATCCTTACTTCTTCGGCTGCAACGGCCGCATCTCAATATCCACTAGGTGGAAGTTGAATGGCGTTTCTAGGGCGTATATCATCGTGTCGGCAATGTCTTTGGGCTGCATCATGCCTTCGTTGGCTTCCACACCGGGAATGTCGTCGAAGAAGTTGGTTTGGGTGGAGCCGGGATAGATGCAGGTGACTTTGATGCCGTCTTTGCGCACTTCCTTGAACACCGACTGCGAGAAGCCGCGCACCGCGAACTTGCTGGCGCAGTAGCCGGCCATGTTCTCGATGCCGGTGGTGCCGGCAATGGAGCTGATGTTGAAGATGTGGCCCAGTTGCTGCTTTTTCATGGCGGGCAGCACGGCTTGGGTGCAGTAGAAGGTACCGTGCACGTTGGTATCGAACATCAGCCGCCAATCATCAGCCGAAAAGCCATCAACGGCACCCGAAATACCCAGGCCGGCGTTGTTTACCAGCACGTGCACCTCCTCCCCCAACTGCTTCTGAGTAGCTTTAAAAGCCTTCTGCACGGCCTTTTCGTCGCGCACGTCGCACTCAATGAAATGAAAGCGCGGATGCTGGAAGTCGGCGGGCGCGGTGCGGCCCCAGCCGGCTACATGCATACCTTTGGCCAGCAAGGCCTCGACGGTGGCCAGCCCTATGCCTTTGCTGACACCTGTGATAATGGCTACCTTACCGCTCAAATCCATCGCGCGAAGTGCTAAAATGTGGGGTTTCCGTTTGAACATGCAAGGTAGCGCCCCCGGCCGGGTTTTGCGCGCGGCCACAGTACTGGCCCTCGCCACCACGCTGGGCAGCTGCCAAAAAGACAGCGAGGCTGGCTGCTTTACCAGCACCGGCAACATTGTTACCGAGCGCCGTAGTCTGCCCGCATTTCAGCGGCTCACCACCTTCGACAACATCACCGTGGTGCTGGTGCAGGATAAAGCCATCTATGCCGAAGTGCGGGCCGGAAAAAACCTACAGGACGATATCCGCCTGGAGGTAGCCGATGGTATGCTGACCGTGCGCAATACCAGCCGCTGTAACTGGGTGCGCCGCTATGATACGCCCCGCGAAGTAACGCTGCACCTTCCCCGGCTCACTGACCTGTTCCTGCGCGGTCAGGCCGACATTCGCACCGAAGGCCCGTTCCGGCAGGACACCATCTTCCCCCACTTGGTAGGGGCCGGCGATATGCGCCTGCACCTCATCAGCCGCTATGTGAACATGGACCAGTACGAGCTGGGCAACATTTACCTGACTGGCGCGGCCGACGAGCTACACCACACGCTGGGCGGTAGCGGCAGCCTTTACGCCCAGGAGTTAGCACTCCGCGACGCGTACCTGCAAACTAATTCCGGCAGCGGCGGCAACGCCCGCCTCCGTCCTTCGCGGCTGCTGGTGGGCACACATGCCGGCACTGGCACCGTATTCTACGCTCCGCCCGCTCCCACAACGCTTGGCTTAGCTGTTACCGGCCGCGGCCAGCTTCGCCCCGAATAAGATCTACTTACTTTACTGTGGCCACCTCATTTCCTTCCTGGCAGCTTCTGCTGACCATAACGGCTTACGGCCTGCTGTTGTGGGTTGGCTGGAACGGGCAGTTGTGGCGTAGCCGCTTTGCTTTTCCGGTGGCCGGCGCGGTGGGAGTGCTACTCGTTGGCCTGTTGTTTAAAGTGCAACACTGGAGCGGCAGCACGGAGCTACTTGTTGGCAGTGGCGTGGCATTGGTCGGGCTCTACGGCGCGTGGTTCGCCCGCAAACCTGCCAAAACCCGCCTCGACTTACTCAAGCTGAGCTACGCCCTCAGCCTGGGCCTGTGGGCGGCGGCGCTGGGGCTGGGCTGGCGGCCGTTGCTGCCCTGGCTGAGTAGCTTGCTGCTGATGAGCCTGTGGGCCGTGCTGCTCGACTTCG
Source organism: Hymenobacter terrestris (assembly GCF_013377905.1). Classification (GTDB taxonomy): domain Bacteria; phylum Bacteroidota; class Bacteroidia; order Cytophagales; family Hymenobacteraceae; genus Hymenobacter; species Hymenobacter terrestris. The sequence goes on from NZ_JABKAV010000041.1 coordinate 9,356, forward strand.
TATACGTGCGTTACATACGCCGACCAACTCGCGCGAGCACACTATAAGTCACCCAACTGGGGCCGAATCAGCAGCTCCTCTACCACGGCCTGACCCGAGAGGCTGAAGACGCCGAAAATTGCATCGGCCACGTCTTCGGCCTTGATGAAGCGTTCAGCGGGCAGGTCCACCCCTTCCCAGCTGGCCGTGAGCGTAGCGCCGGGCAGTACCGCCGTTACCCGCAGGCCGCTTTCCTTGAGTTCCTCGCGCAGGTTTTTGCTGAAGCCCAGCAGCGCGTGTTTGGCAATACCGTAGGAGCCGCCGTTGGGGTAGGCTGTAATGCTGGCCGTAGAGCAGATGTTGAAGATGTGGCCTTCGCGTTGCGCCAGCATGCCGGGCAGCAGCGCCAGCGTTGTGTCGTAGGCGCTGAGCAGGTTCACGGCCAGCATCTGGCGCAGCTGCGAGCCATCGGCGGGCTCGTCCTGCAACCTTCCAGGGATAAAGGCACCCGTATTGTTGATGAGCACCGCCACCGCTCCGCATTCCCGCACGAAGTCGGTAAATGCCTGTGTCTGCTGCTGCTCGCTCAGGTCGGCAACGTGGGTATGCAGCACGGCGCCGGGTACTAGGGCAGCAGCGGCGGTTTGCAGCTCGGCCAGCCCCTCGGCCGAGCGGGCGCAGGTAACAACCGGGTAACCGGCCCGCAGAAACCGAAACACCAGCGCCCGCCCAATTCCTTTGGTGCCGCCCGTTACGACGATATTTTTTTGCATTCCTTTGTTTAGCATAGCCGTTTTTACGTAGGGAAACCAGTACTGGCTGGCGGCCGAGCTTACGACCCCCAATATCCCGGCACAAGTATCCGATTTTACTTTCTGTTTTTCCCTTTTATGGTCAAATCTTTTGGTCAGTTTTTGCTTTTCATGCAAAGCATGCTCGTGCGCAAAGAACGCTTTGCCGTGCTCTGGAAGCGCACCATCGATGAGTGCGTGACGATTGGGGTGAACTCCATCTTCATTGTAGCCATTGTATCGGCCTTTATCGGGGCCGTAACCTGCGTGCAGATTGCCTACAACCTGGTTAACCCGCTCATTCCCAAAAGCACCATTGGCTACATGGTGCGCGAAATGACGATTCTGGAGTTGGCTCCTACTATTACCAGCATCGTGTTGGCCGGTAAGGTAGGCTCCAGCATTGCCGGTGGTCTGGGCACCATGCGCATTACCGAGCAAGTTTCGGCGCTGGAAGTGATGGGCATCAACTCGGCTTCCTATCTGGTGCTGCCCCGCATTCTGGGTGCCATCTTCATGTTCCCGCTGCTCGTGATTCTGGCCATGGCCCTATCTATCGTCGGCGGTTACCTGGCTGGTTCGCTCACCGGGTCCATCTCGGGCCAGGAGTACATCGAAGGCATCCGCACCGACTTTATTCCTTACAACATTTTCTTTGCTCTCGTCAAGTCGATAGTATTTGCCTTTCTGGTGTCGGCCATTTCGGCCTTCAAGGGGTACTACACCGAAGGTGGCGCGCTCGAAGTAGGAACGGCCAGCACCACGGCCGTAAACAACTCCATCATCGCCATTCTCATTGCCGATTTCGTGTTGGCGGCCGTGTTGTTGTAACTGATTTCAGAGCGTAGGGACTTCGCAACCGGAACGACTCTCAGAGCAGAACCGCAACACTATTCAAAGCCCTCCGACTCCCAGCCCCTTACGTTCCCGATTTGTATGATTGAGATTCATAATATTGAAAAGAGTTTCGACGGTAATCCGATTCTGAAAGGTATCAGCTGCACCTTCGAAACGGGCAAGTGCAATCTGCTGCTGGGCGGCTCAGGCACTGGCAAATCGGTGCTGTTGCAGTGCGTGGTGGGCCTGATGCAGCCCGATTTGGGCAGCATCACCTTCGACGGCACTGTTTTCTCCAACAACAAGGTGCAGGTGCGGCAGGAAATCCGGCGCAAAATCGGGATGCTGTTCCAGGGCTCGGCGCTGTTCGACTCGATGACGGTGGCCAAGAACGTGGAGTTTCCGCTGCAGATGCTGACGCCCGAAATGAGCCGCGAAGAGCGCCGCGACCGGGTGGAGTTCTGCCTCAAGCGCGTGGGTCTCGAAAACGCGGGCGAGAAGATGCCCTCCGAGATTTCGGGCGGCATGAAGAAGCGCGTGGGTATTGCCCGCGCTATTGCCCCCAACTGCACCTACCTGTTCTGCGACGAGCCTAATTCCGGCCTCGACCCGCTAACGAGCCTCAAAATTGATGAGCTCATCCAGGAAATTACTTACGAATACAACATCACCACCGTCATCATCACCCACGACATGAACTCGGTGATTGAAATCGGCGACCACATCATCTTTCTTTACAAAGGCCTTAAGCTCTGGGACGGTAACAAGGACGAAATCCTGAACGCCCAAGTCCCCGAACTCAAGGAGTTCATCTTCAGCAGCAGCCTGGTACGTGCCGCCAAGCGCATCGACGATGAAACACACAGCGGCGTAGTGAATCCATAAAAGCACCGGGTTGGCTGTAACCTGCAGCCGGCATACCCTTCTATAATACTTCGATAACTGGAGAGCCCCCGATGTGCGCACATCGGGGGCTCTCCAGTTATCGGACTTCAGAATTTACGCGGGCAGTTTTCTTCAGGCCCTTTCGCCGTTATAGTTTACTCAGTCACTGGCTCGTTGCCCCGCAAATGGGCCAGGTGATGACGGCCATGCCAGGAGTAAAGTACCAGCGCCTGATCGAGGGTGAAGGTGCGGTCGGAATCGGGGTGATGGTACGTGCGCTGCCACTGCTCGTCGGTGAGGTTGCGCAACAGCCGCACCCAACGGATGTGCAAGGCCTCCAGCAGCGCCAGCGACACGGCCGGGGGCGTGGCCGTGCTATCGGACAGCTCGGCCCAGGTTGCCTCATCGTAGGGCTTGATGGTGGGGTTGTCTTCGGTGAGGGCCAGCTTGAAGCGGGTGTACGCCTGCATATGCGAGTCGGGCAGGTGGTGCAGCAGCTGGCGCATCGTCCAGCCACCGGGGCGGTAGGGCTGGTCGAGCTGGGCGGGGGTGCGGCCGGCTATGGTGGCCCGTACCAGGTCGGGCAGCGTGGCCAGGTGGGCCATGTAGGCCGTGCGGGCACCCTGCTCCAATGGGGCGTCGGGCAGCACGGGTTGGCCGATGGGGTAGCGCAGGTCGGGGGAACTAGGGGCGGAGTCTTGCATGAGAGCCGGAATAAGGAAAACTTGTGTGGCCGGCAAGGTACGCAGCAAAGCAAAACCCCGCCCCAACGTGGTGTCGGGGCGGGGTTCAAAACAGTCAGCAGAATAACAGTCGATACTTATTCTTCGCGCTTGTTCAGCTCGTCGCGGATTTTGGCCGCTTTCTCGTAGTCCTCGCGCTCCAGGGCCTGAGCCAGCATCTTGGTTAGCTCATCGAGCGACACCTGGCCGCTGGGCTCGCGGGGCGGCGGCGTAGCGCGGGGCTCGTCGCTATCCGTGTCGGTATCATCGTCGTCGTCGTCGTCCGAATCATCGGCATCGGTTTCGTCGAGGTCGGAGAGGATAATACCAGCCTCGCTGAGCACGCTTTCCACCGTGAAAATGGGCACTCCGAAGCGCAGGCCGATGGCAATGGCATCGGAAGGGCGCGAATCCAGCTCGAACGTGCTGGCCCCATCGGAGCACACAATTTTGGAGTAGAACACGCCTTCCTTGAGGTCAGAAATCACCACTTCCAGCACGGCCACGTGCACCTGCTCGGCAAACGAGCGGAACAAGTCGTGCGTCAGCGGCCGGTTGGGGCTGATTTTCTCAATCTGGATAGCAATGCTCTGCGCCTCGAACATGCCGATAATAATGGGCAGGCGGCGGTTGCCGGTCTTCTCGCCCAGAATAAGCGCGAACGAGCCCGACTGCGACTGGCTGGACGAGAGGCCCAGAATTTCGAGCGGTATTTTTTTCACTGGCAGAATCTTGGTGAATGTGCTGATAGGCCCAATGTGGAAATGTGCTGATGGGCAGAACGGGAGAAATAAAAAGCATTTCCCACATTCCGCGCATCAGCACATGCAACACACTAGTTTAATTCTTTTACAGCCGCGATGAGTTTGGGCAGCACGTCGAATACGTCGCCTACAATACCGTAATCGGCCGCTTTGAAGAATGGTGCCTCGGGGTCTTTATTGATGACGACGATAACCTTGCTGGAGTTGACGCCGGCCAAGTGCTGGATGGCACCCGAGATACCGCAGGCAATGTACAGATTCGGCGATACGGTGATGCCGGTCTGGCCCACGTGCTCATGGTGAGGGCGCCAGTCAACGTCCGATACGGGCTTAGAGCAGGCCGTGGCCGCGCCAAGGGCCTTGGCCAGATCCTCGATGAGGTTCCAATTTTCGGGGCCTTTCATGCCACGGCCACCCGATACTACGAGGTCAGCCTCGGGCAGCAGCACGCCGCCGGCCTGGTCCTGCATGATAACTTCCTTGGGGGCATCAGCGAAGTCGGCATCCGTCAACTGGGCCGAGAACGACTCTACCGGGGCCGTTTTGCCGGCTTCGTGCAGGGCCTCAATCGAGTTCTTCTTGACCGCAATAATTTTCCGGTCACCGGCCAGCTCGACATCGGCGAAGGCTTTGCCCGAGAAGGCACCACGCTTTACCACGAACTTGCCGCCATCGGTTTTGGGCAGCTCTACCACGTTGGTGGCAATACTGGCTTCGAGGCGGATGGAGAGGCGCGAACCTACTGCGGCGCCGATGTTGGAGTTGGCCAGCACGATTATCTTGGCTTCCTCTTTCTGGGCCGCGGCGGCAATGAGCTTGGTGTAGGCTCCGTTCACAAAATCCTTCAGGCGGGGCTCGGCGTCATAGAGCACCTTGCTGATACCCTGCTCGCCGAGCAGGGCCAGATTGGCCTCGGTAGCCTCACCCACGGCAATAGCCGTGGCGGTGGTGCCCAGCATCTGGGCCACCTGGCTGCCATAGGAAGCCACCTCCAGCGAGGACTTCTTCACCTCGCCGCCGTCACATTCAACAACTACTAATACAGACATTATTTTAGCGCTTAGATGTTAGTGCCTGGAGCTTAGATTTTTTACGTTAAAAACTGATTGCGTATTGCCATAATTGACAAAGCTCCAAGCTTTAACATCTAAGCTCTCCAAACTAGATTACTTTCGCCTCGTTACGAAGCAGCCGAATAAGCTCGCCGGCGTTTTCGGCCGGGATGAGCTTAACGCCCTGCTTGGCAGGGGGCAGCGCGAAGGTTTCCACCTCGGTGCGGGCAGCATCAGCGGTGGGCTCTACTACTTTCAGCGGCTTGGTGCGGGCCGTCATGATGCCGCGCATGTTCGGGATGCGGGGCTCGCACATGGGCTGCTGGCAGGAAGCCACGAAAGGCGCATTCACCTCCACGATTTCCTTGCCACCTTCGATTTCGCGCTCCAGTGTGGCCGTATTGCCGCTCATGTCAAGCTTCATGGCCGGGGCTACTGTCGGGATGCCGAGCAGTTCGCCCACCATGCCGTGCACCTGGAAACCATTGTAGTCAATACTTTCCTTACCCATCAGGATGACGTCGTAACCGCCGTCTTTGGCAATGGCAGCAATCTGCTTGGCCACGAAGAAAGCGTCCTTGGGATGCGCGTTCACGCGGATGGCGTCATCGGCACCAATGGCTAGGGCCTTACGGATGTTGGGCTCAGTGTCGGCTTCGCCTACGTTGAGCACGGTAACGGTGCCGGCACCTTGGGCTTCTTTCAGCTCAATGGCGCGGGTGAGGGCGTATTCGTCCCAGGGGTTAATCACGAACTGCACCCCGGCCTTGTTAAACTCCTTGTTATCGGGCGTGAAGGCGATTTTGGTGGTCGTGTCGGGTACGTTGCTGATGCAAACGAGAAACTTCATCTACGGCTGCTTATATGGAAGAAACTAAAGAAAGTGTCAAATTTGGGCGAAGATACTCAAAACTCCTGCCCTATGGAAACCGCGCCGAGCCGTTTGCAACAACTTCTGGCCTTCTACGAAGACGACCCCACCGACGCATTTACCATCTATGCGCTGGCCACCGAATACCGCGAAACGGAACCCGAAACGGCCATGCGCTATTACCAGACGCTGCTTGACCAGCACCCCGATTATGTGGGTACGTACTACCACGCCGGCAAGATGCTGCAGCACCTGCAAAAGCCCGATGAAGCCGAAAAAGTTTACCAGAAGGGCCTGCGCGTAGCCCGCAAAGACGGTCAGATGCACGCCGCCAGCGAAATTCAGCAGGCCCTCAACCAGCTACTGGGCCTCGATTATGAGGATGAGGACTAATAGCTAGTGCTTAGATGCGCAGGGAGGAAGAATGCGTAGCGTTCAGCTCCACGAAAGTTACTTCACCGCCACGCCTCCCGCTTCCAGCACTTTCTGAAAGAACAGCACTTGGTACGGCAGCGCATTCTGCCAGTAGTCCCAAGTATGGGCACCGGGCCGCTCGATGTAGTCGTGGGGCGTGTGGTTGTACACGAGACGGCGGTGGACTTCGCGGTTGATATCGATAAGGAAATCGTCTACGCCGCAGTCGATGATGAGGGGCAGCCCGTTGGCCAGCAGCTTATCGGCCATGTTCACCACCGAATTGGCGCTATAGACGCTGGGGGCGGGTGTTTCGGGGCCGAGAATAGGGTTGAACAGACTCTGGCGCTGCTGGGCTTCCTGGGGGTTTAGCTTGCGGTTGGTGATGCTCAGGTCGAGGGCGCCGCTCATGCTGCCGGCCGCCGCAAACAGCTCCGGGTGCCGCGCCGATAGGTACAGCGCCCCGTGGCCGCCCATCGAAAGGCCCGTAATTACGCGGCCCTCCTTGCGGGCCACGGTGCGGTACGTCTGGTCGATTTTGCCGATTACGTCCCGGGTAATGTAGGTTTCGAACTGGCTGGCCGGATTCACCGGCGAGTCGAGGTAGAAGCTGAACGTTTCGCCCTCGGGCGTTACAATAAGCAGGTTGTACTGGTCGGCGAGGCGGTGCAGCAGGGTTTTGTCGGGCGTTTTGCTCGTCCAGTCGGCAAAGTGGCCGTAGGCGCCGTGCAGCAGGTACAGCACCGGGTAGCGGGCCTTTTTATTTTTGGCGTAGGAAGCCGGCACTACCACGGCAGCCCGGTAGCTGCGTTGCATGGCCGCGCTGGCAATATCGAGGGTATCGACGCGGGCCGCGTGGGCCGATAAGGAGGCCAGCAGCAGGCACGCCAGCAGACGAAGAGTTTTCATACTTTCAGGAATTGATTGGCTTTTGCCGGAAAATACGAATTCCTAAATCCCCCCTCCTGCCCATGCCCGCAACTACCCTTACTCATGCTGCCTGGCCCGCGTTGCCCGTTGCCGGCTGGGCCGACACCCTCACAACGCTGCACATGTGGACGCAGGTAGTGGGCAAAATCCGGCTGGCCCAGACGCCCCTCATCAACCAGTTCTGGAACGTGCCGCTCTACGTTTCGGCCCGGGGCCTGACCACCTCGGCCATGCCTTACGAGCAGCGCAGCTTCGAAATTGAGTTCGATTTTATTGACCACCAACTGCATATTCGGTGCTCCGACGGGGCCACCCGGCAGCTGGCGCTGGAGCCGCGCTCGGTGGCCGACTTCTACCACGAAGTGCTGCGGCTGCTGCATGAGCTGGACTTGAAAGTGACCATCTGGCCCATGCCGGTGGAAGTGGCAAACCCTATCCGGTTTCCCGACGACACCCAGCACGCCAGCTACGATCCTGAAGCTGCTCACCGCTTCTGGCGGGCTCTCACGCTGATGACGCCCATCCTGACGGACTTCCGGAGCGGCTTTACCGGCAAGTGCAGCCCGGTACACTTCTTCTGGGGCTCATTTGATCTGGCCGTGAGCCGCTTTTCGGGCCGGCCGGCTCCGGTGAAGCCCGATGCCGACTCCATCACCCGGGAAGCTTACTCGCAGGAAGTTATCAGCCACGGGTTCTGGCCGGGCGGCAACGGGCAGGAGGCGGCTTTCTATGCCTACTGCGTACCGGCACCCGAGGGGTTTGCCGAGGCCCCGGTGCAACCCGAGGCCGCATACTACAGCACCGAGCTGGGCGAGTTTCTGCTGCCCTACGAAGCCGTACGCACCGCCTCCGACCCAGCCGCCGCGCTACACGAATTCCTGCAGAGCACTTACGCCGCCGCCGCCGACCTGGCCGGCTGGGATCGGGCTGCGCTGGAACGCGCCTGACCTGAAACGGCGCTACTTACCCCGTTGGGGCAACCTTGCGGCCACTTTCTGCCTCTATGGAAACTCCTGAGCCGGCTGCGCATCTGTGCCGAAAAGTTTGCAACTAGCACCAAATATCCTCTTCCCTCCTACTTACCATGAATAAACCCTTCCTGCTGGCTCTTGGGCTGCTATTTGCCACGCCGGCCCTGGCCCAGCAAAGCCCCGCCCGCCCCGATTCGGTGGCCCTGACGGCCTACCGCGCCTCGCGCACCAAAATCAACAGTCTGGTGCACACCAAGCTCGATGTGCGCTTCGACTACGCCAAGCGCCAGCTTATTGGCAAGGAGTGGGTTACGCTGAAGCCCCACGCCTACCCTACCGACTCGTTGCGCCTCGATGCCAAGGGCATGGACATTGGCTCGGTAACGATGGTGGGCCAGGGAGATGCCAAGGCGCTTACCTTCAAAAACACCGGGGAGTTCCTCAATATCAAGCTCGATAAAACCTACCTCGCCGACCAGCAATACACCGTGTACATCGAGTACGTGGCCAAGCCCAACGAGCTGAAAACCAAGGGCAGCGCCGCCATCACCGACGCCAAAGGCCTATACTTCATCAACCCCGACAGCGCGGTGGCCGGCAAGCCGGTGCAAATCTGGACTCAGGGCGAGACGGAGGCTTCGTCGGCGTGGTTTCCGACCATTGATGCCACCAACCAGAAAACGACCCAGGAAATTGCCATGACCGTGCCCGCGAAGTACGTGACACTGAGCAATGGGGCGCTGAGCAGCCAGAAACCCAACGCCGACGGCACCCGCACCGACACCTGGAAGATGGATCTGCCCCACGCGCCCTACCTGTTTATGATGGCCGTAGGGGACTTCAAAATCACGAAGGACACATGGCGGGGTAAGGAAGTTAATTACTACCTAGAGCCCAAATACGCGCCTTTCGCCAAGCAGATTTTCGGCAACACCCCCGAGATGCTGGAATTTTTCTCCAAGAAGCTCGGCGTAGATTATCCGTGGAATAAATATTCGCAGATTGTAGTGCGCGACTACGTGAGCGGGGCCATGGAAAACACCACCGCCACGCTGCACGGCGACTTTCTGCACAAAGACGCCCGCGAGGCGCTGGACGCCGAGTACGACCGGGGCGAGTCGGTTATTGCCCACGAGCTGTTCCACCAGTGGTTTGGCGATTTGGTAACGGCCGAAAGCTGGAGCAACCTGACGGTGAACGAGTCGTTTGCCGACTTTTCGGAGGCGCTGTGGGCCGAGCACAAGTATGGCCAGGAGGCCGGCGACGCCCACGCCTACCAGAACATGCGCAACTACCTGCGCAGCCCCCGCGACGCCCAGAAAAACCTAGTGCGCTTTAACTACGCCGACAAGGAGGACATGTTTGATCTGGTGAGTTACCAGAAGGGCGGCCAGATTCTCAACATGCTACGCAGCTACCTCGGCGAAGAAATCTTTTTCAAGAGCCTGCAGAAGTACCTTACCGACAACAAGTTTGGCACCGCTGAAGCCCACCAGCTACGGTTGGCCTTTGAGGCCGTATCGGGCAAAGACCTGAACTGGTTCTTCAACCAGTGGTACTTCGGCGCGGGCCATCCGGTGGCAACCATCGACTACAGCTACGACCAGCTCAACAAGGAGCAGGTAGTTACCATCAAGCAAACCCAGCCCGGCCAGGTGTTCGAGCTGCCGCTGGCCATTGATGTGTACCAGAACGGCAAGCCCACCCGCCACAACGTGGTGCTCCGCAAGGCCACCGAGGTGCTGCGCCTGCCCGCCGCCACCCAGCCCGAGCTGGTAAACGTGGACGCCGACAAGGTAACGCTGTGGCAGAAGCAGGACAACAAGCCCTTCGGCCAGTTTGCCTACCAGTACCGCAACGCCCCGCGTTACGTCGACCGGCGCGAGGCTGTGGCCGCTGCTGCTGCCCTGCCCCCCACAGATGCCGCCGCCCGCCAGCTGCTGTTTGCGGCCTTGAGCGACAAAAGCGAGTTCATCCGTCGCGCTGCGCTGGGCTCACTCAAGCTGGATGATAAAGCCGTAGCCAAAGCCGCTGCTCCGCTCATTCGGAAGCAGTTGGCGCAGGAGAAAAACACCAACAACCAAGCGGGCATGTTGCAGGCCCTGGCAGTTATTGGCGACAAGAAGGACGAGAAACTGTTCACGAAGTCGCTCAATAGCCAGTCGTATGCCGTGCAGGGTGCCGCCCTCGAGGGCCTGGCCGCCATGCAACCCAAGCAGGCACTGGCCCGAGCCAAGGCGCTGGAGGCCGGTGCCAAAGGCGACGTAGCCGCCGCTATTGCCAACGTGTATGCCGAAGCCGGCGACGCCAGCACCTGGCCTTACGTACGCAAACAGTTCGATGCCGCCGGCCCCCAGACGCAGTTTCAGATGCTGGAAAGCCTCATGGGTTTCATGGCCCGCCTCTCCGACCCTACCGTACTACGCGAAGGCGTTGACCGGCTTCAGAAAATGGCCATTCAGTACAAGCAGTACGGAGTAGCCGAGCCCATTCTGGCCATGCTTGCAAAGGTGAAGCAGGATAAGCCAGCCGACCAGCAGGCCGTTGTGCAGGCCGCCGAAGATGCTATCAAAGCTGCCCAATAGTAGCTTAGATCTCAGCAGTGTATGCAAAGGTTCCCACTGCGGTTGCGGTGGGAACCTTCTTTTTGGAGCTGATCCAAAGGATTATCAGCTGAGCACAAACCATTATAAAATAAGCACAAGTGTCTAACACTGAAGAACTACCGAACGGAACCATTCGCGGCTGGCGGGCGTCTTGGCGGCCATGCGTAACCTTACTTTGCTGACTACCGGAGCGCTGTTGTCACTAGCAGCCCCGGTTCGCACCCTGGCCCAGTCAGCCGCCACCGATGCCGAGTTCAACTCTAACATGGAGTCGCCCTTTGTGCGCCTCATTCGCCCCGACCGGCCCGGGCAGACTATAACCACCAACATGCTGTACCCCGGGCAGTTTCAGTTCGAAACCGGCCTGACGCGTTACGCTGATGGTAGCAGCGTGGGCTATGCCGGCCGCCAAGTGTGGGGTAATACCCTCCGGGTGGGCTTTTTCAACCACATCGAGCTGCGCGCCACCCAAAACTACCTGCCCGACCTGGCTGCCCGCCGTCAGTCGGGTGATGTATCAGCCGCCCCAGTTTCCGGGCCGGGCGGGTTTGCGCCCCTCAATGTGGCCGCTAAATTTTTGGCTTCCAGCACCCAGAATGCCCGCTCACAGGTAGTAATACTCCTCGACATGAACCTGCGCAACGGCGACGCCAGCTTTGCCGGCAAGCAGCTGGAGCCCGGGGCGCGGTTGCTGGTTTCGCAGCAGTTGGGGCAGCGGTTCGGCTTGGAAGGCAACTTCGGATTTCGGCAACGGGGCTTTAAGGCCGAGGGCACTAAGCAGGGCCAGTACCTGACAACGCTGGCCCTCAACGGTCCGCTTGGGGCAGATACGCACTTTGGTTTTCTGGCCGAAACCTACGCCACCTGGCAACGCCAGCAAGGGTGGCGGCCGGGCCTCAGTTCGGGGCTTTACTACCGACCCCTACCCGGCCTGCGTCTCGATGTAACCGCCGGCTACGGCCTTACACCAGCGGCCGGTGGCTTTAATATTGGTGCCGGCCTCAGCGCGCGACTGGGCAAATAAGAATACCGGAAGTCGGTATCCCGCTCCGTTATTTCTTCGCTTCCTCGCCCACAATGCGGGTGGGCGTTTGCTGCCCATTGATAATGGGCGCAGCGGCGCGGGCAATGGCCGTAATAACGGCCGTCATGTTGGGCAGATCGAGGCTTTCTACCTCGTCGTTGACGGAATGGTAGAGCTTGTCGGTCGGAATCTGGTCGGTGCTGATGGTATGGGCCGGCACGCCTAGGCGGGCCAGCGTGGCGTTGTCGGAGCGGTAGAACAGGTTCTGCTCGGGGTACGGATCGGCCTCGAACCGGAATACTGTGCCCTTGGCATTCCGCTGAAGCAGCGGCCCGAAATCAGACTTATCGAAACCCGTGATGAAGGCGGAGTTCGGACCGAATTTGGCCTGCTTGCCAATCATTTCGATGTTAAACATGGCCACTACCTGTGCGGCATCAAGCTGGCGGGCAAAATGGCCGGCTCCGAAGCCCCCGATTTCCTCGGCTACAAAGGCCACAAATACCAGCGGGCGGGCATTGCTGCGCTGCTGCTTGAAGTACTCGGCCAAAGCCACTACTGCCGTCGTGCCGCTAGCATCGTCGTCGGCCCCGTTGGCAATCGAGTCGCCGGCCACGGCAGACAGAGCACCAATGTGGTCGTAGTGGGCGCTGAATATGACCTTCTCGTTCTCGCGGTCTTTATCCAGGCCTGGCAGTACACCCACCACATTGCGCAGCTGTACCGTGCGGATATCTGTAGTGGCCGTTATCAAAAACTTAAACGCACCGACCGGAGCCTTGCCCAGCACGAGCAGCGTGGAAAAAGGTGCGGGCTTATCGGCCCGCAGCCCGCCACGCTCCATAGCGCTGGCCACCCGCTTAAACGCTGCTTGCTGAGCTGAATCGACAAATACAATGGTATTGGCCTGGGGGTTGAGCAAAGGCCTGATTTCCTTCATTAGGTTATCCTTAGGCCCGATGGTGACGATGCGAGGCGAGGGCTCATCGTAGTGCATCCAGTTGAGCTTGGGCTGGCCCGATACCAAGACGAACCGGCTGGCCGGCACCACGGTACCGCCCACCGTAACCAACATAGCCTTGGTGCGGGCCTCATATACCGGGAACGACTGCGAGAAGCCTGGCAAACCCGGCAGCGGCTCCAGCCCGATCCGCTGAAATTCGGCCACCAGAAAATCGCCCGCCTTCTCGGCACCGGGCTTTCCGGAGGCCCGGCCCTGCATATCATCGGCGGCCAGTGTCCTGACTATCCGCTCGACGGTAGCGGCGGCAACGCCGGGTGCCGCAGGAAGCTTGACAGGCTTTTTCTGAGCGAATACAGGCCGGCCGGCAAGCCCCAGCAACAGAATGAGAGCAATAGCTTTATACATGACGCAAAATAAGGAGCCCGCGCCAGATTTAATACAATCTGGCGCGGGCTCCCTGGCTACTTTTACTCTTCTTTGGGCTTGGTAGCCTCCACTGCTCAGCCGCTACTCTTTTTCGGCAGCGGCCAATACTGCGGCCCACTCGGCATCGGTACTGGCCTTACCGGCACCAGGTACCGTTTTCAGGGCCAGCTCGGGGGCAGCAGCCTGCAGCATATTCAGCGTTAGCTTCAGGGGCACGAGCGTTTTATCAGGTCGCAGCAAGTAGTACTGGTTTTGGTCCTGAATCTGGTCGAGGCGTGGGCCGTAACTGTATGCCTGAGGTTCTTTCGCTGGTACAAATTGCTTGGTGTAGCGCTTGAGTAGCGTGTAGCGGCCTTCATGTAATATCCACATACTCGCCTTGCTGCTGCCGGTCAGCGGCCTTAGCAGAGCGCCGGATCAGTGCCGGGGCAGTGCTGGTGCTTCCAACTTGAAACCGACAACCAACCAGTCGTCCAACTGACGAGAGTTGGTACGAGTTGCGTCCAGTCGCATTACCCCAGTGTCAGCACCAAATCGTCGGCGTTTACCAGTGTGCCTTCGGCCAGGTTCACAGACTGCACGGTGGTGTCGTCGGGGGCTGTGATGGTAGTTTCCATCTTCATGGCTTCGATGATGAACAAGGGCGTATTCTTGCGCACCTGCTCGCCGCTTTTCACTAACACCCGGCTTAGCAGGCCCTGCAGCGGTGCGCCTAACTGACGCGGGTTGGTCTTGTCGGCCTTGGTGTTCATGATGCGCTTCACCTCTACCGACTGGTCGCGGATTTTGAGGTTTCGCGTTTGGCCGTTGAGGGTGAAGAACAGCGTACGGTTGCCGTCCTCATCCACCGGGCCAATGCTCTGCAGACCCACGATGATGCTTTTGCCGCGGGCAATTTCGATGAGCGTTTCATCGCCCGACTGTAGTCCGTAGTAAAACACCGGCGTAGGCACTACCGACACGTCGCCGTATTGCTGGCGGAAGTCCCAGTACTTCTCGAACACCTTGGGGTAGAGCAGCCACGACAGCACGTCGGTGAACTTGCCCTCGGCCTCGAACTTCTCCTTGAAATTGGCCTGCTCCTGCTCGAAATCAATCGGGGCCAGGTGCTCGTTGGGCCGGTCGGTGAAGGGCTCTTCACCTTTCAACACTACGGCCTGTACGTCGGCTGGCCAACCGCCCTCGGGCTGGCCGATGTCGCCGCGGAACAGCTGGCGCACCGACTCGGGGAAGTTGAGTGTCTCGCCCTTCTCCAGCACATCGGCAGTGGTCAGGTCATTTGACACCAGGAACAGGGCCATGTCGCCGACCACTTTCGACGACGGGGTTACTTTCACAATGTCGCCGAACAGCTGGTTGACGTCGGCGAAGGCCGTTTTCACAGTTTCAAACTTGTCGAGCAGGCCCAGGGCCGCCGCCTGGGGCCGCAGGTTGGAGTACTGCCCGCCCGGAATTTCGTGCTGGAACACTTCCGACGTGCCCGCCTTCAGGCCCGACTCAAATGGATAATAGTACTCACGCACCGTTTCCCAGTAGGTCGAGAATTCGTTGAGCGACTTCTGGTTGAACTCGCGGTGCCGGGGCTGGCCGCGCAGCATTTCCACTACCGAGTTGAAGTTAGGCTGCGACGTGAGGCCCGATAACGAGCCTAGCGCCACGTCAATCACGTTCACGCCGGCTTCCACTGCCTTGAGGTACGTAGCGGGCTGCAGGCTGCTCGTATCGTGGGTGTGCAAGTGAATGGGCAGACTAATGGTGTCCCGCAGGGCCGTGATGAGCTCCTGGGCAGCGTAGGGCTTGAGCAAGCCAGCCATGTCCTTGATGCAGAGGATGTGCGCGCCGGCATCCTCAATCTGGCGGGCCAGGCGCAGGTAGTAATCGAGGTTGTACTTCTGGTGGCGGCTCACGTCGAGCAGGTCGCCGGTGTAGCAGATGCTGGCCTCAGCGAGCCGGTCGGTTTTAGTACGCACGAAGCCAATGCAGGCCTCCATACCCGGCATCCAGTTCAGCGAATCGAAAATCCGGAACACGTCGATACCGGTTTCGGCGGCCTGCTGCACGAAACGTTCGGTCAGGTTATCGGGGTAGGCTTTGTAGCCCACGCCGTTGGCCCCCCGAATCAGCATCTGGAGCAGGATATTGGGTACGGCGGCGCGCAGCTTGGCCAGCCGCTCCCACGGGTCTTCGTGCAGGAAGCGCAGGGCTACGTCAAACGTGGCCCCACCCCAGCATTCCAGCGAGAAGGTTTGCGGGTGTTCGTGGGCGAAACGGCTGGCCACCTTCAGCATATCGAAGGTGCGCATGCGGGTGGCCAGCAGGCTCTGGTGGGCGTCGCGCAGCGTGGTGTCGGTGTAATGGATTTGCGGGTCGGCGCGGAGCCACTTCGAGAATCCCTCGGGTCCCAGCTCGGTGAGCAGCTGTTTGGTGCCGGCCGGCGGCGGGCCGCTGGGGTCCGACTCGGGCAGGCGGGGCTTGCGCAGTTCCTTTTTGGGGTCGAGGTTGCCGGCCACGTCGGGGTGGCCGTTCACAATCACATCACCCAAAAAGCGCAGCATGCGGGTGGCCCGGTCGCGGCGCTGCTCAAAGCGGAACAGCTCGGGGTGGTCCTTGATAAAGTCCACCGTGGCCTCGCCGGCCATGAAAACCGGGTGGGCAATGATGTTCTGCAGAAACTGGATGTTGGTGCTCACCCCGCGTATCCGGAACTCGTCGAGCGTGCGGGCCATTTTCTGGGCAGCGTCGGCCAGCGTGGGCGCCTGGGTCGACACCTTCACCAGCAACGAGTCGAAAAACGGGGATACCCGCACACCGCTGTACACCGAGCCCTGGTCGAGGCGGATGCCGAAGCCGCCAGCCGAGCGGTAGGCCGTAATAGTGCCGTAATCGGGCTTGAAATCCTGCTCGGGGTTTTCGGTGGTGATGCGGCACTGGATGGCGTAGCCGTTCTTCATCGGCACCACATCGGGCCCGAGGTTGATTTCGGGGTCAGTGAGCCGGTAGCCGGCCGCCACGTGAAGCTGGGTTTTAATTAGGTCAACGCCCGTAATCATCTCCGTTACGGTGTGCTCAACTTGGATGCGCGGGTTGACCTCGATAAAGTAGATGCGGTTGAGCTCGGGATTCACCAGAAACTCGACGGTGCCCACATTATTATAGCCCACGGCGCGGCCCAGGCGCAGGGCGTATTCGTAAAGCTGCTCGCGCATTTCGGGCGTCAGGTGCAGCGAGGGGGCTACTTCCACCACCTTCTGGTAGCGGCGCTGCACCGAGCAGTCGCGCTCGTAGAGGTGGGTAAGGCCGCCGTGGTTGTCTGCTACCAGCTGCACCTCGATGTGCTTGGGGTTCTCCACGAAGCGCTCCAGAAACACGGTATCGTCGCCGAAAGCTTTCAACGCCTCGTTGCGGGCCTCAAAAAAGCCGCGCTCCAACTCCTCATCGTCGCGGATGACGCGCATGCCGCGGCCGCCGCCGCCCGAGGCCGCCTTCAGCATTACCGGGTAGCCGATGCGGTGGGCCTCCACCAGCGCTACTTTCAGGTCAGTCAGGTCGGCTTCGCTGCTTTCGATGATTGGGACGCCGCACTCCACGGCCACGCGCTTGGCGGCCACTTTGTCGCCGAGCGCCTCCATCACCTCCGGCCGTGGCCCAACGAAGATAATGCCTTCCTCGCGGCAGCGGCGGGCCAGCGTGGCGTTTTCGCTCAGGAAACCGTAGCCGGGATGGATGGCGTCAACCTGGTTTTCCTTGGCCGTGCGGATGATGCCCTCAATGTCGAGATAGGGCTTGAGCGGGTCGTCGTCGCGGCCTACCTGGTAGGCTTCGTCGGCCTTGTAGCGGTGCAGCGAGTAGCGGTCTTCGTAGGTATAGATGGCCACGGTGCGGATGCCCAGCTCGGTGGCGGCGCGCAGCACGCGGATGGCAATTTCGCCGCGGTTGGCGACCAGTAATCGACGGATATTCATGCGGCAAGCAAAGAGAAGGATACAAGAAGGAAGATGCCGCAAGCTACGGAAGGGCACGCAAAACGTTAGCGAATTTTTGCTAATAGCGAAATTCTATTTCGTTCTTCAAAGTAGCCTCGCTGAAGATTCTCCCACTTACACGCTGATTATCAAAGCATATCAACCAAAGCTCTATTTTGTCAACACCCTCAAACTCAGTCGTCGGTTCATGGCGCGGCCAGCCGGCGTGCGGTTGGAGGCCATTGGGTAGTTGGGGCCGTACCCGCGGGCCTCGAGGCGCGACGGGCTGATGCCCATTTCCACCAGGGTGGTCCAGGCGGTGCGGGCGCGGGCCTCGCTTAGCTGGCGGTTCATTTGGTAGGTGCCCACGCTGTCGGTGTAGCCGCCTATTTTGAGGCGGGCCTGCGGATAGCTCTGCAGCAGCAGCGCAATGTTTTTCAGCTGGTGCCTCGATTCGGGCGTGAGCGTGGCCTGGCCAGTTGTGAAGAATACCCGGTCGAAACTAATCCAGCCGCGGGTGCGGTCCACCGTGTCTATTTGTTGGCGAGGATTGCTGAGGAACTGATGAAGCTGGTTTTCGGTGGACTGGCTGCCCACGCCGCGCAGCTGCTGGCCATTGGACAGGCGCAACGTGGTAGGCGCACCCGTATGGTAGATATAGTAGCCCGATTTGAGGTCGTAGTGTCCATCTACCGGGGGCGGCTCAATGCTGCCCGCCCGCCGGCTGCCCGGCTGGTAAGGCGTCCGGGGCCGGGCCACCGCCATATCACGACTGGCTGCGGCCGGTGGCGAAGCTGGTGCTGATGGTGTAACAGCTGGCGGCGTAATGGCTGGCCGCGGAGGCACAGTAGCTGCCGGAGTAGCCGGACGAGCCACGGCAGTTGGGCGGCTGACGGCTTTTGAGCGGGCTGCTGGTGGTGCGGGGGTAGCGGGGGGAAGCGTCGCAGTAACCGCCTCGCCCGGCGGGATAATACGACACTGCTGAATGTAGGTCAGGTAGTCGCGGTTGGGAGTTTGATTCGACCCTTTTTCTTCGGGAAAAAGCACGAACGTACCGTTGGCCGTTTTGCCTGCCAACAGAAAGATATTCTCGATTTTCTGGGGCTGAAAGCCAGTCTGGCTTACCTGCACCGAGTAGGGCCCGCCTACCAGCAACCCTTTGAACGCGAAGTTGCCGGCTTCATCGGTTGTGGCGGTGGTACGGGTTTGGGTGGGCCCGTACACAACCAGCACCGCCGCCTTTTCGAGGGCTTGGTTGTTGGGTGCCATCACGTTGCCGACGATGCCTACCAGCTCCTGAGCCATGCCGGGAACCGCCAAGCCGAGTAAAACTGCCAGTAACAGCGGTAGAGAAGCGTTAAAACGTTTCATAAGCGCGATTTAGGTTCTTTAACAGGCGAATGAATCTTCCAATTTAATCACTATTTCGATTACGCTACACCAAAATGCAAAATTATTTCTCACTTTAGTTATATAACATAGAGTGCTCATGATATTCAGCGGGCCGGGAGTTTGTAAGCCGCGGCCAAAACCCTTCCCCCCGTCGCCTAGTTCTCTGCCCATACTCCTTATTCAACCCTACCACGCATGGAATTCGCGGACAAGAACATTCTCATCATCGGCGCCTCCTCGGGCATTGGTCTGGCCACGGCCCAACTGCTGAGCCGGCTCAACGCCAACCTCTATACCGCCTCGCGCACCCATTCGCCCGAACTGGCCGAGCTGCAGACCACCTTCATAGAGCTCGACGTAACGCAACCGCTGGGCACGGCCCTCGACGGGTTACCTGAGGTGCTGCATGGCGTGGTGTATTGCCCCGGCTCCATCAAGCTGCGGCCCTTCGAGCGGATTCCACTGGCCGATTTCCAGGCTGATTTCCAGCTCAATGTGCTCGGGGCAGTACAGGTACTGCAGGCCTGTATGAAGCGTTTGAAAAAAGCCGACGGCGCTTCAATCGTGCTGTTCAGCACGGTAGCGGCCGATACGGGCATGTCATTTCATGCCAGCATCGCCACGGCTAAAGCGGCCGTGGAGGGCCTGACCCGCGCACTGGCTGCCGAGTACGCCGCCAGCAACGTGCGCGTAAACTGCGTGGCCCCTTCGCTCACCGATACGCCTCTGGCCGCCGCCCTGCTCAATACGCCCGAAAAGCAGGAAGCCAGCGCCAAACGCCACCCGTTGCAACGCATCGGCCAGCCCCAGGATCTGGCCTACATGGCGTCTTTCCTGCTTTCTGATCATAGCTCATTCATCACCGGCCAAGTGCTGCCCGTTGATGGCGGCATGGGCAAGCTGAAGTAGCGCACTGTCTGGTTGAACTTCATTTTGAGCCTCCTATGAAAGTCGTTCTTTTCTGGCACCGGCGCGACCTACGGATACACGATAACGCGGGCCTGGCAGCAGCCCTGCAAAGCGGCTACCCGGTGGTGCCGCTGTTCATCTACGACCGCGAAATCCTGGACTTGCTGCCATCCCGCCAGGATGCGCGCGTTACCTTCATCTATGACCAGGTTGAGCGCTTAGGCGCTGAAACAACGGCGGCCGGGGGCTCTTTCCTGGCCTTCTACGGCCGGCCGCTGGAGGTGCTGACGCAGCTACTGGGCCAGCACGAGGTAGCCACTATTTACACCAACGAAGACTACGAACCCTACGCTGCCGAGCGCGACGGGGCCGTGGCGGCGCTGGCCCGGCAGCACGGCGCGGAGTTTTACGCTTTCAAAGACCAGGTGATTTTCGCCAAGAGCGAGCTTTTGGGCAAGTCGGGCAAGCCGGCCCGCACCTTCGGCTCGTACCGCAAAGCCTGGCTGGAAAAGGTGCAGGACGCCGATTTGCAGGCTAAGCCGTCGGCCGAGTTGTTCACGGCCGCCAACCTGGCTGCTTTGCCCGACGCCCCGCCCCGGCCCACGCTGGCCGAGATGGGCTTTGAGCGCTGCGAGCAGTTTGTACCGGCCAACGAGCTGCCCGCCGAAAGCCTGGTGCGCGACTACCACAACACCCGCGACCGGCCGGGGCTCGTCAACAGCTCCACCCGGCGCTCGGTACACCTGCGTTTCGGTACGCTGAGCGTGCGCGAGCTGATGCGCCAGGCGCAGGAGTTCAACCCCAAGCTGCTGGCCGAACTGGTATGGCGCGATTACTTTATGATGCTACTCTGGCACTATCCCGGCACAGCCACCGAGAGCTTCGACCCGCGCCTGCGCCAAGTACCCTACCGTAACAACGAGGACGAATTTGCGGCTTGGTGCGCGGGCCAAACGGGCTACCCGCTCGTGGACGCCGGCATGCGCGAGCTCAACGCCACCGGCTACATGCCCAACCGCGCCCGCATTACGGCCGCTGGATTTCTGGTGAAGCACCTGCTGATTGACTGGCGCTGGGGCGACCAATACTTCGCCGACCACTTGCTCGACTATGACATGAGCCAGAACGTGGGCAACTGGCAGTGGATGGCCGGCACCGGCGTGGTAGCCGCACCCTGGTTTCGGGTATACAGCCCCCAAAGTCAGCTCGAAACCTACGACCCCGACCTGGCCTACGTGAAGCAATGGATACCTGAATATGGCACCCCTGCCTACCCCGCCCCCATCGTCGAGCACAAGTTCGCCCGCCAGCGCGCCATCGACACGCTCCGGGCAGCCTACCGGGCGGCAGAGTAAGGGCAGGTTTTGCCGTTATCAGTTGGTCATGCTGAGCGGAGCCGAAGCATCTCTACCGCTTCGCTCGAACAACAGAAAATGGAGCGGTAGAGATGCTTCGGCTCCGCTCAGCATGACGTTCTCATGTTATTCCGACAAGCACAACTCTCACTTTCCGACCGCCGCGAAACCCTACTGTGGGCCCTCTTGTTATACCCCCGATATGAAACAGCCTACTACTGCCGCGCCCGAAGCGGCCACGCCTAAGGCCCGCATCAAGCAGGCATACTTCGATTACGTTCTTAAAAAGGGCCACCCGCCGCAGTCGGTGTACAAGCTCACCCAGAAGCTCGGCCTGCCCGAGCAGGAGTTCTACCGGGTGTACGCCAACTTCGATGCCATCGACCGCGAAATCTGGGCCGACTTTGGCCGCGAAGCCCGCGAAACGGCCGCCCGCGAGCCAGTTTGGGAGCAGTACGGGGCCCGCGAAAAGATTCTGGGTTTCTACTACACGCTAGTCGAAATCCTGAAGCGCAACCGTAGCTACGCCCTGCAAAGCGTCCGCCGCTCTTTGGAGCGCCGCCCGATGCCTGGCTTCACGCCCCGCGTGCTCGACGATTTCCGCCAGGATTTTGAGGAGTTCGTGAGTGAGATTCTGCGCGAAGGCCGCCGTACCGAGGAAGTCGCTGACCGTCGGGTTATTCAGGATGGCTACCCGCGCTTTTTCTGGCAGCAGGTACTGTTCGTGCTCGGCTTCTTCGCCAAAGATGACACCGTAGACTTCGAGCGCACCGACGCCGCCATCGAAAAAGCCGTTACGCTCAGCTTCGACCTCGTGGGCCGCAACACCCTCGACTCGGCTGTGGATTTCGT
>NZ_JABKAV010000042.1 GCF_013377905.1 Hymenobacter terrestris
CCGCCGTTTAACGACCATTGTTGCACGATTACCGTTGGAGCGGCGCTAACGGCGGGCGGGGATAAGGCCTGCCCCTACATTGTGCTAATAGAATCCGCTTGCAATCTGGCCCTATACGCCACATAGCCAGTTCGACAACGCTCTTCCCGTTTCCAACCCTGTACTATTTCCTTGCTCCAACTTATGCGCTCCAGACTTCTTACAACCATCCTCCTCATCCTCTTCGCGCTGCCGTTTGGGCTGCTGGGGCTGCTGGCGGTGGGGGAGGGCTGGCGCTTCCCGGAGGTGCTGCCCCCAGCCTACTCGCTGGAGCCGTTGCGCGGACTGGTAGCGGCCGATAACGACCTGCTGGCCGGCCTGGGCAAAAGCCTGCTGCTGGCCTCGGTGGTGGCGGTGCTGGCCACGGCCGGCGGCTTCGTGGTGGCGCGGGCCATAGCCGGAGCGCGGCGGCCGGGGCGCTGGACCGCCCTGAGCTACTTGCCCTATGCGCTGCCGCCGGTGCTGCTGGCCGTACTCATTCAGCCCTTTATTATCCGGATGCACCTTTCCGGTTCGGTGGGTGGGGTGCTGCTGGGGTTGCTGCTGCTGGCATTGCCCTTCGCCACGCTGCTGCTGGGCTCGTTCTGGAGCCAGCGGGCCACCGAGTACGAGCAGCTGGCCCGCACGCTGGGCTGCACGCCCCGGCAGGCGCTGCGCCGGGTGCTGCTGCCGCTGGCCGCGCCGCTGCTGCGCACCACGCTGGTGCAAACGTTTCTACTGGCTTGGTTCGATTTCGGCCTGACCAACGTATTGAGCGTGGGCAAGGTGCGTACACTCACAGTGCAGGTGTTTACGTACGTAGGCGAGGCTAATGGCCCGCTGGCGGCCGTGGCCTCGCTGCTGCTGGTACTGCCGCCTATGTTGCTACTGCTGGTCAACAAATCTGCCCTGCTGCGAAAGCCGTAATTAAGCTGCCGGTTGTTATAAGACACCCAGACCAACCTCCGGCAATCAATAATTTCAATCCGTCAACCGAACCACTATGCTGCAAGCCCTTCTGATTTCCAATGGTCTGCAAGGGCTGGATAGCCACTATGTTTCCAATGAGCTGGTGCAGTACACCACTTGTCTTGTCACCAGAAACTTCAACCCCGACCTGTTACCTTACGACCTGCTGGTGGTGCCCAACGGCTCCGACCATGTGGCCATGCTCAAGATAAAGGACAAGGTAGCGGCGTTTCTGGCGGCCGGAAAAGCGTTGATATGTTGCGACGGTTTTTTCACGGCCTGGGTGCCCGGCAACCAGTGGCTGATGGACAACACCCGCCGCACACTTGATGTACGCTACTCGGCCGGTGCCGATTCGCATGGGCTGCTGGCGAACATCGACCTTGATGAGCTGAATTTCTCGCACGGCATGAGCGGCTGGTGGGCCTGCGGCTACATCCGGGCGGCACCCGGGGCCGAGGTGCTGCTCCACGATACGTGGCAGCGCCCCATTGTGGTGCTCGACGAGGTAAGCACGCCCGGCCGGATGCTGCTCACGGCCAGCGGCCCGCTGGCCGACGTAACCTACGCTGGCAAGTCGGACAGTGCGTTGGTTACATTGTACCGCAATTTTCTCCAGCTTCTTTCCACCGAAACCGTTTCTGCACATGGCTAAGATAGGCTTGATTTTCAACGGCGTGTGGTCGCACTACGCCATGGCTACCGCCCCCAAATACCGCGACCTGTACGAACTGCTTTACGTGCACGACCTCACGGCTGAAGCCGTGCAGCACCTCGACGCACTGGCCATTCCGTTCCAGTCGAACCAGCAGGTGCTGACGGAGAAAAAGGCCATCATTTACGACTTCTTGGCGGCCGGAAAAAAGGTGTTTCTGGAAGGTGATTCCTCAACCGCTTGGCTTGATGCGCAGTGGGAGGACCAGCCCGTAAACAATTACTGGTGGGTGGACGACCCTACCAATCCGCCCGTGTCGGAAACCAACTACGACCACCCTGTGTACCAGGGCCTCACGCCCCGGCAGGCCTGCTGGCACACCCACGGCGTGTACACGCGGGTGCCCGAATCGGCCGAAATCCTGCAAACCAACGCCGCCGGCGATGTTATCACCTGGCAAACCCACGCTTATGGTGGCACGTTACTGGCCACCACCCTCGACCCGCTCGTTGAGCACGGCGTGCAGCAAATTACGCACCTCGATAATTACGTCGACCGGCTCACGTACTGGCTCAGCGGCGAGCAGCCCAGCCCCGAACGCATGACGATTGACGCGGCGGCATATGGCGTAAGGGCGTTGGTGTAAGCAAAAAGGGCTTGTCGTGCTTCGGCTGGCGTCCGCGCAGCCGAAGCATGACGGTCTCAGTGCCCGCACGTCATCATTCAAATTGATAAGTAAACCCTACATGCTTACCGTTTCCCACCTCACCAAGCAGTTCAACAACCAGCCCGTGCTACGCGATATTTCGCTGACATTGGCCAAGGGCGAAGTGCTGGCGGTGCTGGGGCGCTCGGGCTGCGGCAAAACCACGCTGCTCAAGATTCTGGCGGGCCTCGAAACCGCCGACAGCGGCACCTTGGAACTGCACGGCCAGGATTTGCGGCCGGTGCCGCCCAACGAGCGGCAAATGGTGTATCTGTACCAGGAGCCGCTGTTGTTTCCGCACCTATCGGTGTTCGAGAACGTGGCGTTTGGGCTGCGGATCCGGAAGGTGAAGGAGGTAGAAATCAAGCAGCAGGTAACCGAGCTGCTGTCCGAGCTGGAGCTAAGCGAACACGCCCAAAAGGCACCGCACCAGCTCTCGGGCGGGCAGCGGCAGCGGGTGTCGTTCGGGCGGGCGCTCATTATCCGGCCGCGTTTGCTGCTGCTGGATGAGCCCTTCGGCAACCTCGATGCCCAGACCCGCGCCGCTATGCAGGAGCTGTTTATCCGCGTCAGCCGCCAGCACCACATTACGTCCATCTTTGTTACCCACGACAGCCGCGAGGCCCTCACGGTGGGCTCGCGCCTCGGCTACCTGGAGCGCGGCCGCCTCACCAGCTTCGCCACGGTGGCCGAGTTTATCCAGGACCCGCGCACCAATATTGCCGCCGAGCTGTCTTTCTGGGAGAACATTCAGCGTACGGCTAGCCTAACGGTTGCCGAGTGACTAACAGAACGCTGTCATGCTTCGAATGCGCCTCCCGCTTCGCTCAGTATGACGTTCGGCTTTCCGCATCTGAATACCTAAAATCACCGAATGAAAACCGATTTCACGCACTGCGAATCCATTTACTGGGTATTCACCCAGCTCTGCAACGACAAGTGCGACCATTGCTACAACAGCTCCGGGCCCCAGGGCACGCGCATCAGCGTGCAGGACTGTTTCCGCATTATCGACAACCTGCCCGAGAAAGTAGACCGCCTGATTCTGTCGGGGGGCGAGCCACTGGCCGATAAGGTGAAGCTGTATTCGATTCTGGAGGCGCTGCAGCGTAAGTACCAGGGCCGCACCCAAATCATGTTGCAAACCAACGGCGACCTGCTGACCGAGAAAATCCTCGATTTGCTCATCGAAAAAGGCGTTACCCGTTTCGATATTGCCAGCATCGACCGTTACCACAAGGCCGCCGGGGCCCGGCTAATGACACTGGCCGACCTGTTTGAGAGCCGCGGCGTAAACGGCGACGACCACGACCCGCTCATCGACAAGGACAACCTGCTGGTAACCGAGCACCGCCTGAGCTGGGGCTACTGGGGCGCGAGCGAGGATATGTGGCTGGGCGGCAACTGGGCCCGCGGCCGCGCCCTCGAAAAGGACATCTGGCTCAAGGACCCCAGCCACAACTTCTGCGCCATCCTCTCGGGCGCGAAAGGCTTTCTGGGTGGCACCGAGCTGCCCCAGGAAATCAGCATCCAGCTCTGGAAAATCAACCCCTGCTGCCCCGGCACCAAGTTCCCGCTCGGCGACGCCCGCAAAGAAAAAGTGGCCGACGTGCTGCTGCGCGCCTCTAAATCGGAAATCATGCAGCGCCTCAACGAAGGAGCACCCTGGAAAATGGGCGAATCGGTTGGCGTCTCGGAAGCCCACGCTCTGGCCCGTACCGAGGACCTGCAGAACGTGTGCAAGTGGTGCGACGAGTTCTTCGAGCAGCATTTCGAGGGTCCGCTGGTAGCCTCAGAGGAGCCGAAGGTGCTGGCGTAGCTAGCAAGACAGAAGAACGTCATTCAGAGCGAAGCGAAGAATCTCGCGTGCTGACGTTGCAATGGTAGCCCTGCAGCAGGAATACCGTTACAACGTCAGCACGCGAGATTCTTCGCTTCGCTCTGAATGACGTTCTGTTTTTTAGAACGGCCGTAGCGCTAAGCTCCAGCTTCGCGCTACAACTCAATACCGTAAATCCGCGCCGGCTACGTGGTAGGTTGGGTCATCCAGGATGTTGACGTCGATGAGCGAGTCGGCGCGCTGGAGCAGGTGGCGGCAGTCGGGGCTGAGGTGGCGCAACTGCACGGTTTTGCCCAAGCGATGGTAACGCTCGGTGAGCTTGTTGAGGGCTTCGATGGCCGACATATCGGCGACGCGGCTTTCGGCAAAGTCGATGATGACCTGCTGCGGGTCGTCGGCCACGTCGAACTTCTCGCCGAACGCTTGCACCGAGCCGAAGAACAGCGGACCAAAGATTTCGTAGTGCTTCACGCCGGCCTCGTCGAGGTGCTTGCGGGCCCTGATGCGGCGGGCGTTTTCCCAGGCGAATACCAGCGCCGCAATGATGACGCCGATAAACACGGCCAGCGCCAGGTTGTGCAGCACCACCGTTACCAGCGTTACCGTTAGCATCACCACGAGGTCGGAAACGGGCATTTTGCCGAACGTTTTAAGCGAGGCCCACTCGAAGGTGCCCACCGACACCATAATCATCAGCCCGGTGAGGGCCGCCATGGGTACGCGCTCAATCAGCGAAGCGCCGAACATAATGAATACCAGCAGCATCACGGCCGCCACCACGCCCGAAAGGCGGGCGCGGGCTCCCGAGGAGATGTTGATGAGGCTCTGGCCAATCATGGCACAGCCGCCCATGCCCGAAAACACGCCCGATAGCATATTGGCCACGCCCTGCGCCACGCACTCCTTGTTGCCTCGGCCCCGGGTTTCGGTGATTTCGTCAATCAAATTCAGCGTCAGCAAACTCTCAATCAGGCCCACGCCGGCCACAATGGCGGCGTAGGGGAAAATGAGGCCCAGCGTTTCCCAGGTGAAAGGCACGGCCGGGATGTGGAACGGCGGGAAACCACCCTGAATCGAGGCAATGTCGCCCACCGTTTTGGTGTTGAGCCCGAGCCCGATAACCAGCGCCGATACCACCAGAATGGCCGTGAGCGAGGCCGGTACCACCTTGGTAAGGCGCGGCAGCAGCACAATAATGGCAATGGTGAGGCCTACCAGTCCCACCATCGAATACAGCGCCGGACCAGTTAGCCAGTGCAGCACCCCATCGGCCCCGACGGCCTGGAATTGCACCAGCTGCGAAAGGAAGATAATGATGGCCAGCCCGTTGACGAAGCCGAACATCACCGACTGCGGCACCAGCCGGATAAATTTGCCCAGCCGCAATACCCCCGCCAGAATCTGAATAGTGCCCGCCAGAATAACGGTGGCGAAGATGTACTCGACGCCGTGGGTTTTGGCCAGTGCCACCAGTACCACGGCCACCGCCCCGGTTGCGCCCGAAATCATGCCCGGCCGCCCGCCGAGCACCGACGTCACGAGGCCCATCACGAAGGCCGCGTATAAACCCACCAGCGGCGGCACCCCGGCAATAATCGAGAAAGCCACGGCTTCCGGAATCAAAGCCAAAGCCACCGTCAGGCCCGAGAGGATTTCGTTTTTGTAGTTGACTTTGTACTGCGTGAAGTAGTGTAAAACCTGTTGCATGAACGTTGAAAAGCGGGAAAGGAGCAGGGGCAAAAAAGCCGCCCGCCCCGGTCGGGTCGTGCGGCGGGAAAAGGGAAGAGCCCGGCTGAAAGGAAAGATCCGACGCGAAGGTACGGGTTCAGGAGTTGGGGTAATTCAGAAGAACGTCATTCAGAGCGCAGCGAAGAATCTCGCGTCCTGGCGTTGTATGACCGTTGTTCAACGAAGCACGCGAGATTCTTCGCTGCGCTCTGAATGACGTTCTTTGTATTCTCGTAACTGACAACCACCAGTACATATGAACCTGTTCCCCGTTTCCCACCCGTTGCTCAAGCGTTTCGATAAATACGCCACACCCATTTTGGTCGTCGTGGGCCTGGGGTTGCTGCTGTTTGAAACCCGCAAGCCGCTGCGCAAGCGCACCCGGCCCCGTACCGAGCGGTGGGTGCGCAACGCCGTGCTGGCGGCCCCCTCTATGCCGGCTATGCGCCTGACGCTGCTGCCCGCCATGGTGGGTTTGGGCAACCTCATGGCCCCGTACCGCACGCCGCTCTCGCGCCTGCCTGAGCCAGCCCGCATGCTGGCCGAAGTGCTGCTGCTCGACTACCTGGGCTACTCCTGGCACCGGCTGCTGCACTCGCCGCTGCTCTGGCGCTTTCACCGCGTCCACCACTCCGACCTCGACATGGACCTGACCACCGGCTGGCGCTTTCACTTCGGCGAAATGCTGGCCAGCATCCCGTACCGGGCCGGTATTGCGGCGCTAATGGGCGTGCGCGGCTCCACGGCTTTGGGCTTCGAGGTGGTGTTTGAGGCCTGCACCGCCTTCCACCACACCAACCTGGAGCTACCCTACGAAGTGGAGCGCCGCCTGGCCCCATTCATGGTCACCCCCCGCGCCCACGGCATCCACCACTCCATGGTCGACCGCGAAACACAGAGCAACTTCGGCGTCGTGCTCACGCTCTGGGACCGGCTCCACCGCACGCTGCGCCTCAACGTGCCCCAGCAGGACCTCACCATCGGCGTGCCCGCCTACGCCGACCCGGCCGGCCAAACCGTGGCCCGTCTGCTGGCCCTGCCCCTGGAACCCCAGGATACCTGGGAGTTGCCCAACGGCGAGGTGCCCGAGCACCCCGAATATGCCGGGCCGGTTATGGAGCTGGCAGAGTAGATTTTGGTGTCAGGTTACCAGTTTTTAGACTCCTCAGTAGCCGGCAACTGGTAACCCAGTATCTTTGCCGGCTTAACAGGGCCTGATTTTTGGTATCCTGAACCGGCGGCCCTTGGCCGGCCCGATTCTATTTATGACGCACGAACAACTGCGGCTGGCTGATGCCAACGCTCTGACCGCCCCCTGGAAGAAATTTGGCCCCTACCTCACTGAGCGACAGTGGGGAACGGTCCGGGAGGATTATAGCCCCGACGGGCAGGCCTGGAGCTTCCTGCCCCACGACATGGCGCGCAGCACCGCCTACCGCTGGGGCGAGGAAGGCATCGGTGGCCTCTCCGACGATGAGCAGCACCTGTGCCTGGCCGTGGGCCTGTGGAATGGACAGGATGAAATGCTCAAGGAGCGCCTTTTTGGCCTGACCAACCCCGAGGGCAACCACGGCGAGGATGTGAAAGAGCTGTATTACTACCTCGACAGCACGCCCACGCACTCTTACATGCGGATGCTTTACAAGTATCCGCAGGCCGAGTTTCCGTACGAGCAGTTGCGGCGCGAAAGTGCCGCCCGCACCCGCCAGGACCCCGAATTTGAGCTGCTCGATACTGGCGTTTTCGACCAGGGCCGTTACTTCGACGTGTTCATCGAGTACGCTAAAGCCGGCCCCGATGATGTGCTGCTGCGCATTACGGCCCACAACCGCGGGCCCGAAGCTGCGCCGCTGCACGTGTTGCCCCAGCTGTGGTTCCGCAACACCTGGAGTTGGGGCTACCCCGACCAGGAAGCCCGGCCCGTGGTGGCGGCCCATGCCCCCGGCACGGGCCTGGCGGCCCACCCCACGCTGGGCCAGTACTACTGCTACTGCGACCAGCCCGGCGTCGAGCTGCTGTTCTGCGACAACGACACCAATGCCTACCGCACCGGGAGTATGGCCGACTACCATAACCCCGGCCGCTACTTCAAAGACGGTATCAACGACTATGTTGTGGAGGGCGACCCCACGGCCGTAAACCCGGCCCGCCGGGGCACCAAAATGGCTGCCCATTGCCAGTTCGAAGTACCGGCCGGCGCATCGGTTACCGTGCAGGTACGCCTGACTCCGGCTGCGCTGGAAGCACCGTTTGCTGATTTCGGGGCCATATTTGAAACCCGCCAGCAGGAGGCCGACGAGTTCTACGAGTGCCTGCAGCAGGATTTGCCCGACAGCGCCGATGCCCGCAACGTGCAGCGCCAGGCTTTCGCGGGTATGCTCTGGAGCAAGCAGTTTTACTACTACGATGTGGCCCAGTGGCTCGACGGCGACCCGGCCCTGTTGCGGGTGCCCGCTACCCGCCGCCGCAAAGGCCGCAACCACAACTGGCGCCACCTGCGCAACCACGACATCATTTCGATGCCCGACACCTGGGAATACCCTTGGTACGCGGCCTGGGATTTGGCCTTCCATTGCATTCCGTTGGCCATGGTGGATGTCGAATTCGCCAAAAACCAGCTCCGGCTACTGTGCCGCGACTGGTATATGCACCCCAATGGCCAACTCCCGGCCTACGAATGGCACTTGAGCGATGTGAACCCGCCTGTACATGCCTGGGCCACTTGGCGGGTGTACCAGATGGACAAGAAGCTGAACGGCCACGGCGACCCGGCTTTTCTGGAAGCCGTGTTCCACAAGCTGGTGCTCAACTTCACGTGGTGGGTGAACCGCAAGGATAAAAGCGAGCGAAACGTATTCGAGGGTGGTTTCCTGGGCCTCGACAACATCGGCGTATTCGATAGGAGCGCCCCGCTGCCCACGGGCGGGCACATCGAGCAGTCGGATGGCACGAGCTGGATGGCCATGTTCGCGCTCAACCTGATGCGCATTGCCATGGAACTGGCCCGCACCAACTCGGTGTACCAGGAAATGGCCGGCAAGTTCTTCGAGCACTTCCTCTACATTGCTGATGCCATGACGCGCGGCGGCGACGGGCAGTTCAACCTCTGGGACGAGGAAGACCAGTTCTATTACGACGTGCTGCACACGCCCGACGGTGCCCGTACCATGCTCAAGGTGCGCTCCATCGTGGGGTTGATTCCGCTGTTTGCGGTGGAAGTGATTGATGAGGAGCTGCTCAACGAGCTGCCCGATTTCACGGAGCGGGCCCGCTGGCTGCTCGAAAACCGCCCGCACCTGGCCCAGCTCGTGTCGCGCTGGCGCGAGAAGGGAACCGACGGCGACGGCAAGGGTGACCGCCACCTGCTAAGCCTGCTGCGCCGTTCGCGCCTGCGGGCCCTGCTGCACCGTATGCTCGACGAAACCGAGTTTCTGTCTGACTACGGCATCCGCTCGATGTCGCGCGACCACCTGGCGCACCCCTACGTGTACCACACCCCCGAAACCGACTTTACGGTGCAGTACGTGCCCGGCGAGGCCGAAAGCAGCATGTTTGGGGGCAACAGCAACTGGCGCGGGCCCATCTGGTTTCCCATCAACTACCTCATCATCGAGTCGTTGCAGCGTTTCTATGCCTACTACGGCGACGCTTTCCAGGTAGAATACCCGACCGGCTCGGGCAAAATGCACACGCTCAAGCAGATTGCCGAGGCCCTCTCGGAGCGCTTGGCCAAGCTGTTTCTACGCGACGCCAACGGTCTGCGTCCGGCCTTCAACGGCGACCAGCTGATGCAGACCGACCCGCACTTCAAAGACCACCTGCTCTTCCACGAGTACTTCCACGGCGACACCGGCCGCGGCCTCGGTGCCAGCCACCAAACTGGCTGGACCGGCCTCGTGGTGCGTCTGCTGCGCTACCAGGGGTACGAATAAGAACGTAGGCCAAAAAGAGGGTTAAATATAAAAGCCATTGAAGAGTGCCTCACAGCTCTTCAATGGCTTTTATATTTAACCCTTGTTCGTTGATTTTCAGCCTATATCTTGCTCTTTATCAGTTTGATAACCTGCTCGTTTTCGCCCTCTTTGGCGGCGGCCAGTACGTCTTTTCCGTCTTTATCCTTGGCTTTGGGGTTGGCTCCGTTTGCCAGCAGGAATTCCACCACGTCGAGGCTGCCATTGGCGGCAGCGGCCATCAGCGGGGTCATCTGGAAGGAGTCGGTCTTATCAATCTGAGCCTTGTTTTTGAGTAGGGTCTTCACTAAGTCGAGGTGACCGTTGCTGGCAGCAATAACCAGGAACGTGGTTGGGAAGCCAGGCATCATTTCTACCGGCGCGTTGACATCGGCTCCGGCTCCGAGCAGGGCTTCCACATCGGCCGGGTGGTTTTTTACGACTGCCGCGTATACTTTCTGGGTGGGCGTCTGGGCCCGGGCCAGAAGAGTGGTGGTCAGAAATAGCGCAAAAACGAGAAGAAGTTTTTTCATTCCGGAAAGCGGGGACAGGAAACAGGTAAAACAGCCGGAAGATACGATTTTGGCGGAAAACATCAACGCAGTAAAAACCGCCTGCCCAATTATGGCCCTGGGACAATCCACTCAAAAGCCAATTCGGACTAGTCGGCCGGAGCGGCCCCGGCCAATGCCTCGGCGCGTTGCGCCACCCGGCCAAATTGTTGAGCCATGATGCTGGCCAGTACGATTTGCAGGGCGTGGTAGAGCATAAGCGGCAGCAGCAGCGCCCCCGTAGCAGCGGTGGCCGGAAACAGCAGACTGGCAAACACGCTGCCATGCACCAGACTCTTCTTGGAGCCGCAGAAAATGGCCGTGGTGCGGTCGGCGGCCGGAAAGCTCAACAGCCGGCTGGCCCCGGCCACCAGCCCGAACACCGCGAAATACAGCCCCACCATGCCCAGGCCCAATAGTGCCACCGTGGCCGGCGCGTAACTGCGAAACACGCCTTGGCCAAACGATTCGCAGAACGAGACGAACACGATACTCAGGATAACCACCTGGTCGAGCACCCGCAACCGGCCTTTGTGCCGCCCGGCCCACTCGCCGAAGCGTGGATTCAGTAGCATGCCGGCCCCCACGGGCAGTACCACCTGCCAGGCTAAACTTAGGGCCAGCCGGCCCAGCCCCTCAGTACCGCCCGCGCTGGTCGGGTGTAGTACCAGGCCCACCCACAGCGGCGTAAGGGCAATGCCCAGCAGGGCGCTCAGGCTGGCATTGAAAATAGCGGCCGGCACATTGCCGCGCCCCATGCTCACCATCACCACCGAAGTGGAAACCGTACTTGGCAGTACGCACAGAAAGAAAATGCTGGGCCACAGCAGCTGCCCCTGCGCACCGCCAAACAGCGGCCGCACCGCCAGCGCCAGCAGCGGAAACAACAGAAAAGTGGTAAGCTGCACCACCACGTGCAGCCGCCAGTTGCGGGTGCCATTGCGCAGGCTGCTCAGGCTCAGCTTGAGGCCGTAGAGAAAGAAAACCAGCGCCACGCCCCCGGTATTGAGCGCATCCCAGGGCAGGACACTTGCCTCGCCGCCCGCCTGCGGAAACAGGTAAGCCAGCCCCACCACCCCAAATAGCGCGGGCAGAAACCAGTCGAGCAGGCCGGCACTGCGCAACAGGGCTTTAAAACGGTTTTCGGCGGGGGGCAGGGGGGCAGGCGCGGCGGGTTGTGGCATCAGCAGGATTACTCCTTGATTTCGAAATTATACTGTTGAGCCCTGCTGCGAAACAGATCAAGCTGATTGTTCTTCTTCATCGCGCCGTACAGTAGGCTGATAAGCTTGTTGCTGTCGGCAAGATAGGGCGACTCCTGCTGCGTGTACAAGCGATGAGCCTGGAACAGGTTATCGAGGGCAGCGGGAAAATCACTGGCAACCAAGGCCATTTTTCCGGCTCCAAAATAACCCTCGGGGTTGTAGGGATGAAAAAAGCGCAGTTTCTCGAAGTAGGCACGCGCCTCGTCTGGCTTTTCCAGCCGGTTTTGCACTACCGCCATATTCAGTAGGGCCAGTTCACCTTCCGGAAAGATGGCCAGGGATTTCGCGTAGTAATCGGCAGTTTTTTTGAAATCCTGCAGCTGCCGGTAGCAAATGGCCGCGTGGTCGTGGGCTTTTACAAATTGACGGTCGAGCTTGAGGGCTTTTAGAAAAAAGGGCAGGGCCTGCTTATATTGTTGCTTCTCCAGCAGCGCGGTACCAGCATCGTACTCCTTCTGAGCTGCCGCCACACTCGAAGGTGCATAAAAACGTTCGGTGCGCTGCACTACGTAAGCATTGCGCACGGGCGGGCACGACGCGGTTGCCAGCTCCCGGGTTTTGAGGCCGGCGTTCTGAATGTCTTCTACCGTGCCAATGGCCTCCAGACTACCCTGCTGGACGGCGGCTTCGGTTAGTGCCTGGGAGAGGCATTGTTGCAGTCGGGTCGCCACCGAATTGGGTTGGGTGCCTTCTCCGATGCAGGCGCAGAGCTTCTCGGCGGCGAGTTGGGGTAGGGTAGCAGTCTGGGCCGCCAGTGGGCCGGCCGCTAACAGCACTGTAGCAGCAACTACTGCTTGTTTAAAGAAGGGCAACATGAATAGGCGAAATAGTATTGGGCGGGCAATATGCGGCCTGTCAATGGAATTAGCGCATCATTACCTGCCAAATATCAGGTGTTAGGTTACAGCACGCAAACAAAAAAGCACCATCCTGTGAGGGACGATGCTTCCGGAAGAAAAATCCAGCTATTGCTGCCGAACCCAGAAACACCCCGAGTCCTACGCCACCAGCTGTTTGGCTGTTTTCTTGCGGTTCTTTTTCAGGCGGTTCAGCCACATGATGGTACCCGTGATAGGGAAGGTGAAGCCCAGCAAACAGGCCACGAGGCTGACGACTTTGCCCGGCCAGCCCCAGATAGCGCCCGTATGCACCGGCTTAAACAGGCCCCGGACCCGCTGGCCCAGGTTGCGCTGCTCGTAGGTCTGGGCGCCCACCACCTCACCGCTGTACTGGTCGAGGTAAACCTCGTCGGTCATATTATCGGTGGTGGCATCGGCCCGCAGGGTGGCTAGCTTGAAGCTGGCTGTGGAATCCTTGGGTAATTGCAGGCTGTAAAATACCGACTGCGGGGCCAGCTGGCGGGCGCGGGCCAAGGCCGCATCGGGCGAGAGGCCGGCCGCGGCTGCCGAAACTTCCGGCGCTGCCAGGGCCAGGGGCACCGCCGAAACGGGTGGCTCGGGGCGCTCCATGCTGGAGTTGGTCACGGCGTAGATGCCCTTGTTGAACCACTCAAACGACCAGGCCAGGCCCGTGAAGGCAAACACGAACAGCAGCAGGGCGGCGTAGAAGCCCAGCACCACGTGCAAATCGTGGTTGAGGCGCTTCCAGCTGCCATCCCACTTCACGTTGAGGCGCTGGCGCAGGGCCTTGCGCGAGGCTGGCCACCATAGCACCAGCCCGGTACCGATGATGAACAGGAACATCACCGTGCTCACGCCCACTATTAGCTTGCCGATGTCGCCGCCCACCATGCCGCGGTGCAGGGCCATTACCGTGTAGAAGAACGTATCGCGGTAGTTCAGCTCACCCGTTACGGCCGCCGTGTAGGGGTTCACGAAAAGCGTGGGGCCGCGGCCGCCGCCTTTCTCGATCTTCTTTCCGTCGGCCTTGCCCGCTTTGCCGTTCGCCGCTGCTTCAGCCGCTTTATTTTCGACAGGGTGGGGGGCGCCGGCTGCGGCTTCCTTGCCGCCCTCGGGCGCACCGGCCAGACTGAACTCCACGGTGCGGGTGGGGTCGGCGTACACCTTGAGGCCCGTGATGCTGGCCCCCGGTTTGGCTGTCTGCACGGCGGCCGTCAGCTGGCTCAGGGGCAGGCGGGGGCTGCTGGCAGCGGGTGGGGCCACGAAGTAGCGCTCGGAGTGCCAGGCCTGCGTCAGTTCTTTCTCAAAAACCAACAGGCCGCCCGTAAGGCTCACTAGGGCAATTACCAGCCCCGAAGCCAAACTGAGGTACAAGTGAATATTGCGGAAAAAAGTCTTCATCTGATGATTCTAACAGGTAAAAAGATCGTCATTCTGATAAATAAAACGTCATTCTGAGCGAAGCGGAGCGCAGTCGAAGAATGACGCTCCTGCCTAATCCCTCACCTACAGCCGGTAGCTGAGCGTGGTCATAAACTGGCGGGGGGCGATGGGGTTCACGCTGTTGTCGTCGTGCACGTTGTAGCTGAGCTGGTTGAGCACGTTCGAGAGCTTGAGTTGCAACGAAAGCCGGTCGAGGGTGTAGCCCACCGAGGCATCGAGCTGGGTGTAGCCCGCGAGTTGAATCAGGCGATACTGGTCGTTGGCGACATTGCCGCGGGTGCTGCGGCCGGCCTGCCGCTCGCCGATATACAGGGCAGTCAGGCCCGCGGTCAGGCCCCGAAAAGAGCCCTGCTCGACGGTGTAGAAGGCCGTGGCGTTGGCGGTATGGGCGGGGTTGTAGCGCAGCAGGCTGCCCACGGTGTAGATGTTGCTGCGGGTGTAGGTGGTGCGGTTATAGCTGTAGCCGGCCAGCACGGTCCAGCCGTTCAAGGGCTTGCTCTGCACGTCCAGCTCCACGCCGCGGCTGGTTACCTCGCCGGCCAGTTCGCGGGCATTCGGGAAGGTGGGATTGTAGTTGGCGGCGTCGCTGAGGATGGTCTGGGCTAGGTTGCCATTCACGATTTGATAGGCGGTGATGTTGGCCGAAAGGCGACCATCCAGCAACTCCTTCTTCACGCCCAGCTCATACTGGTCGACCAGCGTGGGCGAGAGGGACTGGCCGGTGTTGTCGGTGCCGGTGTTGAGGTTGAACGAGTTGGCGTAGGAGGCAAACACCGACATCGTTTTCAGCGGCTGGTACACCAGGCCCACCCGGGGCGAGAAGGCATCGTCGGTGCTTTTGCTCAACTCACCTAACTGATCGGGCTGACCATTTTTGTAGCTAAGCTGCTGGCTGCCGGTTTCCTGGTAGCTGTAGCGCACGCCGGCCAGCAGCTTCAGGTTGTCGGTGATGCCAATCAAATCCTGCACGTACACGCCCACCCGCCGAATGGGCGAGAAGGTGCGGGTGTTGCGGCTGAACCCGGGCTGGCTGGTGCGCTCGGCGTAGCGGCGGGGCTCAAACACGTTGATGGAATCGTAGTTGGCCACGCGGTTGTAGGCCACGTTCACGGTGTTGTACTTGTCGGCATCAACCCCCACCAGCAGCGTGTGGCTCAGAACGCCGGTGCGAAGCTGGCCCGTCAGGTCGAGCTGGCCCAAAAAGTAGTCTTCGTTGCTATCGGTGGCCTGCAGGCTGCGCACCAGGTTGCCGTAAAGGGCCGGACTGCCACTTAGGATTTTGTTGGGCTCAACCTGCTTGTTCACGCCAGCAAAAATGTCCACCCGGTCGCGGATGGTGGTGGGGCGCACGGCCGAGCGTAGGTTGCTGCTGAAGCCCTGATAAGCGGCCACGCCGCGCAGCTGCCACTCATCGGTGAGGCGGTGGGTGAGCGTGGCGGTGGCCGATTTCTGCTGGGTGGCAATGTTGGCCCAGTCGGTGTTCAGTGTGCGGCTGCGGGGCACGTCGGCAATGCGGTAGTTGATGGCGCCGAGGCCGAAATCGGGCGTGCGGTTGTCGTTGAGGTAGTCGCCTTCAAGCAGGAAATCGGTTTTTGCGCCTACTTTGAAGAGCAGCGAAGGGTTCACGTAAAATCGCTCGCCCTTTACCCCGTCGCGGAAGCTGCGGCCGTTTTCGTAGGTCGTATTCACCCGAAACGCCACGTGCTCGCTGCCATTTATGGCCCCGTACACATCGAGCATGGGCTTGTAGAAGTCGTAGCTGCCGGCGCGTAGGGCCAGCGAGCCGCCCGACTCGAAGCGGGGCTTTTTAGTAACCAGGTTGAGGATGCCGCCGGCCGCCACGTTGCCATAGAGGATGGCCGCGCTACCCTTGAGCACCTCCAGCCGCTCCAGCGAGCTGGTTTCGGGCAGGATGCTGTTGTTGTAGCGCACCCCGTTTTTAAAGGTGTTGCTACTGCCGAACGTGAAGCCACGGCCCGAGATTTCCTGCTGGTAGCCGCCCGTATTGCCCGATACGTACACGCCGTTCACGTTGGCCAGCGCGTCGCTCAGGCGCACCACTTGCTGCTGCTCCAGCACTTGGCGCTCCACCGTGGCGGTGCTCTGGGGCAAATCGAGCGGGGCAATGGCCATTTTGCCCACCGCCACCGGCCGCTCGTTCAGGCTGCGGCTGCCGTTGATGGTTACTTCCTGCAGGGCCTGGCTGCCCGCTACCAGCGCAAAGGCCGGCAGCGTGGCCGTTTGGCCAGCCACCACGCGCACGGCCATTTCCTGCAGGTCGTAGCCCAAACTGCTCACTACCAGCTGGTAGTTGCCCTCCGGCGCAGTCAGCCGGAACTGACCATTGGCATCGGTGGCCGTGCCGTGGTAGGTGCCCTTCAACGCTACCGAAACGCCCTCCATTGGCCGGCCCTGCGCGTCATGCACCAGCCCAGTCACCCGGCCTTTCGGGGCTGCATCATCATCGGGGCCGTTGGCTGCCGCCAGCGTAATGGGCGCGGAGGCCGTCTTGGCAATAGGCAGGGAGAGGGGCAGGCTCAGCAGCAGTAGCAGCGGTAAAGGTCGAGGCATATAGAAAGAAGCGTTGCGCTTGTTTAGAATGATTAAAAACAATGCAAAGCTCTCATCTATTTAGATGAATTCAAAATAAGACTATAAATGTATTTTGATTTGCCACCCAACGCGCTGTTACATACATTTTTCAGATGCGAAGAAAACGATTGGCAGCATCCGCAGCCCCTAAACACGAAAAGCCTGGCTGAGCCAGACTTTTCGTGTTTGGTTGAAACCGACACTGCTACACTGCCTCCAAAGCCGGCCGGGCCGATGCCACCGTTGCCGAAAGATCGAAGGCGTCGGCCAGCAATTCGTAGGAGCGCAGGCGGTCATCGTAGTCGTGGGTGATAGTGACGGCTACCACTTCGTTTACGCCGTAGCTGGCGGCCAGGGCCTCAATTTCGGCTTTCACCTTGTCAGGCGTGCCGCTGATGATGCGCTGGTGGTGGTAGGCCAGGCGGGCCTGCAGGTCGGGCAAGAGGGCGGCCACGTTCACTGTTTCGGCCGCTTCGATGGGCGTAAACTGGCCGGTTTCGAGCTTAAGCATCTGCAACGCCAGATTATCGGCCAGCAACTGGGCACGGCCGGCCGTGTCGGCGCACACCACGAAAATGGCCACGTTAGCCTGGGGCGCAGCCAGCTCGGGCGAAGGCCGGAACCGCTCCCGGTACAACTCCACCATTTTCGGTCCGCCGTTGGGGTTGATGAAGTGGGCGAAGCTGAAGGCCGCCCCGACGTGGGCCGCAAATAGCCCGCTCTGGCCGCTGGAGCTAAGTAGCCACATTTCGGGCACCGTATCTACAAACGGTGCGGCTTTTACCTGGGCGTGAATGGTATCGGGCACCACGTCGTCGCGCAGGAAAGCGCGTAGGGCCATGAGTTGCTCGGCAAAATCCTGGTCGCTGAACGTGTTGTGCGGGTTGAGGGCGTGGGCCGTGATGCGGTCGGTGCCGGGGGCGCGGCCGATACCTAGGTCGATGCGGCCGGGATACAGCGTTTCGAGCAGGCGGAAGTTCTCGGCCACCTTCAGGGCCGAATAATGAGGCAGCATCACGCCGCCCGACCCGAGCCGGATGCGGCTGGTTTCGGCCCCCAAACGACCCAGCAGTACCTCGGGCGACGAGCCGGCCAGCGTGCGGGTGTTGTGGTGCTCGCTCACCCAGAAGCGGGTGAAGCCCAGCCGGTCGCTCAGCCGCGCCAGCTCCACAGTGTGCAGCAGCGCCTCGCGCGGCGTGCGCCCCAGTGGCACCGGCGACTGGTCGAGCACGCTGAGTTGAATTTTAGTAGGCACGGAGGGGGGAGTCAGGTTGGAATAATTCATAGCTGCCATAACCCTCGGTCAGTGCGGGAAGTTCTGGCAGGCCCACCTGCTTATTCGGCGCGCTCCAGGGCCTCCACGTCAGCCGCATTCAATAGTGCTAGGTGGCGGGTGATTTTTTCGGCCGGCCAGTGCCACCACGCCAGCTTCTGAAGCCGCGCAATGGTGTCTTCATCGAAGCGGTAGCGGATCACTTGTGCGGGGTTGCCCGCCACAATGGCGTAGGCCGGCACGGCGCGCGTTACCACGGCTTTGCTGGCCACTACTGCCCCGTTGCCAATCTCGATACCGGATATAATGGTCGCCTCATGCCCGATCCAGACGTCGTGGCCCACTACGGTATCTCCCTTCGACGGGTATTTGACGGCCACCGACTGCCCGTTCATGGCGGCTTCCCAGCCATGGCCGAAAATGGCGAATGGAAACGTGGATACCGGCGCGGTTTCGTGGTTGCCCCCGTTCATGATAAACTTCACCCCCGAAGCCAGCGCGCAGAATCGCCCGATGATAAGCCGGTCGCCAGTAAAATCGAAGTAATAGAGGACGTTGCGCTCGAAATTGGCGGGGTCGTCGAAATCATCATAGTAGGTGTAGTCGCCTACCTCGATGTTGGGCCGGGTGATGAAGTTGCGGAGAAAAACCAGCCGCCGGTGGTGCGGTAGCGGGTAAAGCGTGGCGGGGTCAGGACCGGTCATAAGTTAGCAGGGAAAGCCGCGAAAATAGCAGGCTGCCATTACTTTGCCTTCACCGGCGGAGCCTCCTCGTTGGTTTTGCGCAGCGGCAGCTCGGGCACGAACAGCGTCATCACGAAGCCCCCGGCCACCAGCAGCAGCGTCACCAGATACACCTGCGAAATGGCCTCCGAAAACGCGGCTTTTAGCTCCGGCGAAGCGGGCGTGCCAGCCGGCATTACCACCGGACCTTCGCCTACCGGGGCCGCCTGGGCCGCCGCGGCCGTGGGGGCCACGCCGCCCGCCGGACCGGCGGCGGGCAGCACGCTACTCAGGCCCAGCGAGAGAATCACTCCCAGAATAGAGGCCGCAATGGCCCCACCAATCTGCCGGAAGAATTGGCTGGCCGAGGTGGCTTGCCCGATAAACTGCGGCTCGACGGCGTTTTGGATGGCTAGTGTGTAGAGCGGCATGCTCGGGCCCAAGCCCACTCCGCAAATCAGCAGGTACACCAGCACCTGTTTGTATTCGACGGTGGGTGGCATGGTGGCCAACAGCGCGAGGCCGCCCATCAGCACCACCAGCCCGGCCAGCATCCAGCGCTTGTAGTGGCCGTAGCGCGATACCATTTGTCCCGCCAGCAACGAGCCCGTCACCACGCCCATCGACAGCGGAATCAGGCTCACGCCGGCACTGGTAGCCGATTCACCCAGTACGTTCACCATAAACAGCGGCTCGAAAATAATGAGCCCCAGAAAAGCCCCTCCCAGTAGGAACAGCGCCGCGTTGGCCGTCCGGAACACCGGGTTTTTGAACAGGCTGAACGCCAGGATAGGGTTGGGGTGGCGCAGGCTGCGGCGTACGAACAGTAGCAGCATCAGGGCCGCGAAGGACAGCAGGCCCAGCGTAACGGGGTCGGTCCAGCCATACTCGTTCTTGTTGAGCTGCAGGCCGATGACCAGTGAGCCCAGGCCCAGAATCAGCAGCAGCATCGAGAGGTAGTCGAGTGGCTTGGGCGCGATGCGGGGGCGCAGTGGGGGCATCTGGGTGATGATGAACCAGAGCGCCAGCGCGCCCAGCGGCAGGTTCACGTAGAACACCAGTCGCCAGCCCGCTACGCCTGGAATCAGGTCGGTGCCGTTATCAGTGAGGAAGCCGCCCAGAAACGGCCCCAGCACCGACGAGGTGCCGAACACGGCCCCCACAAACCCCTGGTAACGCCCCCGCTCGGCCGGCGGAAACAGGTCGGCAATAACGATGAAGGCCATGGCGAACAGCCCCGCCCCGCCCAGGCCTTGGATGGCCCGGAAAACAATCAACTGCGTCATTCCGTCGCCCAGTAACGGCAACGTGCCGAACTCGCCGGCCAGTCCGCACAGCACCGAACCCAGCAAAAACACG
Source organism: Hymenobacter terrestris (assembly GCF_013377905.1). Lineage (GTDB taxonomy): Bacteria > Bacteroidota > Bacteroidia > Cytophagales > Hymenobacteraceae > Hymenobacter > Hymenobacter terrestris. Next base: position 19,932 of record NZ_JABKAV010000042.1, read on the forward strand.
CTCACGGCAATAATTTCGATGGTGCGCCGCGAGTAGGTATCGGCTAGCTTGCCATAGATGGGGACCAGCGCTGTGCTGGCCACCAGGTACGAAGTGGCGACCCAGGTAAACCGGTCGAGCCCCCGCAGGTCGTCCACGATGCGCGGCAAAGCGGTGCTGACGATGGTTTGGTCGAGGGCCCCCAGAAACATGGCCAGTAGCACGGCGCCAAACGTGAGCATTTTCTGCCGGTGCGAGAGTTGTTCGGTCATAAGCCAAGCTGTACGGCCGGCGGCGGTGCCGGTTGCTGGCGGGTACAAAGGGTTGGGCAGGAATAAAGTCAACAATCCTCAGCTCGTCATGCTGAGCGAAGCCGAAGCATCTCTACCGCTTCGCTCAGTATGACTGTTTATTTTCACTCCTGTGCCGGTTCTTCTCCCACCCATTGAAGCACATTTCCTGCCGCCGCTTACCTTCGCGGCCCTATGCTGACTGCTACCACGCTTGCCCTGCTGTGTTTGTTCGCCTTTCTGGCTGGGTTGATTGATGCCGTGGTGGGCGGGGGCGGGCTGATTCAGCTGCCGGCGCTGCTGGTGCTGTTGCCGGGCGTGCCGGTGCCCACGCTGCTGGGTACGGGCAAAGTATCGTCGTTGCTGGGTACGGTGGCAGCGTTGCGGCGCTACGCCGGGCAGGTGCCGCTGCGGTGGCGGGCAGTAGGTACGGCGGCGGCCGTAGCGGGCGTATTCTCGTTTCTGGGGGCGCGGGTGGTAAGCAAGCTGCCCCAGGAGCTGCTGCCGCCGCTGGTGCTGGGTTTGCTGGTGCTTATTGCCGCCTATACCTTCTGGCGCAAGGATTTCGGCAGCATCCATGCGCCCCGGTTGCCGGCCAGCCGCGAGCCGTACTACGGGGCCGCACTGGGCTTGGTGTTGGGCTTCTACGACGGGTTTTTTGGGCCCGGCATGGGCTCGTTTCTGCTGTTCGCCTTCGTGGGCCTGTTCGGCTACGATTTCCTCACGGCCTCGGCCTCTGCCAAACTCGTCAACGCCGTTACCAACTTTACGGCCCTCATCTACTTCGCCGCCTCGGGCCAGATTTTGTGGGCCGCCGCAGTGCCCATGGCCGTCAGCAATATCGTTGGCTCCACGCTGGGTGCTCATCTGGCGCTGCGCCACGGCACGGGCTTCGTGCGGGTGCTGTTTCTGCTGATGGTCAGCGCCTTCATTCTGAAGCTGAGCTGGCAGATATTTTTTGGTGGCTAGAGCGAAACGTCAATCAGAGCGCAGCGAAGAATCTCGCATGCAGTAGTAGCCCTGTCGTTAGGGTTTACTTTGGCACGCGCGATTCTTCGCTGCGCTCTGAATGACGTTCTGTTCGCTAACCGCTACTCCTGGCCCGGCATGCCGGGAACGGGGTTGCCCTGGATGCCCTGGGAGCTGGGGACGCCCATTTTCTCTTCGCGCTTGCGCTGGTATTTGTCGAACTGAGCCGGGCTGAGCACTTCCTTAAGCTGCGCCATGCGGGCCTGACCAATGTCCTCGATAACGCCGCCCATTTTGCGCACGTTCTGGCGGTAAGTGTAGCGGGCGGTTTCCACGCCGCGCACACTAATCAGGTTTATCTGGCCCACCCGGGCCATTTGCTGCGGGTTGAGGCCCAGGGCTTTTTGCATGTTGGCCGTGAGGGCTGTGGCGCGCTCGGCAATTTTGCCCTCATCGAGCTTGGGAGCCGGCGCGGGGGCGGCCGTAGCGGCCGGGCGGGCCGCTGGTTTGGGTCGGCCGGCCGTTTGGGCCAGCAGGGCGGGGGCGGCCGTGAGGGTGAAGAGAGTGGCGAGCAGGTAGGGCGCTTTCATAAGCGAAGAAGTCAATAGCAAGAAAGTAAAGTCGGAAAACGGTCCGCAACCAGGGGCGGGGCGCAAAGGGACAGTAAAGATGGTGCCAGTTTCAGCGAACCACTGCCACCAACGCGCAGCGGCAAAGTTATATTCCCTTAAATGGCCTAAAAAAAACAATCGGCCGACCGGCCTGTAACCTTTCGGCTCCGAAACACTTACAGCCTATTATCCTTTCGTTTAAATCTATTCGCTGTATGAAATCTGATACCCGAAATTCATTGCTCATGGCTGCCGCGACCGGTGCCGGGCTACTGGCTGCTACGCTTTACGCCAACCGCCGCGGCAATTTCGAGCTGGCTGGCCGTACGGTGCTCATTACCGGCGGCTCGCGCGGCCTAGGCCTCATTTTGGCCCGGCAGGCTGTGGCCGAAGGGGCCCGCGTGGCCATCTGCGCCCGCGACGCCGACGAGCTGGAAGAAGCCCGTCGCGAGCTGGCCGCTGTTGGCTCCGGGCTGGTTCGCGCCTTCGTCTGCGACCTAACCCAACCTGATGAGGTGCGCCAGCTGGTGGCCGATGTGGAGCAGCAGCTCGGGCCCATTGAGGTGCTGGTCAACAATGCCGGTATCATCACGGCCGGCCCACTCGACAATATGGATGTGCGCGAGTTCGAAGATTCGATGGACACTCACTTCTGGGCGCCGCTGCACGCCATGCAGGCCGTGTTGCCCAGTATGCGCCAGCGGGGAGAAGGCCGGATCGTGAATATCGCCTCGGTAGGTGGAAAAGTGGCCGTGCCGCATCTGGCTCCCTACTGCGCAAGTAAATTTGCGCTGGTAGGCCTCTCGGAAAGCTTCCGGGCCGAGCTGCTGCAATATGGCGTGCGCGTCACCACCGTGTGCCCCGGCCTGCTGCGCACCGGCAGTGCCCGCCACGCCATCATTAAGGGCCGGCACCGCCAGGAGTACGCCTGGTTCACGGTGGCCGACTCGCTGCCGGCCCTCTCGATGAATGCCGACAACGCCGCCCGCCGCATCTGGAACGCCTGTCGCCGCGGCGACGCCGAAATCATCCTCAGCCTGCCCGCCAAGCTGCTTTCGGGTCTGCACGGCCTGCTGCCCGGCACCACCGCCAACCTGCTCGCCTGGGTTAACCAGGCCCTGCCCGCCCCCGACACTAACCGCGGCGACGCCCGCCGTTTCGGCTACGAAAGCGAGTCGCCCATCACCCGTTCCTGGCTCACCACCCTCAACCGCCGCGCCGAGAAAAGGAATAATGAGGAATTTGAATAGGTAAGGGAGAAGAGCACATCTTATCCCGACGAAGGAAGGACCTTATAACGCAAGAGCCAGCCGTTGTTACGGCCGACCTCGTGTGATAAGGCCCTTGCTTCAGCAGAATGACGGTCTATTATATCAACCGCAGCTACTCCGCCGGCTCTGGCTGGCACTTGGGGCAGAAGTAAGTGGCCCGGCCGCCCACGTATTTCTTCTCGATGCGGGTGCGTGGGTGTCGGGGGCAGAACTCGTGGGCGTCGGTGCCGGGCGTGGCCGACTCGTCCCATTCGCGGGCATGGATGAGGAAGCTGGCCGGGAAGTTTCGGTAGTTAGCCTCGGCGGCAATAGCCGTGGTCAGGACTAGTTGAATGGCCGCGTGCAGGCGCTTTACCTCGGCGGCCGTGAGGGTGTTGGCTACCCGCTCGGGGTGGATTTTGGCCTGGAACAGCACTTCATCAACAATCCAGTTGCCGAGGCCGGCCGTAAGGCGCTGGTCGAGCAGCAGAGGCTTGAGCAGCGTTTTGCGTTTGGCCAGCTTGTCGGTTAGCTCGGCCACGGTCAGCTCCAGCGCATCGGGACCGAGCTTTTTGGCCTGCTGGTAGGCGGCCACGCTTTCGGCTAGCCGGATACGGCCGAATTTGCGCGGGTCGACGAAGGCGGCGCGCAGGCCCGAATCCAGGTGCAGGGCCACGCGGGTGAAGCGGGGCGCATCGGCCGCGTCGCGGTAGGCACCTACGTCGCCGCTCATGCCGAAGTGCAGCACCAGCACCCGGCCGTCGTCGAGTAGCAGAAAGCAGTTTTTGCCCAGCCTGCTGGTACCTGTAATAGTGCGGCCTACCAGCGCCGGCCGCAACGTGTCTTCGGGCGTGCCCAGCACATGGGCGTCCAGTACTTCAAAGGTGCTAATCTTCTGGCCTACTACCAGTTCATCCAGGAAGCGGCGGTAGGTTTCGACTTCGGGTAGTTCGGGCATTTGGTAGTTGGAATGCTGATGACTTTGCGAGTTGGAAAGAGTGGTCTAACGGCCCCTTCATGCATAAACAGACAGCCGGGTAAAATGTGCGGCGCGGGTATCCACATAGCCTGAGTTAGAAAGAACGAAGTAGGGTGCGGGGCTTGTCCCCGCCCGCCGTTGAACGGTCCGGGTCTGAATCGTTCGACGGCGGGCGGGGACAAGTCCCGCACCCTACTACGTTCGGATTGTCATCCTTCCCTTTCCGCTCATAACCTTAACTCGCCTTGCACCACTACCACGCCCTGGCCGCTGATGTGAACTGCCTCGATGGCATCGGGCGGACCCTGCACCGCTACGTGCACCGTGCCGGGGCGGCCCATCCAGTGGCCCTGTTCGGCAATAAAATCGGGGGTGGAAAGCAGGCCGTAGTGCCAGAGGTAGGCGGCCATGCCGCCGGTGGCCGAGCCGGTTACCGGGTCTTCGGGCAGGTCGGGTGGGGTGCAGAAGTGGCGGGCGAAGGTGGTGCCGGCGGGCGTGGCCCCTTCGAGGCAAAACAGGTGGGAGCTGAAAAAGCCGCTGGCCCGACGGTAGGCATCGAGCGCCATTGGGTTGGGCAAGTGCGCTCGGCGCAGGGTGGCCGCGTCGCGTAGCGGTACCATGAGCTGGGGCGTGCCGGTGCTCACCGTCTGCACCACGGCCCCCGGCAGCAGGTCGGCGGGCGTGAGGCCGAACAGGGGCAGTACTTCGGCCGGCTCGTGTAGCCGCCCGAACTCGGGGCGGCGCTGGGTCATGCGGATGAGGTGGGGCTGGCCGGTTTCGGCGGGCGAAACGCGAATGGCTACGGGGCCGTGCAGCAACTCCAGGTGTAAGTCGAGGGGGCGGCCGTTGGTGGGGTAAGGCAGGCGGCCGGTGTGCAGCAGGGCCGTGAGGGTGGCAATGGTGGGGTGGCCGGCCAGCGGAATTTCCTCGCCCGCCGTGAAGTAGCGCACCCCAAATTCGGCCACCGCCGAGCGGCGCACAAAGGCCGTTTCCGACTGGTTGAACTCCTGCGCCAGCTGCTGCATCTGGGCGTCGGTCAGCTCGTCGGCATCAAGCACCACGGCGCAGGGGTTGCCGCCCAGGGCCGTGTCTGTAAAGGCATCAACCAGCAAAAACGGGTAAACGGGCATCAAGCAGAAGGATAAGTGAACCCCAAAGATAAACGGCCGGCTCCCCGCAAGGGAAGCCGGCCGGCTGATAGGAAACAAAACGTCATGCTGAGCATAGTCGAAACATCTCTACTGCTTTATTGAACGACTGCAACGAATCAGTAGAGATGATTCGACTGCGCTCAGCATGATGATTCTTTACTCACTTCTCCCTCTGATTTCTCTCCCTACGATGGGTCTGTGAGCAGGGCTACCTGGCGGCCGTTGGGGTCGACAATTTCGCCGGCGCGGCTGATGTAGAGGCGGCGCTGCTGACCGTCGATGAGCACGTAGGGGTAGTTGAGGCTTTCGGAGCGAGTGAGGCGGCCAACGACTTCGGCGGCCTGTCCGGCCCGGTCGAGGCGCACTACGCTCAGGCGGTCGGTTACATAGAAATCGACTTCAGGCTTGGCCTGAAACGTGATTTTACCCAGCACGCTCACTGGCGACGCCCGGCGGGCTACTACCTGCCGCACTGGTGCCGGTTGGGTGGCCAGCATGGCTGGCTCGGCCGAGGGTGCGGCGCTGCGGGAGCTGGCCGTAATCTGCTGGCTGGCCCGCTGCCAGCCCTGGCCGATGGCCGTTAGGCGGGTCCGACGGCCGGGGTGAGTGGGGGAGGCCTGCTCATCCGACACTATAGCCATGCCGGCCTGCGCCTGGGCGAGGCTGGCGCCCATCTTGCGTAGCACGAAGCCCGAAAACTCGTCGGCCTCCAGCTCGTCGGTAGGGTTCGAGCCGCCAGCGCGCAACGTGTGGCCGTTGAGGTGGTGACCCATTTCGTGGGCCAGAATGCTAATGCCGGCCCAGTCGGTGCGGCCGGCCCGGTTAACGGCCGATACGAACTGCGGATTGTAGAGCAGGTAGCGCTGCCCGCCATACACCACGGCCGCCGCATTCTGCACCTCGCTGGTGGCGCGCAGCTGGAAGCGAGGCTTCAGGCCCACCACATCGGTTATTTCGCGCAGCACGTCGCGCTGGCCGTTGCCGCTGCTCTGGGCCGAAACGGTGTCGGCCAGCAGCAGCCCGGCAGCCAGCAGGCCGGCAAAGCGGCGGAAAAGTCGAAGGTTGATAGTCATGGATAGGTGGGGTAGAGTGCGCCTTAAAGTAGGCAACTACCTTGCCGAAGTAGCGTAGGCAGGGCATCTGGACAACAGCAGTTGATAAGAATTTATTCCGTCCAAAGCTGAAAAAACCAGCTGGACCTCTAACCCGCTAACGCCCGCTCTCACGGGAATCGTATGCGGCCCGAAATTCCAACTTCGTGCTACTTATCCTGCCTATCTACGTAGCCTCGCCAGCGGTGCTGGCTATCAGGCGGGTGCTGCCGGGTGGCATGGGAGGATGGCCGGCGGCCGGGTGGTAGTGCTGGGCCAGCAGATGCGCAACGTGCGGCCGCTCGGGCCCTTCGTGCAGCTGGCGCAGACTCACCTTTAGCTTGGCCTCCTCGCGGCCTACACCGCGCTGGTGCTGGCGCAAATACTCCTCCCACGACTCGGAAAGGAAGTATTCCATAAGCCGGTTGGGGTCGGCCAGATCAGCATACAGGCCCCAGCCGATGGCGCCCTCGCGGCGGCGGATGCGGCCCAGCTGCTCCATGTAGTAGGCAAAGGCCTGGTGATTTTCGGGGGCCACGCGGTAAGTGGTGGTCGTAATAACTGGGCCCTCGGCGGGGGCGGGCTGTTCGGCCAGCACGGGTTCGGGGCGTTGGCGGGCGGGGGGGGGGTCGGGGGGTGGGGTTGCGGGCCCGAACAGGGCCTTCATTCCCGGGGGGCTGCGGCGCATGGAAGGCGGCGTGGCCCCCGTCCAGGCGACAGGCTGCTGCTGCCAGCGCAACGTAATCATCAGGCGCTGAAATATGGGCGG
>NZ_JABKAV010000043.1 GCF_013377905.1 Hymenobacter terrestris
CATCAGTATCTGGCGCTATGCCCAGCAGCATGGCTACGATGTGCAGACTAAAGACGAGGATTTCTCACGGCTGGTGATGGCGGAAGGCTTCCCTCACCGGGTGGTCGCCGTGCAGAACGCCCAAGTACCCGTTGACCGACTCGCGGAGTTCCTGTTGGCCCGGCTGCCGCAGCTACGTGAGTTTCTAGGGGAGCAGCGAGGAGTTCGGGTTTGTGGTGTTGCGGGTTGCGTAGCTGTTTTCTTTAGTGGTTGAGGCTCACATAAAAGCCGCAACATATTATGGCGGCAAAGAGAGCATAGGGCCACCAGTCCCTTACGCCGAATGGCTCGGCTCCAATAAGGAATACCGTCGGATATCTGGGGTCGTAGCGTAACTGAACTAATTGGTTTACCTGATACCGTGCCGGGTAGCGGTCAACATTGTAACGTGCTACTATCCATCCGTGCTGCTCAGTCAGGAATCGAATTACCGGATAGTGTGCCGTCGTCTCATGGTCTGCTTCGTCTTCGACCAATTTCAGTACCGTACCTGTCACTAACACCCCGTGCGTTTGAAACCAGCGCTTTTTTCGATAGACGGAGTAAGCCATTGCCGCCGGAATTGCCAGCACAACAAGGAGAAAAATGAATTGACTGGTCGTCATGCTAAAAGTATCTGATTTATGCTGCACCCAAAGAATTCCAGAGAAGAAAAAAGCCCAAAGCCAGGCTAGCTAGTCCCAACAGTATTTTATTAACATATCCCTTAGACGAGTCAACATCGTCTGCTGTCGCAGAACGCTTCGGCCGTGAGGGGTCATAGTAAACCAATATTTCGTCGCCCACCAGATACAAGCACTCATCGATTGAGTCTTGGGCTGAGAAACTAGCCTGATGCAAGCTGCCGTGCTGGTCTTGGAAAGTAACCTTGAACTGGCTGATATACCCTTCTCTTACTTCAGTCAGGTTTGTATCTGTAATAACGGACGAAGTAAGAATGCCGTGCTCACGCAGGTAGCGGTTGAGGCGGAGTTGCCGGATGGTATCCCAGAGAATAAATGAACCGCATAAGAAGAAAATAGTACTTGCGAAAAGAGATTTGTAATTCATACCGCATCAGCTGTTCTTCAACGCTTCCCGAATCCCGCTCAAGCCACCCGTAATACCTTCCAGCTTCTCCAGTAGCTGGAGGAGCTGGCCGGCCTGGGAGTTACGGATGTTGACTTGGAAGGTGGTTTTGATTTCCTGCCAGCGGGCGGCTTCGGGGGGAGTGAGCCAGCCGAGCAGTTCGCGGAGCTTGAGCAGGTTGGCCTCGGTGGCGCTGGTCAGGGTTTGGGCCTCGCTGGCGTAGTGGGCGGCCAGCAGGTCGGTTACCTCCTGGTCGTTCATCACGGGGCGCACCTTCTCGGTTAGCTTGTTCATGTTGCGATACGAGCCCTGGAGCTTGAACGGCGGCTCGGTGCGATAGGCGTCGGCCTGAGCGGCACTGGCAATGTAGGCGGCGTTCACTTTGGCCACCACGTCGCGCAGGCGCAACAACTGGCGTAGCACGGCCACGTACTCGTTCAGCTCCTCGGGCGAGTGGTTGCCCTCGAAAGTGAGCCCCTCGGCCGAGCCGGTTTCGGCCAGGCGCAGCAGCGCGGGCACGTCCTGGGGGCTTTGGGTGGCCAGGCGGGCCAGGGTGGGGTGGCTGGTGAGGGCGTTTTCGAGGTAGGAGAGGCGGAAGGCAGCCTCGGAGCCAGCCGTGAGAATGTCGCCGAGGTTGTAGATGTCGGCGCGGTTGGCCAGCATATCGGGCAGCTGGAACACGTCGCCGCTTTCGGTGTAGGGGTTGCCGGCCATTACCACGGCCACTTTGCGGCCCCGGAAATCGTAGGTGCGGGGCCGGCCGCGGTACACGCCCTCAATCTGGCGCTGGGCGTCGCAGAGCGAGATGAACTTCTGCAAGAACTCGGGGTGACAGTGCTGGATATCGTCGACGTAAATCATCACGTTGTCGCCCATCTCGAAGGATAGGTTGAGCTTTTCCAGCTCCTGCCGCGCCCCCGCGTTGGGGGCCTGGGCCGGGTCGAGGCTGACCACCGAGTGGCCGATGGCCGGGCCGTTGATTTTCATGAAGATGAGCCCGAGCCGGTTGGCCACGTACTCCATGAGCGTGGTTTTGCCGTAGCCGGGGGGCGAAATCAGCAGCAATAGGCCCATCAGGTCGGTGCGCTTGCCCTCGCCGGCGGTACCAATCTGCTTGGCCAGGTTGGCCCCAATCAACGGCAGATACACCTGGTCGATAAGCTGGTTGCGCACGAACGACGTGAGCACCCGGGGCCGGAAGCTCTCCAGCCGCAGGTTGGCCGTGGCCTCGGCCACCCGCTGCTTCTTTAGCGCCTGGAACGCCTCGAACTGCGGCACCGTCTGCTGGTCGAATTGCCACAGCCGGCGGCGGAAAGCGGGGAAATCGAGGTGGTAGCTGGTGCCATCGACGCGCGGGTGGGTGCCCTGGAAGCGGGTAAGAGTTTCGCGGGTAGGCGTGGGCACGAGGCGGGCGGCGTCGAAGGAGTCGGTGAGCAGGAGTAGGGCCACCTCACCCCCCGGCCCCTGTAAATGCTCCATGCGCATTACCTCGGGGAGAGGGGGAGCCTGACGATTACCGTCTGGCGATTCGCCGGCTTCTTTTGGGGTTTGAGTTGCTGGAGCATCAACTATAGGCAAGCCGTCGGCTGACGACTGGCTCCCTCTCTCTCCGAGCAGAGGGGGCTGGGGGGTGAGGTGCGACGCCTGCACCCACTGCCGTACCAGCGCAAATTGCGCCACCGGCTGGCCGCCCAGCGCAGCTACCGACTGCGCGAACAGCTCGGTAGCGCGCCGCTCCTGGAGCTGCTGCCGGAACTGCCGGTACAGGTCGGCCGCTTCCTGGGAAATGGGGAAGGGGTTGTTGGCTAGTAGTTGCTGGTTGTCAGGATCGAGTTGGTTCTGAGCGTCTTTACCCTTGATTCTGGCTGGCTCTGAATTAGCTGATACGCCTTGTTGCAGGTCGCTTTTGATCAAGGAATTAAACAGGAACTCGCCGGCTTCCTGCACCTGGTCGGGCGTGAAAAGGCCGGTTTGCCGGGCGAATTGCTCCACGGCGGTTTGCAGCTCGGTTTGCAGGGCGTCGAACTGGCGGGAGTCGGGGAAAACTTGCAGGAGCGTGCTGATGCCCTGCAGCTGGTGCTGCCAGTGGGCACGCTGGGCGGGGTCGGCGAAGCGGAGCCAGAACAGGGCGGCGGCGGTGCGGGTGTCGGCGGGGTAACGGAGCAAGTCGGCCGAGCGGGTGAGGCGCACCAGGGCCGTCAGCAGCCGGGCCGCGTCGTGGTCGTGCACGCCCTTGAGGTAGCCCTCGGCGTAGCGCGGGGCCATAAACTGCTGTACGTAGCTCAGTAGCTCGGCCTCGCTCAGGTGAGCCAGCTCGGGAACCGACAGCACAGCGGTGCGGCCGGCTTCGGGGTTGGCGGCCACGGGGTGGTGGGCTGCTTGCAGGATACGCCAGGCCAGAAACTCGGCCCGGTATACGTCTGGGCTTTCCGACACCACGGTTTGGCCCCAGACCGGGCAGGCGGCCAGCAGGGCCTCGTCTTCAATGGGCTGGAAGAAGTTGGTGCCGGTGAGGTGGTAGAACAACGCGTTGTCGCGCTGCACCACCGTGAGTTCCAGCGGCTGGGTGTTTACGGTGAATGCGTGGGGACCGAACCTAATGGTCTGGCCGCCGTCAGCGTAGAGGTCGGCCCGGTCGCGGAGCTGGCGCACGGCATTTTCGCGCAGGGTTTTCAGGCGGCTCTGCACGTCGTCGGCCTTCACCGGGTCGCCCAGCTCCAGCAGCTCGCGGGCGGTCTGGCGCACCTTCTCCACCATCAGATCGGCCGCAAAGTAGCCCCCGATGTCGGCCACCGATTCGAGGCGGGCCAGGCGAGTCTGCACCGCTTTCAGCAGCCGCTCGGCACTTTGCAGCAGGGCCGTGGCGCGCTGGTTGCGGGCGGCCACCAGCGCCACTTTCTTCGCCTCGAAGGCCTCCACCACCTGCTCGCGGCGGGTGGTCAGCTGGTCGAGGAACTGGTCGAAGTCGGGGAAGCGGCCTTCCAGCTCTTCGAGCTGCACCATGAGCTTGGTCAGGTACTCGTCGCACTTGGCGGGCGTATCGGCCAGGTCGAGGTAGTTGGTGAGGGCCTGTTCGAGCAGCTTGAGCTGGGCGGTAAACTCGGCCTGCGCCTCGGTGCCGGCCAGTGCCTGCCGCCGCCGCTTCAGGGCCGCCCGGATCTGGTTGAAGCGAGCATACACCGTCGAAATCCGGTCGATGATGGCCGTGGTCTGGGTAGGGTCGGGGATGGGCAGGTTGCTCACCACGTCAATCAGCAGCTCCAGCTCCAGGGCCAAAGCAGTGGTCTCCTGCTCCCGCTCGTCGGCCTCCACGGTCTTGGCTACCTGTTCCACGCCATCGGATATGGTTTGCACGCGCTGCTCGTAGGGGGCCAGCGCGTCATCGCGAAGCAGGAACTCCACGGTCTGGCCGGCCACTTCCTGGCTCAGCGTTTCGAGGGCCGTGGCCTGTTCTTCCACGGCTGGCAGCGCCACGTAGCGCAGCTCCTTGAGGGCTACCACGGCCCCGCGCACGGCCCGTAATTCGCCCAGCAGCTGCACGAAGCCCGTCACATCGTCGGGGGCGGCCCTGCGGATGCGGTCAGTCAGCTCGGCGGCCTGCTGGAATACGTTCTGGGTTTGCTCGGCGGTGCTTTTACGGATGCCGCGTACTTTCTCAAACTCTTCAACCGCCGCCGTGGCGGCTTGGCGGATATCGTTGAGTGGGGCGGCCAGATCTTGGGCGGCGGGCTCGCGCAGCCAGTGGTAGGCGTCGGTGAGGGCCGTGGTCTGGCGAATCAGGTCGAGGTAGAGGCCGGCGTAGGAATCGTCCTTGCCCGCCAGCGTCAGCACCTCCTGCACCTCGCTCATGGCCCGCACAATCTCATTGTTGCCCAGCTTATACAAGTAGGAGTCAGACGTAACCGGTAACTCAAAATCCGGTCCGGTGAAGGGCGTTTGCCAGATTTGCACGGCGTGGTGCTTCTTAGGCTCCTCGTCGGTACGGAAGTAGCACAGCTCCCCGTTCTCAAACACCGCGTAGCCGTGGCACACAATGGGGTTGTCTACGCGCTGGGCGATGCGGTTATAGCTCAGCAGCAGGTACAGGCCCGAGTCCTTATTGTAAAATACGTACAGGAAATCCTCGCCGTTGGGCGAGACCAGACGCTTCTCGAACAGCATGTCGCGCAGGCCGTTGTCGAAGAGCTTGTTGTCGCCGGTTTGCAAATAGAAGCCGTGCGGGAAAATGAGGCCCTGGCCGTCGGGCAGCAGCACGCAGGCGTCAGCCAACGCATCGAGCCGTTGGGCTTTTTTGAGCTTGTAGTTGAAGATGAAGTAGCGGTACGCCGGCTCCTGGTAAGGCCGGATTTTGAGCAGCACCAGGTTGCCTACCACTGCGTAGTAGATTTCCGAGTCGTCTAGCGTCTGGTCCTTGTCATCGACCGGCTCACTAAGAATCCCGCGCCCGGTGGCAGTGTTGTTTTCCACCTTGATGGTGAGGTCGCCGCCCACGGTTTCCACGAACACCTTGTCTTCGATGCTAATGTGCGGGTGCTTGCCGCCGCGCTGCATGTCGCGGGTGGCGCGCTGCCAGGCAAACTCGTGCTGGGGCGGAAACCCGTACTCGTGGTCGGAGCGGTTGTCAAGGTAGGTCAGCGTGTCGCCGCGCATGAGCCACTTAAACGTCTTCACATCCGAAGAGCCCTTACCGATGCGGAACACCATAAAGAGGTGCGGCCCCAGCACGGCAAACTTCACGAACTGGGTGTTCTTGTAGTAGCGGTACAGGTTGCGGAACTCCTCCTCGAACTTAGCATCGGCCAGCAAATCCAGCCCCAGCGGCCGGAATTCGTGGTTCTGGTACTCGTACACGCCAAACACATCGGCCAAATCGGGCTCGGCCTTGAGGCCCAGCACCACGTTGTAGCCGAAAATGAACCGCTTGCCCACCGGCACTAGGTCCCAGGCCACGCAGTTGTATTCGGTGGTAATGCGCCCGGTGCCGAGCAGCCGCGTGTCCACGGCCCCGAACACCTGTTTGCGCTCAGCATTGAGCAGTTCGAGGCGCTGGCGCAGGTCGGTGCCGGCGGCTTGCAGGCGGTTACGCAGAATTTCGTAGGTGCCGGTTTCGAGTTGGGTAGCTGGAGCTTCCATAAGAGGGCAAGGCACGAACCCTTGCAAGAGAAAAAGGACTGCTGGTTAGTTGGTTGAAGGTCGCAACCTGGCCTTCAGGGTAGCATTAGCTGGGTCTGATTTAGCATAGATGACGGCAGTAGTATCGCCTTTTGCGTGGGTGCGTAAAAACATTCTGGGTACCCTCGTTCTAAAAGAATATTCCACCCCGCCAACTGTATACCGCACGGATACGCGCCTGCCCTTGTACCTTCTTACCCGGGTGATGACGCCCGTGGCATATCCCGGGTTTTTCAGGAGCAACTCGCGCTTCTCCGCAATATCCGTTTTGATGAAGTGGATGAGGCCAGCCAATAAGGCAACGCAGAAAGCCAGCCCGAGAATAATACCCACTACTTGCCGGCGGGTTATTTTCGGTGGATTGAGAGAATCGGGTGCGCGCATGGGCAGGTAGCCAGGGCCAGCTCCCCACTTCAGATGAAGCGGAGAGCTGGTTTCTAATGTTTAGCTAAGAATTGTCAGCTGTTATTTCAGCTCCAGCATCCGGGCCGGCTTGTCGCCGATGCCCAGGGCCGTGGCCGTGCTGGCCAGCTCCGTGATGGTGTTGCGCGTGGCGTCGTCGCCGGCCTTGTTCATCATCTTCAGCAGTAGCGCCGACACGCTCAGGTTCTTCAGGTCCTCGGAGCTCAGGCCGAACTGGTCGACGAAGCGGCGCAGGTTGGCTTTGAAGTCGCCCCCGCCGTTTTCGCCGAAGAAGGCATCCTTCACGGTGCCCAGCACTTCGGAGTTGTGCACGGCCCGGTCCACCATTTTGCCCTTGGTGATAGAGCCGATAATCTGGTCGAAGAACATGGTTTCCCCGCCCACGATATCGATTTTGGCGGCCTTGAGGGCCTCGCCGATAACTTCGGCCTGAGAGGCGGCAATGTCCTTCTGAATGCTGATCTGGGCCAGCTCGATGGATTTTTCCTTGTCGAGGCGCAGCTTGAACTCTTCGTGGTCCTTGCCCACCCCATCGAGCTTCTTCATGGCGTCGGCCTTGGCTTCGATGCCCTTGGCTTCCACCGCGTACTTCTGCTCCGACACGGCGGCTTCGGCCAGCCCTTTCTTCTGGTCGGCGTCGGCACGGGCCTGGATGATGTCGGCATCGGCAATGCCCTTTTCGCGGTTCACCCGGGCAGCTACCATCCCAAGCTTCTCGTCGGCTTCAGCCTGGGCCCCAGCCTTCACCTGAATGCCCTGGGCCTCGGCCGTGGCTGTGAGCTGGAGTACATTGGCTTCCGATTCGCCCTCCTTCTGGCGGGCTGCCGCCTTGGCCTGCATCACCTGGGCCTCAGCCATGCCGACGGCCGCGGCTTTACTGGCCTCCGCTTCGGCCAGCGTCCGGATGGCCGAAGCCCTGAATTCGGCAGCGGCCTTCTCGGCCTCGGCCTCAATGAGTGACTGCTTGCCGCGGAACTCAGCGGCTTGGCGCTCCATATCGGCCGTACCTACCAAGCTCACGTTGGCGGCTTCGGTTTCCTGGCGGGCGGCGGTTACGGCAATCAGCTTGTCGCGCTCGGCCAGGGCCTGGGCGCGGGTGTCCTTTATTTTCTCCTCCTCGATTACCGTGGCTTTCTCCACCGTAATCCGCTCCCGGATAATGGTCTGGATGTTCTTCTTTTCTTCTTCCAGCGCCTTTTCCTTCTCAATCTGGGCCAGGGCTACAATCCGCTCCCGCTCGTTTACTTCGAGGGCCTTGGCCTGGGCCACGCGCTCGGTTTCCACGGCGTCGGTGCGCTCCTTGTTGCGCTCGGCCACCAGTATTTGCCGGTCGCGGTTCTGCTGGGCAATGCCTACTTCTTCCTCGGTGGCAATGCGGGCCTTTTCCGATTTCAGCATTTCTTCCTGCTGCACCTTGGCCGACTCGGCGTTTTCGCGGGCCCGGATGTTGGCTACCTCACGCTTCTGCTTTTCCTGGTTTTCAATCAGCTGCTTTTCCAGCTCCAGAATGGTTTCCTGAGCCTCTACGTCCTGCTTCTTGATGGTTTTCTGCTTCTCACGCTCAATCGAGTTAGCCTGGATTTTCTGCTCCGAGGTCAGGGCAATAATCTTCTTGATACCCTCGGCATCGAGGATGTTGTCCTGGTTGAGGGCCGCGAGTGGGGTTTGCTCCAGGTAGTCGATGGCGCAGTCGTCGAGCACGTAGCCGTTGAGGTCAGTGCCGATGATGGTCAGGATTTGCTGCTTGAACTGCTCGCGGGAGTTATAGAGCTCAATGAAATCGAAGTGCTTGCCAACAGTCTTCAGGGCCTCCGAAAACTTGGCGTCGAACAGGTTTTCCAGCGCCGCCGGGTCGGAGGCGCGGTGGGCGCCGATGCTCTGGGCCACGTTAATCACGTCTCCGGGCGTCTTGTTGACCCGCACGAAGAAGTTCACCTTCACGTCGGCCCGCAGGTTGTCTTTGCAGACCAACCCCTCGGAACCGGCCCGCTGAATGATGATGGTTTTGAGCTTGATGTCCATCACCTCCAGCTTATGGAGCACGGGCACCACGATAATGCCGCTGAACGACACCTTGGTGTCGCCCATACCGGTGCGCACCAGGGCCTCGCCCTGCACGGCTTTGTTATACATGCGGGCCACAAAGGCCACAAAGCCCAGCACGAAAACGGCGACGATGACGAGCACCACCAATGAGAGTTGATCTAACATGAAAGTAGGGAGTAGGAGTGTTTCGAAGAGAGAGGGATTTGTTGGGAACCTAGGGGCAGGGGCAGGGCTTATCCTCACCCGCCATTTTCCGAGAGCGTTCAATGAAACCAGGCGGTTCTGCTCAGGCGGCGGACGGGTGATGCCCCTATGTCTGCAACCAGTCGGCCAGCCAGTTGAAAAAGTCGGCGAGCAGGCCGTCGAGCAGTGCATCGCCGAGCCAGCGCAGGCCTTTTTGCAGAAGATGGAGCAACTCAGTCATGGCGGATAGCAGGATTCAGGTGCAGTAAAGCGGCCAGAAAGCCAACGCGGTCGGCCGGTGAAATCAGCACCGAATCGTGCTTGCCGTAGCGGACCCGGAGCCGGTCGAGGGAGAGAGCGGGGGAGCTGAAGGGACTATGTGTGGGCAGGATGGACGTGATGTTCTGGATGGGCACCCGCCACACAAACGGTCCCGACACCACGCGCAGCAATTGCGCATCGGGCTGCACCTCGTAGTAAGTGTAGCGCAGCAACCAGTAAAAGAACCCCAACGCCGGCAGCATTACCAGCGCGTCGAGCCACGTCTGCGCCGCCGCCGCGTAGATGCCGCAGCCAATCAACAGTGCTATAATGGGGCCGAAGAGCCACCAGCTAATTGCGGAAGGGAATATCTGTTTCATGTTATAATGGAGTAGTTAGATAAGGCTGCGGTACTAATCGGTGCTTCAGGAAGTTAACTCAAATGGCTCTATCAGGTAGCAGCGGCGCAGCTGGTCATAGTCGATAATGAGGGCCGTGTCGCCCTTGCGTAGCTCGGTGCTGGCCGAGACGGTTCGTACGGTGAGCATCAACGGAGCACCTTTGAGAAGCTGTACGCTGGCCTGGCCCAGCTGCTCGTGGGTGGCAGGCAGTAGCAGGGTGCATACTTTGCCCAGCGGCGAGTTGGTGCCTTCTGATTCTTGCTCCAGCGCGGCAAACAAGCTTATAAAGGGCGTAGTAAGCACCTTTGCTACCAGCAGGCTGCCCACCAGCAACGGCACGAGCAGCACCGCGCCCACCAGCAGGCCCTCGTTGCCCAAGTAATGGTTGGCCAAAATACTGCCCACCCACCAGGGCAGCGCCACAAAGCTCACGAACACCATCAGCGGCACCCGCTCCAGATTGAAAAAGACCAGCACCGAGTTCAGAAACGAGGTGCCCGACTCATGCGCGTGCGCTCCGGTGTGGGTATCGGTGTGCAGGTCTGCGTGAGAATCGCCCTGCACACTTAAATCCAGCGACTTAAGATCGAGCAGGCCCAGCAGTACCGTAAGCCAATACAGCAACACCAACACCAGCAAGCCCGTGGGGAGCAGGCTGGCCGGCGCAACGGCCGCGTGGAGCAATTCTTTCATCAGGAGAGGATTAGCGGCGGGAAGGTACGGGAATCGGGAGAGCGGCCAAAAGTGCTGGCAATTTTAGCGGCCCGGCTTGGCCTCCAGCTCTTCAATTCGCTGCCGTAGCCGGCGGTTGTAGCGGCTCTGGCCGTTGAACTCAAGCGCCGCGCCTATCAGCATCAGGAAGTAGGCCTGCTCCAGCTCGATGACTTGGGAGACCCGCGCCAGGGCCGAGCCCAGAATGAGGGCAACACCGAAGTAGAACAAGAGCTTTTCGAGGGTTGTCATAGCAGTATTGATAGAGGGCTGTACTTACAATTCAGAACTGCCAAGCTGCTTCTGCATGCCCAGCTTGGCCTTGAGAGCCGCCAGATCGGCCGAGGCCTGCCCGCTGCCGTCGGCACCCAGGGCCTTGTCGATTTCCTGGTCTACCGACTTGCTTTCGTTGGCTATCTGGCCATACGATTCGGCCAGGGCTTCTTCGGTGGCAATTTTCTCCTTCATCCGCTCCAGCAGCGTCACCGTGCCCGACGAGTCGAGCTGGGCCAGCTGCTGGTTGATGGTTTTAGTGGCCGTGCTCACCGTCACGCGGGCTTTCAGGGTCCGCAGCTCGTTGTCCCACTGCGAAATGGTCTGCTTGAGCTGCTGCACGTTCTGGTTGAGCTGGCTGGCCGAGGCCTCGAACTTCTCCTGGTCCTGGTTGGCGCGGGTGGCCTGGGCTTCGTGCTGGGTTTTCTTGGTCAGCGCCTCGGTGGCCAGGCGGTCGGCCTCGGCGGTTTCCAGCTCCTGCCGATTAGCCTTTTGGAGCAGCAGCACGGCTTTGTTCTCGTAGTCGAGGGCTTTGCTGCGGGCGGTTTCGGCATCGTTGCGGCTCCGGATGGCCAGGGCCTTCACCTCGGCCAGCGCGTGCAGGGCCTTGTCGAGGTCCTCGCGCAGGTCGCGCAGGCCCTGCTCGGTCATTTTGATGGGGTCTTCGAACTGATTGACGGCCGAATGGGCTTCGGCTTGCCCAATTTTGAAGAGACGATTAAGAAAGCTCATGGTAATGGGGGTTTATAAGGTTCTGCGAACTTGAGGGCCTGAAAAGAGCTTTGTCTAAGCCTCCAACTTCACAGGGGTACCTTTTGAAAATTCAATCAGCTCGTCGCCAAACTCGCTGAGTACTAAGGCCAGGGAATTGAGCACGGCTTCGAGGGCCGCACGGTCAAGAATATCAAGCTGAAGCGTATCGCGGTAGATGACCTTTAGGCCCGACTCGTCGAGCACAAAGGCACCGTGAATGATGTCGCGGTTTTTCTGGAGCAGGCGCTGGTAAACGGTGCAGTCAGGAGCAGGCAGTTCCAGCAGGTACTGCTCCATAATCAGCAACGGCTCGCCGCAGCCCAGCACCAGATGATGAATGCCAAGTTCCGGCCGGCTTACTACCAGCAGGTTAGCGCCCTCATCCTGGTAATGGACATCAAAGCCCAGCTCCAGCAGGTAGGTGTGTAGCAGCGTAAAGTAAGGAGTAGCCATAGCGGAACGGGGGAGGAGTGGAATAGAGCAGACAACTTAGGCAAATTGGCCGGAGAATCCTTAGTGACTCGCCTGGCTCAAAAAAGTAGCATCCGGATTGAATGACTGACCGGATTGTGGTAACTTTACGATGCAATGGTAAACAAAGTTTGCTTGATGCTCAAGGTTTGAGCTAAAAATATTTTCGTCTATGTCGTACGTCGGTAAGAATATCCGAAAGATAAGAACCGTTAAGAAGCTTAGTCAGGCCGCTTTTGCGGAGCTTTTTGGCCTGGCGCGGCCCAGTGTGGGCGCTTACGAAGAAGGCCGCTCGGAGCCGAAAATGGAGACGTTGCTTCAGATTGCTCAACATTTTGGCTTATCGGTAGACCTGCTACTCACGAAAGAGCTGACCATAAATGAGCTCTACCGATTCGATATTTTCAAGCCGCAAGAATCGGCGCTGACCAAGGCCGATGCGCCTGCTCCAACGGCACTGGCCGACCAGCGGCCCCAGCTGACGCCCTACGTGCCCCAGGCCAGGCTGCTCGAATACATTGTGCGCCACCACGACACCGCCTTCGTCGACTCACTGTCCCCGCTCACGTTCCCGCACCAGCTGGGCCCCGCCACCCGCGCCTTCGACCTCAACGGCCCCGATATGGCACCCACCCTGCGCCACCAAGACGTGCTGCTCTGTTGTCGCGTTGATAAGGCGCTGCCCCGCCTGCACAGCGGCCGGGTGTACGCTCTGCTCACCCAAAGCCGCCTGCTGGTGCGCCGCCTGCAGGAGCAGCTGCCCGGCCAGATCCTGCGGCTCCGCGCTGACAACCCCGATTATCCGCCCCAGGATTTTCATTTGCCCGAAGCCCTCGAAATCTGGGAGGTACATGGCAGCTTCAGCACCTACCTGCGCCGCCCGGCCCTGCTCGAAGAGCGTGTAGCCTTGCTCGAACAGCAGCTCGCGCACCTGCAAACCTGCCTGGAAGAAACCCCGCCGCCAGCCGGCCAGCCCTAGCCAATACTTGCCGCGCCACTTGGCTGGTTCTGCGTGCTGGAGGCCGGCCAGAGCCGGGGTAAAAACAATATCTTGCTGATGCAGCTGGTCCTTCCCCGCGCTGCCTTCCCGCCATGCCTCATTCTGCCCTGCCAGCTCCCGAGCTCAACCTCGAAGTCACTTCAAAGTCGACTCCTGCGGCGGGCTCTGGCCGGCCCATGTACTACGAGTACCAGCCCGAGAAAACCGTGAAGGCCCAGCACGGTACCACCCTGCGCTGCAAAACCTGGGAAGCCGAGGCCGCCCTGCGGATGCTGGAAAACAATCTCGACCCGGCCGTGAGCCTCGTGTACGACGAGCTGATTGTGTACGGCGGGGCCGGCCGCGCCGCCCGCAACTGGAAAGAGTACCAGACCATTGTGCGCACGCTCAAAAACCTGGAGCCCGACGAAACCATGCTCGTGCAGAGCGGCAAGGCCGTGGGTGTGCTGCGTACCTGGGCCCACGCCCCGCGGGTGCTCATCGCCAACTCCAACCTGGTGCCCGCCTGGAGCACCCAAGAGCATTTCGATGAGCTGGACCGGCTGGGGCTGATGATGTACGGGCAGATGACGGCCGGCTCCTGGATTTATATTGCCACCCAGGGCATTCTGCAGGGCACCTACGAAACCTTTGCCGCCGTAGCCGAACGCCACTTCTCGGGCACGCTGGCCGGCACCGTAACGGTAACGGCCGGACTGGGCGGTATGAGCGGCGCCCAGCCCTTGGCCGTGACCATGAACGACGGCGTGTGTCTGGTGATTGAGCCCATTGATGAGCGGGTGAAGCAGAAGATGCGCGAAGGCTACCTCGATGAGCAGGCCCGCAACCTCGACCACGCCCTGGAACTGTGCGAGCAGTACCGGAAGGAGCGCAAAGGCTGGAGCATCGGCCTCACCGGCAACGCCGCCACGGTGCTGCCCGAGCTGCTGGCCCGCGGTTACAAAGCCGATATTGTAACCGACCAGACCTCGGCCCACGACCTGCTCGACTACATTCCCGAAGGCGACCTTGCGGCGGTGCTGCAGCTGCGCCAGGACAACCCGGCCGAGTTCCGGCAGCAGGCGCTGGCTTCCATCATGAAGCATTGCCAGGCCATTATCGATATGCAGAAGGCCGGCTCTGTGGCCCTCGATTACGGCAATAACCTGCGCGGGCAGGCCGAAAAGGGTGGCCTGAAAGTGCGCGACGAGCAGGGCCAGTTCCTGTATCCCGGCTTCGTGCCCGCCTACATCCGGCCGCTGTTCTGCGAGGGCAAAGGCCCGTTCCGCTGGGCCGCCCTCTCCGGCGACCCCCAGGATATTCTGCGCCTCGACCGCGCCCTGCTCGAAACCTTCCCCGACGACAAGCTGCTGGCCCGCTGGATTGAAAAAGCCCAGGCCAAAGTGCCATTCATTGGGCTGCCGGCCCGCGTGTGCTGGCTGGGCTACGGCGAGCGGGAGAAGTTTGGCCTAGTTATCAACGAACTCGTGGCCCGCGGCGAAGTGTCGGCCCCCATCGTCATCGGCCGCGACCACCTCGACTGCGGCTCCGTGGCCTCGCCCAACCGCGAAACCGAAGGCATGAAGGACGGCTCCGACGCCGTAGCCGACTGGCCCCTGCTCAACGCCCTAGCCAACTGCGCCAGCGGCGCCGACTGGGTTTCGCTGCACAACGGCGGCGGCGTGGGTATTGGTAACTCCACCCACTCGGGCATGGTAATAGTCGCCACCGGAACCCCCGAAAAAGCTGAACGCCTCAAACGTGTTTTGACAACTGACCCCGGTATGGGCATACTGCGCCACGCCGACGCCGGCTACGAACTGGCCCAGCAGGTAGCCCGGGAGCGAGGCGTGCTGATTCCGGGGTAGAAAGTGGTTGAACCAATAGTGAAATGAGTAATGGGCTTCGAATCAGGGTTTTTTGCCGATTGCGTCTTGGCTGTAATAGTTATTATACTGGTGGTAGGGACTTACATAAAAGCCAAGAAGCACCATGACCGGATGCAAGAGCATGGCGTCTATGCACACGGCGTAGTCGTTCGCAATAAGGTTATCTGGGGACGAATTATCACCGTTCGGCCTATTGTGCGATTTGCAACGCAGCACGGCCAGATGATAGAGAAACTATCAACAGCTGGGAGTGCCTTTGCCGTGCCGCGTTACCCGCAAGGCACCAAAGTGGTGCTTCTATATGACCCAGAAGACCCACACGAGTTCATGATAGAATCCGCTGACAGTAGTTATATCTGACGAAATCCACCTTCACACCACGCCGCCGCAGTGCCAGCAGAACGCAGCGTCGGGGTGGTGGGCGGCGGATTGGCAGCGGGGGCAGCGGGCCTGCTTGTAGGCGGGCGCGGCCGGCACTGCTGCCGTTTTGGCTACTGTTGTGGTAGCTCCGGCGGCAATACCTGATGTCTGGTTGCGCGACATCTGAGCCGACACAATGCCGGTGGGCACGGCAATGTTGGCGTAACCCATAATCATGAGGACGGTGGCCAGCGTCTGGCCCAGCACCGTCACGGGCGAAATGTCACCGTAACCCACGGTCGTCAGTGTTACCACGGCCCAGTACACGCTCTTGGGGATGCTGGTAAAGCCGTTTTCACCGCCCTCGAGCACGTACATGAACGTGCCCATCAGCACGGCCAGCGCCAGAACCGACGACAGGAACACCAGGATTTTGAAGCGGCTGGCCTTAAGAGCATCCAGAATGAACTCGCCCTCGCCAATAAACTGACCTAACTTAAAGATGCGGAACACCCGTAGCAGCCGCACCGTGCGCACTACCAGCAGGTAGTGGCTGCCCGCCAGCATCAATACCAGCAACGATGGCACAATGGCTACCACATCAATCAGTCCCAGCCAGCTCAGTGCGTAGCGCAACGGCCGCCTCACAATCAGCAGCCGCACCAGGTACTCGACCAGAAATAAGCCGGTAAACGCCCATTCCACAATCCGCAACACCGGCCCAAAGCGCGCGTTTATGCTGCCCACGCTTTCCAGCATCACGGCCACTACGCTCAGCACAATGGCTACCAGCAGCAGAATGTCAAACAGCTGGCCGGCCCGCGTGTCGGCTTCTAAAACGATGCGGTAAATGTTTCGTTTCCAGTAAGGAGCGTTGGGGGAGGGGCGGTTATCCATGAGCGCAGACGATGATGCCGTAAAGCTACGGCTGCCGATTAAATGCCCCGCCGAACCTGCCTGCCTACTGGTTGGCGGCCAGCATGTCCTGTACCGTTGTCCAGTGCAGGCCCGGATAGCGGTTGTTATCGAGCGGTTCCTGCAGCTTGGCGTCGCCGCTGAGCATATTGTGCAGGTACTGCATACCCTGCCAGGGCGGAAACACGTCGTTGGGGGCCGGCACCATAGTTTTGGTGATGCTGATGAGCGTACTCAGCAGGCCCAGCCCGCCGGGCCGCAGCAGCCGGTAGGGCCGGCCGGTAGCGGCGCTGGCAGCCTCGCGCAGCTGCCGGGGGCTGGCCACTTCGCCGGCTACGCGCAGGTAGCGGGGCGTGATGGGGTCGAGGGCGGCGGCGGCCGTAAAGTCGGCCGTGTCCTGCATGGTGGTCAGGTCGAGGGGCTGGTCGGCGTTGCCCCAGTACAGCACCAGTCGCGGGCCGGCTAGCACTACCGGTGCCGTGCCCCGCAGCAAATCCATGAACATGCCATTGAGCACCGAAGTAGCCCGGATGGGCGCCTTATCGAGCCGGCGGGCAAACTCGCGGCGCAGGTCAAAGTTGCGGTTGGAACCCTCGGGCACCCGGGTGAAATCGGCCGAGAAGTCGGACGGAATGAAGCGGGGCACGCCGGCTGCCACGGCCGCATCGAGTAGCCGGCCCTGGGTTTCCACTATAATATTGCGCAACCCGTTGAGGGCCGATACTACGCAGCCAGCTCCCTGGCAGGCGCGGGTCAGGTCGGCAACGCTGCCGTAGTCCGCTGCTACCACCTGCACCCCCTGTTGCCGCAACGACTCGGCTTCGGCCCCATTCAGGCTAGCCGGGCGCACCAGTGCCCGCACTTCGG
Source organism: Hymenobacter terrestris (assembly GCF_013377905.1). Classification (GTDB taxonomy): domain Bacteria; phylum Bacteroidota; class Bacteroidia; order Cytophagales; family Hymenobacteraceae; genus Hymenobacter; species Hymenobacter terrestris. The sequence goes on from NZ_JABKAV010000043.1 coordinate 16,812, forward strand.
CCCCGCGCCGACGCAGATGATGCGCAATAAGCAAACCCAGCGACCCAGTGGCTCCGGCCAGTACAATCAGGGGCGAGTCGGCCGAAGCAGAAATGGTTGGTTCAGTCATAAACTAAGAAGTAAAAACAGAAGGGAGGTAGCAATGCAAGCAGGGCCGGATGGCCGTTGCCGCACCAACGCGAACAGCTGCTTTACCCGACCGGCCCCTATAAAGTTGTAGCCCCGGCCATTGCCACCTCCAAAAACTGCCGCAGTAACTGGCCGCACCCGATACATTTGCCGGCGTATGCAAATCCTGCTCAAGCTGTTCGCCGACCTCTTCGATGCCCTGGTGGTGTTATTTATAAGCGGCAGCCAGCTGCTGAGCCTAGGCTACGCCGAGCTCAACATTGTGGTGTACTGCGGGCTGGTGCCGCTGGGCTGGCTGGGGCTGGTGGCACTCCGGCAGCCCCGCTACAAGTGGCTGCTGCTGGCCGGTACCGTAGCGCTGGTGGCGCTTGCGCTGTTGTTACGGGAGCCGGGCAGCACCGGCCAGGGCTTCTACAACTACAACATCCGGGTGCTGGAGCTGCTGGGCCGCGTTACCGGCTTGGGCTACGTGCTGGTTTCGCTGCTGATGGGCGTGCTGATTCCGGGGGGGGCGGCGGGGCTGCTGCTGCTGGTGCCGCGCCGCTGGGCCCTGCTGACCTGGGTAACGCTGCTAGCACTGCTGCTGGGCTATTTTGTGCTTGGCATCCGCCTTGCCTGAAGTGGTCCAAGGTAGACTGAGGCCCGCTGGTGGGCACATTGCTGGTTTTTGACGAAAGGGTTGTTGATTACTTCCAGAAAAAAAGTCTATCTTTAGCCCGTTAAAAGGCAACTTGTCAACGAGTCATTAAGCTTAGTTCAGCCTGGCTGAGCTAAGCCAAACGGTTCCGCTGCTGCTTGCTTTATCACTTCCACCACCTTCCAAGCATCATGCAGACGGGAACCGTAAAATTTTTCAATGAGACCAAGGGTTTTGGTTTCATCAACAACGCCGAAACCGGCGAAGACATCTTCGTACACGTAACCGGCCTCATTGACGAAATCCGCGACAATGATAAGGTAGAATTCGAAGTAGAGCAGGGCCGTAAGGGCCTGAACGCCGTTAAAGTGCGTCGCGCTTAGCCTACCCTACTTTTTGTAGTTGCAAAAAGCACGCTCCAACTAGGGGCGTGCTTTTTTGCGCTTCTCGGTGGAGGCTTCTTTCGTAGTTTACCCCGTCAGCCAAGCTGCTCTCACCGTGTTAAGCATGCCAGGGCACTCAAACCCGGGAAGCCTCGTGTTGAGCGGAGGCGAAGCCCCCTTACCACTTCTCGGGTAGTACAACGAAGCGGTAAGGGGGCTTCGGCTCCGCTTAGCATGAGGTTCTCATGAATGAATAGCAGCTCTCCAAATCGATTGCCCCCAGATGCTAGGCCTCAATGCCCAGCTGCTGCGGCGTTACCAGCCCTAACACGGTGCTGGTATGGGTGCGCGTCTGGTTCACCAGTTCCGGCTCATCAGCCAGTTGGTGGCCCAGCGTGGGCACCATCTCGCGGAATTTGGCCTGCCACTCGGGCGTAACCGATTGCGCGGGAAAGCACTTCTGCACCAGATTCAGCATGATGCTGACGGCGGTGGAAGCACCGGGTGAGGCTCCAAGCAGCGCGGCAATGGAGCCATCGGCGGCCGTAACCATCTCGGTACCGAATTCGAGCACGCCGCCCTCCTCCTTATCCTTCTTGATAACCTGCACGCGCTGGCCGGCGATGGCCAGCTCCCAGTCCTGGGCCTGGGCATCGGGCAAGTACTCGCGCAGGGCCGCCAGCCGGTCGTCGGGCGACTGCACGACCTGCTGGATGAGGTATTTGGTGAGCGAGAGGTTTTTGAGGCCGGCCATAATCATGGGCTTTACATTGCCGAACTGAATGGAGGCCGGCAAATCGAAATAGGAGCCCGTTTTCAGGAACTTGGTGCTAAAGCCGGCATATGGGCCGAATAACAGCTGCTTTTCACCATCAATCACGCGCGTGTCGAGGTGGGGCACCGACATGGGCGGCGAGCCTACCGAGGCCTTGCCGTATACTTTGGCGTTGTGGCGGGCAATAACGGCCGGGTTGACGCAACGCAGCCACTGCCCGCTTACCGGGAAGCCCCCGTAGCCATTGGCCTCCGGAATATCAGACTTTTCGAGCAGCGGCAGCGAGCCGCCCCCGGCCCCGATAAACACGAATTTTGCCCGCTCTTTCAGCTCGGCACCCGTTTCGAGGTTTTTGGTTTTCACGCCCCAGGTGCCGTCAAACTTATGACGTAGCTTTTCCACCTCATGGTGAAAGTGTATGGTTACCCCTGGTTTTTCCTGCAGCAGGTAAAACATGCCGCGGGTCAGAGAACCGAAGTTAACGTCAGTGCCCAGATCCATGCGGGTAGCGGCCACGGTTTGCTCGGCGTTGCGGCCCTCCATCACCAAGGGCATCCAGTTCTCGATTTCGGCCCGATCGTCGCTGAACTGCATGCCCTTAAACAGGGCCGATTCGGTGAGGGCTGCGTGGCGCTTGCGCAGAAACTCCACGTTTTCGCGGCCCATCACGAAGCTCATGTGCGGGATGTAGTTGATGAACCGCTCGATTTCCTTGACGTCATATTTCTCCGTCAGAAAGGCCCAGAACTGCTTGCTCTGCTCGAACTGCTCGGCAATTTTGAGGGCTTTGCTGATGTCGATGGAGCCATCGGGGCGCTCGGGCGTGTAGTTCAGCTCGCAGAAAGCCGAGTGGCCGGTACCGGCGTTATTCCAGGCGTCGGAGCTTTCGGCGGCGGCCACATCGAGGCGCTCAAAAATAGTGATGGTCAGCGTTGGGTCGAGCTCCTTAAGCATCAGGCCCAGCGTGGCGCTCATGATGCCGGCACCAATCAGTACCACATCGGTGGCGGCTAGGGAAGGGGTAGTAGAATTCATAGGGAAAGAGGCTGAGGTAATAGGTACGAACCCAAACTCCAAAAAGATAAACGAACGGGATGCGGGACCATATCTGCTCGGGTCTCGGCGCTCTATCGTTAAAAACGTATATTAGTTATTCTCCTGGCAGAGTTGGTTCTGATCGGCACCATCGTCGCGCCGGCTATGGACTGTCTGTGTGAGGTAAAGCCCATAAACTATGTACCATCTTGTATACTCGAGCCAGGTAGTGGGTACAGTAAGCGAAAGTCTGCTGCGCGAAATGCTGCTAAAATTCAGGCACTACAACCATCAGGTGGGCATTACGGGCATTCTGCTGTACTGCGACGGCAAGGTGCTCCAGGTGCTGGAAGGCGAGCGGGCAGCGGTGGAAGAGCTCTATGGCCGCATCGAGCACGACCCGCGCCATGGCAACGTGGTAAAGCTGGCCGATGGTCCGGTGAGCTGGCGTGAGTTTCCCGAGTGGTCGATGGCCTTTGCCATGGCCTCGCCGTCGGCCTTTGCCTCGCTGACCGGCTACTGCGACCCCGACAACCCCTGGCAGCTCCGCAGCGAAGCCGGGCGGCTGATTCGGGAGTTGATTCGGGAATTTATCCAGCAAACCCGCCTGACCATTCGATGAGTACGCCACCCACTATTCCACCGGATTACCTGGAGCTGAACCGCCGCCTCTGGAACGCTAAAACTGCCTTCCACCTCGCGTCAGACTTCTATGATGTAGCCGGTTTTGCGGCGGGCCAAACGTCGCTTAACCCGCCCGAACTGCAGCTACTCGGCGATGTTGCCGGGCAGCACATTCTGCACCTGCAGTGTCATTTTGGCCTCGACACCCTCTCGCTGGCCCGCATGGGGGCCCACGTTACGGGCGTCGATCTGGCCGATCAGGCCATTGCCGCCGCCCGCGCCCTCAATGCGCAGTTGGGCTTGGCCGCCGAATTCGTGCAGGCCGATGTGCTGGCCCTGCCCGCCCACCTCAACGGGCAGTTCGACGTGGTGTTTGCCTCCTACGGCGTACTGGGCTGGCTGCCCGACCTGACGCAGTGGGCTGTCGGCGTGGCCCGCTGCCTGCGCCCCAGTGGCCGGCTGGTGCTGGTCGAGTTTCATCCGGCCGTTTGGATGTTCGACAACGATTTCACCCGCATCGAGTACTCCTATTTCAACCGCCAGACCATTATTGAGCAGGAAACCGGCACCTACGCCGACCGTGCCGCGCCACTGCATGAAACATCCGTGTGCTGGAACCACAGTCTGGGCGAGGTGCTGGGGGCGCTGCTGGGCCAGGGGCTGGCCGTTCGCCATTTCGAGGAGTACGACTACTCTTGCTACGACTGCCTGAACGGACTGGAGCCGGCTCCTGACGGCGGCTACCAACTCGCCCACATGCCCGGCAAGCTCCCGCTGATGTTCTCAGTGGTAGCCCAGAAACTGTAGGGTTTAGTTGTTAGTGGCAGTGAGCGGTTGGCAAAAGGTCATTCAGAGCGTAGCGAAGAATCTCGCTTGCTAATCGTTGAGCGTCCGTTGCAACGTCAGCGCGCGAGATTCTTCGCTGCGCTCTGAATGACGTTCCTTCCGCCAACCGCTCACTGCTCACTGCTCACCTCAGCTGTAGTTACGAACTGCGCCCCGCGCTGCGCCAGGTCGATGCGGGCCTGCGCGTAGCCCTCGGCGCTGATGGCGCGGGTGGCATCTTCTACTAAGAATAGAGTGAAGCCTTGCTGTAGGGCATCGAGGGCGGAGAAGTAGACGCAGAAGTCGGCGGCTAAGCCGGCCAGGTACACTGCGGTTACGCCGCGGCCGCGCAGGTAGTCGGCCAGGCCGGTGCTTTTGCGGTGGCCGTTATCGAAAAAGCCGCTGTAAGAGTCGATGGCCGGGTTGGTGCCTTTGCGGAAGATGGCCTCGATGCGGTGCTGGTCGAGGCTAGCTACGAACTCGGCGCCGGGCGTGCCCTGCACGCAGTGGTCGGGCCAGAGGGTTTGGGGTAGGCCGTGCAGCTCGGCCTGCTCGAATGGCTGGCGGCCGGGGTGCGAACTGGCGAAGCTGCCGTGGCTGGCCGGATGCCAATCCTGGGTGGCGACTACCAGATCGAAATGAGGCTGCAACTGGTTGGCCAGCGGCACCACAGCGTCACCGTCGGTTACAGCTAGCGCTCCGCCGGGTACAAAATCGTTCTGAATGTCAATTAGTAACAGCGCTTTCATCGGGCAAAACTTAAAAGTGCACGGCCCCAGCAGAAGGCCGCTTTCGGAAGATATTGTACGCTAATCGGCCGAGCAAAAGTAGTCCAGCCCGCCCACTTGCTGGCCCGCCCGCCCGATTCGTGCGTACTTTGCCACGAATTGAGGGGCGGGCCCGACCCGCAATCCGAAAGCGCACGATAGTAATGACGAAGTTTTTTCTGGTGGGCCTGGGCCTGCTGCTGGGCAGCTTGCCACAAGTGGGCGCGGCCCAAACCCTGGGCCCTGTTTCGGTTCCCGAGGCGGCGGCCCGGCAGGCTGTAGCAGGTACGCGGGTGTGGCTGGTGCCTCCTGTCGGCTTTGGTCCGGCCGCGGGCCTCACGGGGCTGCGCCGAGGGCCGGCCGCGCTGCAGGTGATGGAGATGCCCGGCAGCAACTATTACCGGCAGGCAGCTGGCTTCAACCCGGCACGCTTTACGGCGCGCGGCGGCACCATCATCAGCTTCAGCGCCTTGCAGATAGATGGCTATCCGGCGCAGCTGGCACGGGTGCAGCTCAGCCCCACTCAGGAAACCAGCCAGCTGCTATTCGGCGACTCGACTTTTGTGGTGTTGCTCGACGCCCGCTACCCAGTGGCCGACACGGCGGCCGGCGGGGCGTTGCGGCGTAGCCTGCGCTCGGCCACCTACCGCCCCCTTGCCGCTGATGCGCCGGCTACGCTGGGCAACACCGTGTTCGTACTCGACGAGCAGAAGTCGCCCTTCGCGCTGGCCCTGGCCCGGCAGGGTGCCTACACCTACACGCTGGGCGGGCAGCGCAAGCCCGACTATGGTGCCGAGCCGGTGCTCACCGTCAGCACGTATCCCTACAATCCGTCTATCACGGCGGCCGATATCAGTGCTCAGCTGCTTACCCGCCCCGATGGCCCCAAGGCCTATAAGCCCCGCAAGATGACCTCGGGCAAGATAAACGACCTAATAACCTATGAAACCGAAGGGTTTGCGCAGCTACAGGGCCAGCGGGTGCTGGTGTATCAGCAGGTAACGGTCATCGGCAACACTGCCGTAGCGCTGCAGGGCATTGCCCGCCAGGATTTCGACCAAGCCCTGGAGCAGTTCAAAACCCTTACCCGCACAATTAAGGCGCGGTAGCGAAGAAAGGAGCAGTGATAAAAGACCGGTAAGCTGAGTTAGCCGAAGCATCTCTACTGGTAGCACAAAGTAGGGGCGGGGCTTGTCCCCCCCCGCCGGTAAACGATTTTCGGCGGTAACGGTCCCGCGGCGGGGGGGGGGGGGCGCCCCCCCCCCCCCGGGGGGGGGGGCCCCCCCCCCCCCCCCGCGGAAAAGGTCCCCGGGTGGGGGGGGGGGGGGCCACACCCCCCGCCCCTACAGCGTGCTGATAGCCTTAATTCCCCCGTACCAGAAACTCCCGTACCCCATTTCGGCCGCTGTTCATGAGCTGCTGCTTTTGCTCGGCCGACAGCCGCTTGATTTTGGGGTTGAAGCCCACGGTGCTGATACTGACGGTGCGGGGCCAGTCGGAGGTATCGGTGGGGTTGAGGTTTTCGAGGGCCACCGTGTAGAGCGCTCCAATGTAGGAACCCAGATCCTGGATGGCGTAGGGCGCCAGCTGGGCCCGGCCGCCGGGCTGGGTATCAACGGCCACCTGCTCGGGCCGGTCGAGGCGCAGGCCCAGCGTTTCGGGATTACGGAAAGCGGCGGAATCGAGGCGGGCGGCTCTTGGTTCGGCCGGCGCGGGCGTCAGGTAGCGCGGGTGGTCGAACAAATCGAGCGGGTAATTGGCCAGCAGGCCACCGTCGACCAGTACTTCCACAGCCTGATCTTTGGCAGGCTTGGCAACCACCTGGCCGGTGGCGGCATCGAGGAGCACGGCCCGAAAGTAGAGCGGGATACTCATGCTGATGCGCACGGCGTCGGCTACGCGCAAGTTCGGGTGGGTTTCGTAGCTGAACACCTGCACGCACTGGCGGGTGAGGTTGGTGCCGGTGGTGTACAGGTCGCGGTAGCGACTGGGCTGCTGCTGGGCCAGTGTGTGCAGCTCGCCCAGTGTGAGGTCGGGGCGCTGGGTTTGGCGGCCCACCAATTCGGCCAGCAGCTGGGTAAAGGCGTCGCCGCGGTACCAGCCGTACTGTTTCAGCAGCCGGGTGCCACCCCCGAAAAAGATGTACTGCCCATCGTTGAGCCGCTGGATTGGCAACTCATTCACAATGGCGATAATTTCGGCCGGCGCGTAGCCCACGGCCAGCAACGCCGCCTGAATGGCCCCGGCCGACGTGCCCCCCACCCGCCGCAGCGCCGTCAGGCGGCCCTGGCTTTCCAGTTCGGCCAGCGCCCCGCCGTATGCAATGCCCCGGACGCCGCCGCCTTCCATCACAAGGTTGCGGTACACAGCCGGCCGGGTTGTCGGCGCCTGGGCCGGGGCGGTTATGCTAACGGCACTCAGTAGCGGCAGCAGCAGCCGTAACAGCCGCACATTTAGTCCCATCATCCGGCCAAAATAAGGCGGCGGCGGCAATTCAAACCTCTTCCGACTCTACTCGTCCAAGGTTATGCCCCGGGCAAAGCCGCGTAATAGCTCCCACAGCGCATCGGGGGGGTGAGCCGCGAAACCGGGCGACTGGGCCAGGGACAGAAAACCGGTGGTCTGCTGCAATTCGGCCGGACTTACCGGCGCGTAGCCCATGCGCCAGTCGGGAAAGGCGCGGGCGGCTACCAGGCCATAGCTGAGTGTGCGCACATTGGTGTGGCGCGAATCCTGTTGAATCCGGCCATAGAGCTGGCTCAGGGCCGGCTCGGGACCTTCGAGCACCTGCAAAAACTGTCCTTCCACGTAAAGCAAAAGCCCGGTGAGGTACTGGGCCTGGTTGTGGGTGCGGGCTTTACCCAGTAGCGCTTCTAGCGCAACAGCACAGAAGGGAGGGGTGGCCTGGCTTTGATAAACCAGCCGAAACAGGGAGGTGGGTGAAACCATGGACGGTAAAATTCCATTTTTCAGCCGATAGTTCCAAATAAGTAAAAGACCGCACGCCGGGCCGGGGCCGGCAGTGGCGTTGGAGGCCGCCAAAGCCCTTATCTTTACGGTACTTCCCTCAACCCGAATTTCTCGTTTCCCACCCGCTTTTTTTTCTCCATGAGCATTTCTGCCACCCCCAGCGGCGACACCATTCTCGTTATCGGTGCCGGCGGTCAGCTGGGCCTCGAACTCACCCAGGAGTTGCGCCGCCTCTATGGTGCCTCGAACGTAGTGGCCGCCGATGTGCGCCAGCCCAAAGACGCCGAGCTAACGGAGGCCGGCCCCTTCGAACTACTCGATGTGCTCGACCAAGACCGCCTGACCGAGGTAATGCGCCGCTATAAGCCCGCCCAGGTGTACCATCTGGCGGCCCTGCTTTCGGCCACGGCCGAGCAGCAGCCCAAATTCGGGTGGCGGCTGAATATGGACGGCCTGTTCAATGTGCTCGACGCGTCGGTAGAGTTGGGCGTGCGCCAGGTGTACTGGCCCAGCTCGATTGCCGTGTTCGGGCCCGACACTCCGCGCGAGAATACGCCTCAGCTCACGACCATGAACCCCAACACGGTGTACGGCATCAGCAAGCTGGCCGGCGAGCAGTGGGGCGAGTGGTATTTCCGCAAGCATGGCCTCGACATCCGCAGCCTGCGCTACCCCGGCCTGATCGGCTACAAGAGCCTGCCCGGTGGCGGCACTACCGATTACGCCGTGGATATTTATCACAAGGCCGTGGCCGGCGAGGCGTTCGAGTGTTTCCTGAAAGAGGACACTTATCTGCCGATGATGTACATGCCCGACGCACTTAAAGCTACGCTCGACCTCATGCACGCCCCCGCCGACCACCTGACGGTGCGCAGCTCCTACAACCTGGGAGCCATGAGCTTCAGCCCCGCCGAAATCGTAACCAGCATCCGCCGCCACTACCCCGATTTCCAGGTGAGCTACCGCCCCGACCAGCGCCAGGCCATTGCCGACTCCTGGCCCGCCAGCATCGACGACACCCAGGCCCGCCGCGACTGGAACTGGCAACCCGACTTCGACCTCGACAAAATGACCGACGACATGCTGCTGCACCTGAAGCAGATGCAGCCAGCCAGCTTGTAGCCTCCCCGGCTCCAGCCTCGGCAGCACCAGCGCCCCGCCCATCCGGCGGGGCGCTTTTTTTGGCGGGTGCGGCCCAACCCGCCGCGGGAGGCTGCGTTCTGGAAGCAGAGTCTCTTGTTTTACCGCTTTCTGCCTGCTGAATCCATGATTGTGAATTACGTACCCGAGGGCTGGCAGATTATCTACCAGCAGGCCCACGCGCTGCTGGCGGCCCAGCTGCTGCACCAGTGGCCCGCCAGCCTGCTGCCGCCCGACCAGTGGGTGGGCCTGCTGGGCGCCGCCGCCCAGCACGACGACGAGCAGCCCACCTGGACCGGCCACTACGGCCTGACGCCCGCTGGCGCGCCCGCCAACTTCACGATGCAGCCCTTTTCGCTGGAGCAGGCCACCGGGGTGCTGCGGGCCGCCCGTTTCCAGGGCCGCTGGCGCAGCCTGCTTACCAGCCTGCACCTAAGCACGCTGTATGAAGAACTGCGGGGCCAGGGCAAGGCAATCGATACTTTTCTGGATGAGCAGAAGGCCAGCCAGCAGCAGTGGCGGCGCGAACTGAAACTCAAGAAAGCCGACACCGACCGCGCCTACGCTCTGCTGCACTGGTGCGACCGGCTAAGCCTGATTCTGTGCCGCCACGAAATCCCGGAGATGGGCCGGGCCCTCGAAATTTACCAGGGCCCCAATGGCCATACCCACACCGTTTCCCAACCCACACCCGATGGCCCGCTGCACGTCAGCCCCTGGCCTTTCCGCCAACCGCAGTTCGAGGTGAGCGTGGAAGTCAGCACGCTCAACCAACTGCAGTTCACATCCGATCCTGAGCTATCGGACGCACTGAACACGGCCCCAATTTCCACGCTTCGCTGGGAGTTTGAGAAG
>NZ_JABKAV010000044.1 GCF_013377905.1 Hymenobacter terrestris
TTCGGGTGTTGCAGCAGCTGGGACTGGCCCGGAACCGGCTGGTGCAGTTGGCGCTACTGCTGGGGCTGCTGGCCGGCGGGGGCTGGGCGGCAGGGGAGGTGAGCACGTTGTTCCGGCCAAACAAGTTCACCTCCCAGCTCCAGCGCAACTACACGGCCCTGCTGCGTGCTTCCGCCGACCGGCCCCACTTGCGCTACCCCGATCTGCAGCCTACTACCGAAAGCGTAGTGCGCCATGCGCCGCTGGCGGCTTTCAACACGCTGGCGCGCCCCTGGCCTTGGGAGGGCGACTCGGTGCGCTATGTGGCCGCCGGCCTCGAAAACCTGCTGCTGCTGGTGCTGCTGGGCATGGTTATAGTGGCCGTAGTGCGGGGCCACGCCGGCCGGTTGCCCTTTGCGCTTGTAGCGGCCCTGCTGCTCTACTGCCTGCTGCTGGCCGCCCTGCTGGGCCTCACCACGCCCAACCTAGGCACGCTCAGCCGCTACCGCACCACATTTCTGCCGTTTTTGCTGCTGCTGCTACTGCAAAACGACTACGTACGCCGTTGGCTGAAATAAGATGCTAGCCGTCACTTGCCAGGCGGGGCGTCATTCAGAGCGTAGCGAAGAACAACGCCCCGCCTGGCAAGTGACATCTCATCCTGTATCTTTGCTGTTTCGTTCTTAACTCATCATCGGCCGCCTTGCGGCCGTTTTTTAATAGATATGGAAAACCCCGTAATCATTCTGGGAGCCCAGGCCGTCGGTACTGCTGCCCTCGATGCCTTCCAGAGCAACGATGTAGTGGTGTACTGTTTGCTCGACGACGATGCCGCTCTGCAGGAAACCGAGCTCAATGATGTACCCGTAATGGGCAACACCGATGATAAGGAGTTGCTTAAACTCCTGGGTAAGAAGTGCGAGGTATTTGTGGCAACCGAAGATACCGCCAGCCGCCGCAGCCTTACCAACATGTTGCGCGAGGAGTATAGCGTGGCGCCCGTCAACGCCATTCATGCGCGGGCCAGTGTATCGGCTCATGCCTGGCTGGGCCACGGCAACCTCGTGGGCGCCAACGCCGTGGTAACCGGCACCGCCCGCCTCGGCGACGGCTGCATTCTGGGAGCCAACGCCGTAGTCGATGTAAAAGCCGAAGTAGGCGACTACGCCCAGTTGGGGGCTGGGGCCATTCTCAACGCCGGTGTAACGGTGGGCGAGCAGGCTTTCATCGGAGCCGGTGCGGTAATTGTAGCCGGCGTTAAAATCGGGGCTAAAGCTCGCGTGGGGGCCGGCTCGGTCGTGGTAGCCGATGTGGCCGCGGGCCAGACGGTGTTCGGTAATCCGGCCCAGAAAGTTTAAGCAGGAAAATGGAGTACCTCGTTCTACTTTATTACTGCTACACGCCGCTGGAGAATCCCGAGCAGTTCCGGGAGGAGCACCACCGGCTGTGCCTGCAGTTGAACCTGCTGGGCCGCATCATTGTGGCCCCCGAAGGCCTCAACGGTACCGTGTCGGGCCGCCGGGAAGATTGTGCGGAGTACATGCGGCTGGTGAAGGCCGACCCGCGTTTTGTGTCCCTCGAATTTAAAGTGGAAGAAGCCCCGGAGCATACGTTTCGGAAGCTGCACGTGCGCGTTAAGCCCGAAATCGTACATGTGGGCCTGCCCGCCATTCGGCCCTACGAGCGCACTGGCATCCATCTCTCGCCCGAGCAGTTCCGTGACCTCAAGGACCAGCCCGATGTGGTGGTGCTCGATGTGCGCTCCGACTACGAACACCGCCTCGGTCGCTTCAAAAATGCCGTGACGCTCGACATCGAAAACTTCCGCGAGTTTCCGGAGAAAGTAGCCGAACTGGCGCAGTACAAGGACAAGAAAATCCTGACCTACTGCACCGGCGGTATTAAGTGTGAGAAGGCCAGCGCCTTCCTGCTCGATCAGGGCTTCGACAACGTGTATCAGCTCCACGGCGGCATCATCAAGTACGGTTTGGAGGCCGGCGGCGAAGATTTCGAGGGCAAGTGCTATGTGTTCGATGGCCGCGTGGCCGTTGACGTGAACACGGTGAACCCTAGCATCGTCAGCCAGTGCCAGCACTGCCACACGCCTTCCGACCGCATGGTGAATTGCGCCAATCCGGAATGCAACGCCCACGTGCCGCTCTGCGAGGCCTGTGCCGAACAGATGGCCGGCGCCTGCTCGCCCACCTGCCAAACCCACCCCGCCAAGCGCCCCTACGATGGTACCGGTACCTACCCCAAACTCAGCAACCACTACAGCCCCGAACAGGGCCTTGTCTCTTATAAAAGGAGTTGAGAAATTCAGGGAGAACGTCATCCTGAGCGAAGCCGAAGCATCTCTACCGCCTCGTCGCGACCCATAAGATTACCATTGCGGTAGAGATGCTTCGGCTTCGCTCAGCATGACATTCTCCATAGCCTCTTGACTATTACTTATAAACTTTTCAACCCAAAAATTCCCCTCTCCCTCATGCCCATCGCCGATTCAGAATTCATCCTCAATAAAGACGGTAGCGTTTATCACCTCAACCTACTACCCGATCATATTTCCGATACCATTATTACCGTTGGTGACCCTGAGCGGGTGCCGAGCGTGAGTGAGCATTTCGATTCCATCGAAACCAAGATTCATAAGCGCGAATTCGTGACCCATGTAGGGTACTACAAGGGCAAGCGGATGGCCGTTATCAGTACCGGCATGGGTACCGATAACATTGATATTCTGATGAATGAGCTCGATGCGCTGGTTAACATCGATTTCGTGACCCGCGAGGTACGGCCCCAGGCCGAGCACATCAGCCTGCGCATTGTGCGGGTGGGCACCAGCGGCTCGCTGCAGGCCGATGTGCCGGTGGGCTCGTTGCTGGCCTCCGAGCACGCTGTGGGCCTCGATTCGCTTATGCAATTCTACCCGCTGGTAGAAACCGGTCTGGAAATAGAAGTGGCTCAAGGCATCCAGCAGGCTCTGCAGCTGCCCTACCGCCCGTACTGCGTGCGCGGCTCCGACCTGCTACGCGAGCAAATCGGCCACGACATGATTATGGGAAATACGCTTACTTGCCCCGGTTTCTACGGTCCTCAGGGCCGGGTGCTGCGCCTCGATCTGCGCATGCCCCACCTCATTGAGGCCTACCAGAACTACCGCTACCATAGCGCCGAGGGCGAATTCCGGCTCACCAATTTCGAGATGGAAACGGCTGGCTATTACTCGCTGGGCCGCATGTTGGGCCACGAGGTGCTCTCGCTCAACGCCATCGTGGCCAACCGCGCCACCGGCGAGTTTGCCACCAACTCCGACCAGATTGTAGGCGACCTGATCCAGAAAACCCTGGACCGCCTGTAAGCAGGACGGTTTACAGCCTAGGCGATACGTCCAGGTATTGTACAATTAGATAACGGCCCAACGCAAAGCCCACCCAACGGATATTGTTTGGGTGGGCTTTGTGTTGGGCCGTCAGTTTATTAATAGAACTGAATATGTTTAGCAAAAATCGAAACCCAGCACGCAGCGCAGGGGTAGGAAATTACCGGCTTTGAGCGTGAGGTAGTCCGCATCAGCGGCCCATATGGTGGTTTGCACTCGCTTAACGGCCCCATCGGCGGTGCGGAAGTAGATATTAACCTTGCCGTGGTGGGCATTGCCCAACGTGGTGGCCCGCTCGGCATAGTAGCGTCGGCTTTGCCGGGCGGCAGCAGTAGTCAGCACGTCCTGGGCTGCGAAACGGTACTCACGCAAAGACTCTTTGGCAACGGTTTGGGGAACTTGGGCTAGCGTAAGCATGGTGCAGAGATTGGTTTAAGGTGAGCCTAATCTACCTCCAGACTTATTAAAATACAATTAAAATGTAAATTTTAATGTCGATTTAACGACTTGAGCTCTCAGGTCAGGTCTGCCAGAAAAGCCATAGTGTCTACGCCGTCGGCGTAGTCGGCAAGGGCGGGATGCTGGGCCTGCCCGAAGGCAAAGGAGCCCGGATACTGCCCGCCGCCCGATACGAGGCACTGGGTTTGAGGGGCTGCATCGGTGAGCTGGTCGACCAGATCTACTTCGGTGGTGTAGGTGCTGTAATGCAGCACCGAAATGGGCGACACGAGCCGGGCGCTTTCGGTGAGCAGCAGGAAGCCCGAGTCGAGGTGAGGCACGGCATTGACGAGCAGGATGCTCTTGTTATAGTCGTAGTTGTTCTGGTAGCGGTTGTGGTGCAGCACGTGCTGCCAGGGCTGCAGGGCATCGAGCAGCAGTGGGAAACTGTAGCCGGTGGGCGCGTATACCTTGCTCACGTTGCGGCATCCTAAGCCGTAGTAGCGGAAAATGTCTTCGCCCAGCAGACCCAGCTCGTGGGGCGTTTCGCGGCCCGTGAGCACGGCTAGGCTGGTGCGGTTACGCCGGATAATGTGGGGCTTCTTGCCAAAATAGTACTCAAAGTAGCGGGCCGTGTTGTCGGAGCCGGTGGCAATGAAGGCATCGGCGGCATTAAGGCGCTCAGCGAGCTGCACGGCGTCAGCGAAGCGGGGCTCGATGGTGGTGAGCTCATTTAGCACCCAGCGCATGAGCAGCGTATCGTCGGAGCTGAGCTTGGCCAGCAGGCGGTGGCCGCTGAGCAGCACGCACAGCGCGTCGTGGAAGCCCACCAACGGGATGTTGCCGGCCATTACCACGCCTACCAGCCGAGGAGTTGGGTCGGGCTCGGGGGGGTAGCGGGCGGCCCAGTGGCGCAGGGGCTCCTCGCGCAGCATATCGGCTATGCCTTCGAGGGCAGCGCGCACGTTGGGCGCGTCAAACCAGGGATTATTGTTGCGGGCCCGGATAAAAAGTTCGGTTAGCTCTTCGGCCTGGGCCGGGGAAAGTAAAGCGGCGAGGCGCTGGCCCAGGGCCACAAAAGCGGCAAGGCGGTCGGCGTGCGTCATGGAAAGGCAGAGATGAAAGAGCAGGAGAGAAAGAAAAACGGCCGGCAAGTGCGAAAAACAATATCGGCGGCCCGAAATTACATAGCATATATCAAGGGGTGTACGGGTAATCCCTACTTTTGCCTTTGCGTATCCTGTCTTCGGCCGCTTACGTACCTTACCTACCCGATTTTCTCTTCCTAACGATTCCCGAGGCTATGGCCATCATGATAACCGACGAGTGCATCAACTGTGGTGCCTGCGAACCGGAATGCCCTAATACCGCTATTTACGAGGGCGGCGCCGCCTGGCGCTGGGCCGACGGCACCACGTTGAAGGACGTGCAGCTCGACGGCGGCCAGACTGTGTCGGGCGTAGCGCCCCAAACCCCCGTGTCCGACGAGTACTACTACATCGTGTCGGATAAGTGCACCGAGTGCGTAGGCTTCCACGAGGAGCCCCAGTGCGCCGCCGTATGTCCCGTTGACTGCTGCGTAGACGACCCTGACTACCGCGAATCGAGGGAGAAACTGACTGCCAAGCAGCAGTGGCTGCATCAGGTGGCCTAAAAAGACTGCGTGCTCAGCACAGCATCAACCGAAGCGCAAAGCCCCTGACATCCGTATTGGTGTCAGGGGCTTTGCGCTTCGGTTGGTTCTATGACGCTGAAAGAAACGAATGAGCCTAGCTGTCTACCGGGTATTTCAGCCTCACCTGCGCGGCTTAGGTGCCGCAATTAAAGTACTTATCGTGGGCTGATTCGGGGATGAGGCGGAACTGGCTGAGCAGCTTGATAGGCCAGCGCAGGCGACGGATAAGGGCGTAGTTGTTGGGGTAGGAGCGAAAGGTGGTAGGCGGCGTAGCCACAATTTGCTCGAACTCCTCGCGGCTCAGACCTAGGCGCTTAATGCAGAGGTTGATTACCTTCTCATCCTCGATACTGTTGACGTGGCGCACCTTCTCCAACGCATTCGGGCGGCTCATCTGGCCCGAGCGCACCAGCGCCGAGTAGTTGAACAGTCGCCGGTCGATGTTGAACTTGGTGCGGTTGAGGTAGTAGATGACGCTCTGGTAAAGGTCGTCGAAGTAGTGCGCACCGGGGTTCACCCAATCAAGCTCCTTTTGCAGCAGCTCATCCACATCGGCTCGCACATAATCAACGTGATAGAGCAACGTGACGGTTTTGATGCGGCGGATGAAGGCGTAGTAGAACATCTCCTTTACATCGAGGTGGAAGCCCGGGTCGGCGGGTTTCCAGGGGCGTAGCGGTACCGTGCCGAACTGCTTGTGCACGGCCTTCAGGTACTTGCCGTCGAGGTAGTTCCAGCTTAGCGGTGCAATGCCCTCGGTCCGGAACGACTGGCCAATAATGATGCGCTGAATACCTTCCTTAGCAGCTACGCCGTACAGGGCCGTGGCAATACCCACGTCGGTGCCTTCCTCCATATCGGGCACTGAGGCCTTCAGAAAGGCAATTTTGAGGTCCTTAGATTCGCGCCAGTCGGAGGTGATGGTGCGCATTTCTACGCCCAGCTTGCGGCAGGCCTTGGCCATGTTTTCACCGGCTATAGGATTGCCGAAACCGTCGTTGAAATGCACGGCCAGCGGGCGCAGCCCCAGCTTTATTACGCAGTACCAGAGTGTAAACGACGAGTCGCGGCCCCCGCTAACGCCCAGCACGCAGTCGTAACGTTTGCCCCGGCCGTGGCGCTTTATATCGGCCGTTAGCAGCTTTACGTGCCGTTCGCCGGCCTCGCCCAGCGGGCAGGCGTGGTCCATTTTGTCGTGCAGCTTGCAGAAATTACACTCGCCCCGCGCATCGAAGTTGATGCCGGGTACGGTAGTATCCATAATGCAACGGCTGCATTGCTGGTAAGGGTCGGCCATTCGGAAGCGCTAAGGAGAGTTGAAACGAGAAACAGGTGTGAGGCCGGGCGTTTAATGGCCGGAAGCAGGCAGCTCATCAAACCGGAAGCCCTTCCGGGCCAGCATCTGCCCGATTTGAGTGCCCTGCTCGGCGCGCACCGGCCGGGGCAAATCGGCCACCACGAGCTGGCCGGCAAACTCGTTGAACACACCCTGAGCCCGGATGCCGCCCGCATCAACGGCCAGCGAGCAGCCGATACTCTTCTTGCCCTCGTAGGGTCCGCCCACGATGTAGCCCACCGATGTGGTGCCTACCACGCTCACGTTATACAACTGAGCCAGAATAGAATAAGGTTTGATCCACTTCTCGTCGTAGGGGTCGTGCTCCTCCGTAATGGAGTAGTCCACCGTCCAAGACGAAGGTGAGAGGATGAACTCGGCGCCCATGCGGGCCAGCGTGTGGCCGATGGCCAGGCCGTCGAGGAAGTTGTCGGCGCAGATGTTGACGCCGATTTTGCCCAGCGGCGTATCCACCACATTCAGCGTCTGGCCCACGGCGTAGAAGGGGAGTTCTACTTGAAGCAGGTTGATTTTATGGTATTTGCAGATGATGTCGCCGGCCGGATTGATAAGTAGGGCGGCGTTGTAGTTGCGGCCGTCGGGGGCGCGCTCGGTGAGGCCGGCGCACACATAAAGGCCGTGCTGGCGGGCTGCCTGGCAGAGGCGGTCGGAATACAGGCCGGGGATGGGCTGGGCCTCCGTGAGGGCGCTGGGGTGCGTCCAGGCGAAATCGAGGGTTTCGGGCAGCAGCACCAGTTCGCAACCCTGGGCGGCGGCATCGGCCACCATCTGCTCGGCCCGGACCAGGTTGCGCTCGGGTTCCCCGCCTTCAACCAGCAGCTGGCCCAGGCCCACGCGCAACGAACCGGCAAACGTGGGGGCCGCATCAACGGGTGCAATAGCAGCCGGCGCGGCGCTGGCTGTCAGCAAGGCAGACTGGGAAGCCGAAGATCTGCGGAGCGAAAAGAAGGCCATAGGCGGGTGGCGGATACAAAAGAAGGACAGTAGCACGGTGCAAAGCGAGTTCTGATCGTAAGCGCCACACTAAAATGTGCTAGTCAAGCACCAAAAATAAACAATGAATACCGATGCAACAGTGCTGAGAGTTATAAATAACGTCGTGCGGCGGCCTGACTTCCGGCCCCGGCCCGAAATAGCTACTTTTGCGCCCGTATCCGCTCCTGTTTTTACTCCGACCGATGACCATCGCCAAAACCTACACGCCCGCCGACGTTGAAGCCAAATGGTACCAGCGCTGGCAGGAGCAGGGCTTTTTCAAAGCCAAAGCCAACCCCCGCAAGCAGCCCTACTCGGTCGTGATTCCGCCGCCCAACGTAACGGGCGTGCTTCATATGGGCCATATGCTCAACAATACCATTCAGGATGTGCTGGTGCGCCGCGCCCGCATGCAGGGCTTCGAGGCCTGCTGGGTGCCCGGCACCGACCACGCCTCCATTGCTACCGAGGCTAAAGTAGTAGCCTTGCTCAAGGAGCAGGGCATTGAGAAAAAGGACCTTACCCGCGAGCAATTTCTGGAGCACGCCTTCGCCTGGAAAGAAAAGTACGGCGGCATCATTCTCGAGCAACTCAAGCAGCTGGGCGCCTCCTGCGACTGGGACCGGACCCGCTTCACGATGGAGCCGGCCCTGACCGACGCCGTGCTGCGCGTGTTCGTGGACCTGCACCAGAAGGGTCTCATTTACCGCGGCGTACGCATGGTAAACTGGGACCCACTGGGCCAGACCGCTTTGTCGGATGAAGAAGTGCTTCCGAAGGACGTAATGGCCAAGATGTACTATCTGCAATATGAGGTGGTAGGGCAGGAGGGACAGTTCCTGACCGTGGCTACCTCCCGGCCAGAAACTATTATGGCGGACGTAGCCGTGGCCGTCAATCCCAACGACCTACGCTACACCCACCTACACGGCGCGAAAGTGAAGATTCCGCTGCTGGGCCGCGAAATTCCGGTAATTCTGGACGAGTACGTGAGCATCGACTTTGGAACGGGGGCGCTGAAGGTGACGCCGGCTCACGATTTGAACGACTACGAGCTGGGGGTGAAGCATAATCTGCCCGTCATCGACATCCTCAATAACGACGGCACGCTCAACGAAAAAGCCGTGCTATATGTGGGGCAGGAGCGGTTTGCGGCCCGCCGCAACATCGTGAAGGACTTGGAGGAAGCCGGCCACCTGGTGAAGGTGGAGGAGTACGCCAGCATCGTGCAGACCTCGGAGCGCACCAAGGCCGTAATCGAGCCGCGGCTGAGCATGCAGTGGTTCATGAAAATGGAGCACCTGGCCAAGCCGGCACTGGAGGTAGTGGAGAATGATACGGTGCAGCTGCATCCGGCCAAGTTTAAGAACACCTACCGGGTATGGATGGAGAACGTACGCGACTGGTGCATTTCGCGCCAGCTGTGGTGGGGCCAGCAGATTCCGGCCTACTACCTGCCCGACGGCACCTACGTGGTGGCTCTCACGCCCGACGAGGCGCTGGCCCAGGCCCGCCGCCAGACCGGCAACGAAGCGCTAACGGTAGCCGATTTGCGCCAGGATGAGGACGTACTCGATACCTGGTTTTCGTCGTGGCTGTGGCCGATTTCGGTGTTCGATGGGTTTGCCGACCCCGACAACGCCGATGTCAACTATTTCTACCCGACCAACGACCTCGTAACCGGCCCCGACATCCTGTTTTTCTGGGTGGCCCGCATGATTATGGCCGGCCTGGAGTTCCGCAAGGAAGTGCCGTTTAAAAACGTGTACCTGACGGGCATTGTGCGTGACACCCAGGGCCGTAAGATGAGCAAGCAGCTCGGCAACTCGCCCGATCCGCTCGACCTGATTGCCCAGTTCGGAGCCGATGGCGTGCGCACTGGCATGCTGTTCTCGGCCCCGGCCGGCAACGATTTGCTCTATGATGAGAAGCTGGTGGAGCAGGGCCGCAACTTCACCAACAAGCTCTGGAACGCCTTCCGCCTAAGTAAGGGCTGGGAAGTGGATGCCGAGTTGCCTTTCGTGAACGACAAGGCCGTGGAGTGGTTCGGGGCCCGTTTGCAGGCCGCCATTGCTGAGATGGACGAGCACTTCGCCAAGTTCCGGATTTCGGATGCGCTGATGACGGTGTACAAGCTGGTTTGGGACGATTACTGCTCGGTGTATCTGGAGATGATAAAGCCCGCCTACCAGGCCCCCATCGACCCCGAAACGCTGCGCCACACCAGCGCCTACCTCGAAACGCTGCTGCGCCTGCTGCACCCATTTATGCCCTTCATCACGGAGGAAATCTGGCACGAATTGAAGGAGCGCGGCCCGAAAGAGTACGCCTGCGTAGCCGCTTGGCCTAAGCCCCAGGCCGTGGCCGACGCGCCCGCGCTGCTAGCGCGCATGGCCCAGGCGCTGGAAATTTTGGGCGGTGTGCGCACCATCCGCAACCAGAAGGGCCTCGGTCCCAACAAGCCCCTCACGCTGGCCGCCAAAACCGCCGACGCTGGGCTACAAACCCTGCTCACTGATTACGCTGGCATCATTCGCAAGCTAGCCGCCCTCACCGATATTTCGGTGGTGGAAGCTGCTCCGGCGGCGTCCGTGGGTTTCGTGGCCGGCGGGGCCGAGTTCTTTGTGCCCCTCGAAGGCCAGATTGACCTTGGGGTTGAAAAGGAGCGCCTCACCAAAGAGCTGGAATACGCCCAGGGCTTCCGCGACTCGGTGGGAAAAAAGCTGAGCAACGAGAAGTTCGTGGCCAACGCCAAGCCCGAATTGGTGGAGCGCGAGCGGCAGAAGCTGGCCGATGCCGAAGCCCAGATTGCCGCACTGGAGCAGCAGCTGGCAGGTTTGTAGACTGAGCAGTTAAACACGAACGGCCAGTTGCTCCTTCAGCAACCGGCCGTTCGTGTTTAACTGGGATTTTGGGGTGTTGGGCGAAGGTGAAGGATATTTTCGCGACAGTACCATAATTGGATGTGGTTAAAAGATTCCTCCTCGCCCTTGCACGTTGCCTGTGCTTGGCTGGTCAGGCGTGGGCGGGCCCAGCGCCCGCGCCGATAGTATGCTCTGGCAATTGACCAACTTACGCCCTGACACCAGCCGGGTAAATTGGCTAATGATGCTGGCCTGGAATCGGACCAACGGCACTCCCGTGGGGGCAATCCGTTATGTGCAACGGGGCCGGCGGCTGGCCCACGTTGCCGTACCGTATTCTGCAGGAGGCTGTGCAGAATGTGCCGCGCCACGCCGAAGCCACGGAACTGTCATGCAGTTGCTGGGCACCGTCACCCACCTGACGCTGAAGTGAAGGCCCACCCGCTCGTCTCGTCATTTGGTATCCGCACCGATATTACTACCAGCTTAATGAGCGCAAAAGACTGGCCGTGCTCGACTATATAAAGGCCAAAACGCCTACGTTGACCAGCAGATTGTCCCGGTGAAGGTACTGGGGCAGCAGCTGGCTGCGTTAAAGAATGATGGCGGCTGGTTTTAAGATTTTAGAAGGCTGGTGGCGGGGCGGTTCAGTCGGTTGTAGCCGTAGGCCACCAGCAGCACGAACAGGCCCGCCGACACGCTCAGCAGCACATTATAGTACTTGGGGGCCGTTAGCGAGAGGCGGATGATGACCGTTGCCAGGGCGAACGAGGAGTAGCGGAACAAGTGTAAGTACAGGGTGCTGTAGCGCAGGGATATAATCAGAATCAGGATGTCGGTGAAAATCAAAATCGTGTAGAAGCGACCCAGCAGGTTGTGGTACTGGCCGGAGTAAACGAAATCGGCCAGCGAGTAGAGGCCGGTGGCCAGAAAAGCGAACAGCAGCAGCGAGGCAACTAGCTTTTTGAGGCGCACAAAATCCTGTTGCTCCTCAACCGAGCTCGTAATGCGGGTGTGCTGCTGGATGCGGTAGAAGAGGCCAATGATGAGGAAGATGGCCACTGCCCCCAGCGCATCGGTGAGAATGGGCAGCAATTCGAGCAGGATGGCCGTGTCCCAGGCCAGTTCCACCGGCAGATGGCCCAGCTCCTTGAACGACTCGCGCAACAGAATCAGCGAAACCACTTCGAACTGCTTGCCCACCGAATCGGCCACCGAGTGCGAGAGCGTGAAGATGAGGCTGGTTATTTCGCTTATCAGCAACACGCTAAAAGCCAGCTCTACGGCGTAAAACCGCCTCACCGGATAGTTTAGCAGGCCGTAGTAACTTAGCAGACTGATAATTATACCCCCCACGAAGGCCACGGTAACTAAGTTGCTCGTCAGCTTGGCGGCCCGTAGCGAATGCCATTTACGCTCCGTCGTGTCGTACCAAGTAAGCCAGTCTTGCGGATACTTTTCGAGCATGAGTTGAGGGGATGACGACGGGTTGACACTGGATTTCAGGTACCTACCTCATTAAACAAACCAGGCAGGCCCTGCATAAGTTAAATGGCCACTCTGCCCGCAAACTCACCGAATCCCTGGTTTAGCGGTACTTTGGCTGGCCGCCGAGTGGCGGTATTCTTCTTCTTGTCTGCTCCGCAACGAAGCATTCGTCGTTACTGCTACCTGCCGGTCTTCTGCTGCATTTCGCGCTACCCACCATTTGCGCCCAAACTCCTGCCTTCTTTATGTCTAAACCACCCATTGCGGCTATCAAAGCCCACGCCCTCGTCTCGCCCTTCGGTACCCGCACCGATAACTATTACTGGCTCAATGAGCGCGAAAGCCCGGAAGTCCTCGATTACCTGAAAGCC
This sequence comes from Hymenobacter terrestris, assembly GCF_013377905.1. GTDB lineage: Bacteria > Bacteroidota > Bacteroidia > Cytophagales > Hymenobacteraceae > Hymenobacter > Hymenobacter terrestris. The sequence goes on from NZ_JABKAV010000044.1 coordinate 12,530, forward strand.
GAAAATGCCTATTTCGACCAGCAGATGGCTCCGGCTAAAGGCCTCGAGGAGCGGCTGTTTCAGGAGATGAAAGGCCGCATCCGCGAGCAGGACGAGTCGGTGCCCTTCCGCGACAATGGCTACTACTATTACGTGCGCTTCGTGGAGGGCGGCGAGTACCCAGTTTACTGCCGCAAGCCGGGCAGCCTGGAGGCCACCGAGGAAGTATTGCTCGATGGCAACGCGCTCAGCCAAAACCACGAGTACTATCATATCGGGGGCCTGGAAGTAAGCGACGACAACCGCACGCTGGCTTACTCAGAAGATACCGTGAGCCGCCGTCTGTACACGCTGCGCTTCCGCAACCTCGAAACCGGGCAGCTTTACCCGGAAGCCATTGCTAACACCAGCGGCAGTGCCGTGTGGGCCACCGATAACCAGACGGTTTTCTATACTCGCAAAGACCCCGATACGCTGCTTGACTATCAGCTTTGGCGCCACAGACTGGGCACCGACCCGGCCCTCGACGAGCTGGTGTACGAGGAAATCGACACGGCCTTTTACCTGCACGTGCACCGCTCCAAATCGCGCGAGTACGTGTTTCTGAGCATCGGTAGCACCATGTCGGCGGAAGTGCGGTACCTGAGGTCCGATGCACCGCAGGCCGGGCTGCAGGTGTTTCTGGCCCGCGAGGATGACCATTTGTACGAAGTGGAGCACTTCGGCCCCGATTTCTACGTGCTTTCCAACGATGCCGCGCCTAATTTTCAGCTGCTGAAAACGCCTGCTACCGCTACGGCCAAGGCGAATTGGCAGGTGGTGGTAGCGCACCGCGAGGAGGTTTTTCTGGAAAACATGGAGCTGTTCCGGGAGTACCTGGTGCTGGGCGAGCGGCAGGAGGGGCTGCTGCGGCTGCGCGTTATTCGCTGGGCCGACGGGCAGGAGCACTACCTGGCCTTTGGCGAGCCCACCTACACGGCCGCCATCAGCATCAACCCCGAGTTCGATACGCCCGTGCTGCGCTACGGCTACTCCTCGCTCACCACACCCACGTCCACTTTCGACTACGACATGGACACGCGCGCCAAAACGCTGCTGAAGGAGCAGACCGTGTTGGGCAGCTTCCGCAAGGATGACTACGTGACGGAGCGGCAGTACGCCCCGGCCGCCGATGGCACGCTGATTCCGCTGTCGATTGTGTACCGCAAGGGTTTCGAGCGCAACGGAAAAGCGCCGCTGTTGCAGTACGCCTACGGCTCGTACGGCCTTTCGATGGACGCCACATTTAGCGCCAGCCGGCTGAGCTTACTCGATAGGGGCTTTGCATACGTCATCTGCCACATTCGGGGCGGGCAGGAGCTGGGGCGGCAGTGGTACGAGGGGGGCAAGAAGCTGCGCAAGATGAACACGTTCACCGATTTTACCGACTGCTCCCAGTTTCTGATTGCCGAAAAGTATACCTCGGCCGACACCCTGTTTGCCATGGGCGGCTCGGCCGGCGGCTTGCTGATGGGGGCCGTGCTTAACCTGCACCCCGAACTGTATAAAGGGGTAGTAGCGGCCGTGCCCTTCGTGGACGTGGTAACGACCATGCTCGACGAGAGTATTCCGCTGACCACCGGCGAGTATGACGAGTGGGGCAACCCCAATCAGCAGCAGTTCTACGACTACATGCTTTCGTACTCGCCCTACGACAATGTGCGCGCCCAGGCCTACCCCAACCTGCTCGTCACCACTGGTCTGCACGACTCGCAGGTGCAGTATTTCGAGCCCGCGAAGTGGGTAGCTAAGCTCCGGGCCAACAAAACCGACCGCAACCTGTTGCTGCTGCACACCGACCTGAGCGCCGGCCACGGCGGGGCCTCTGGCCGCTTCCAGAGCCTGCGCGACACGGCCCGCCACTATGCCTTTATGCTCCTATTATTAGGCGCGAGGCAATAGAGGCTGTGGGGTGAAGCTGGGCCACACGTGCGCTTTGGGTCTGTCCGAAAATAATCTTGGCTGGCCGTGCCACTTGGTGCATAGTGGCGTGTCTATATCCCGGTTCGTTGGTTTTTGCGGCGGCCTTTTTAGCTCAGAAATGAAAAAAACCTTATTGCTGTTGGCCCTGAGTGGTTCGGCAGCCACAGCATTGGCTCAGGCCCCGGCCGGCTCGGGCCGCCCCGCTGGCCAGGTACAGGCAGAGGCCGGTACCGGCCGCGTTACCGGCACCGTTATCGATGCCGCTACCAAGCAGCCCGTGCCCTACGCCACGGTGGTGCTCCTGAGCCCCGCCACCGGCAAAGCCGTCGATGGCACCTCGGCCGATGATAATGGTAAGTTCAGCATCCCGCGGCTGCGGGCGGGCACCTACACGGTGCAAGTCAGCTTCATCGGCTACAAGAACTTCGAGAAGCCCGGTGTCGTCATCACCGATGCTGGCAATGCGGTCAACGTGGGCAGCCTCTCCATCGAAAGCACGGCCCAGGCCCTGAAGGAAGTGGTGGTAGAAGGCCAGCGCGCCCTGATTGAGGAGAAGGTAGACCGCACGGTGTACAACGCCGAAAAAGACGAAACCACCCGCGGCGGCGACGCCACCGACGTGCTGCGCCGCGTGCCCCTGCTCAGCGTCGACTTGGATGGCAACGTAAGCCTGCGTGGTTCCAGCAACATACGGGTGCTCATCAACAACCGCCCGTCCACCATCTCGGCCAACAGTATTGCCGACGCGCTCAAGCAGATTCCGGCCGATCAGATTAAGAGTGTGGAGGTGATTACCTCGCCCTCGGCCAAGTACGACGCCGAAGGCTCGGGCGGCATCATCAACATCGTCACCAAGCAAAATAACCTGCGCGGCTTCACGCTCGACACCCGCATCAGTGCCGGCTCGCGCAGCAGCAACCTAGGCCTGAGCGCGGCCTACCGCACCGGCAAAATGGGCTTCTCGTTTAATGCTGGGGGTCGTGGCCAGTACAACACGCCAGGCCGCTTCGAGAACGAGCAGCTCATATATCAGCTGCCAGCCAACAACGACCCCGCCAACCGTACTGCTTTTAGCCACTCGGTGCAGCAGGCCGATACGCGCCAGAACAACGTGTTCGGGCGCTATTCGCTGGGCTGGGACTACGAAATCAACAAGCTCAACTTTGTGGCCGCCTCGGTGCAAATCGGTCAGCGCGACGGCACCAACTACCAGGACGATTTGCGCTCGGTCAGAACATTCTTCACTGCTAAGGGCGATTCGGTAGTCAGTGACCTGCGCGATGTGAAGGTGCTCGATAACTCGATTACACTGGATGCTACGCTCAGCTACACGCGCACCTTCGAGAAGCCGCGCCAGGAGTTTAGCGTGCTGGGCCAGTACAGCCGGAACGTGCGCACCAACAACTTCACTAACGCCATCCGTGAGGGGAATGGAGCAGGTAACTTTATACGCAACATCAACGATAGCTACAACGAGGAGTATACGCTGCAGGTTGATTATGTAACGCCCATCAAGGAAAACCAGATTCTCGAATTCGGCGCCAAGGACATCATCCGACGCGTTAACAGCGACTATGCTACGCTGGAAAACGGCGTGCCCCTGCCAGGTCGGGGCCTTTCGAACATCTTCACCTACGACCAGAACGTGGCCGCTGCCTATGTGGCCTACACAGCTACGCTGCTCAAGAACTACACCTTCAAACCCGGCGTCCGCTACGAGTACACGACCATCAACGCCGACTTTGAAAAAGATCGGGCAGCTTCCATTCCGTCGTACAGTGTACTGGTGCCCAGCCTCAACCTTTCGCGCAAGCTGGCCAACGGCAACCTGGTGAAAGCGGCCTACAACCGCCGGATTCAGCGGCCGTCACTGCAATTTCTCAATCCCAACCGTCAAGCCTCCAATCCGTTGTTGCCTACTGAAGGTAATCCCGAGTTGCGCCCCGAGTACACCAACAACTACGAACTGGCCTACAATACGTTTGTTAAACAGACTTCGCTCAATTTCTCAGTGTTTGCCCGTAACACCACCGAATCCATCCAGCCTGTGCGCACAACCAGCGGCGACACCATTATCACTAGTTATGACAACATAGGCACCGAAAATGCCTATGGGGGTAGCCTGAGCGCCAATGTCAATATCAACAAGAAGTTCACCCTCAGCGGCGGCACCGATGTGTTTTATGCCGTGCTCGACAATAACTCCGACAGACTCGAGCTGGCTGCTAGCAACTCGGGTTGGGTAGCCAGCGGCCGCCTGAATGCCACCTACACCTTCGACAACGGCTGGGGATTCCAGAGCTTTGCCTTCTACCGCGGCCGGCAGGTGCAACTGCAGGGGTATCAGGGTGGTTTCGGCATTTATAGTCTGAGTGTGAAAAAGGACTTCGCCGAAAAGCGCGGCTCGTTCGGCATCGGCGCCGACAACTTCTTCACGCCCGAGTTCAAAATCCGCAACCGCATCGAGTCGCCGGTACTCGACCAGAACAGCGTGAACGTGCTTCGCCGGGCTGGCGTCCGCGTCAACCTAAGCTACCGCATCGGCAAGCTTACTACCGAGCAACGGCCCACCCGCCGCCGCCGCGCCATCAGCAACGACGACCTGAAGGAAGGCGGCAGCGGCACCGACACCGGCGGCCAGCAGTAAGTAACCCGCCGTTCTGAGGAAAAAGGAATCTGGGTCAGGTCATCGAACAATGTAGTTCGATGACCTGACCCAGATTCCTTTTTCCTCAGAATGACAGCCTCTACTTCTCCCGCAAACTGTCGGGTATGGGGCCGCGCTTGATTTGGCTGAGCTTGTTCTGGAGCTGAAAGGTGACAATCTCGCAGTCCTGGAATTTCTGCTCGGCCCGCTTTAAAGCCGTTTCCGTGTTGGTCAGGCGCTGGTAGAGGAACAGGATGAGGCCGAGCGCAACGAGCAGCGCCGCCAGGGGCAGGTATTTTTTCATGAAGAAGAATAACGAGTAAGAGGCCGCAGGCCAGATTAGGACAGACGACCAAACCAACCGGCAGGCAAAAGTAAGCTTAGACCACCGAAAAGGCCCCGCCGTGGTAACACGGCGGGGCCTTTTCGGTGGTCTGGGCGCTAAGCACTAGATGCTCGTATTCGGGTCGAACTGCTCCAGGTAGTCGGCCACGCGACGCACGAACATGCCGCCGAGCGAGCCATCGACCACGCGGTGGTCGTAGCTGTGGCTCAGGAACATGAAGTGGCGTACACCAATCAGGTCGCCCTGGGGCGTCTCGATAACGGCAGGCTTCTTCTTAATAGCGCCCACGGCCATGATGGCCACCTGCGGCTGCATGATGATGGGCGTGCCCATCACGTTGCCAAACGAGCCGACGTTGGATACGGTGTAAGTGCCGCCTTCCAGGTCTTCGGGCTTAAGCTTGTTGTTACGGGCGCGGTTGGCCAAATCGTTCAGCTTCTTGCTCAGACCGTTGAGGTTGAGCTGGTCGGCATTATGAATAACCGGCACGATGAGGTTGCCCGAGGGCAGGGCCACGGCCACGCCAATATTGATGTCGCGCTTCTTGATGATGTAGTCGCCATCGATGGAAACGTTAATCATCGGGTAGTCCTGGATGGCGCGGGCAATGGCCTGGATGAAGATAGGCGTGAAAGTTAGGTTCTCGCCTTCGCGCTTCTTGTAGCCATCCTTGTGCTTGTTGCGCCAGTTCACGATGTCGGTCACGTCGGCCTCCACGAAGCTCGTTACGTGGGGCGAAATGCGCTTCGAGTCCACCATGCGCTGGGCAATCATCTTGCGCATGCGGTCCATCTCAATCAGCTCCTGCCCACCACTGATGGAAGGCACGGCTTTGGTCGAAACAGCAGCAGCAGCTTGGGGCTTAGCGGCGGCCGGAGCCGGAATTGGCGCGGCGGCCGGGGTAGCGGCTGAGGCTGAAGCAGCCGGAGCGGCAGCCTGCGGCGTGAGCGGCTGCTTGCCGCCGGAAACGTAATCGAGAATGTCTTTCTTGGTGACGCGGCCCTCGTTGCCGGTGCCGGGCAGGTACTCCAGGTCGCTCATGCTGATGCCTTCCTCGCGGGCGATGCTCATTACCAGCGGCGAGTAGAAGCGACCGGTCTGGGGCTGGGCGGCACCAGCGGCCGGGGCCGTTTCGGCGGGTACGTGGGGCACCTGGGCGGCGGCCGTAGCGGCGCCGTTGTCGGAAGCAGCGGGGGCGGCCGGGGCAGCTGCCGGGGCCGGAGCACCAGCGTTGGCGGCATCGGTTTCAATCACGGCGATGGGCGCGCCCACGGCCACTACCTGGCCTTCCTCCACCAGAATTTCCTGCAGAATGCCTGCGTGCAGGGCCGGAACTTCGGTATCAACCTTGTCGGTGGCCACTTCCAGCACCGATTCATCCTGCTCGATGGCGTCGCCTACTTGTTTGAGCCATTTGAGAACGGTGCCTTCCATGATGGATTCGCCCATCTTGGGCATCGTCATTTCCATTCGTGCCATGCGGTCGGGGTAATATAAAGGTGGGTGGGGTGGGGTTTGGTGGTGCAAAGGTAACCAGAACTCGCAATGCGAAGAATCGGCAGACGAGGGAACGGGTGACTCGGTGGCTGAATCTGTAAATAAAGGCCTGTCATGCTGAGCGAAGCCGAAGCATCTCTACCTCTGACTAACCGAAGCCATTGCAACGAAGCGGTAGAGATACTTCGGCTCCGCTCAGCATGACGTTCCCTCATTCACCGAGTCACCAAATCACTCCTGTATCCCGCCCGGCAGGCTCAGTCGCAACAGGTTCAGGGCGGTGGTGGCGGTGAACTCCAGGTTGAGCTGGCGGCCGCGGTCGAAGCTGATTTGCTTGGTAACGGTACGATGGGCATCGGCGTAGGCTACGCAAATGGTACCTACGGGCTTTTCGGGCGTGCCACCATCGGGGCCGGCAATGCCACTGGTAGCCAGGGCTACATCAACGCCCAAGCGGCGGCGCAGGCCTTCGGCCATTTCGGCTACCACGGCTTCGCTCACGGCACCATGGGCAGCCAGCGTTTCGGCCTGCACGCCCAACTCGGCCATTTTCAACTCATTGGAGTACGCCACTAGGCTGCCCTGGTAGTAGCGCGAGGCGCCCGGTACGCTGGTGAGGCGGTGGGCCAGCAGGCCGCCGGTGCAGCTTTCGGCTGTGCCCACGGTCAGCCCACGCTCCATCAAAAGCTGGCCCACTACTTCTTCCAGCTTGATTTCGCCCTCGGCGTAAACATGGGTGCCGAGTAGCCGGCGCAACTCGGGTAATAGCGCCTCCATGCGGGCCAGTAGGTGGGGCTGGCCATCGTCCTGGCCCGTCAGGCGCAGGCGTACTCCTCCCAGGTAAGGCAAGTAGGCCAGCTTCACATAGGGTGGCAGCGCCGTTTCCCAGTCCTCAATCTGCTGGGCCAGAAATGACTCGCCCAATCCCACTGTCTGCACCACGATGTGCTCGATGGCGGGCGTCTGGAAGTGGGCCCGCAGGCGCGGCAGCACCTCGTGAGTCATCAGGTACTTCATTTCATGAGGCACGCCGGGCATGCTCACGAACACCACGCCGCCATCTTCGAACCACATGCCGGGTGCCGTACCCACGGCGTTGTGCAGCACCTGGCAATTGGCCGGCACCATGGCCTGCTGGCGGTTTACTTCCAGCATGGGCCGGTTATAGCGGGCGAAAATCCCCTCTACGTGGCGCAGTACATTTTCATCAAGCACTAATTCTGTACCGAAATAGCGGGCCAGCACGTGCTTGGTTAAGTCGTCTTTGGTAGGGCCGAGGCCGCCCGTCATCAGCACCACGCGGGCCCGCTGCCGGGCTTGGTCGAGGGTGGCCACGATTTCATCGGCCCGGTCGGATACGCTCGTAATCTGGCGTACGCGCAGCCCCAGTTTGCCCAGTTCCTGGCCCATAAAGGCCGAATTCGTATCGATAACCTGCCCGTAGAGCAGTTCATCGCCAATGGTCATAATCTCAATATCAGGTACCATGCGAAAGGAAAGAGGGAAGTAGTCAGGAGGAAAGGTGCGGAAGGCAATGCCTGGCGGCGCGAAGGTAGCAGACGAAGCCGCATCCGGCCGGCGCATAAAGCCCGGGGGTGGCTTCGGAGTTTTGCTTTTTGGCTTTTCCAACTGACTTTAAGTTTGGTCCGGTTTGTGCAAAACCCGCAGCATAACCGCTTCCTTTACGCCATGAAAAACCGCTCTTTCCTCGCGCTGCCCTTCTTGCTGCTGGGCCTGCAATTGCCCGCCGCTGCTCAGTTCCGTTTCCCCAAGCTGGGCGAAATCTTTAAAACCCTGCCCGCCCCCACTACCCGCGCCGGTACCACTACTACCGGTACGGGCGCCGGCATCGGCAACCTAAGCCAGGACGAGGCCGCCCGCGGCCTCAAGGAGGCCCTCACGCTGGGTATTAGCAAAGGTGCCGACCAAGCCTCGAAGACCGATGGCTTTTACCTCAACCGCCTTATCCGCATTCCGTTCCCGCCCGATGCCCAGCGCGTAGCTACCACACTCCGCACGCTGGGCCTGGGTAGCCAGGTAGATAAGTTTGAACTGACGCTGAACCGCGGGGCCGAACAGGCCGCCCAGAGCGCCAAACCCATCTTCCTGACGGCCATCAAAAGCCTCACGTTTAAAGACGTGTGGGGTATCCTGACGGGCGAGAAGGACGCGGCCACCAACTACCTCAAGCGCACCACCACCGCCCAGCTCACCACTGCCTTCCAGCCCATTATGGAGCGCAGCCTCGGCCAGGTGGGTGCCACCAAGTACTACACCGACCTGACGACCCGCTACAACCGCATCCCGCTGGTTACGCCCGTTCAGACTGACCTCAACCAGTACGCCACCGGCAAGGCCATCGATGGCCTGTTCACGCTCGTGGCCCAGGAAGAAGCCAACATTCGTGAAAATCCGGTGGCCCGCACCACTGAGTTGCTTCGCCGCGTTTTCGGCCGGAGGTAGAGGGCGGCTGAAACAGTAAAAAGCCTGTCATCCTGAACTGAACTCAGGATGACAGGCTTTTTACTGTTTCAGCCGCGCGCTGCTAGTCGTAGTCGGAGTTGCGGCCGCTGTTACGGGAGGAGCCGGAGGAGCCGTACTCGTCGTTCTCGTCGTCGGAAAAGTCGTTGTCGTCCAGGTCGTCGAGGGAGGTAAACTTGCCACTGCTTTCGGGGTCGTTACCCGCTTCGGCCTCATCGAACTCGTCCTCGCTCATGTTGGCCAGGTCCAGCGCCTCATCATGGGAGGAACCAGTGTCGCGCCACATCAGGTAATCGGCGTATTTGGCTGCGAGGCGTTCCTCGGCCGAGCCGTGGTTTTTGCTGCCGCCGGCTTTGGCGAAATTGTCCAGGGCATCGTCGTCGCCAAAAAGGTCGTCGTCGTCGAAGTCGTCGTGCTGTGTCATGGCCTTGTGAGGGGCAGGAAAGGATGAAACGGATTGAGCTGCAAAGATACGCGACGGAACCTTGTCAGGTTCCGTTCAGCTCACCAGTTTGAATTGTAAAAAGCCGCTCAGCGTGCCGCCTGGGCCCCGAAATCGGTAATCAGTAGTTGCTGCTCGCAGAAGTCGTACTCCTCGGGCACGTTGCTTGATACGAGCACCGTGCGGCCGGGCAGCGTGGCCGCTATATGCTCGCGGTACCAGGCTACGCCGGTGCGGTCGAGGTTGGTGGTCGGCTCATCGAGCAGGAGCAGCGGGGCATCGGCATACAGGGCCAGGGCCAGCTTGAGGCGTTGCTTCATGCCGCTCGAAAAGTCCCGAATCAGCTTATGGCGCGACTTTTCGAGGTACATCAGGCGCACCAGTTCGTCACTCGTCATACCCGGCCGCAGGGGCTTGAAGCGGGTGTGAAACCGGATCAGCTCGGTCAGGCTCAGCTCTTCAATCAGTTCCAGATAGGGCGCGGCGTAGGCCAGCCGTTGTGGCACATCTTCCACGGCCACGGCCTGACCTTTCTCTTGGTACTCCACCGTGCCGTGGGTGGGCAGAATCTGCCCCGAAAGCGTGTTGAGCAGGGTACTCTTTCCGGCCCCGTTCGGCCCCAGAATGGCCGTGGCTGAGCCCGCTGCAAACGTGTGGGTCAGCTCCCGGAAAATCCATTCCCGCGCAAACCGCTTGCTTAGTCCGGTAGCCGTAATCTGCATTCGTTTTGGAAGGACGGGTGATGGTAAGTAAGCGCGACGTAAGAGCAGGACAAGCCCTCGCCCGCCGTTAGGAGCCGTTGAACGGCCGCGCCCGGGTACATCCTACGGACTCGTTCAACGGCGTGCGGGGGCAAGCTCCGCCCCTACGGCGTGCTTTCAACCCAAAATACTACTCGCCGTTGCCGTTGGAGCCGCGGCCGTAGCCTTTAATGACGCCGCGGCCCGAGTTGCGGATGAAGTTGACTACTTCGTCGCGCTCGGGGGAAGGGGCCAGCTCCAACTCAATCTGGTCGAGGGCAGCGGCATTGTTCAGGCCGCTCATGAACAGCAAGCGGTAGAGCTGCTGGATTTCGGAAATCTTTTGATCCGAAAAGCCCCGGCGGCGAAGCCCGATGCTGTTGATGCCGGCGTAGCTCAGCGGCTCTCGTCCCGCCTTCACGAAGGGCGGCACATCCTTGCGAATCAGCGAGCCGCCCGAAATCATGGCGTGCTGGCCGACGCGCACGAACTGGTGAATGGCCGATGAGCCCCCGATAATGGCATAGTCGCCGATTTCGACGTGCCCAGCTACCTGCACGGTGTTGGCCAGAATGCAGTTGTCGCCGATTACGCAGTCGTGAGCCACGTGCACGTAAGCCATCAGCAGGCAGTTGCTGCCAATCACGGTTTTCAGCCGGTCCACGGTGCCGCGGTTCACCGTCACGCACTCCCGAATCACGGTGTTGTCGCCGATGTGTACAGTGGTTTTCTCGCCGGCAAATTTCAAATCCTGAGGCTGGGCAGCAATAACGGCACCCGGAAAAATCCGGCAGTTTTTGCCAATCCGGGCCCCGGCCATAATCGTGACGTTAGGGCCAATCCAGGTGCCTTCCCCGATTTCCACGTCCTTGTCAATGGTCGTAAACGGCTCCACTACCACGTTCTGGGCAATGATGGCCTCGGGATGAATATAGGCGAGCGGCTGGGTCATTCGATTTTAATTAGTAATCAAGAATTAGTAACTAAGAATTTCCCTGTTGGCTCAAGTAGCGCACAAAGCAGCGAATTTTTCATCCTTAATTACTAATTGCTAATTCAGATTAATTGTTCTTCTTCACAATACTGGCCGACATTTCGGCTTCCATCACTACTTTACCATTTACGTAGGCCTTGCCGCTCATCTTGGCAATGCCCCGCTTAATGGGTGCTGTCAGTTCGCACTTGAAGATGAGGGTGTCGCCCGGCTTCACCATGCGGCGGAAGCGGCAGTTTTCGATGCCTAAAAAGTAGGTCCAGTAGTTTTCAGGGTCGGGCACGGTATTGAGCACCAGGATGCCGCCGGTCTGGGCCATGGCCTCAATCTGGAGCACACCCGGCATCACGGGGTTGCCGGGGAAGTGGCCGGTGAAGAACTGCTCGTTGAAGGTGACATTCTTGACGCCCGTTACCGTGGTGGCATCGAGGTGAATGATCTTGTCAATCAGCAGGAACGGGTAGCGGTGGGGCAGGGTGGCGGCAATCTGGTTGATGTCCATCACCGGCTCGCGGCTCGGGTCGTAGGTCGGGATGGGGCTGGTGTGGGCCTCCATCATCTTCTTCTTGATGCGCTTGGCGAAGGCCACATTGGCCGCGTGCCCGGGGCGGGCGGCCAGAATCTGGCCCTTCAGCGGCCGGCCCACCAGGGCTAGGTCGCCTACCAAATCGAGCAGCTTGTGGCGGGCGGGCTCGTTTTTATAGCGCAAATCCACATTGTTGAGGATGCCTTCCTTCTTGACGGCTACCTTGGGCTTGCCCAGCATCGTGGCCAAGTCGTTCAGCTCGTCGTCGCTCACCACGCGGTCAACCACCACAATGGCGTTGCTCAAGTCTCCGCCCTTGATGAGGTTGGATTTGTAGAGGGCCTCCAGCTCGTGCAGAAAGCAGAACGTGCGCGACGAGCCGATTTCGGCGGCAAACTGGGTGATGTCGGTGAGTGAGGCGTGCTGGGAGCCCAGCACCGGCGAATTATAATCCACCATCACCGTAAGGCGGTAGTCGTTAAGCGGCAGGGCGGCTATTTCCACCGAGCGGGCGTTATCCACGTAGCGGATTTCGCTCGGAATCTCATAGTAGTTACGCAGCGCGTTCTGTTCCTCAAAGCCGGCTTCCTGCAGCGGCTTGATAAACTCGAAGCTGGAGCCATCCATGATGGGCGGCTCGGGGCCATCGAGTTGAATAAGCACGTTGTCAATCTGCAGGCCCACCAAAGCGGCCAGGGTGTGCTCCACGGTGTTCACGCGGGCACCGTTCTGCTCAATGGTCGTGCCGCGTGATAAATCTACCACGTTGTCCACATCGGCATCCACGATGGGCTGGCCGGGCAAATCGACGCGCTGAAACTTGTAACCGTGGTTGACGGGGGCCGGACAAAACGTCATCGTGGCCACCACTCCCGTATGCAGCCCAATCCCGCTAACCGTAACGGGGGCCTTGATGGTGTGTTGCTTATCGTTCATTTAAAGGAGCTAGCAGCTGAGGAAGCTAGAAGCTAGAAGAAATTCGGTTGTAGAGGCTGAGAGCGGTAAAATAAGGACAGAGCAGCCAGCGGATTCTACCATCTGGCTTGCTTGGCTTTTAGCTCCTTTCGGCTGCAAAGTTAGTGCTTTTCCGGCGGCTGGGCTTGCTGTTCGAGTAGGCGCAGGCGGCGCTCGAGTTCGGGTAGATGCCGGAAAATGGCGTTAGCGCGCAGGCTGTCGCGCAGGCCAAAGGCCGGTGAACCCTGGAGTAGCACGCCTTCCTGCTTGATGGATTTGCCGACTCCCGACTGGGCCGTAACGGTAGTGCGGTTGGCCAGCGTGAGGTGGCCGGCCATGCCTACCTGGCCCGCCAACACGCAGAAATCCCCGATTTTGGTGGAACCCGATACGCCCGTCTGCGACGCAATAACCGTGTGCCGGCCGACCTCAACGTTGTGGGCCAGCTGCACCAAGTTGTCGATTTTGGCACCCTCGCGGATAATGGTAGAGCCCAGCGTGGCGCAGTCGATGGTGGCGTTGGCGCCGATGCTCACGTTGTCTTCGAGCACCACATTGCCGATTTGCGGAATGGTGCGGTAGGAGCCGTCGGGCTGGGGCGCAAAGCCGAAGCCGTCGGAGCCAACAACGGCGCCGGCGTGCACCGTGCAGCGCTGGCCAATTACGGTTTCGGCGTAGATTTTAGCCCCGGCATAGAGGATGGTGCCGTCGCCGATTTTCACCCGGTCGCCGATGAATACGTGCGGAAAAATCACCACGCCTTCGCCAATCTCGCAGTTTTCGCCGATGTACGAAAAGGCTCCGCGGTAGTGGTCAGCCCCGATACTAGCGCTGGCGGCCATATAGGCCGGCTCCTCGACGCCGCGCTTGCCGGTGCGGCTGGCCTGCTGGTAGAACTCCAGCAGGGCCGTGAAGCTGGTATAGGGGTCGTCGACGCGGATGAGGGCGGCTAAAACGGGCTTTTTTAGCTCTAAGTTGCGACTCACAATCACCACCGTGGCCTGGGTAGTGTAGAGGTGGGGCTCGTACTTCAGGTTCGACAGAAACGAGAGCGAGCCGGCCTGGGCTTCCTCAATCTTAGCCAGCCGGTTTACGGGCTGGGCTGCATCGCCCTCCACGGTGCCCTGCAGAACTTCGGCTATCTGACCTACGGTGAATTCCATGAGGGCAAAAGTAGTAGTTAAGGATTAGTGGTCTGCAGTTGACGGCTGGTGTTGGGCTACAAGGCAAAACCGGACGTCATGCTGAGCCGTGGCGGAGGCATAGCTTAAGTGCCTTGACCGCAATGGTAATCTTACTGTTAGCCTGGTTTGGCAACGAAGCGGTAGAGATGCTTCGGCTCCGCTCAGCAAGATGTTCTCTCACCAATCCTAGTGCTACGGCTTACGTCTTTCAGCATGCTGTAGGGTCGGGTGGGTCTTCCCCCCCCCCCCCCCTCTTCTTCCCCAAGTTGTTTTTTTAAATAAAATTTGCACGCCGGGAGGGGAGCGAGCGACCAACCCGCC
>NZ_JABKAV010000045.1 GCF_013377905.1 Hymenobacter terrestris
CCTTGACCGCGAAATGCTGCGGTGTATCTAAGCCAGTACCGTTTTTTCATATCATTTAGCCTATCTAGACCGCTGCAACCCTTTTCTTATTGCTTTAGGAGAGCATCAAAAAGTGTGGGGCAGTCGGGTTTTGGATTAGGTCTCTATCTGCTCTGCGTCCGCATTAACCAGTAAAAAAAATAGAATTGCCCCACACTTTTTGATGCTCTCCGACTTACCCGGGGAGGCAAGAGGGCCCCTTTGGAACTGGCCTGGCTGGATGGAAGCGTACTGGGGCGCAAAAAACGATTCACCTGGTCATGGATGATGCCGGGTAGATGGTCGGCCAGGTAGGTACAGGTATAGTTTTTGGGCGTACTGAGCAGCTATTCGATGTAGTGGGTTTGAGTAAGCATAGGCCGGTCGTTTGACTTAAAGTAGCCCACTTTTGCGTAAGTCATAAGAATATTAGCTGCGTAGGTATTGAAGCTGTTTAGAAAGTAGGGGCCAGTAAATAGAAACGCAAAGGACTCCCACAATACGGGCGAAATTTGGGGTGCGACCCACCTCTTCTCACCTGCTTCATGGAAGTCCTGCCCAAAGATATTATTCGTACCTGGATTCTGCCCCATCTTTCCCAGTCCCCCACGGGTCGTCCTAGCCGGGTGGACCCGGTTGAGTTACTCGAGGTGCTGCTCTACAAACTCAAAACCGGCTGCCAGTGGCGTTATTTGCCTGTCAAACAGTTCTTCACTGGCGCGATGCTGACCTGGCAAGGGGGGTACGCCCGGTTCAACAAGTGGCGCAAGGAGGGGTCGTGGAAAACGATGTGGCTGAATGTGTTGCGGCATAACAAGCACCTGCTCGATTGTTCCAGCGTGCAACTCGACGGCAGCCATACGCCGGCCAAAAACGGTGGGGCTGCCGTGGGCTATCAGGGGCGCAAAAAGGCTCGCACCACCACGGCCCTGTTCCTGGCCGACAACCAAGGCCAGCCCCTGGCCTGTGCCACTCCACAAGCAGGCAACCACCACGACAGTTACCGCTTGGCCGTCTTGTTTGAGGAGTTGTGTGTTCTACTTGAAGCGGCCGGCATTCCGGTGGCCGGCCTGTTTGTAAACGCCGATAGTGCCTTCGATACGACGGAGTTGCGCCAGGCCTGCTGCCCGTGACATCGAAGCCAACATCGCCCGTAACCGCCGCGCCACCGATTGGCAAACGGCTGACGACACCTTCTTTGACCCCGAACTCTACCGTCGGCGCGCGGCTTGTGGAACAAGCCAACGCCTGGCTCGATAGCTTCAAAACCCTGCTCGTGCGCTATGAAACTAGTATCGGCAACTAGCTGGCGTGGCATTGGTTGGCGTTCGTCGTCCTGTTTCTGCGAAAAATTAACCCTAAACCGACTTTCTAAACAGCTTCATTTCTTAAAGTTGAAATCGGCTGACTATCATCGCAGCTGACACCAGTAGCAATCCCCACAGCTAGGCTGAAAATCATGTACCCGGATGGCGGCATCTACAGCCGCGATTTGTGTCAGCAAAACTGCTTCGTCGGCTGAAGTTAACTGCTTGGTTTGAGCAGAGTAAGTAGGTGCCAATGGGTCGGTCGAGTGGGGTTGGCCTTGGTTATAAATTTGGTACAAAGGTTAAACGGGTGGCCGTTCGGTGGCCCGAAGCTGCGGCAGGCCGATGCCCGCTGACGGCACCTGGTTGGGTCCCGCCTGTCAAGCAACAGGCGGGAAAGGATGGGTTAGGCTGCAGGCCGTTGGTAAAGGGGAATTGGGGCAGGTAAGCCCGAGACGCTTAGAAATGCACTAGCTGCTTGAAAAGCGTTTCATCGGCCACGGTGACTCGCGCGCCCCCAGCGCTAGCCGGCCCAACGGGCAACAGCTGCCCGTAAGTGCTGCGGTAGCCCTTGTTCAGTCGCACGGGCACCGTGGCCTGGCCGGTGCCGTCGACGGTGGGGGCGGCAGCCACTTGCCCCGTCAGCGCGCCGAATTTTTCGCTGGGAAAGGCGTAGAGGCTGATGATGACGCGCTGGCCGGGCCGAATACGGCGGGCTTCGGCGGCCGGCACCGTTACGCGGGTAATGGGCCCCACCACGGCCTTGCCGCTGAGCGTATTGGGGTAAGGTAGCAGGCCGCCGGCCAGCAGGCCGCCGGCCAGCAGGCCCAGCAGCAGCACGTTGCCCCAGCGCACCAGCCAGGTCGGCGGCGTATCAATGATGCGTTGCACTTCGGCGCTCAGCACGGGCTGTTGGGGCCGGGGTGGGGTGGTAGCAGGAGAAGAAGCAGTCATGGCAGTACGGGGCTTATCAGCGGGCGCTAGTCGCCCAGTTCAAGTTGATTCTTTACCAGGCTGAAGTACACGCCCCGGCGCTGGATGAGCTGGGCATGGTCGCCGACTTCCACAATGCGGCCTTTTTCCAGCACGATGATCTGGTCGGCGTTTTTCACCGTGCTCAGGCGGTGGGCAATGACGAGCACCGTCTTCTGCTTGAAGTAGGTACTCAGGTTTTCGCTGATTATGCGCTCATTTTTCGCGTCCAGGGCGCTGGTGGCCTCGTCGAAAAACAGAAACTCAGGGTTCTTGTACACGGCGCGGGCAATGAGGATGCGCTGCTTCTGCCCGGTGCTCAGCCCCATGCCGTTCTGCCCGATACGGGTATTATAGCGCAGGGGCAGCGCCTCGATGTAGTCGCGGATGTTGGCCACCTGCACCGCGTGCAGCACGCGCGGCAGGTCCACTTCCTCCTCGCGCACGGCGATGTTGTTGACGATAGTATCATTGAAGATGTAGCCCTCCTGCATCACGGCACCGCACTTGTCGCGCCAGTTGCTGTGGCCCAGGTCCGCCAGGGGCTGATCGGCCACCGTAATATGGCCCGCCCCGGGCTCGTAGAAGCGCAGCAGCAGCTTGAGAAGGGTAGTTTTACCGCTGCCGCTGGCTCCCACGATGGCCGTGACTTTCTGGTGCGGAATAACCAGGTTGATGTCCTGCAGCGAGGGCTCCGAGCCGCTCTCGTACTGGAACGTGAGGCCCTGAATGCGCAAATCGCCGGTTGGGACGACGGGCGGCGTGGCCGTGGGCACTTCCTCGTCGTCTTTGCGGTGAATTTCGTTGATGCGCCCGATGCTCAGCCGCGCGTCCTGCCACGACTTGATGAACTCCACTATCTGCAGGATGGGGCCATTTAGCTGCCCCACTATGTAGGAGATAGAGAGCATCACCCCGAGCGTGAGCTGGCCGGTGAGCACTAGCTTGACGGCCAGGAAAGTTATGAGGATGTTTTTCAGCTCGTTGATGAGCGAGGCCCCACCCGTCTGCACCTGGCTGAGGCGTAAGCTGTCCAGGCTGGTTTGAAATAGCTTGGCCTGCAGCGCTTCCCACTGCCAGCGCTTGCGCTGCTCGGCGTTGTGGAGCTTGATTTCCTGCATGCCGTGGATCATTTCCAGGTTTTTCTCGTGCTGCTGCGAGTAGTGGGCGAAGCGCTTGAAGTCCAGCTTGGCCCGGCGGCCCATGAACACGAGCACCCACATGAAATACACCACGCTGAAGACCAGGAACACCCCAAAGATCAGCGGGCTGTAGATCAGCAGCACCACCCCGAAGACGAGGAGGCTGATGGCGGAAAACACCGCGTTGAGCGTGCCCGAGGTCAGAAACAGCTCCACCCGCTGGTGGTCCCCGATGCGCTGCAGAATGTCGCCGGTCATCTTCACGTCGAAGTAGCCCAGGGGCAGCTTCATGAGCTTGATGAAGAAATCGGAGAGCAGGTTGATGCTGATGCGGCTACTGAGGTGAATGAGGATATGGCCCCGGAGCAGCTCGGCCGCCGTGCGCCCCAAAAACAGCAGCATCTGGGCCAGCAGAATCAGGTGGATGAAGCTCGGATTGTACTGCTGAATGCCAATATCGACCAGGCTCTGGGTCAGAAACGGGAAGATGAGCTGCAGCAGGCTGGCCACCAGCAGCCCGATGAAGAGCTGTAGCAGCAGGGCCTTGTAGTTGAGCAGGTACTTGGCGATGAAGCGCAGGCCCTCCTTGTTCTCGTCCAGGTCGGACTCCACCTCCGCAAAGGCCGGCGTAGTATCCAGGGTGAGGACCACGCCTTCGTCGCCGTTCACGGCCCAGTGCTTGAGGAACTCCTCGCGGCTGTAAGTGAGCAGCCCGTGGGCCGGGTCTGATACGTAGACCTTGTCCTTCTTGACTTTGTAGACGATGACGAAGTGCCGCTGCCGCCAGAAGGCAATGCATGGAAACGGCGCCTTCTCGGCCAGCGCGTCGAACTCAATCCGGACTCCCTGGGTCTGAAAGCCCACTTGCCGGGCCGCCTCGCTCAGGCCGCGCAGGCTGGAGCCGGCGCGGGTGGTGTTGGAGAGTTTGCGGAAGTATTCGAGCGAAAACAGCTTCCCGTAGTACTTGCTGATGATGCGCAGGCAGGTGGGGCCGCAATCCATCTCGTCGTATTGCGGGTAGTGCGGAAAGGTGCTGAACAACATAGAATCAGGAATTGACAGACGATGGGGAAACTAAGCCAGCCACTTGGCCGGCCCCCGTACGGGGCGCGGGCGGGTCCGCCTACGCCGGCACGGCCTGCTGGGCGAGCAAGGACGTGTAGTACTTGCGGAGAAAGCCGTAGAGCACCAGCTCGTAAACGCGCTGCTGGGTGCGGAACAGCCGGTTGACGTGCATGTGTACCAGGCTGTCGAGGTAGGACAGGATGCTCGGCCCGTCGACGGTCCGCAGCCGGGCCGCGTCGGCGCACAGGCTGTCGTTACGCTCCTGCACGAGGCAGGCCACGTCGGCGGCCAGGGCCGGGTGGTGGGTGCCGGCCAGGAAGCCCACGATGGCAGTCCGCTGGTCGCGGTACTTTTTGTCCAGAATGCGCGCCGACAGGCCAGTGGCGTTGAATTCCTGGGCAAAGCGACTGTGCATGGTTTCAGCGAAGGCTTTGCGGGCGGCCAGATCGAGGCCGAACAGGTCAAAGTACCCATCGATGGAAGCCAGGCAGGCCAGCCACCGGGTCTCTTCGCTGCTCTCACGCGAGAGGCGCTGCAGCAGCCTCACGCACAGGCGGCTGTCGTGGAAGAAGATGTTTTCCACCGGCTCGATCTTGTCGAATCCGTAGCGCTCCAGCTCGCGCTGGTAGGTATCCACGCCCACCTTCCACACGATTCGCTGCTCCTTGAGCCGCTCCAGCAGCGGGTGGAGGACGTTAAATACCTCATCGTAGCGGCGCGCGTCCACCAGGTGCAGGCGCAGGCGCACGTGGAACTTCGGGTCGTAGTAGCGGATGAAAAACCACTTGTCGATGATGCCGGCGACGTAGAGCTGCTCCAACTGCCAGCCCACCCGCTGGAGCAGGTGGTCGGCATTTTTAAAGCCGGTGTAGAGGTTGAAATACAGCCACTCGCTGCCGGGCATGTATTCGCGCTTGACGTGCGCGACCGGCAGCGGGCGGCGGAAGCCCGGGCCCGTCACGGCTTCGCGCTGGAAGAAAAACAGGGTTTCGTTGTTGAAGGCGGCTTGCCCGTTGCTCACCAGGGGGCGCAGCTCGGCGAAGAGCACCTCGTTGAGCATCACCTGGTACATGTCCTTCACTTCGTCGACGAACGCCTGCAACAGCAGCAGGCTGTCTGATTTGATGACGAGCTCATTGTCGCCCTTGGCGATGGAGAACGTGCTTGGCAGGCCGTGCTGCTGGGCGAAGGCCGCGAAGGCCGCCGGCAACTGGGCATCGGGGGCCTGCAACACGGGGGCCAGCTCCTGCTGCGTGAAGACCCAGGAGGCGCGCTTGAGGATGACATTGCCGTAGGTGATGCGCGGTAGGTGCCTGAAGAGCTTGCGCAGCGGCTCCAGCTCCAGCACCATGCCCACCATGCCGTTGAGCTCCTGCATGTCGCAGAGGAAGTGGTAAAGTGGCAGGCTCTTGCCGTTGCCGTAATAATGGGCGTTAGTCAGGTAGGGCAGCACCTCACGCTGGTGGCGCTGCGAGAACAGCACCAGGCGGTTGTCGCGGATGCACAGCATCAGGTCCTGAATCGGCAGCTGGTACTCAGTGTCCACGGCGCTGCTAGCCAGGTACGGAATTTCGTAGCGCCGCAGGGCCGGGCGCTGGAGCACGTTGCCCAGGCGGGCTTCCGGCAAGTGGGTGATTTCGGCCACCAGCTTGTCGGCGTGGGCGGCTTCTTCCACGGCGGCCACCTGCTGCATCAGCGCATGCATACCGGCGTCCTGGTTGCCAAAACGACCCAGCCAGGTGGCTGCGGTGGGGCCGGTTACGCCCTGCAGGCACACCACCGGCTGGCCGTCCGCGTCCTGGTAAAGCGAGGTCATGGCCGAGTAGGTGGTGGTCAGGCGCTGCCCGGTGAAGGGGTACGGGGCCAGGTCGGCGTCGGTCAGGTTTACCACCGTGGCCTGCCGGCGCTGGGCGTCGAGCAGCTTGGGCAGCCAGAAGTCGGTGTGCAGGGTGCTGAGGGTGGTTTTCTCGTCCGCGGCTTTGGTCGAGCTGAAGCGCAGCCCGCCGATGAGCTCCGAAATGTCAGAGCGCGGGTCATCCAGAAAGTTGCCGTAGCCGATGCCCGACTCAATGTCCAGGGCTTCGACCAGCGGCACCACGCGGGCGTCGTAGCGCTCCTCGAAGGCCTTCCTGAACTTGTCCAGCTTGGCATTGGGCCGGCTGGCGGCCAGGCGCGAGAGCACCTCCGCTCCTTTCTGCACCTGCTCGGCCAGCGCCGAATCAATCTGCCCCTGCGCGAAGGTGGTCGTCAGGTCGGTTTGCAGCAGCGAGCTTTCCTCGAAGGGGTGCTTGAATTCGGTGGCCAGCGCTTTGAGCCGCTGGTAGCCGTGCATCTTGCCCGCAATGGACTCGGCGTCCACGGCCTGGGCATCGTGGCGCAGCTGGCCCAGGTAGGCCAGCAGGTTGCCGAGGGCGGCGACGTGGGCGGGCTCGGCGGCGGCGGCGTGCTGCAGCTCCCGGAGCACGGCTAGGGCCTGCTCTTCCAGCACTGCGCCGGTGGTGCCCAGCTCCAAATTGCTCACCAGGATCTGGGCTTCAATCAGCCGCTCCACGAACTGAGCCGCTTCGTCGGCCGTCACGTCGGCGTCGGCCAGGCTGGCGGCCATGTTTGGAATATTCAACCCCTGCGGGGCGGCGCGCAGCAAAGCCAGCAGCCGGTCGATGTAGGGGTGCTGGCCGACGGACACCAGCTGGTACTTACGCCTGGTGCCGCGGTAGCTGTACTCGACGTAGCGATACGCCTCGCCGAGCTGGTAGAGCGAGGTGCTGACCGTATAGCGCAGGTAGGGCCGTACCCAGGCTTCGGCACTGAGTTGGCTGGTGAGCGAAAACAGGTACTGGCTGTCGAGACGGGTGTGCTGCCGGTAGTGCTCGGGCGCGGCCAGCTCCAGGGCCGAGGCGCCGGGCTGCACTTCAACCACGGCGCAGCCCGCAAACAGCCCGAAGGGCGTGCAGCGCGTGGAGAGGCGGTTGACGTACTTGGCCAGGGTGAGGCGCAGCTTGCGCGCCTTCTTGTTGTCGGCGAGCAGCTCCCCGGGCGCCAGGCCACGCACAGCGTAGTAGAGCTGCGGCGAGGCCAGGTACAGCCCGCTCAGGAACGTCTCGTCGCGCACCAGCGCGGGCAACGCGGTTTGGTCGTCGGCGAAAAACTGCTGGTAGTAATCGAGCGAGTACAGCGGCACGCGCACCACGGCTTTATCGAAGTAGGTGTTTTTCATGGGAAGCGTCGGAATAAACCAATTAGTAGAGTGGCAGCCAGCAGGAGTACAGCGGCCGCGGGGCTAGCTGAGCAGAAAAAACCGGTCCCAGTCGCTGGGTGCCCCGGGGCGCAGGGAATCCAGCAGTACCAGGGCCACGCCGATGACCCCATCGAGCAGGCCATACTTCACTTCGTGGCCTTCGCCAGCGAACTTCTGGTAGCCGCCCGGCCCCTCAGCATGGTGCCCCAGGGCCAGCGTCTGGGCAATCCAGGTGTGGTAATGGTGGCGGAAGCTTTCGTCGCCGCTGTATTCCAGCCACTTGCGGTAGGTGTGGGCCACGTTGCTGCTGCCGTGGCAGAAGCCCGCGTCGTAGGTCAGGGCCGTAGCGGGCGTGGAGCGGCGGGTAGCGCGCTCGGCCAGGGCCTGCGCTTCGGCCACCAGGGCCTCGTCTCCCAGGGCACGTCCCGCGTGGTAGAGGCCCACTGACACGGTGGTGTCGCCGTAGCACCAGCCCAGCGGGATGCCGTAGTACGTTTCGATGCCGTGCTCCTTGATCATCACAATGGATGGGTAGGCCGAAAGCGTGGTGTCGTCGGCCGAGCGGTAGCGGCGCAACAACTGCTGGGTGGACTGCAGCAGGGCGCGTACGCGCTCGGGCCGGGCCGCCAGTGGCAGGTACTTTACCAAAAACATCAGGTTGGCCACCACGCCGTGGGCCATACCGCAGTTCACGTAGCGGGCCTTTTCATTGGTGTAGCCCGGTACAAATTCGTTGAAGGCCAAACCTGCCTCCAATTGCTGCGCAATACCGTCTACCAGGGCTTCGCAGGCATTCAGCAGCTGGGCCCGCTCGGGGTCCAGCGCGAGCCGCGCCAGAAGGTAGTGGCCCATGCCCAGAGCACCGTGGAGCAGGTCCAGATTGGCCTGCTTTAACAGCCGCTGCATCAGGGCAACGAGCACGTGGTCCGCGTCGAGTAACAGCTCGTCGATGGAGCTGCCCAGAAAGCCTTTTTCGCGTAGGTAGTTAAACAGGTACGCTGGGCCGGCCAGCCCGTTGCAGTACGTGAAGGAGCCAACGTGCTCCTGCAGTTGCTGCAACACCTGGTTGATTATGCTGATGGCTTTATGCCGGTACTGTTCGTCTTGCGAATAATCATACAATTCATAATAAAACAAGGCCAATCCGGACGCTCCATTCATCAACGACACCTGGACCTCACCGGCTGCCAGCTCGGTTTGGTAATTAGCAAATAGAGCTTGCTCGATTTGCTGAATTTTATCAATAGCAGATTCTACTGTTTTAACCGAAACCATGACAGAAATTAGATTACAACAAGCGCAGAAATATTTTGTAAACAAGCTTTCCGAAGCGCCGCCCCGTGGGCAAAGTATGCAGGACCGGTTAGGGTACCTGCATACTTTGCCCTACGAAGTGGTAGCAGTGACTACCCTGAGGGTTTAGCCCTACTTAAACCTGCTCCTCAACCGGCGTGGGCCGCGTCGAGGTGCACCAGCAGCAGGTGATGTCCGAAGCCGTGCTGTTGACGGTCTGATAGGCGGCCTCCTGGCCACCGGCCAGCTGGTCCATCTCCTGCTCGGAGAGGTTGGCCACCGTCTCTTTGTCGAAGGAAAGTTTGGCGTTGGGTACTTCGTTGTACTTGGACATGGAATTGGAAAAAAGGGGTTGGAAAAAGTGATGATGTCGTGATGCGCGGGTGCTTAAACCTGCTCCTCAACCGGCGTGGGCCGCGTCGAGGTGCACCAGCAGCAGGTGATGTCCGAAGCCGTGCTGTTGACGGTCTGATAGGCGGCCTCCTGGCCACCGGCCAGCTGGTCCATCTCCTGCTCGGAGAGGTTGGCCACCGTCTCTTTGTCGAAGGAAAGTTTGGCGTTGGGTACTTCGTTGTACTTGGACATGGAATTGGAAAAAAGGGGTTGGAAAAAGGGTTGGAAAAAGTAAAAAAGCGTAAGTAGACGTGGTAGAGTCAGCCGCCGCGGCGCCTTTGGCGTTGCGTTTGAGCACTAGCGTTGCAGCACCGGCGCAGGCGGTGGGCAGCAGTCTGACTTGAAGTAATTGTGGGCCCCGCGCCAGGTTAGCGGTGTAGCAGTGGGGAAGCCTGATAGCTTGCCGCGGTGTCTTGCAGCGAGGCGGGACTCATGCAGCAATTGCGCTGCAGATCTTCGAATCTCTGATGATTGCCCCAGCCTATATATTGTACTATACTTGGACTGCCAGGGGAACGAATTCGGCTAAAGGCCTCTTCTTGCGTGCTATAAATAATAAAGGCTTCCAAGGACCTTACCGCTAAGATTCAATTCGCTGATGGGCAGCGGCAGGGGCGGCATAATTTTGCTGCTGATTGCCGGTGGAGTGTGGCGCTCAGAGCGCCGCTCCTCCAGAGCATGGACCGCCTGATTTAGTGCTTGACAGCTCCGCTGGTAATGATGGCAGACTCCAGGCATTGCCGGGCTAATTCAATTGCAACTGATCGGTTAATCCAACAGCGTGTCGGTCCACATATCCGACTTATCCCAGGGATAAGGGCTGTTGGGCATGATATGGGGTTCCGACTCCTGGAACCCACCCAGAATTTTGTCCATATCGTTGTCCGATAGCAGCATGATGCGGTCGTCGTCCAATAAGGACTGGGAGGCGCGGGACGTGGGGTTTTTAAACATGGCAGTAGAGCAGCGATGGTGAAATGAGGGTTAATTAACAGCGCCTTCCAGGCGGTTTTTTTCGTTTTCGATGCCCGTGCGGCGCATTCTGATAACCTTGACTTTCTGGTTGCCGAAACGGTAGCTGAAATTCAGCCGTACGAAGCGGGTTTCAGTTTTATCGAGGCTGTACGCCTGTACATCCGCCGCCCGCGTAGCGTAGCGGTTTTTCTGCAGGTTCAGCGGGTCGAGGACGGTGAGCGTGAGCGTGCCTTTTTCTTTGAGCACCGGCTTGGATACCCCGATGCTGCCGTTGTACTGGGCCCTGAAGGAGTAGGCCCCGTACGTGAGCGGCGTTCGGTAGAACAGGGTGAGTTCGGCCCGCATGCCTTTCGGCAGATTCACCGTGTTGTTGCTGCTGGCCATCACCCCCACGCTCGCCTGGTTTAGCCAGGGCATAGTGGGCGAGTAGAACCGGACGTAGGTTGCGCCCACAAAATTCGCCGTGGTTATTGCGCCGCCAATCTGCTTGGTCAGGCTCACGTTGGCGTCCACCGTGGTGGCCCGGCTCAGGTTCGCCTCGGACTGGATGAGGATGTTGGTAGCCGGGTCGCGACGGAATACAGTGGCCAGGGCATTGGTGTGGCGACCGTAGCTTAATGAGGTAGCTACTGCGTTGTTGTAGCTGTGCGAGACGGAGAAGTTGTGCGAGAACGAGGGCCGGATGCTGGGGTTGCCCTGGTAGTAGAGGTAAGGGCTGATATAGGTTAGGAAAGGATTGACGATGTCGAAGCGGAACCGGTCAATCTTGCGCTGGTAACTGAAATTCCACTGCTGCTTTTCCGACCTGGTGTAGTCCAGCGACACGTTCGGGAACAGGTTGAAGTAGTCGCGCTGGTTTACCTGCCCGAGCGTCAGCGACTCGCCTCCGCTGTGCGTGTGCTCGGCCCGTAATCCTAGCTGCATGCCCACTTTCTTGCTCAGCGGCCGGCGCACCGAGGCGTAGCCCGCGTTGATGTACTCGCGGTACACGAAGTGGTTGGTGCGCCGCGCGTCGTTGAGCCAGTTGCCGCCGCCGTCCAGGTTTTCCCAGTGAATATCGTTGTCGGTAACGGTGCGCAACGACTTCAGGCCCGCTTCCAGCGCCGTGGCTTTACCAAAGGTGCGCGTGTAGTCGGCGGTAAAGGAGGCCACGGAGTTGTTGGCCGGCGAGTAGGTGCGCAGCGCACTGGCCGCTGCTTCCTCATTCAGCAGGTCGTAGCCAGCGTTGCGGTACTGCTCGTCGAAGCGCTTGTTAAAGGTGAGGTAGTCCGCGTTGAGCTTGAGCTCGCCGCCGGTCGAATCCAGCAGCGTGCGATAGTACAGGCTGATGGTCGGGTTAAAGCCCCGGGCGGTGCCGTTGGTTTGCAGCCCGTTGGTAGCGCTGGGCGGCCCGGCTAGGCCCGCCACGATGGAGTTGGTGTTGCCGCTCGTTTCGCGGGCGCTGGTTATACCCCGTATTTGCAGGCCCACCGAGCTGCGCTTGGTCAGGTCGTAGTCCACGTTGATGCGGGCCGTCTGGCTGTTGCGCTCGGTTACGCTATAGTTGGTCTCGTCGATGCGCGTTTCCTGGCTTAGCACGCGGTTGCTGTCGAAGCGGCGGTACTGCTTGGTGCGCTGGTAGTCGAGGCCCCCGAACACGTTCAGCTTGTCGCGGCGGTGGCTCAGGGTCAAGCCGCTGTTGTAGCGGGCGAAGCGGCCGGCGCCCACGCCGGCGCTCACGCTGCCGTTGGTGCCGAAGGCGCTGTTTTTCTTGGTAAGGATGTTGATGACGGCCCCGCCGTTGGCGTCGTAGCGGGCCGAGGGGTTGGCTATCACTTCCACCTTGGCGAGGGTATTGCTGGGCAGCGAAGCGAGCAGCTCGGCCAGGTCGTTGCCCCCCAGGTTGGTCAGCTTGCCGTCAATGAGGACCAGGGCCGTTCTGCCCCGCACCTGGTAGCGACCGCCCTGCTCAATTACGCCCGGGGCGCGGGCCAGCACTTCGGCTGCGCTGCCGCCCTGGGCGATGGGGCTTTCGGCTACGTTGAGCACCACCTTGTCGGCGCGCAGCTCAATGAACGGCCGGTTGCCGGTTACCTTGACTTCCTTAAGCAAGTTGCGGTCCGGCGCCAGGGCCATAGTCAGCGGTTTATTTTCGGCCGCGCCAGCATTTATGACCACTGATTCGGCCGCCCCACTTTTATAACCGATATAGGATCCTAACAAGTTGTACGTTCCGGCCGCCAAACCCTCGAAGCGAAACGCGCCTTTTCCGTCGGCCATCGTGCTCAGCACGAACGAAGGGTCGGAGCTTTTTTTCACTACAATAGTGGCGAAGGCCAATGGCTTTTTCGTAACGCTGTCACTTACAGTTCCTACGAGCGGACTACCGGTCTGTGCATGCCCGGCGTGGGCGCCGGTACAGGCCGCAGCCACGAGCATTGATTTAGCTAGATTATTCCACATGGCTTCAGGTCTTATTGGATGATGCAAACATATTTCAAGCTGGCCCCGATATATAATTTTTTACACCAACCGAGTTTTTCTCAGGACGAAACCAAAAACGTTTTTTTGGCTTGCTTATCAGCTTGTCAGGCAGCAGCTGCCGCTTCGATAATCCAAACGTAGAAGACGTTTTCACCCGCCGCAAAAAGCTTACACTACTCCGCCTTATCGCAGGACCAAACCGGCCTTCCAAAGGGACCAAGCCCCGGCCCGGCGCCGTGGATTTTTCAGCTTAAAATTGGTGTGGGCCAGTTGCTGCAGCCGTTCTTTTGGATATACTTGCCGTTGGGCCACCACCGTGGGCTTCGTTATGACCCCAGGTAGCTTGTCGCTGCTGCCTAGGCTTACCCGAGTCTTATCCATTTTTTCTGTTAGCGCCGCCGCGCCCATGACCGACGCCTACCACTTCTACCCCGAGCTGATCCTGCGCGCGCCCCTGTGCCCTTTTGACCCCGCCATTAGCGACGAGCAGCTTGCCCAGAGCCTCACGGACCAGGCCTTTATGGAGGCCCTCTACCTGGCCTCCCCAGCCCTGCACGCCGAGTGCGGCAAGTGGCAGCGCGGCGAAGTAACCGAGCCCCGCCGCGTGCAGCGCCTGCGCGGGGCCGTAGTTCGCTACCTCACCCGCATGCGCAGCCGCTGCACGCCGTTTGGGCTGTTTGCCGGCTGCTCCGTGCTGGGTTGGGGCAGTACCGACCACGTGGAGCTGCAGGCGGGCCAGCACCGCCGCCACACCCGGCTCGATATGCACTATCTCTGCGCCCTGGCCCAGCACCTGGCCGAGCATGACTTCGTGCGAGAGCAGCTACGCTACTGGCCCAACAGCAGCTGGTACCGCATCGGGGAGGAAGTCCGCTACGTGGAGCATCAGTACCTGCCCACCGAGCGCATTCACCAGATAAGCTCCCTGGAAGCCGATGCGTACGTGGAGCAGGTGCTGGCGGCCTGTGCCGACGGCCGCTCTTACGCCGCGCTGCTCACCGAGCTGGCTCCCGACGAGGCCGACCAGCAAGAGGCCGCGGCGTTCCTCGACGCGCTCATTGCGGCGCAGGTGCTGGTGAGCGAGCTGGAGCCAACCGTCACCGGGCCGGAGTTTTTCGACCACCTGCGCGGCGTGGTGAGGCGACTGCAAGCCAACGCCCCCCCCCACGCCGACCACCTGGCCGCCATCAGCCAGGCACTGACGCAGGTGGCGGAGTTGCTAACCCAACTCGACCGGCAGCCCGCGAACACCGCGGCCGATTACCAGCGCATTATCGACGCGCTGCAGCCGCTGGGCGTACCCATCGAGGCCGATAAGCTGTTTCAGACTGACGCCGTGCTGGCCCTGGCGGAGCCGGGCATCGTTGATGCGGCTACGCAGGCACAGCTGCGCCAGGCCATCGACCTGCTCTCGCGCCTCGCGCCCAGATCCTCCAACCGCCGACTGGAGGAGTTCAAGCGCCAGTTTCAGGCTCGTTACGAGGAACAGGAAGTGCCGCTGCTGGAAGTGCTGGATACGGAAAGTGGTATTCCCTACTCCGATTTCGGTCGCAGCAGCTACTCGCCGCTGGTATACGACCTGGAGCTGCCCGCTAATACCACTGACGCGCGCGCCGTGCATTTGCCCGACGAGCGGCAGCAGTTCATGCACCACAAGCTGCGCGAGGCCGAGCGCCAGCAGCACTACGCCGTGACGCTGACGCCGGCGGAAGTGCAGCGCTTCGCGCTTCCTCCCGCGCCGCTGCCGGCGTCGCTGGGCATTATGTTCCGGCCCCTGGCCGGCGGCCGCCTGCTGCTCGACAGCGCCAGCGGCTCGAGCGCCGTCAATCTGCTAGGGCGCTTTGCTCACGCCGCCCCACGCATCGCCCACATCGTGCACGATATCAGCCAGCAGGAGCAGGCCCACAACCCGGGCGTGGCCTTCGCCGAGCTGTGCCACCTGCCGGGCCGGCGCGTGGGCAACATCCTGCAGCGCCCCAGCTTCCGCACCCGTGAAATCCCGTACCTGGCCCAATCGGTGCTGCCGGCGCAGGATCAGGTGCACTTGCAAGACCTCACGCTGGCCCTGCGCCGCGGGCAGCTGGAGATTCGCTCGCGGCGCACCGGCGAGCTGATCGTGCCGCGCCTGGGCACGGCCCACAACTACACCCTCGACTCGCTGCCGGTCTACGAGCTGCTTTGCGACCTGCAGCACCAGGGCCTGCAGTCCTACCTGAAGTTTGGCTGGGAGTCAGTGGCGCTCACGGCCCCGTTTCTGCCCCGCCTCAGCTATCAGCAAGTGGTGCTGGAGGCGGCCAGCTGGCACTTGCCGGCGGCCGAGTTTCAGCCCCTGTGCGAGGCCCCCGCCGCGGAACTGCCCGGCCGCTGGCAGGCCTTCCGGCTGCGCTGGCAGCTGCCGCGCTTTTTCACCCTGGCCGACGGCGACAACGAGCTGCTGGTGGACGCCGATAACCCCGTGCTGGTAGACACCTGGCTCGACAGCATCCGCAGCCGCCCCACCATCAGGCTCAAGGAATTTCTCTTCGACCCGGCCGCCAGCCTGGTGCGCGACGCGCAAGGCCAGCCCTACGTGGCGCAGCTCATTGCCCTGCTCGTGCGCCAAACTCCGTGCTACGCCCCCGCGTCCGCCCGCCCGGCCCTCGCTTCCGCCGCCGTGCAGCGCAATTTCTCGCTGGGCTCGGAGTGGCTCTACCACAAGCTCTACTGTGGCCCTAAAATGGCCAACCGCGTGCTGCGCCAAGCCGTAGTCCCGCTCATCGAGGAGCTGCAGGCGCAGGGCTTGATTGACCAATGGTTCTTCGTGCGCTACGCCGACCCGGCGCCGCACCTGCGTCTGCGCCTGCATCTGACCGATACGCAGCGCATCGGCGAGGTGGTGCAGCTGGTGCGCGCTCACCTGCAGCCCTGCATCGACCGCGGCTACATCTGGAAAGACCAAACCGATACCTACTGCCGGGAGCTGGAGCGCTACGGGCGCAGTACCATGGCCCTGAGCGAAATGCTGTTTGGCTACCAAAGCGCGGCGTACCTGCAGCAGCTCGTCCACACCGCGCCCGAAGATGAAGCCCAGCTCTGGCTCTGGAGCGTGCGCGCCATCGACGAGCTGCTCGACGCCTTCGACTTAGCCACAGGCCACAAAAAGCAGCTGCTGGGCGGCCTGCAGGAGGCGTTTGCGGCTGAGTTCGGGGTCGATAAAGCCTTAAAGCGCCAGCTCGATGCGAAATACCGCCATTTCCGCCCCGATATCCAGCAGCAGTTGGCCGGCCCGGCCGATGGCCGGCCCGACCCGCAGCTGCGAGCCGTAGCCGAGGCCATTCAACAGCAAGTGCGCACCTACCCCGACGAAGTGAGCCTGGCCGCCTTGCTCAGCAGCTACATCCACATGCTGCTCAACCGCCTGATTCCGGCCGACGCGCGCCTGCACGAACTGGTGCTCTACGATTTCCTCTACCGGCACTACGACTCCTGCCTGGCGCGGCAGAAGGTGTAAGGAGCCAGGTATAAAGAGCAATGGACAGCTATTTCTTGCCGCCCATTACTTTTTCCTGCAAAGCGTCGAAGAAGGCATTGCGGTACGTCTCGCCCAGTGGCACGTAGGCCTTCATATTTTTGAACAGAATCTGATTGCCATCCAAGGCCCGGATCTTGTCCAGCGACACGAGGTAGGACTTATGCACGCGCATGAAGCTCTTGGCCGGCAGACGCTCCTCCAAGTCCTTGATGTTGAGCAAGGTCACAATCCGGTCGTCGTGGGTATTGATGGATACGTAATTCTTCATACCCTCCACGAACACGATTTCGTCGAAGTTGACCTTGGTCATCTTGCCTTTGCTCTCCGTCTTGACGAAGATGTAGTCCCCGGTCTTCTCCGCCGTCTGCCAGCGCGCCGAGGGCTCCAGCGAGACGTTGAAAGCCTTTTGGGCCGCCTTCAAAAACCGCTCGAAGGCAATGGGCTTGAGCAGGTAGTCGATGGCCTCCAGCTCGAAGCCTTCCACGGCAAACTCGCTGTAGGCGGTGGTGATGATGACCTTGGTTTTGCCCGGCAGCAGCCGCATAAAGGACAGGCCCGAAAGCTGAGGCATGTGGATGTCAAGGAATATCAGGTCAATAGGCTGAGACTGGACAATGCCCATGGCCTCGATGGGATTGGTGCTGCTGCCCACCAGGTTCAGAAAAGGAATTTTGCTGATGAAGGTTTGAAGAATGTCGATGGCGCTTTGTTCGTCATCAATTATCAAGCAGGAAATCATAGCTAAGGCGGGTTACAGGGTAGGGGGCAGGTTACAGGTCAATGGTCAGGCCACAAGTATAATAGTCTGCTTCCGCACTTACTTGCAAAGTGTAACGACCGTGGTATATCATTTCCAAACGGCGCCTGGTATTGTTGAGCCCAATACCGGTGCCTTTCTCCTTCGGCCCAAGGCGGATTTTGTTGCGCGTCTCAAAAGTGAGCCGGTTTTGCCGCACCGCCAGCCGGATGATTACCGGATGCGCCGCATCCACCAGCTCACCATGCTTGAAGCAGTTTTCGACGAAGGTGATGAGCACCAGCGGCAGAATCATGAGGTACTCCACTTGGCCGCTCACCTCCAGATCCACCCGCAGCTGATTGTTGAAGCGCAGCTGGTTGATGGCAATGTAGTTGCGCAGGTGCTGGACCTCCTGAGCGAGCATCACCTTGCCGTTGGTATCCTCGTGCAGGGCGTAGCGCATGATGTCGGAGAGCAGCAGGATACTCTTGGCCGCGCCCTCGGAGTGCGGGTATACCTGGGCGTAGAGGAAGTTGAGGGCGTTGAAGAGAAAGTGCGGATTGATCTGGCTTTTCAGGTAAGCCAGATCGGCCTCCATCAGGCTCTTTTCAGTGGCGCGCAGCTGGGCCTCCTGCTGGCGGCGCTGACGCTCCAGCTGAATAGCATAGCGGGCATACCAGTAGCCGATGCTGACAAACTGGAAGAATGAGCCGCGGTAAATAGATAAGATCCACAATCGACCGTACGAGCTGTTAGCGCGAAGGTCGCGCCCCAGCTCTGGGAAGAAGTCCCAATACATTTCGGCGCGAACAAATCCGTAAAGCGCCAATACTGCCAAGGCAGCCAGTGCATACAGCAACAAGCGCCTACGCTCCAGCAGCCGCGGCAGCAGCCATTCACTGTTGGCGTAAAAGAGTGAGGCGTTTAAGAGGTAGCTAAGTAAAACCGCGAATTTGTTAGGATTGGCCGTTGCGGTAAACAGGAACGTTGATTGTTCATATGCGGCAAAGGCAAGCCACGCCAAAACGTGCTTTGCAACAGGATGCTTTAGAATCGCGCGGTGCAGAGGGGGAACAACGAATTGCATTGGGCGAAAATAGGCGGTTACCACCATTAGCTCCGCCCCAGCATTCCGAATAGATATTCAATTGCCACATTGGTCCTGCG
Organism: Hymenobacter terrestris; assembly: GCF_013377905.1. Classification (GTDB taxonomy): domain Bacteria; phylum Bacteroidota; class Bacteroidia; order Cytophagales; family Hymenobacteraceae; genus Hymenobacter; species Hymenobacter terrestris. The sequence goes on from NZ_JABKAV010000045.1 coordinate 18,284, forward strand.
TAAGGCCGGGTTGGTGTAATAGTTTTCGGTAAAGCGAAGCCGTGAGCTACGTTTGTTTCAAGCAGCGCAACGCTGTGGACCACAAACCTCCAACCTCACTGGTGTTATGAAAAATCTCAATACCCCCGCCAAGTTTAAAGTCACCAAGACAGTTGTTGCCCGCTTCAGCAAGCCACAGGCAAGCAACAATTTTGGCGGTTCAACAACGACAACCGTTGATACTACCACCAGCATTTTGAGCACGCTTATAATGCTCTAGCCGGCCCAGGCTGCCGCAGTGCGGGCGTAATGGGGGCGTTGCATCCTGCATCCACCCCAGCGCCACCCTGCGATGACCCCTCCCCCAACGCCATGAGAGCAGCCCTGTTCCGCCCTACTCTCGCCTACCCAGCCACCGGGGCTTTATCCGAAATGCTCGTTCCCCCGCATACCCCCGATACCCTAGCCCAAAGCTGGCAGGCCGTGCACGAGCGGCTGGCAAGTGCCGGTGCGTCTGATTCGCTGAGTGACTTATCCAGCTTCTCGACCTATCACTACTGTGCTTACCAGGTGCTGGACCAGCCCCAAGACATGCTTCTGGCCCAGCACTTATACCGACAATTATGGGCCGCCCTAAGCCAGCTCCCGCCGCCCGAACTGTTGCACCACCTCGACGCCCTGTGCGCGGCCGCGTGGCTGGCTCCCCGCCTGGGCGCAGAACCAGCCGATACCACCGATCCAGCCTTGTGGGCGCGACTCGATGCGGCTTTGTACCAACCTGCCGAGCAACTCCGTTCCCACCCCGAGGCCGCGCGCCGCCACATTTTTTTCTCCCTGCTGCGCTACTTCAGCCTGCGCCAGCCCGCCGCCGAATCCCTGCTCTACGCCCTGCTGGCCCCAGGCCTGCCGCCGTTGTTGGCCACTACCGCTGCGCTGCCGCAGTCGCTGCCACTGGGGCTGGGCGGGGGGCTGGCCGCCGAACTGCTGGTGCTGCTGCGTCTGCACCGGCAGGGCGTGGAGGTGCCCGAGCTGGCGCAGTACGTGCGCGCGGGCCTGTTGCTGCTGCTGGGAGTAAAACAGCGCGTGGATTTTCAGGAAGGACACTGCTCCGTATTTCCGTATCAGCTGCACAGCCAGTCGGGCGAGGCCTCGTACAGCGCCGAGTTGAGTTGGCACCGCGGTGACCTGGGTCAGGCGCTGCTGTTTTACGAATCCCTCAACTTGCTGCCCGACCCCGAGCTGGCGAACATCGCGGAGCTGGTCGGGCTCAATACGCTGCTGCGCACTTCGCAGGCCACCACCGACCTGAGCAGCGCGGCCTGGTACCGGGGCACGGCCGGCGTAGCCCATCTCTACCGGCAGCTGCACCGCATCAGCGGGCGTCCGGTCTACCACACTGGCTATCACTATTGGCTAAGGCAGACGCAACAGTGGCTTCCCGCCGCACTGGCGGCTGACACTGCCATGCCCTTGGCCGACTTGGCCAAGGTAGGACTGGTGCTGCTGGAAGCCCAATCGGAAGTCGGCTTAAGCTGGGATGCCATCGTGCTTTAGCAATTGTTCTCCTTATCAGCTTCACGGCTGACGTTTCTAGCGCTTGTAACCTGCGGATTTAATGGGGTGAGTTTACCAGTGATCGTGCGCTAGGCATTGAAAAGGGCGGGACCGTCGAGGTTTAGCTGACTTCCTCCCCTGCCCTGACCGCTTCTCGCCCGAGGTGAGCCAGGCTACCGACTACAACATGAGCGCCACGCCGGGAACCACCACGCCCTTCCCCACGGTGTTCGGCTATAACCAGACCCGCCTGGTGACGGCCGCCAACAGCAATTACGCGGCCTTTGACAAGGGCTTCGTGGTGCCCGCCAGCCTGGGGGCGGCCCTCGCGCCGGGTCAGGGCTGCTACGCCGTAAACATCGCCGCCAGCCAGCTGGTGGATTTCGTGGGCACGCCCAACACCGGCGACCTGACGCACCCCACCTAAACTGTCCAGTCCTTTGGAAGTACCACATTTTAACCCTCACTTTCACAATTTATGAAGAAAATACTTACATTTCTGACGATGCTTACGTGCATGAGCACTGCCTTCCCCGCTCTAGCGCACAAGGAATGGGTGCATCAATACCTCGTGCGGCAGGCCTACCAATATCTGGAAAATAGCATTGGACCAATCCCCGTTCTCAGCCGTGGAGTCGGTATGACCTACGGTAACAATTTTTTCCCGGGCGAAGATTACCGTCCCTTTAACACAGGGGTACCCATTGCGATAGGCGCTTGGCGTGAAGACTTGGAAGACGTTGTGTATCAATATAAACCATACCGGTTTGATTGGGAACAAATTGCTGTCAACGACGCTACCACTTCCATCACCCACTTCTGGAGGGCTGATTCAGGTGATGACGACCGTCTCGATCTAGGGCTAGTAAATGGAAAAACTTATGAAAATGCGTGGATGAAAGCCAGGGTGTTGCTTTTCTGCGAACTACAGCCCTACGTGATCCAAATTCCGTGGCAAACGAGGGACGGGGCAGTGCGGAAGTACGGAATCAGGTACACTTCTTTACCCGAACTGTACAAAGGCAATTTCTATCTTGAGTACATCGAAACCGCCAACGGCCGAACTTTTATGGGGCAGCAAAAAGTGGGAGACATCGCTTTCGCCGACGGATTTGCTCAACCGGTGGCCTTGCAATTATTAGGGAGGGTCGCCCACTTACTGGGCGATATGGGCGTGCCAGCACATGCGCACAATCATTTGCACCCATGCCAAGTTGGAAAACCAGATAAGTTTGAGAACCATGTCGGCAATACGTACTATACTAATAATAACGGCTCCGATTGCGAAAAATATCCTGGTTCGAACAACCTCCCCGTCTACCGTTGGACAGCTGCCACGGCGGCGGCGCAAGGCTCCCTTATTAACGATATCTATTGCACCAGTAGCGCGAGGGAGAAGCTACGATACCTTTTTTACACCCAAAATCAGATAGCTGATTTTTTCCCCAGCGGAGTCAACGACAATAGCCTCGAAGGCGGCTCTCAAAATAAAGAGCCTGGCAACAATAATGCGTTGACAAATCAACACATTTCGGCCGTTTACAACCGGTTTGGAAGCGTTTCGCCTTCGTACATAAGTTTTGAAGATATTGGCGATGCCAGTTTTAATTTTGGTATTCGAGCCACTGCCACATTGTTTCAATGGTTTGCATTTGAGGCAGGCATTATTAGCGACTTGAACAACAACCGGCTGCTCACCACGAGCAACGACAACAAGTACTTGCTCTGCGACGGCGGTTCCGCCACCGACATGCGCTTCACGCACAGTCCTCCGCTAACAACGCCAACTTTCGTTACGGAGCCGGCCGGCGCGGCAACGTTTGCCGAAACAAGCCCCGGTAATTATCGTCTTACCCCCTCCTTTGACGGATACAACGGGTTGGTAGTTGTAACGGCAAAATACACTAGCTACTATGGGTGTGAGACGCGGCAGGTGGCTTTGAAACGAGAGTTTTGGAAAGGGCGCCCTATAACGGCCATTCAAACCATGGAGGAAGCCAACGGTGATAACACCTATAGAGAATTGGAGCCCTATACGACGATGCATCTAACGGCCACCACGGTCAAAAGCGAATTACAGGGCAACCTGCAGTATAGCTGGACGCACGACAACTTTAATTTTCATTTGGACGCAGCTGGCGCGAATGCTAGTTTGGGCGCATCAGAAGAGTACAATGATTTTGTCCGGGTCAACGTGGTAGTCAATAATGGTTGCGGTCCCACGTCGACCGATCGGGCCTTTGCCACACGCTACCAATCCCCCGACGAGACTTGCATCATCTGCCCGGGCTTTCAGGCAGGTGATCCTTCCAGCATGGACAACTTGACTACGAGCGAAACGAGTAAATTGAAAGATAAACTCCATGCTGACGGCGTTTCCTCGACGAGTTTGTTCCCCAATCCGAGCAATAATGGATTTACGATAGTAATGGGCAGAAAGGGCAAAGCGGTTGACGCTACGTCGCTCACTCCCTTTTATGTTCTGCTTGATACATTTGGCCGGCAGGTGGGGAGTGGCAACATCCCATCAAATCGAACCTTTATCAATACTGGGCTCCTAGCGAACGGCGTTTACGTGCTCAAAATCATTAATTCCGATCACACAGAATACAAAAAGGTCCAGGTGTTGCACTAGCCTTTAAGTTAAAAATTGTTTGCTTCACATTTGCTTCACAAAAGGAGACCCGTTTAATAAAACGGGTCTCCTTGCGTTTCATATGGATTAGGTGTATAGTCCCAGAGAGAGGTGGTGTATTTTCCGGGCTGGAATTTCGCACAGACCTATGGTACAAGTACTCCACGGCAGCGCCCACACAACAGCGGCAGTAAGGCGCGCTATCCAACACAGCCAGGAAAGCCTACAGAGCCTAGCCACGCGCTACAGCATCAACCCAAAAACGGTGGCCAAGTGGCGCAAGCGCCCCGGCGTGCTGGATGCGCGCATGGGACCCAAACCAGTCTCGACGGTGCTGAGCGCCGAGCAGGAAGCCATTGTCGTGGCCTTTTGCCGGCACACCCTACTGGCGCTGGATGATTGCCTTTACGCGCTGCAGACCACGATTCCGCACTTGTCGCGCTCGGCACTGCACCGCTGTTTCCAGCGCCATGGCATCAGCCGCTTGCCCCTGAATGAAGACGGGCAAAGCCCGCCCAAAAAGAAATTCAAGGATTACCCCATCGGTTATTTGCACATTGATTTCGCCGAGGTCCAGACCGAAGAAGGCCGCCAGTACCTGTTCGTAGCCATCGACCGCACCAGCAAAGTGGCGTTTGCCGAGTTACATCCGCGCGCTAAACGGGTCGTGGCAGCCGAATTTCTGCGGCGCGTACTCGGCAAACTACCGATTGAGTGAACTCGGTTGGGGCGGGCGAATCGGGTGATTCTGGTAGTTTTGGCTAACCTGATGTGATAGCTTGTGAAACACGCGCTCTTGAGTTGCTTCTTGTTGCTGACGACCGCAGCCGCGGCACAGTCCTCCCGCCTCGACTTGGGTCACGTCGACAGCCTGCGCTCGCAGGTGCTGCATGAGAAGCGCGGCCTGTGGGTGTACGTGCCCCCAGCCGACCCCAGCGGCGTGTTTGCCCCCAAGCGCTACCCCGTGCTCTACCTTCTTGACGGGGACCTACACTTTGCGTCCGTCATGGGCCTGGTACAGCAACTGAGCGCCGTCAACGGCAACGCCTTGTGCCCGGAAATGATTATCAAGGGCATTCCCCACCCGTTTCCGACCCGCACCCGGGATCTGACGCCCACGCACGCCACCAAGCGGTGGGACAACCAACCGGACCGCACCCTGGCCACCTCGGGAGGGGGCGAGTCATTTCTAGCTTTTTTAGAAAAGGAAGTCGTTCCCTACATCGACACCCAGTACCCGACCGCACCCTACAGGCTGCTGGTCGGCCACTCGCTGGGTGGCTTGGCCGTACTCAACGCCTTGGCCACAAAGCCCGCGTTATTCAACGCTTATGTGGCGCTCGAACCGAGCGTATGGTGGGACCAGCGGGTCGTGCTCCCCAAACTTGCGGCCGCGTTTCAGCAGGGCCACATCAAGGACCGCAAGCTATTCATGGCCGTGGCCCACACCCTGCCCGCCGGGCGCGACACGACGGGAATTCGGCGTGACACTAGCGCCAGCACCGAGCACCTGCGAGCCGAACTGGCGGGCGTGGACCTACTGCGCCGGCAGTCACCCGCTGCGCTGGCCTGGACGTGGAAATACTACCCGGACGAAAGCCACGGCTCAGTTCCCCTGCGGGCCACGGACGATGCCCTACGCGCCTTCTTTCGGCACGATGAAGCGCCACTGCCCACGAGCGTGGCGGACCCGACGTTTTCTGCAGACGCCCTTCGGCAGCAATACCGCACGCGCTCGCAGCAGTACGGCTACCCCGTCTTGCCACCGGAGGAATTGGTCAACTTGTACGCTTGGGGGTGCCTGCAGAAACAGCAACCCACGAAAGCCTTCGACTTGTTTCGCCTAAATCTGGCCAACTACCCCACCAGTTTCAACGCCTACAGCAGCATGGGCGCCTACTACGAACAACAAGGCAAGACTCGGCAAGCCCTGCTGTACTATGTCCAGGCATTGCAACTGCGCGACGACCCCGAAACCCGGCAAAAAGTAAAGGAACTGCACGCTTTGAAAAGCAAGTAAACGTTAAAGCTCCTTCAACTGAACGGAGCCCGTTTACCTTCGGACCGTTTTCTTAAATCACCCCGTGCTCTAGTCCTGTTGCAGTACCGTCCAACCAAGCTGCTGTGAGGTGGACTGCATTCAAGTCGATGGTCAAGGGCTGGCCGGAACGCGCCACCAAGTAACCGGCGGAGAAGGAGCCTGTCTCCCATCGGAACTCCACATGCATTAAGTACTTCGATGGCCACAGGTTCAACCCTTGGGGTTCGTATTGCCAGTACTTCCCTTGCTCGTGTGGGTTCCTTTCTGGGCCCGCTGAGGGCACGAGGGGCGCTGCACCGCCTGACGCGGCCACGAGCAAGTCGGCCTCGCCATAAAAGTGGTCTTCTCCGGCAGCGGCAAGGGTCAGTACAGGACCGTGGTCAAACACCAGTTTAAGGCGCTCGCACGCCAGTGCTTCCCTCACCGGCCACGGCTGGGTCACCCCGTCGGCCGTCACCGACACCAACGAGCGGCCCACGTACTGCTGCAACAAGGGCAAAGCTTTATTCATGGCAATAGCGCGCAAATCCAATAGAAGTTGTCAAAATAACGCTCCTTACTTTGAACAGAGAGCGTTTACCTTCGGACCGTTTCACTGAACTCGGCTGCTTACAAATAGGAGCTGAATGTGCGCCGGGTTATTTCACTAATTCAATCCGATCGAGGCCCCTGCTTAGCCCCCGCCAGGTCATCGCCGGCTGTCCAGACACGACCTCCAGCGAGAAGTTTTCGTTGATGAAGCCTAGGTAATTGAGGTATTGTTCCTCCGGCTCGGTCGGGTGCGTACCCACCGGAAAGTCGTATGCCAAAACAAACGTGCCTTGTGGTCCCCGATCGTTGATGAGGCGGTCAGGACTGGCCGTGACTTCGAAGCGAACAGGGTAGGTTTTGGTCCGGAAGTGCAAGAGGCCGGCAAAGGTGGCATAGCGCGGGTCGGGTACGGAACGGCCCGACAGGGCGGGCTGTAGGGACAGCGTGGCAAAGTCCTGGAAGACGGTGTCGTGCACCAATCCCAGCTCCTTTTGGCCAGTGTTGGACGATTGAGCTTTGACGTACACCCGACGCAGCTGCCACATGCCGGGCACGGAGGGGCTCAAGGCGCGCACAATGTCGGCGCTTTTTTGGTCATAGTCCACCCGGCCTTTGGGCGCGACTTCCGGGGAAGGTTTGGCGCACTGGGCGAAGAGCGCGACCGTGGCCAGCAGCGGTAGATAAAGTGATTTCATGGGGTGTGGGAAGGAATGAACTCGCAAGATGCAACCACTTGACCAATAGGGCCCATCTTAGCTGGGCCCGGTTGGGGGGTAGCAATTGTCTACCTAAACTGAATTGCCGCGCTTAAGACACGACCCTTTGGCTGAACGCCATGTGCCTGCGTGGGGCTTGGGTACTTGGCTGTTACCACTGCCCTATTTTGGAAAAGTGCAGGTACCGCTGCAGCAGGGCGTGAGCCTCTTCGGCCGTTAAGGTGGGAACCGCAAACCCGCGCGCGGCCGCGTGTTGGAGCAAGCGTTCGTCTCGAAGACGGTACCCGGGCCGGTGGAGGTAGTGCCCCACGTAGCTGGGCCAGACCCATTCGCCGTCGGAGTGGATAGAAAACGAACCGATTTCGGTTCCTTCCTCGTCCACTAACCGGTCCATGAACTCGACCAAGGCAGGGCACTGCTCTAAATAGGCGAGCAGTGCCGGCTTCTGCGGGCACGCGTCGGCGGACGCGTCGAACACTTCCTGCACGTTCTGCACACCGGGAATAAACCAGTGAAAGGCTGTCAAAAACCCGATGCTGTTCATTTCAACCGCCTGTCTGAAGTGTGATGGTTTCTTATCCCAAGATT
>NZ_JABKAV010000046.1 GCF_013377905.1 Hymenobacter terrestris
CCATTGAACGTTTCTCGTTGAACAAGGCCGTTCCACTCGTACAAGGATTCCGTTCAACGGCGGGCGGGGGCAAGCGCTGCCCCTACATCGTTCCATCAGCTCCCACCATGCTCCACCTCACGCCCCCTGACGAAAACGCCCCCACCATGCGCTGGGGCCAGCTGCTGAGCCGCCGCCGCTACCCCGAGCAGCCCCAGTTGCACGTCGTGAGCGAGGCGCCCCCCGTGCGCGGGGCCTTCGTGGCCGACTACGACCGGGTGGTATTCAGCTCGGCCTTCCGGCGGCTGCAGCGCAAAACCCAGGTTATGCCCCTGCCTGAAACCGATTTCGTGCATACCCGCCTCACGCACTCGCTCGAAACGGCCTGCGTGGGCCGCTCGCTCGGCCGCCTCGGGGGCCGGCTGCTGCTCGAAGAAACCGCGGGCCTGGCCGGTGAGCTGCCCCATCTTGACTCCGACTTCGGCGACATTGTGGCCGCTGCCTGCCTGGCCCACGACATCGGAAACCCGCCCTTCGGCCACTCGGGCGAGGACGCTATTTCGGCCTACTTCCGCAGCAGTGCTGCCGAGCCGTTCGTGCGCATGCTCAGCGAGGCCCAACGCGCCGATTTGCAGCATTTTGAAGGTAATGCGGCCGGTTTTCGGGTGCTCACCCACACCTACGCCGCCCACAGCAGCGGCTCGGCTGGCCTGGGCCTCACGTACGCCACGCTGGGCGCGTTCAGCAAGTACCCGCGCCCCTCGGTAGTGCCCGAGCAGGCTCTTACGCAGAGCACCAGCGAGAAGAAATACGGCTACTTCCAGACCGAAGCCGTCCGTTTCGAGGAGGTGGCCCGCGAACTGGGCCTGTTGCCCAAACCGGCCGGATCGGAGGCCGCCGGCTTCTATCACCGGCACCCGCTGGCCTTTCTGGTCGAAGCCGCCGACGACATCTGCTACCGCATCATCGACTTTGAAGATGGCCTGAAGCTGGGCCTGATTCCGTGCGAAAAAGGATTGGCGCTGCTGCGCGACATGCTGGGCGACGCGCCCACCCGCCGCGGCTCGGTGGAGTGGCGCGACTGGCGCGAGGAGCTGGGTTACCTGCGCGCCCGCCTCATCAACCAGCTGGTGCAGCAAACTGCCCGCCGCTTCGCCGACCGCGCCCCCGAGCTGCTGCGCGGCCACCTCGACGAGCCGCTGGTGCGCCAGCTCGACTGCTGGGAGCAGCTCGAAGAAGTTCACCGCCTCACCGCTCACTACCTCTACCAAAGCCGGCCGGTGCTTGAAATTGAAGCTGCCGGCTTCGAGGTGCTCGGCGGCCTGCTCGATGCCTTCCTGGCCGCTACCTTCGACCCCCACGCCAGTGCCCGCTCGCGCAAGCTGCGCCAACTGCTGCCCGAGCAGTTCTGCGCCACCAGCTTCCAGCAGGACGCGGGTGCCTACGAGCAAATCATTCTGCTCACCGACTACATCGGTGGCCTCACCGACCAGAATGCCCTGAGCCTGTTCCGCACCATCCGCGGCATCGACCTGCCCAAAGGTTTCTAGCCGCTAAAACCTGCCCTGGCATGCACCTAAACGAATACCCGGCCCATGCCCGGCCGGATACCGGAGCCCTGGACCGGCGGTTTACCTTATAAGGCAATATCTTAGCCACCTTATATGGCTGAAGTATTTCTGATTCTGCGTAAAGTGGGGCTGTTCCGGCCGCTGTTTGTACTGCTGCTCACGTTAGCGGGGCTGCTGCTGCCGTTGGCTCCGCTACGCGCCACCACCCCCAATGCCCCGGCCGCCGCCGATACGGTGCGCGTGCAGCAGTTGAATCAGCTGGCCTTCGAACTGCGCTCTTCCAACCCGCGCCTGTCGCGGGCCCGCTTCGAGGAGGCCGCCGCGCTGGCTACCCGCCTGGGCTATGCATCGGGGCAAGCCCAGGCTTGGCTGGGGCTGGGTTTCTACTACCGTAAGCGCAACGAGTACGCTCCGGCGCTGGCCTTTACCCAGCAGGCCGCCCGCATTTTCCGGCAGCGCCATGATTCACCTAATTTGATTGCGGTGGGCTACAATCTGGGGTATATCTACTTCGGGCAGGGCAACTACGCTCGCGCCCTGGCTAGCGCCCAGCAGGGCCTCACACAGGCCGAAAAGCTGCGCGACAGCAAATGGCTGGTACTCACCAACGCCCAACTGGGCTTTATCAGCACCCAGCTGGGCGAGTACGGGCAGGCGCTGGCTTATCTGGAGCAGAGCCGCGCTCTGGCCCGGCAAACCAACGACAAAGGGGGCGTGGCCCAAAGCCTGCGCGGCCTCGGCGACCTGTACCAGGCGCAGGGCCAATGGACGCAGGCCCGCCGCTACTACACCGAGGGGGCCACGCTGGCCCGTAGCCTCGGCGACAATCCCGGCCGCATTGTGCTGGAAGTGTACATAGCTGATATGGCTGAGCGCCAGGGCCGCTCGGCCGAGGCTCTGCGCTACGCCCGCCAGGCCCGCGCCGAGCTGCGCCGCCTCGATGTGGTGGGCTATCTGCCGCTGGTAGATCTGGTGATGGCCCGCGCCCAACTGCGCCTGCGCCGCCCCGATAGCGCCATTTATTACGGCCAGCCCGGTTTGCAGGCCAGCCAGGAGCGGGGCGTGAAAGAAGACATCCGCGACGGCAGCCGGGTGCTGGCCGAAGCCAGCGCCCGGCTGGGCCGCTTCGCCGATGCCTACCGCTACCATCGCCTCTTTGCCGCCTACGACGACAGCCTCAGCAGCCGCGCCCTGATTCGGCGCACGGCGGCGTTGCAGTACGGTTTCGAGCTGCGGCAGCAACAGGCCCGAATAGGCGAGCTGACGCGCACGACGGTCATGGTGCGCCAGCAAAACCAGCAGCAGCAGTGGCTGCTGGGCGTGTCGGGGATTGGGCTGTTGCTGGTAACGGGGCTGAGTGTGGTGCTGGGGAGCAACTACCGCCAGAAAAAGCGCGCCTACGAGCTATTGAGCCGCCAGCAGGCCGAGCTGGTGGCCACCCAGCGCCAGCTGGTAGCGGCCGAAAAGTGGGCCTTCGTGGGCGAGCTGTCGGCCGGGATTGCGCACGAGCTGCAGAACCCGCTTAACTTCATGAACCGGCTGGCCTCAGTCAGCAATGAATTGCTGGAGCAGGAAGCAGCCGGCGCGGTAGGAGCGGCCGGCCCTACCGCCGCCCCCGCCGACGAGCTGGGGCAAGAGATTATGAGTGGGCTGCGGCGCAATTTGCACGAAATCAGTCAGCATGGACAGAGGGCCTCGTCCATTATCAACAGTATGCTGGCCCATGCCCGCACCGGAGCTACTACCCTGCAGCCTACCAACCTCAACGCTCTGGTAGCCCGGCAGCTGCGCCTGGCTTACGAGGGTCGTCCCGATACGGCGCTGCTGTTGCCCGCCGGCGTGCTGCACCCCGTGCTGGGCGACGACTTACCCCTGGTGCCCGTGCTGGTGCCCGAAGTGGAACGCGTACTGTTGAATCTGTTTACTAATGCCCTGTATGCGCTGGCCGATCGGGCGGTGCTGGCGGGACCCGGCTACGTTCCCGAGCTGCGGGTAAGCACCGCGCTGCTGGCCGGCCAGGTGCAGGTGCAAGTGCGTGACAACGGTACCGGCATGAGCCCCGACGTGCAACAGCGAATCTTTCAGCCCTTCTTCACCACCAAGCCCGTGGGCGAGGGCACTGGCCTGGGCCTCTCGCTGGCTCACGACATCATTACCAATGGCCACGGCGGCACGCTGCGTGTGGTTTCAGAGGAAGGCCACTTCACGGAATTCACCCTCACGCTGCCGTTGAAGCAGGGGTAGAGCAGGGAAGGGGGTGAGTGGTGATGGGTAGAGGAACAGTCATTCTGAGCGCAGCCGAAGAATCTCTACTGCGAGGGTAGCTCTATCGTCGGGAGTTAGTTTGGCGGTAGAGCTGCTTCGGCTGCGCTCAGAATGGCTGTCCTTTTATCCTTTATACACCCTCACTCAATCAGCAAAAAAGCGAAGCAGGCGCTGATACTTTTCCTGCACTTCGGCCTGCTGCTGGCGTTGCTGCTGCTTTTTAAAGAGCTTCACTTTGTAACGGCTGCCGGGCTGGCGGTTCAGGTGCAGGTAGATGAGTCCCCGACTGCGGCGCTCCGTGGCCTCGCCGCTCCTGATTCGCTCAATGCGCTTGCGGTTGTTGCCGAACAGGGTTTGCAGCGGACTCAGCCCCACAAATAAGTCGGCGCGGCCATCAAGGCCATACTCACCGGTTACCTGCAGATCGGTCAGGTTGCTGCTCAGGTTGAGGTCAGGAATCAGCAGTTGGCCTTTGTCGAGCAGGAAATCGGCCTGTACCGGCTCGAAGAACAGGTGGCTGGTGCGGCGCGGGCTCAGCATCTTTAGCGCCTGCATCAGGGCATCCACTTCCAGTAGCTCCAGGTCAATTAAATCGGCCTGCACCAGCGCGCGGGTGGTGGCCAGGCGTGGTAGGAAGGTTTGGTCGAGGTCGGTGCGGATAGTGGCCTCGGCCTGCATGCGGCCCCGCACGTTATCGGGGCCCAGCACATCGAGGCCCAGCGGAATGGCCAGCGCAAACAGCTGGGGCAGCTCTACATTGCGCAGTTGCATGTGCGCTCGTAAGGGGTGGTGGTTGGTGCCGGAGTCGGTGCGCATCACGCCGCGCAGGGTCAGCTCGCCCCCGAAAGCATGTACCGAGCAGCTTTCCAGGCGGGCCCGGCCGGCTTCGAGGGTAGTAAGCAGGTCAAAGTCGGTGCCCCGCAGTACGCCGTAGTGCATGCGGTTGGCCGTTACATGCACCTGCCCGGTGATGGTGCCATCCATAAACGGCGACGCGGGCCGGCTGGGGCGCGAACTGCGGGCTGCCCGGCGCCCCGGCGAGCCGGCCCGGCGGGCAGCCCGGCCCTCCCGCGCCTCTCGGCCCGACTGCCGCGCCTGACTGTCGTCGGGTGGTGGTACGGTTCCCAGGTCGGCGAGCAGCTTCAGAAAGCGCTGTACGTTCAACGTATCGTAGTGTAGCTCCACTATGGCGCGCGCCCGGTCCAGCCGAATGCCCGCCAACGTTGCCTGCGCCCGGATGCTGCCCTGCCCGCCGGTATTAGTCCGGAACGTAAGGTCAGGAATCTGAAAGCCGGGACCGGTTTTATCTACATGAAACCGCAACTGGTGGAGGCTGCTGGCATCCGTCAGCTGCAGTTGGCCGATAGCCACATCGATGCGGCCGCTGGTAGCCAACAGCATCTCGCGTAGCGTAGGGTCGTTGTTGCCCTGCCCCGGCGGGCGGCGGGGCGGGCGCGAAATACGGGCCAGCAGCCGCTCATAGCTCAGGTTTGGTACCTCCACTTTCAGGCGTACCTGCACTGGCTCGGAGCCCGGCCGGGTAGTAGACCAGCTGGCCTGCCCGCCCAACTTTCCATCCCATACCCGCACCTGCAGGTCGCGCAGGGTTACCCGGCTGCCATCGTGGTGTACAGTGGCGGCCAGCTGGCGGAGAGTATCGTCTGCCAGTACCAGCCGGGCGCAACGCAGGCGTACGCCCTCCAGGCGCAGGCCGTCCGGCAAAATAGTCAGCATATCGACCGCCTGGGCAGGGTCGGCGTCGGTGGTGGCGGCGGCCTGCCTGCGGGTAAGGTGGCGCGGCGGGGCCAGCAGCCGCCGCAGCTCGGGCAGGCGCAGCTCATCTACGCTCAGCGAGCCGCTGATGTGGGTGGTGGGGTGCTGGCCACTCACATAGGCCAGCAGGTTGGTGGTAGTGGCGTTGGCCTGCAGCTGCATGCCATTGAGCTGACCAGTCAGATTTTCAAGCTTCCAGAGGCTGTCGTTCAGCCGGACCCGGACGTTGAGCGCACGCATGCGGGCCTGCCGGTTCGGAATATCAAAAAAAGCATTTTCCAGGCTAACGGTGCCCCTTACCGCCACTGGTAAAGGTAGTGGCCGCCGGCCCGGCCCGGCTCGCCGGGGCCGGAAACTGGGTAGCCAGCCATCCAGCTCCAGGTCGAGGGCCGCCTCGCCGCTGCGGGCTCGCCACAGGTCGGGCACTACCACGGCCGCCAGGGTTTGCAGTTCGGTGCGCCCTTGCACCCGGCCCTGCACCCGGGGCCGGGTAAAGTCGCGCACCGTTAGCTGGGCGTCGAGCTGGCCGGCCGTCGAGTGAATGCGGCACTGCTCGAAGGTGAGGTAAGTGGTACGCGAGTTGTGGTCCGGGCCGTTATCAAACACGCCGCGGGCATCCCAGCGCCGAATGCGGCGGGCGGGGTCGGGCCACTGCACCTGGGCGTCGCGCAGCTCGAAGCGCAGCACCGTGCGCGGCCGCACGGTAGGGCCGGTCAGTCCCCGAATGGTGAAGGCTATGCGGGCGCGGCTGGGGCTGGTGGTGCCTTCGAGGTAGCGCTCCAGGTTGTTGGGCAGCGCCACCCGCAGTACTTTCAGTAGCGGCTGGTAGCCCCGGAAGTGCAGGTTGAGGCGGGTTCCGCGGGGCTCGCCCGGCCCGGCCCCGCGGTGCGTACCGCTGATGTGCACGGTGTCGCCGCTGAGCGTGGCCCGGGTGCGCCGGAACGTGCCTTCGCGCCGACTGAAATCGTAGCCGTAGCGCACCTGGGCCACCACATCTTCCTGCGAAAAAATAAGGCTGCGGCTGCTGCGTAGATAGTTGAGCCGGCCCACCAGCCGGCCCCGTACCCGGGCCACACCACCGCGGGTGCGCACCGCCAGCCGCCCATGCGTTACCCGTGCGCCAAACCCACTATGGTGCAACTCGTTGCGGTCGGAAACCCGCAGGTTCACGATAATCAGCGAGTCGAGGTCGAAATCGGGGGGGAGTTGGGGGCGGCTGCGGCGCGGCCCGCGGCCCCGCAGGCCCCAGTCGTGGCCCGTCGAGTCAGTCAGCTGCCGGAATTCGGCGTTGTGCAGCGTCAGGCGCTGCACTTCGAAGCGGCCGTGCCAGAGCGGGCGTATCGCCAGGCGCATATCGGCCCGGCCCACGCGCAGCACCTCCACCGCCCGCCGGGCCGACGTATCGGTGAGCGACAAATGGTGCAATGAGGCCGTCAGGTAAGGGAAATCGCGCAGCAGGGAGTAGTCCAGTTGCAGCGGGGCCAGCACCAGGTCGGAGTGCGCGGCCAGCCGCTGGCGCACCAGCTTCGTTACTCGCTGGTGCCCCCAATCCGACTGCAGCGCCCACAGCCCCGCTCCCGCCAGCAGCAGCAGCCCCAGCGCGAGGACAGCTAAAATGCGCAGCAGCAGGGAGAGAAACCTCATTTTGCAAGCTAAGAGCTAAGAGCGGACAGCTGTTAGCTTTCGTTTGGTATAAAGCCAGTAGCTAATAGCTCTCGGCTAACAGCTCCAAAAACTCAGTAGTCGGTGCGGGCTTCGTGCTGCTCCCAGGCGCGGAAACCGGCCAGTGCTTCGTCGCGCAGCATCGGCTGCATGGGCAGGTGGCGCTGGCCGAGAGGCTTTTCCAGCTCTTCGTAAATGAATTGGTCGTCGAAGCCGATGGCAGCGGCGTCCTCTTTGGTGTTGCCATAAAATACGCGGCGCGGGCGGGCCCAGTAAATGGCACCCAGGCACATGGGGCAGGGTTCGCAGCTAGTGTACAGGTCGCAGTCGGTGAGCTGGAAGGTGCCCAGCGAGGCGCAGGCCTTGCGGATGGCATCCACTTCGGCGTGGCAGGTGGGGTCGTGGGTGCTGGTTACCTGGTTGAAGCCGCGGGCAATGATTTCGCCGTTGCGCACTACCACCGCGCCGAAGGGTCCGCCGTGGCCGTCCTGCATTTTCTCAATAGAAAGGCGAATGGCTTCGCGCATGAATTCGGGGTTAGGAGCTTCCATAGAGCCGCAGCAGCGTAAAATAGTAGTAAAATTTCGGCCTTGCGGTACACGCAAAAACCCCTGTCAGAGCGCAAAATACGACTTTAGCCATTGGGGCGAAGTGCTGGCTGGCCGCAAAAGTCCTGCAGTATAGCACCCAGTTGCTATGCCGGCCATAACCTTCGCTGTGCTAAGCGGTTTCCTGCTATCAATTCTTCTTTTACTTCAACCTATTCAGCATGTTGCGAACCTTTACTTACGCTACGCTCAGCCTGTTGCTGAGCGTACTGCTCCGGCCCTTCGCCGCGCAGGCCGACCACCTCCGCGCCCATTTGCTGTTCGGCGCTCAGCTCAGCGGAGCCCAGGAGGTACCTGCCGTAGCCACTGCGGCCCGCGGTACAGCCAGCTTCACGCTCAACGCCGGCAAAGACACCCTCTTTATCAGCGGCTCGTTTACCGGCCTCAGCGGCCCCATCACGATGGCCCACGTGCACAACGGCTTCGAGGGCACGGCCGGCCCGGTAGTCACGAACCTGTTCTCGATGATCAAAGGCAACCAAATTGATGGGTTCCTGACCGGCGCTGACATTACCCCGGCCAGGCTCGACCGTTACCTGCGCGGGGCGTACTACCTCAACATCCATACGGCAGCCAACCCCGGCGGCGAAATCCGGGGCCAGATAAAGCTGGAAAAAGATGAAGAATTCACGGCTGAACTGACCGGTGCCAAGGAAGTGCCGGCCGTTAGTACGCCGGCCACTGGCTACGGAACATTCAACCTAACGCAACAGCAGAACAAGCTGAAGTTTCGGGTAGTATTTTCGGGTCTGAGCGGTCCGGTTACCGTCACACACTTCCACACTGGCGCAGCCGGCGCTACCGGCCCAGTCATAGTCGATTTGATGCCCTTCCTCACGGGTAATGTAATTGAGGGCGAAATCACGCCCACGGCCGCCTTCCTCACGGCCCTGAACGCCGGACAGATTTACATCAACGTGCACACTGCCGCCAACCCCGGCGGGGAAATCCGCAGTCAACTCACCCGCGCGGCCCGTTTTTTAAGCCATGATGCCCGGCTCGATGCCTCGCAGATAGTGCCCGCCACTGCTTCAGTAGGTAAAGGAGTATCTGTTTTTCAGCTTAATGCCACGCTCGATACAGTATTTCTTTCTGTGGCGCATACTGGACTGAGCGGCCCGCCTACTGCGTTAGGGATTTTTGCTGCTGATGCAGGGGTTGCTAACCCAGGGCTCGGGGTTATTGCATCTACAGCACTACCGGCCAATGCACCCAATACGCTGGCATTCTTCCTTACTCCTTTGAGTAAGCAGGTCGTTAACCTTTTCCTGACAGGTGGAGCCAATATAATTCTAGCCACGGCGGCCAACCCCAACGGCGAAATCCGGGGACAGGTATACCGGCTGGCGCGCGAGGGCTATACCTTTGTGCTCAGCGGCAAGCAGGAGCGGCCCAACCCAGTGGCCACCGGCGGCTACGGCGCAGGCTTTGTTTCAATGGACCGCGACCAGTCGAACGTGCACCTGAACATGACCTGGGGCGGACTCTCGGGCCCGGCTACTATGGGCCACCTGCACACCGGCCTCATCACCCAATCGGGTCCGGTGGTGTTCAACCTGATGCCGTTTTTCAATACTACTACGCCCACTAGCGGGGCCGATGCCTACTGGAACGCCACCAACGAGGCACCCAACGCCACCAACCCGTTCACCTCCCGTCGGGCATTGCAGTTCCGGCGCGATAGTGTCTACGTGAACCTGCACACGGCTGCCAACCCCAGCGGTGAAATCCGGGGCCAGGTGCTGCGCGACTTCCGCCGGCTGGGCGTGTTGCTGTCCGCTCAGCCATCTGCGCTGGTCGCCGAAGGCTTTGCTGCCACACCCAACCCCTTTCGTGACGAACTTAGCTTCCGTTTCGAGGCACGTAGCAGCGGCAGCGGCACACTGCGGGTAACCGATCTGCTGGGCCGTACTGTGCTTACGCAGGCCGTAAATGTCCGCCCGGGCACCAACCGCACCGATGTGAAGGTACCCGGTGCCGCAGGTGTTTATCTGCTGCTAATGGAATTAAACGACTCACGCATCGTCAGCCGCATCACGAAGCAGTAAGCCGTTGACATCCCGCATACATAGCTCTGTCTGAGCGTAATTCGATTTATTCTGAGCAAAAGGAGAGTGGCTACAAAAAAATAAGCGGTGGGTCTGCAACCTTTCGGTGCGCTTATTGCCTCCTGTTGCCAGAAGACCCTAACAACTGTTTCGGCAAAATCAACCGTCGTTAAAAAGGCTTTGGCCTGATAGTTGACAGAACAGATTTGAAAGAATAGTTTATTAGGTGTTTTGGTTGTGGAAAAGGACGTGGCTGTTGGTCACGTCTTTTTTATTTCTATACTCCCTGACCTTTCCGGGGTATATTTTCCACGACTGCACGACGGACAGCTTGCCTGATACAGAAATAGCGCCGGCAACTGAAAGGATTCATCCCTTCAGTTGCCGGCGCTATTTCTGTATCAGGCAAGCTGTCCGTCGTGCAGTTTTTGTACTAAATAACTAGCCGTAGTTCATAGCCAGTACCGGGAGCCGGTACGCTGAAAGCCCCTACGCGGCTGGGGCCATAGCCCAGGTTTACTTTCACCCACTCGTCGCGCACGGGCAGCAGGGCGATAATTTCCTGGCGCTGGGCAATTAAATCATCGCGCAGGTTCTGTAGCTCGTTGGCTGCCTCGTCGGCTGGTTGCGGGAAGCTACCGGGGGCCGGGCGCTGGCCCAGCTCTGCGGCCGGGGCCGGTGGGGGACTTTGGGTGAGACTGGTGGCGGCAATTTCGGCCTGCGTTAGCTCTTTTTCAGCTGCCAGATAAGCCTGGAGCTTTTCTTCAAGCGGCTTGAGTTCGGGGGCAAGATAATCGAGGTTGCTGGCCATGCGGCAGATGGTTTTACAGATGGGGAAGAGTGCCTGTCTGAACGCAGAACGTTGCTGCAAGGATACGTTGGCTACGCCTGAGTAGGGAGCGGAGATTCTGATTTGGGGCGGTTGCGCTGGCATTTTTCGCCACAGTACTTCACCTCGTCCCAGCAGTTACGCCATTTTTTGCGGTAGGCGAAAGGCCGGCCGCAGGTGATACAGAGTTTGGTAGGCAGATGGGCTTTACCGTGTGAAGTCAAGGCGAAAAGCGAAAAAGTGAAGTGGGTGTACGGGCGCGGCGCGGGCGGAGGCTAAGCGCCGCTCAACTGGCATAACCGGTCCCGGAACGTTTTGCTTTTCTCCTCCTACCTGCCGCACCGCCTATCTTTGCGCCATGTCAACTCCCGAAACTACGGCCCCCGACCCCCTGGGCCATGCGCTACAGGCCTACCAGCAGGGCCAGCTAAGCGCCACGCTGGCCGTACACAGCTCCGTCGCCGACGAGGAAGTGTTGCCGGCCGCGTACTTTTTTCGCTCGCTCTGGGAAATGCCCGAGCTGGAGCGCACCGCTCTGGAGCACTGCCAGGGCCGGGTGCTCGACCTGGGCGCCGGGGCCGGCTGTCACGCTTTAGAACTACAGGCCCGCAATTTTTTAGTGAAGGCCGTGGATATTTCGCCCGGCGCGGTGACCGTGATGCAGCAGCGTGGCGTGCGCGAAGTTGCCTGCCACGATCTGTTCGATTCGGCCCTGGCGCAGGGTGAAAAGTTCGATACGCTGCTCATGCTCATGAACGGCCTGGGCCTGACGGGCAATCTGGAAGGGCTGGAGCGGTTCCTGCACCATGCCAAAACCCTGCTCAACCCCGGCGGCCAGATTCTGGCTACTTCCTCCGATATCAGCTACATGTACGAGGACGAGGACGGGGCGCTGGTGTTCGACCTCAACGGTTCGTACTACGGTGAGGTGACCTACTCGATGCAGTATGGAACCGAGCAGGGGCCCGAGTTCGGCTGGATTTTCGCCGACCCCAGCCTGCTCCAGGATTGTGCCACCGCTGCCGGCTACGAGGTCGAGTTTCTGGAGGAAGACGAGCAACAACAGTACTTGGTGCGCCTCTCGCTGATGTAAGCTGTAAGCAGTTCGGATGGCCGCCAGACCGTCATGCCGATTATGGTTGACGATTTTAGCCAATAGCCTACATTTCCTGATTCAACCAATAAAAAGCTGACAGCTCGTAGCCGCCAGATCAAATCCTCATAAAATGTTCGAACGCACCTACACCGTCCGCTGGGCTGATATGGACCCCAACGGCCACATGCGCCACTCGGCCTACAACGACTATGCCGCCCAGCACCGTATCGAGTTCCTGGCGGCCAGCGGCTTCACGCTGCCCTACTTCGCCAAGGCTGGCCTCGGACCAATTCTGTTCCGCGAGGATACCCGCTTTCTGAAGGAGCTACACATCAACGAGCAACTGCGGGTAGGCGGCGAGTTATCGGGGCTGAACGCCGACGGCTCCCGCTGGAACATCGTGCACACGCTCTATAAGCCCGACGGTCGCCCCGCCGCCACTGTCAGCGTCGAAGGCGCGTGGCTCGATCTGCGTACGCGTAAGCTCACCACCCCACCACCCGAAATTGCCGCCCTCATGGCTGAATTGCCCCGCCACGAGTCGTACAAGGATTTGTAGGGCTAGAGATAAAGTAAAACGACGAGTCATCCTATGCTTTGCCTGGGACGACTCGTCGTTTTACTTTATCACGCCTTCAGCGCCCACCTTGGCCTGAATGCGCTCCACCTGCTTTTGGTGGTGTAGCACATGGTCGAGCATGAAATCGAGGGTTTGATGGATGGTAAGCATGCCCGAACGGGGGTGCTTGAAAATGGCGCGGCTCAGCAGCTTGCTTGGATATTCGTTGAGCAGACGTTCTAGTTGGCGGCGGGTGGTTTCCCACTGAGTGCGCAACTCGGGCAGCGCGGGCACTTCTGCGGGCGTAAGCTCGGCCAGGTAGCGCGGTACTTTAAAGCGCAACCCCGGCAACCGTAGTGCCAGCCGCAACAGCCGCGACTTCAGGAAACCCGCTAGGCCCGTCGGTCGAAGCTTATCGGCTTCGCGTAGCTTCTTTTCGATGTACTGCCCGACGCCCGTTTCAGCTACTAGCAGGTGCTGTACCACCTGCACGGCCGACCACTGCTCGGGTCCCGGCGCAACGGTGGCTTGTTTGCCCATTTCCTCCACGGTGGCCAGCAGGTGGTTGGTAGCGCGCTCCAAACGTTCGAGGCGAAGGTGCAGACGGTGGTTCATGCGGAGAGAAACAGGAGACAGTAAGGAAAAAGGGGATGCTTGCCAGAAAAGGTACGTAAAAACCCGCCCGTCTGGCCGTGCGCCCTGCTCAAAAGGCACCACGCAAAAAGGCCCGCGTTAAGCGGGCCTTTTTACTGCTAGCGAAAATATGCTTTGAATTAGCCCTTAACGTACAGCACATCCTTCACCGCCTGCAGAGTGCGCTCTACGTTGGGCAGCGAGGCTTCAATGAGGGTCGGAGCGTAGGGCAGGGGCACATCCATGCAGGTAACGCGCCGGATGGGAGCATCGAGGTAGTCGAAGGCGCGGTTCTGCACCATGTAGGCCAGTTCCGAGCTGATGCTAGCCAGCGGCCAGGCTTCTTCCACCACTACCATGCGGTTGGTTTTCTTCACCGACTCCACCAGCGTGTCGTAGTCAATAGGGCGCACCGAGCGCAGGTCGATTACCTCGGCATTGATGCCGTCCTGGGCCAAACGGTCGGCAGCTTCGAGGGCGATTTTCATCATCTTGCCGAAGCTGACAATGGTTACATCGGTGCCTTCGCGCACCACGTTGGCTTTACCAATCGGAATGAGGTATTCCTCCTCGGGCACCTCGCCTTTGTCGCCGTACATCAACTCAGACTCCATGAAAATTACTGGATCGGGGTCGCGGATGGCGCTTTTAAGCAGGCCTTTAGCGTCGTAGGGCGTCGAAGGAATCACCACTTTCAGGCCGGGGCAGTTGGCAAACCAATTCTCGAAGTTCTGCGAGTGCTGGCTCGAAAGCATGCCGGCGTTGCCGGTTGGCCCACGGAACACGATAGGGCAGGAGTACTGCCCGCCCGACATCGAATAGATCTTAGCAGCCGAGTTAATTACCTGATCAATAGCTACCAACGAGAAGTTGAAAGTCATGAACTCGATGATGGGCAGCAGGCCGTTGATGGCCGCGCCCACGCCGATACCGGCGAAGCCCAGCTCGGCAATGGGCGTATCAATCACGCGCTCCGGCCCGAATTCGTCGAGCATGCCCTGGCTTACTTTATAAGCGCCGTTGTACTCGGCAACTTCTTCGCCCATGAGAAACACCCGCTCGTCGCGGCGCATTTCCTCGTTCATGGCTTCACGCAGGGCTTCCCGGAATTGGATGGTCCGCATAGCAGGTAGAAAAATCGAAAAATCAGGAAAAGAAAAAAGCTGGCGCTAAACCGGCCCGTAAAGCTACAAAGGGCCGCGCGGTTGGGCAAACCGGTTCAGGATTCCAATTCCAGGCGCACCGTGTCGGCATTTACCTTGATACCCCACTCACTTTGAAATCCTATGGTAAGGTCGTAGTGGGGCTGGGCGTCTTCATTGAAGTACATATTCTCAAACTCGTCGCGGGCTTCAGGTGGCGTTCGGCTGATCTGAGCCACCGTGTCATCCTCCGAAAAGGGGTATTCCGGGTCACGCTCCCGGATTTTCAAATAGCGTACACCCTCGAATACCAGCCGAAGCTTTTGGTACGGCTCCTTTCTGGCCCAGCTACCGGC
The DNA here is from genome assembly GCF_013377905.1 of Hymenobacter terrestris. GTDB lineage: Bacteria > Bacteroidota > Bacteroidia > Cytophagales > Hymenobacteraceae > Hymenobacter > Hymenobacter terrestris. The sequence goes on from NZ_JABKAV010000046.1 coordinate 14,522, forward strand.
CGATTTCGTCCACTCCAGCACCAGCCCCACCCGGGGATGCAACTGGTATTCCAGGCGCACAAAGTTGAAGTTATTGTGCAAATCTGCGTGGCCCTTGGGCCACTCCAGCCCAATGTACTGGCCATCGACGGCGAAGTTCGTCAGTTCCATACTGGGTAATATAAAATTTCTCACGTCGTTTTACCGGAACTGCTTCCCCACCTCACTGCCTACCGCAGCGCCTCCAGAAACTGCTTGCCTTTGGTGAACTCGCGGAACTCCAGGTCCTCGACGGCGCGGTTGGCGTAGCTGCGGTCGAGGCCCACGGCGCGGCGCAGGTGCAGGGCCGTGGCGGCCTCGTTGTGCTGGCGGGCGGCCGTTATGGCCAGGCTGTAGTACACCAGCGGGTCTTGGGGGCGCAGGGCCAGCGCCTCCTCGTATATGGCAGCCGCGCCGGGGTAATTGCCCTTCAGCACATAGATGAGGGCGCGGTTCATCAGGTTCTGGTAGCTGCGCGGGTCGCTGTAGCTCAGGCTGCGCAGCGCCTCGTCGGGCTGGCCCATCTCGATTTCGAGGGCGGCTTTGTCGGCGAAAGCCTTGCTGAGCATGGCCGGTGTACCGCCCAGCTTGATGGCGTAGTCGTAGCTCTGGCGGGCTTCAGTCAGGTCGTTGGCGCGGTGGTAGGCCGTGGCCACGCGGTAGAACAGCTCGGCCGTGGGGTTGCGATGGGCGGCCAGCGTAAAGTTGACGGCTGCCCGCCGCTGATAGGCGCGCACTACTTTCGGGTTGGTTTCCTTTTCGGAGCGCATCAGCAGCACAGCGCCCAGGTTATAGTAGGCCTGCCAGGCGCCGGTGTTGGCCACGGCGGTTTCATAAATGCGCTGCTTTTCGGCCAGCAGGGGCGTAAGCGAGGCCGAATAGCGCAACTCCTCGGGCGTGAGGGCATCGGCTTCGGTCTGCTTCTCCACAATCTTTTTCGAGAGCAGATACACCTCCGAATCGTAGCGCTTGGGGGCCGTGTAGCGCACCGATACCGTGCCGAAGCGCAGTACCGGGTAGATGTACTGCTCCAGATAATCGAAGAAGCTGAGCGAATGCAGGCGCTTTTCCTTCTCGGCGAAAGTGCCGGGCGAGTCGTTGATGAGCAGCACTACCGAATCGATTTGGGCCGGCTTGAGGGCCGACTGCTGCACCTTGCTCAGGAACAGGTCCCAGCGGCGGCGGTAGGCTTCGGTTTCAAAGTCGATGTTGCTCACCTTATTAAGGTAGGAAGCTTCATCGACCCGCTTCTTGTAGTAATTAGTCAGGGCCTGCACGCGCCGGTCGGGCAGGCGCGGGTCGTGGCGGTCGAGTGAATCGGGCGAGTGGCCGGCCACAATCATCACCTTTTCGGTGCGCTGGTTGGCTTCGATGAAATCTTCGAGGGCCGCCACATTGGTGCCCAGGAAGTTGCGGATTTCGGCCTTGCCGGCATCAAAGTAAAACGGGAGCACCCGCGTGCCGCTCCGGTCGTTGCTCACGGTTTCGGGCAGCAGCGTCAGCAGCGAATCCTGGCGCACTACCAGTTGGCTGGTGGTGAGGATGCCGCGGGCCAGCACCATTTCCGGGCCCTTAAGGCGCGCGCCGTTGGGTTTGGTCAGGCGGGCATCGGGGCGGGCCAGCAGCTCGCCAGGGCTTTTCTGGGGAGCATACGGGAAGGTGAATTCGCGCCGGATAACGAGCATATTCTTCTGCTGTTCGTCATACACAAACTCGCCCGACAGGAACGTGAGCCTGCCCACGGTGTCTTCGCGCAGGCCGTTCTGGTAGCGGTAGCTCAGGGCCACGTTGTAGGCGGCACCCTTGCGCAGGTGGTTGGCGGGCACCTTGGCCGTTACCTCGAAGCGCACCTGCTGGCCGTTGCTTTCCAACACGGCGGGCGCCACGGTAATCGATTGGCCGGTTTGAGCGGCCTTCAGCACTTTGGGCAGGGGCGAGCAGGCGGGCAGCAGGCCAGCGGCCAGCAGCAGGCTGGTGGCACCGGGCAGCAGGCGCGGAAGATGGGGCATAGGCAACGACTCCGTGGGATCAGAAAAATTTTAAACTCAAACGACAAAAGGTAGCTGATAGACGTATCTTGTCGGGCAGTTCTCGCGTAAGTGCTTGACACCGGGGCGAAATCATCGTATATTACTCCAGCCAATACTTACTGCGCCGCTAAAATTACCCTTATGCATCGAATAACTGACTTCATCGAAAAGCAGAGCTTCGGCGTCTGCAAGGCTATTGGCGACCGGGTTGGCTTTTCCAGCAGCAGCGTACGGCTTTCGTTCGTGTATGCCTCGTTCTTCACGTTCGGTTCGCCCATCGTGCTTTACTTTGCACTAGCCTTCTGGCGTAACGTGCGCCACGCCATGCGCCAGCAGCGCAGCACCGTCTGGGATTTGTAGGTTTTAGAACCGAGACTTTTGGAGGCCCGGCTGCTTTGGTAGCCGGGCCTTTTCGCGTTTCAGCCCCAACCCGCGGCAGCCAGGGCCGTGTACCGTTGCTTACTTTTCCAGCTGTCTGAAAAGGTGCTTGCCCTGCGCGAAATAGGCCCATACGAGGCTGCCGGCGTAGGTGCCGGCGCGCTCGTGCAGGCGCCGGCGGGGCGGAAACTGCCGCCGCCGAATGTTCCAGTAGCCCAAGCGGCCCACAAAGTGCCCATGCGCCCGCAGCACGGCCCAAAAGTCGTCCGTTTGGCCCTGCAGTAACAGGCGCAGGGCCGCCACCCAGTCGAGGGCCACGCGGCTGATGAGCACGGCGGGCAGCTCGGCGGGGTGGGTGTTGAGGTACACCAACGCCAAGCCGTTGCGGAAGTTGAGGTAGGTTTTGCGCGGGTTGGATTTATGCAGCGTGCCGCCGCCCACATGAAACACCGTGCTGCTGCCCTGATACCACACCTGCCAGCCCGCATTCTGGAGCCGCCAGCAGAAGTCGATTTCCTCCATATGGGCAAAAAAGGCTGGTTCCAGCCCGCCCAACGCGTGCCAGGCTTCGGCCCGCACCAGCAGGCATGCCCCGGTGGCCCAAGCTACCGGCCGGGCATCGTCGTATTGGCCGGTGTCGGTTTCGAGCGTGTCGAAGAGGCGGCCGCGGCAGAAGGGGTAGCCCAGGGAATCGAGGTAGCCCCCGCCGGCCCCAGCGTACTCGAACAGTTGGCGCGTGGCCTGGTCGGTGCTGTACTGCCTGATTTTGGGCTGGCAGGCAGCAATGCGCGGGTTGGCCTCCAGTAGCTCGCGTTGGGGCGCGAGCCAACCGGGTGTCACCTCCACATCGGAGTTCAGCAGCACGTAATAGCGGAACTCGGGCCCGAGCTGGGCCAGTGCGTGGTTATAACCCTCGCAGAATCCCAGGTTGCCGCCGTTTTCCAGCACCTGCACCGTTGGAAACTCGGCTCGCACGAGGGCCACCGAATCGTCGGTAGAGGCATTGTCGGCTACGAATATGGCGGCCCCGGCCGAGTGAGCCAGCACGGCGGGCAGGAACTGGCGCAGAAAGTCGCGGCCGTTCCAGTTGAGGATGACCACCGCCACATCGGCGCACGAGGTGTCTGGGGTAGCGTCGGTGGCACTTGCGGCAAGTGCCACCGGATCGGCAGACGAGTCAGATAACGGTTGCAGAACGCTGTTTCAAAAAAAGCTTACGGCTATCAGCTAACCGCTAATAGCTTAAAAAACTACATCCCGAAACCGCTCAGGTCCATGCCGGGGATGTTGGGAATGAGGCCGGAAGTGGTCTTTTTGAGTTCTTCCTGGGCCTTAGCGGCGGCCTCATCCATTACCTTATTCACGGCGGCCACTACCAGGTCGGCCAGCATGTCGCGGTCCTGGGGCTGGAGCAGGCTGTCGTCGATTTCGAGCTTGAGCAGACGGCGCTGGCCGTTGGCGGTGGCCTTCACCAGCCCGCCGCCCGATTCGGCCGTGGCCGTCAGATACTGCAGCTGGTCCTGGGCCTGCTTCATCTTCTCCTGCAGGTCCTTCATCTTGCCCATCATTCCGGCCATATCAAACATAGTCGCGTCGTCTCAAAGGGTGAAAAATAGTAGCGCAAAGATACGCTGTAACGTGAAGCTCCCGCTTCGCGAGTCGTTGAACAGGCTGATTACTGACTGTGCCATGGTTCCGTTCAACGATACGCAAAGCGGACGGTTCGCTCTCCATCAGCGCAGAATAGTGATGGTACCGTACTGCTTCACGGCTCGGCCCTGCTGGTCGAGGGCCTCGAACTGCCAGGCATAAGCGCCCGGCACCGGCGCAGCCCCCTTAATGCGGCCGTCCCAACTGCGGGTGCGGTCGGTGGTCTGGAATACAGTTTGGCCGTTGCGGTCGATGATGGTGAAGCGGAAGTTGTCGAGGAAGCGGCCTTTGAGCTCCAGCACATCGTTTAGGCCGTCGCCGTTGGGTGTGAAGGCGGTAGGCAGCACCAGCTTCACTGGGCGCGCCACTTCGGCCACGTTGGAGTACGAAGGCTCCGTCAGCCCGGCGCCACGGGCCTCAATGCGGTAGCGCACAGTTTGCCGGTTGGGGTCGGGCTGCAGATCGAGGTAAGTAAGACTGCTGCCTACCGCTACGCTGGAAACCAACGTGTTGTCGGATGCCAGCCCCAGCACCTGGTAGCTTACCGGCGCGGCCGGGCCGGGCCCCGTGGCCGTCAGGGCCGACCAGGTTAGGCGAATTTCGGGGCCGTTGGAGCTGGCGGCTTCGGCCTTCAGCTGCACCACGCATATGCCTGAACCAGCAGGGGCGCGGTTGCCGCACGCATCCTGAAACTCGACCGTGTAGCACAGCGGCATGACCGGATCGGGCGTAACCAGCGTATCGAGCAGGCGGCGGGCGGGCGTGACGGCCAGCGGCGCGCCGTTGCGCTGGTAGCTAAGTTGGCCGCCGACGGCTACACCCGGCACCTCGGCCCGCAACTCTACCTGGTTGCGCAGGTTGAAGCCGGCCCACAGCCGCGGCCGGGTCGGTGGCGTAGTAGAAAGGGCAGTCAGGCTGATTTCGTTGGAAACCGATATGGCCGGCCCGCTGCTCAGGCTAAGCTGGTAGCGGTAGGTAGTGCCGCAGCTCACGGCCGCATCGTCGTAGCTGGTGGCGCCGGGCGGTAGCGGCAGTACCACGCTGGTGCTGCCCTCGGTGCGGGTGAGCGTGTAGGTGCCGCTGCCGGCGCTGGTCCAGCTGAGCTGATTGCGGCCGTTGGTAGCCGCGCCGGTTAGCTGCACCGAGCAGATTTCGTTGGAAGGCAGGCTTAAAACCGGTGGCTGGCACTGGTCCTGGAGCAGCAGCCGGTAGCAACCTGGCAGTGGGGCCGCGGGTAGCGTAAAGCTGGCCGTATTACTGGCAATGACTGTCAGGCTGCGGTAACCGCCCGGGGTGTTGGCATCGGCTACCTGCAGCTGATAGCGGTATTCTGGTTGCAGCGCCTCAAACTCCAGTTGCACGGTGCCAGGCAGAGGCAGTGTAAGCCGCCGCAGTATCGGCGCTTTGGGGGCGGGTAGGGGGGTAAAGGGTTTGGTGCTGGTACCCTCGCATAGCCCGGCCTGGGCACTACGGCCCGATACCGTAACCGTATTGGGGCCGCTGCCGACCGGCACCGGATAGCTTACCGCCACGCCGCGCGTTGCCGGAACCCGCGGCCCGGTGCCCACCTGCACCAAATAGTTGGGGTAGCTGGCATCGGTAACCGTTACCTGCACCAGCCCCGGCGAGCAGACGCTGACCTCAAAAGTGGGTGGCGATGCTTCCAATACTTCGTAAGTCTTGGAAAAGATGATGCCCTGACTGACTCCTGGTTGGCCCTGTGTATTCTGGGTGATAACCAGCGGTCCTGCTAGGGTGGGGGTGAACGTGGTGGTGGTATCGGTGAAGCCGGTGCAGAGCGTGGTAGTACCCTGGCGGTAGTAAATCTGGGCCGGGTCGAGGTTTTTACCGCTTGTGTCGCGCAGTCGTACCGGCCGACCGACGCACAATAGCCTAGGCAACAGCTGGCCGGTAGCGGCGTCATAGGCCTCAAACCGGGCATCGGTCCCGGTCTGCGACACACAAGGTGCCTGGGCGCGCGCTACTGAGCCGACTAAAAAGTTGGCTAGCAGCAAAACCCAGAATAGGAGTGCATTTCTTATCACGACCAGATTAACGCCACAAGTGCTAAAATCTTTTCCCTAAGAAACGTAAAAAGCAACTTGCAGTGAAGCCGCCCCTCAAGCACTGCATGTGGAGATGCAGCGCCTGGCTTTACTCCCAAGTGTACGTGCGCACGAAGTCGGCGGCGGCGGCCAGGTCGGGGTACAGGATCCGGTCGTGGGCTACGAAGGGCACCTTTTCGCGAAAGGCCGCCACCAGCGCCTCCAGTGGGGCCGAGCTGCGGCCAGGGCGGCGGAACTCCAGGGCCTGGGCCGCGTTCAGCAACTCGATGCCCAGCAGCTGCTCTACATTGACGACTACGCGCAGGGCCTTGGTGGCGGCGTTGGCGCCCATGCTCACGTGGTCTTCCTGGCCGTTGCTGCTCACCAGGCTATCCACCGAGGCTGGCGTGCATAGCTGCTTGTTCTGGCTCACGAGGCCGGCAGCGGCATACTGCGGCATCATCAGGCCCGAGTTGAGGCCCGGCTCGGCCACCAGAAACGGCGGTAGCCCCCGCTGCCCGCTGATGAGCTGGGCCGTGCGCTGCTGCGAGATGCTGCCCAGCTCGGCCACGGCAATGGCCAGCATATCCAGCCCCAGAGCCAGCGGCTGGCCGTGGAAGTTGCCCCCGCTCAGAATAGCATCATCCTCGGGGAAAATGGTGGGGTTGTCGGTTACGGCGTTGCACTCGATTTCAGTGGTGCGGGTTATGTACGCCAGCGCATCGCGGGAGGCGCCGTGTACCTGCGGCATGCAGCGCAGCGAGTAGGGGTCCTGAACGGCGGTTTTGGGCTGCTGCTGCAGCTCGCTGCCGGCCAGCAGGCCCCGCAGACGCTCGGCCACCAGCAACTGCCCGGGGTGGGGGCGCAGGCGGTGCAGGCGCTCATCAAACGGTTCGCGCAGCCCATCGAACCCCTCCAGCGAGAGGGCCCCGATAACGTCGGCGGCGGCAGCCAGCCGGCGGGCCCGCAGCAGCCCGTGGACGGAGTAAGCCAGCATAAACTGGGTGCCGTTGAGCAGGGCCAGCCCTTCTTTGGCCCCCAGTACAATCGGCTCCCAGCTGAACAGGCTCAAGGCATCGGCGGCGGCCAGGCGATAGCCTTCGTAATTGACTTCACCCATGGCCAGCAGCGGCAGGCAGAGGTGGGCCAGTGGGGCCAGGTCGCCGCTGGCGCCCAGGCTGCCCTGCTCGTACACCACCGGCAGCATGCCGCGGTTGTAGAAATCGAGCAGGCGCTGCACGGTGACCACCTGTACGCCGCTGTGGCCGTAGCACAAGCTCTGGGCTTTCAGCAGCAGCATCAGCCGCACCAGTTCGGCCGGCACCTCGGGCCCCGTGCCGCAGGCGTGCGACATCAGCAGATTCGTTTGCAGCTGCTGGCGCTGCGCGGCCGGAATAGCCTGCCCGCACAGCGCCCCAAAACCGGTATTGATGCCGTACACGGCCGTATTAGGGTCGCGCTCCAGACGCTGGTGCAGATAGCGGTGGCCGGCTTCGAGGCGCTGGCGGGCTTCGGCGCTGAGCACCACCCGGGCCCGAGTGCGCAACAACTCGTCGATGGTCGTTAAATCGAGGGAAGCGGAAGGGGTGAGTTCGTAGTCGGCGGCCATAGGGTAGGGAAGGAGGGCAGGAGCTTCAAAAGTACAGAATAAGCCTACGCTGTCTGTAACGGCTCAAAGGCTGCACCTGCAGCAGCTTCATCAGTTCCGGCAAACACGCTGCTAACCAATTCTACCAGTAGCTGGAGCGATGGGTATAAATACGGAGTCGTGCTTAGTGAAATCCGTATTTTTTGCGCTTGCTTCCAAATAGCGAGTTTTCGATATTTGAAGTATCGCACTGATCTTTATTTCATTACGACATGGAATACAACCCGAAGTTCGGACCCGGCGCCCAAACGCCTTCCCAGCGCCGCACCGTGCTGATGCGTCTGCAGGATGCTATTCCCAGCCTGCGTACCAAGGCTACACCCTACGCCAAGCAGCTCTATAGCCGCTATGTGGCCGGCGAGCTAAGCTGGCCCGAAGTTCGGCAGGCCCTCAACGTACAGATGTAGTTTCCGGTGGTCGCCTACCAGTAGGAGGTCGGTGTAGGGGCGGGGCTTGTCCCCGCCCCTACACCGACCTCCAAAGCTTAACCCCTAACCGCTTCCAGTTCTGTTAATACCTGTTCCAGTGTCAGCGTCTGCTCCTGGCCGGTAGCCATTGTTTTCAGTTTGAATAGGCCGGCGGCGCGCTCCTCGGGGCCCTGTAGCAGTACGTACGGAATGCCTTTGCCATCGGCGTACTTGAACTGCCGGCCCAACTTGCCCGGTTCGGGGTACAGTTCGGCGGCAATGCCTGTTGCCCGCAGGCGGGCCAGTACGGGCAGTACCGCTATTTCGCTTTCGGCATCGAAATTGGCCAGCAGGCAGCGCGAGGTGCTGTTGACGGCCTCCGGGAACAGGTTTAGCTCCTCCAGGCAATCGTAGAGGCGGTCGACGCCGAACGAGAAGCCCACACCCGACACGCCCGGCAGCCCGAAAGCGCCGGTGAGGTTGTCGTAGCGGCCGCCGCCGCTCACGCTGCCCATGTTCACGTTGTTGATCTTGATTTCGAAGATGCAGCCCGTGTAGTAACTCAGGCCGCGGGCCAGCGTCACGTCGAATTCCAGGTTGTCCCACTTTTCGAAGCCGAAGCCGCGCAGGTAGTCAAGTACCTGGCATAGGTCCTGCAGGCCCTTGAAGCCGTCGGCGCCAGGGGTGTCGGGCTCTACGGCGGCCGTTACAAAAGCGGCCAGCAGCCGCTCCAGCTTCTCCTCGAATGAGCCTTCCACATTCAGCAGGTCGAACAGCTTTTCAATGGCTTCAGCCGAAAAGCCGCGCTCGACCAGCTCCTTTTCTACGCCCTCGCGGCCAATTTTATCGAGCTTGTCGATGGCCGTGAACAGGTCGACTTCGGTGCCCTCGCCGCCCAGGGCCTGGTAGAACGCGCCCAACACCCGGCGGTGGTTTATTTTGATGGTGTGGTCGGTGAGCCCTAGCGTGGTGAGGGCCTCGCTCATCATAAGCACAATTTCGGCTTCGCAAAGCAGCGAGTCGGTGCCCACCACGTCGGCGTCGCACTGGTAAAACTCGCGGTAACGGCCGCGCTGGGGCCGGTCGGCACGCCACACCGGCTGAATCTGGTAGCGCTTGAAGGGGAACACCAAGGTGCCCTTGTTCATCACTACGTACCGGGCGAAGGGCACCGTGAGGTCGTAACGCAGGCCTTTTTCAGCAATTTTGGGCAGCACCGCCCGCGGGCCGGCCAGCAGGTCTTCGGGCGTTACTTGCTCTTTGATAACCTCGCCCTTCTGCTTTTTAAGAAAGTTGCCCGAGTTGAGCACCTTGAACAGCAGCTGGTCACCTTCGTCGCCGTACTTGCCGGTGAGTACGCTCAGGTTTTCCAGGGTTGGAGTTTCGAGCGGAGCGTAGGCGAACTTCTCGAACACGCGGCGGATTACGCCGAAAATGTAGTTGCGGCGGGCCACCACGGCCGGGCCAAAGTCGCGGGTGCCTTGTGGGATGCTGGGTTTTTGGGCGCTCATCGGGAGGGGCGAAGAAATCGGAATGCGGTGGTATGGCCGCAAAATTCGTGCTTTCCGCCGGACTTTCCCCGATTCTTCCGCGCCGGCCCCAAATCAGCTCTTGCGAGAGGACTCAAATTCGATTTCCTGCATGGCATCGAGTACCGAGGCAACCAGTAGCGGCTGCGAGTCGGGGTCGAGGCACTGGAAGCGGTGGCGGCTGGCCTGGGGGGTGTGGCACAGAATGAGTTGGCGCGACTGAGCCCGCAGCACGAAGGAATAGGCTAATAGCAGATCGATTGCGTCGTTGCTAAGCATATCCAGCAGGCTCAGGTCAATCACTACGGCTGGCTTGTCGGCGCGGCTGGCACGGTGCAGGGCGCGGGCCAGTACCACGTTGTCGGTGGTGCTAGTGGCTGCACAAGAAGGGATAAGCAGGTAAGCCTGGGGTAATTCTTCGCGCTGTACATCCAACATCTTCCGGTCCTCACTATAAACGGTATAACTCCGCTTATAAGCGAGTATTTGCAGGTGCAAGTTACGGCTTCATCAAGGACAAAATATAATTTTAGCAGGATAATTTACTTTAATCGGCAAATACGTGGTATTCATCGTGTTTTTCGGCTTGTTTGCCGAGCGTGGTGTAGCACCGGAGCGGCCAGCGGCGACTTAAGCGGCACCCTTATCCCGGCCCGGCGCAGGCCGCGGGTGGTCCAGTCGTTACAGGTGCGCAGGGCATGGTAGCGGCCCCGGGCGCGGAAGAAAAAATCGGCGGCGCCGTAACCGCCCGCTTGGAGCAACGGCTGGCGGCCCAACGAGTCGGGCGCGGCCAGCGTGGCCTGCACATGCGCCACCAGCCGCCCATACTGCGCTGCCGATACTCGCAGCGGCACCACCAGGGCGCCTGAGTCGGGCGCGGCGCGGTAGAAACTGGCGTGTACCAGGGTTTTAGAAGGCAGCAGGGCTCGTAGCATGGCGCCCGGCCCAGGCGTGCGTCCGCCCATTGAACCCAGAAAAAATCCTTCATTACCCCAGCCAAACCCTACGTAGCGGTAGCGGCTGAAGCGGGCCGTGAGTTCTGGCTGACTGAGTTCGCGCAGCCAGTCGTGGCCGGTTTGCGGGTCGTGGAGGGGCAGCACCAAATCGGTGTGGGCACCGTTCGACACTACGAAAATCGGGATGCCGTCCGGCGTCTGTCGGAAATGCCGGTTTACGGGCACCGTGGCCCCGGTCATTAGCAGAAGAATAAACGCCACAAAAGCCGCCATAACGCGGCGAATATAACGAGCACGAGCAGTTCAGCAGCCCCAACCTCGACCCGCTGATGCTCAACACCACCAACGACCCCCTCCAAATCAGCCCCCACCTGGAGCTAACGGCCCAGGAGAAACGTCAAATCGTAGCCTTTTTGAAAACGCTGACCGATGAGGAGTTCATAACTGACCCGCGGTTTTCGGAGCCGAAGTAAATGCGCCTTTAGCCGCTTGATTTGGCCTACTTACCTGCTTCGGCTCCCGCTTGATAACTCAGAAGTACGCAACAAACCTTCGGGAAGCATACCCGATTTGGCTTGCTTTCCGAAGGTTTGTTGCGTACCTATAGCGGTTTCGTGAACGATGTGACCCATTATTGTGGGGCTTGGGTGTGGTAGCCGCAGTGGTCAAACCAGTTGCGTGCATCCTGACTCGTAATCCAATTGATGGCTTGGTGTAGGGCCTGCTCCAGCGCCTGT
>NZ_JABKAV010000047.1 GCF_013377905.1 Hymenobacter terrestris
TTAAAAGAAGTAAATGAAAGATTTTCTGCAAAAAGGAATTATTGGCGTTTCTCTGAAAAGTGTATTTTTTTATCTTTCTTCAAAAGAAAAAAAGAAAGCATCATTTATTTTTATTTTGTTAATATCATCGTCTCTAGTTGAGATTTTTGGTATTGCATCTCTCGTGCCAGTTATACTAACTGCGTCAGATCCAAATAAGGTGAAAGAGAGTTGGTTTTTTGGCAGTATATATGATTATATCGGATTCGAATCTCATCAAAAATTTGTTTTATTTATATGTGCGACATTGGTTATTTTTTTTATTATTAAAAATGCGTTTGTTTTGATGGTAAATTTAGTTCAAGTAAAATTTACTGAAAAATTAGCCGTAAAAATCGTTGACTCTCAGTACGATAAATATCAATATCTGCCTTATGATATGTTTAGCCGATTAGAGACATCTTCATTGGTAAATAATATCTTAGCAGTGCCCGTGGCATTTGTTAACGGTGTAATACGGCAATTATTTTTGTTTTTCTCCGAGGTATTTATAATCGTTATTGTGATACTGGGAATGATACTGTATAATCCAGGCTTGTTTCTTATTACAATGATTGTGATTTTTCCTGCCATAGCACTTTCGTATTTGCCTGTGCGTAGTATGGCTCAGAAAATAGGTGCGCGCATAGATGTGCTTAGACCAATTTCTTATACTTCACTTGCAAATTTATTTGCAGGAATGGTAGAAATTAAGATAGCAGGGAAGCAGAAGCGGTTTAAGAAAATACTGATTGACGGAGAGAGTGAAATACAAAGCTTGGAAGCAAAATCCTATATGTTTTCTCTTCTTCCTGGTAGAATAATTGAAATAATTGCAATTCTTGCAATTGTAATTATTTTCATATATTCAGTTGTGGTTGAAAAGAACGATAATAGTTTTATATTAAATATAGGAATATTTGCTGCAGTTGCTTATCGTGTAATGCCTTCAATAAATAGATTGATAACATCTAGCGTGGCAATGAAACAACATATCACGGTAATATATAATCTTGAAAAATATAGAGGTATTAATTTAATACGAATTGAGGAGAATAATGATTCTATTAACTTTAATGATGGCATAGAGTTTAAAAATATAAGTTTCTCCTTCCAAGGTATGGATTCCCCTGTCATCAACAATCTGAGCTTTAAAGTAAAAAAGGGAGAAAAGATCGGGATTATTGGTAGCTCAGGCTCCGGTAAAACTACGCTTATGAATATTTTGCTTAGAATATTTGAAGAGCAGTCAGGTTCTATATTAGTAGATGGTGTGTCTCTCAATAGTAATAATATAGCGGCTTGGTATAAAACTATTGGATATGTCAAACAGAATACGTTTTTAATGGCAGATACAATACTCAATAATATTACGCTTAGAGATAGTAACCCTGACCTCAAGCAAGTTGATTACGCTATGGATCAAGCGTCGATACAGGAATTTGTAGAATCCTTGCCAATAGGCGCAGATACTCATATTGGTGAAAGTGGTGCTTTCCTCTCTGGCGGGCAGCGTCAAAGGATTGGAATTGCTCGGGCGCTTTATAAAGACATGCAGATTCTGGTGATGGATGAGGCTACCAGTGCTCTGGATTCCAAGACAGAACAAGAAATTAGTGAGGCCATAAAGAAAATTTCAAACTCGAATATTACTATGTTTATCATTGCTCACCGCTTCAGTGCTTTGCAAAATTGCGACCGAATACTGGAGCTTGATAAAGGTGTGATAGTAAGAGAATGCTCTTACGAGCAACTGATGGCAGATAATTAATACCTCGAGCAACCAAAAAATGAAGCTTTCCATCATCATAGTCAACTACAATACCTTCCAGGTTACGTGTGGCTGTATAAGCTCAATTATTGCCTGTGAGCTTCCATTCTCCTACGAAATAATCCTTGTTGACAATGCTTCAACAGAATGCCCTGCCTCACTTTTTGTTGAGAAATTCAGTTCAATTAGGCTGGTAGAAGCTGGTGGGAACGTAGGATTTGCCAGGGGGAATAATCTCGGCTATGATGTTTCTGATGGTGAGTATATCTTGTTCCTGAACTCTGACACACTTGTAAATGCAGAAGCATTACGGCACTGCGTAGCTTACTTGGATGATGTGTCTCATAAGCGTGTTGCTTTGGTTGGTTGCAGGCTGCTGTATATTGACCAAAGCCTGCAACTCTCATCGTTTAACTATAGGGTAGGAATATTTTCCTCGTTGCTGGATAATGTTTTTGTGGGAAAGCTGCTCCATAAGATGGGTATGACTCCTTTCAAGAACTTGCCACATATTTTGGAGCAACACGAAAAAGAACATAAAACGGAAGCTGTTTTAGGTGCTTTCATGTTCTGTCGGAGAAGTGTAATAGAGGAAGTTGGCTCATTCGATAATGACTTCTTCATGTACTACGAAGAACTTGACTGGTGCTATAGAATTTCCAATGCGGGCTATGACATTATGTATTTGCCGCAGGTAAGTATTGTGCATTTGGAGGGTGGATCTAATGGTGCGCCAATCAATCAAAATAAAACAGCTAATCAACATGCCCTGTCTAAAATGCTGCTGATTTATAAACGATATCATAGGCAGGGCTTATTCGCCTACAATATTATATCTGTTGCCAATATTTACACAAATAAGCTAATCGCTCTTTTGCGTTCTGAACAATGGAGGAAGAATGCGCAGAAATACGAGAGTGATTTTTACATCGCTAGAAAATACCAGAAATACATGTTAGCTAATTATCAGCCTACTCGTAACTCGGCTGCTGCTACTTTTAAGTTGGCCGACTTGATGAAAGGGGAGTTGTCGGATAGCTAAATTGCTCTACTAGGTGTTTTCTGCTGGAGCTGGCCAAAAACGCTTGGACCACTGTAACAGAGTTGTGCGAAGAAGGAAACAGATGCTGATATGCACTAAACTGTACTCAGGTGTAAGATTGGTGTATAAGACTATTTTGCTCTGAAAAAGCGCTGGATAGACTCCTGCTGTGTTTGTCTATCTTTGCAAGGCATTTCTTACTCTGCTGCCAGTAATAAGAGACAATACCTATGGGTATTGATTGACTCTAAACAAACTTGTGTGCAAACGACGCAACCCCAACCCATAACAGGTGAGCACCTGTCACATCTTCCCCTTGCTGAAGAGCAATGGACGGAAGTTATTCAATCCAGGTCTAACCTGCTCGATCTGGGACTACGGGAAGTATGGCGCTACCGCGACCTTGTGCTGCTCTTCGTGCGTCGGGACTTTGTGTCCACCTATAAGCAGACTATTCTAGGGCCCATCTGGTTCTTCATTCAGCCCCTGCTTACTGCTATCACCTTCATGATAGTGTTCGACGGAATTGCTAACCTAGGCACTGGAGGAGTTCCCTCGCTGGCGTTTTACCTTGCCGGCGTAACCATTTGGAACTACTTTGCCCAATCCCTCACGGCTACTGCTACGGTGTTTACCACCAATGCCGCAATATTTGGGAAAGTGTATTTCCCGCGTCTCACCATGCCGTTATCTATTGTTTTGTCAAACCTCGTTCGGTTTGCTATACAATTGAGCCTCTTTTTAGTGGTGTGGCTATACTTTCTGCTCACTACCGATACGATACATCCCAACGGCTACTTGTTACTGGTGCCGGTACTGGTTGTGCTAATGGGGTTGCTGGCCTTGGGGCTGGGAATGATATTCAGTGCCCTGACCACCAAATATCGGGATTTGGCTATGTTGCTGACTTTTGGCGTGCAATTGCTAATGTATGCAACACCCGTCGTGTATGAATTGGCTAAGCTTGATTCGCTGCCGTCCTCGTTTAGGTGGGTTATCCTGGCAAATCCGCTGAACGCAATTGTGGAAACTTTTCGGTTGGGCTTCCTAGGGACTGGGCAGTTTAGTTGGGCCTATTTGGGGTACAGTGCCGGGGTCACCCTGGTGTTGCTACTCATTGGAACAGTTGTTTTCAATAAGGTGCAGAAAAGCTTTACGGATACGGTATAAGCCAGGCAACAAAATCCGTGACATTTCAGCGCGCATGAGCAACATTGCAATTCGAGTAGAGAACCTGGGGAAATTGTACCGCCTGGGGGAGATTGGTACGGGCACGCTGAGCCACGATTTGAACCGGGCCTGGGCCCGACTACGTGGGAAAGAAGACCCATTTGCCAAAATTGGAGAAACCAATGACCGCGCCACAAAAGGTAGCAGCGACTACGTCTGGTCACTAAAGGATGTTAGCTTCGATGTGAAACAGGGCGAAGTGCTGGGTATTATTGGTCGGAACGGCGCCGGTAAGTCAACCCTGCTCAAAATCCTGTCGAAGGTAACGGCCCCTACTACCGGCCGAATAAAGGTGAAAGGGCGTATTGCTTCCTTACTGGAAGTGGGTACCGGTTTTCACCCGGAACTGACGGGGAGGGAGAATATCTTCCTGAACGGCGCTATTCTGGGCATGACGAAGGCCGAAATTCGAAGTAAATTCGATGAGATAGTCGATTTCTCGGGGGTGGAGCGCTACATCGATACCCCTGTAAAACGATATAGCAGTGGCATGTACGTTCGCTTGGCCTTCGCCGTGGCCGCCTTCCTAGAGCCGGAAATCCTGATAGTGGATGAAGTGCTGGCGGTAGGAGATGCTGAGTTCCAGAAGAAATGCCTGGGCCGGATGAAGCATGTGAGCGTGAATGACGGCCGCACAGTACTGTTCGTGAGCCATAATATGGAGGCCCTGAACAGGCTATGTGATAGAAGCGTGCTGTTAGCTCAGGGCCGGGTAGAAAAAATAGCAGATACCGACACTATTATTGGGAGCTACGTTCAAAAAAACTTCGGCTCGCGCGGTACGATGTCCTGGTCTGATGATAATGACTCCCCTGGAAATGACATTATTCGATTATTATCTGTTTCAATAATTAATGAAGGACATGACATAGTAGAAAGAATAGATATTAAGCGGAAAATAGGTATTTCATTTACATATAAAGTGCTAAAGCCCGGGCAACGTTTTACGCATGGTGTCAATATCTATAACCACCATGGGGTACATCTGATTAGCTCTCATGATGTTGAACAAGCCAATAAACAAATTGCGGTTGCCACAGGAGTTTACACAACTACGGTCTGGATTCCAGGAGATTTATTGGCAGAAGGCTTGCTGACGGTTGGAGTGGCCATTATGAAATACGAGCCATTTGAGGTATGGCTGCATGAGGAAAATGCAGTGTCATTCACCGTGATTGACCCGATAACAGGCGATTCAGCGCGCGGCTATTATACAGGATCTTTTCCAGGAGTAGTCCGGCCGCTTCTTCAGTGGGACGCAGTAGTAGAAGAATAATCGAACACTTCTTTCTTCTGAGATGAATAATTCAGAAAATAAATTGTCTTGGACCGGTGAGCGCCTAGTCACGGAACTAATCAATCATGAAGCTTCGCTGGATCATCTGCATCGCTATGCCAGAGCCCGCGAATTGGCAGTTGGATTAGATGTTCTGGATATTGCCTCGGGAGAAGGCTATGGCTCTAACTTACTGGCTCAGGTTGCGCGCTCAGTAGTGGGTGTTGATATCGCCCAGGAAGCAGTCGATTTTTCAAATAGTAAATACAAACGCAGCAATTTAACTTTTCGCCAGGGTTCTGCTTCTGCAATGCCGCTGCCGGATGCTTCAATTGACGTAATAGTTAGCTTTGAAACCCTAGAGCATCATCACTTGCACGATGAAATGTTTCTGGAAATTAAACGCGTGTTGCGGCCGAAAGGCCTATTAATTATGTCTTCACCTGAAAAGTCTACTTATCAAGAATTAGATCCGGATAATCCTTTCCATGTGAAGGAATTGAATCTGGTAGAATTCCGGACTCTAATTGAGAAATATTTTGGCCACTATAAAATGCTGTATCAGCGTTACCTGGAGGCCTCTGTGCTAACGGTAGAGGACGAGGTGGGCGCATTAGTAGAGTATACCGGTGATTTTGATAGCGTTGAATCGAATGTAGGGCTGAAAAAGTGGTACTACAATATTTGTATTGCCAGTGACGCAGAGTTGCAACCAGTGGCCCCATCCGTTTTCCGGCGCAAAGATGCTCCTGCATCGCCTTGGGCAATTGCCTGGCAAAACGAACAGAAAAGGGAGCTGAAGTTGCAGGAGCAGATTCAGTCAATTTATGACTCTCATACCTATCGTATTGGGCGTTTAGTCACAGCTCCGCTACGATTTCTGAAAAAAGATTCTTCCGGTAAGTAATAACTCGTTTCGTGCAGACACCTATTTCTTCCGTAGATAAGAATAGCTCAACGACGCTTCATCCGGCGTTGCGAGCGTTGGCGATTTATCTGCCGCAGTTTCATCCGGTGGCGGAGAACGATGCGTGGTGGGGCAAGGGCTTCACGGAGTGGACGAACGTAGCCAAGGCCCGGCCGCGTTTTCCGGGCCACTACCAGCCCCAGTTGCCGGCCGACCTGGGCTTCTACGACCTGCGGTTGGCCGAAACCCGGGCTCAGCAGGCGGAGCTGGCGCGGCAGTACGGCATTTCGGGCTTTTGTTATTACCATTACTGGTTCAACGGCCGGCGCATTCTCGAGCGCCCGTTCGAAGAGGTGTTGCGCTCGGGCCAGCCGGATTTTCCTTTCTGCCTGTGCTGGGCCAACGAGAACTGGACGCGGCGCTGGGACGGCATGGAGCAGGAAGTGCTGCTCAAGCAGGAGTACAGCGAGCAGGACGATCTGGACCACCTGCGGGCCCTGGCTCCGGCCTTTGCCGATCCGCGCTACATTCGCGTCGATGGCAAACCCGTCTTTATTATCTACCGCACCCACCTGATGCCCGACATCAAGCAGACCACGGACACGTGGCGGGCAGAGGCGCAGCGGCTCGGCATTGGTGAACTCTACCTGCTGCGGATGGAGAGCTGGGCTCCGCATCCAAATCCTCACGAGTTGGGCTTCGATGCGTCGGTTGAATTCCACCCTGACTGGTTTGGCAATGCAGCCCCGCACTACGGAGAATTGCAACACCGATTGCTGCACCGGTTGAAAGTGCGCAAATCGCCCTATATCCACGACTTCGTACTGGACTACAACAGTCTGGCGGACAAGATGCGTACCCGCCCTTCCCCGGAGTATAAGCGTTATCCGGGCCTTACGCCGGCCTGGGATAACAGCGCCCGGCGCAAGCAAGAGGCAGTTATCTTTTACAATGCCACGCCAGCCAAGTATGAGGAGTGGCTATCGGGCATCGTCGAGCGTTTTGTGCCCTATTCGGCGGAGGAGAACTTCATTTTCATCAATGCCTGGAACGAGTGGGCCGAGGGTAACCACCTAGAACCCTGCCAACGCTGGGGGCACCAATACCTGGAAGCTACCGCCCGCGCCCTGGCAGGCCGTACTGGTTTACCTAAGTAAGACACGGAATGGCGGAAAACGCACTACAGATTCATCCGGCGTTGCGAGCGTTGGCGATTTATCTGCCGCAGTTTCATCCGGTGGCGGAGAACGATGCGTGGTGGGGCAAGGGCTTCACGGAGTGGACGAACGTAGCCAAGGCCCGGCCGCGTTTTCCGGGCCACTACCAGCCCCAGTTGCCGGCCGACCTGGGCTTCTACGACCTGCGGTTGGCCGAAACCCGGGCTCAGCAGGCGGAGCTGGCGCGGCAGTACGGCATTTCGGGCTTTTGTTATTACCATTACTGGTTCAACGGCCGGCGCATTCTCGAGCGCCCGTTCGAAGAGGTGTTGCGCTCGGGCCAGCCGGATTTTCCTTTCTGCCTGTGCTGGGCCAACGAGAACTGGACGCGGCGCTGGGACGGCATGGAGCAGGAAGTGCTGCTCAAGCAGGAGTACAGCGAGCAGGACGATCTGGACCACCTGCGGGCCCTGGCTCCGGCCTTTGCCGATCCGCGCTACATTCGCGTCGATGGCAAACCCGTCTTTATTGTCTACCGCTCGGAGCACTTTCCCGACATCAAGCAGACCACGGACACGTGGCGGGCAGAGGCGCAGCGGCTCGGCATTGGTGAACTCTACCTGCTGCGGATGGAGAGCTTTCAACGGGGCGTGAATCCGCACGAACTGGGTTTCGATGCGGCGGTGGAGTTTCAGCCCGATTGGGGGAATCTGCCGTTACGGCAGTTCGGGAGCTTCTCGCGGCGGGCTTTGCGCAAGCTGCGCATTCGGGAGTCTCCTTACGTGACCGATTGGGTGTATGATTACGGTCAAATGGTACGTAACATGCTGGTAAAGCCGGCGCCATCGTACAAAATGTACCCCGGCGTAACACCAGCCTGGGATAATTGTGCTCGGCGCAAAGCGTTAGCTACTGTTATCACTGATTCTACGCCGGCCAAGTACGAAGGGTGGCTGTCGGAGGTGGTACAGCGTTTTGTACCCTATTCGGCGGAAGAGAACTTCATTTTCATCAATGCCTGGAATGAGTGGGCCGAGGGCAACCACCTGGAACCCTGCCAACGCTGGGGCCACCAGTACCTGGAAGCTACTGCCCGGGCGCTGGCAGGTAATTCATAGGAACCGGTGCCGATAAAACGTGGCTGCATGAAGTGCGGAAAACAGTTGCACTTCATCCTTTCTGTGCTACTGCAGCAAGCACCCTGTGGTAACCGGAGCCAGAATAAAATCCACAACATAGGGCGATTATGAACTCGAATCAGGAGGAAAACAAGTTTCTGCAGGAAGAGTTAACCGCTGCGCGTTGGAAGATACAACAGCTGCAGAACGAATTAGAAACGCACTTAGGTGCCCGCAAATCATTCAGGAATCTGCTAAGCTATGGTAGCGCGAGCGTAGCGCGCATTGCCCGACAACTATACCACCAATACCTTAAGGATATGGCGGCGCATCGGCGCACCGCTATGTTGCGGAAAGACCCTCATTTCAAGCCTTACCTCATTACTGTGCAGCCACCTGCTCAGGCCAAGCGGCCGCGGGTGCTTCACGTCATTCCTTCGTTTACTACCGGCGGCTCGCAGCAGCTCGTTGTGGACATAATAGAAGGAACCGGGCACGACTTTGAGCATGAGATTGTAACACACAACGACTGGGGGTGGCGTAGCTATACCGGCGTACCTGTTACTGAATTTCCGCATCTGAACAATACCAAACCACTGAAGGAGATGTACTCCCGTTTCCGCCCCGACATCGTGCACGTGCATTACTGGGGAAACTGGCAGGCAGGCTATCCGCACTGGAAGTGGTATCACTACATGTTCGAAGCTGCTTTTGAGGCGGGCTGCAAGGTTATCCAGAACTGCAACAATCCGCTGGTACCTTATTTGGATGCCCGAATTGACCGTTACGTTTATGTGAGCCAATATGCGCAGACGCACTTTGGCTTTCCATCTGAGCACAATCAGGTTATATATCCTGGTTCTAACTTTCAACTCTTCACCAGACCCGCAGAGGAAGAGTTGCCAGAAGAGTGCATTGGCATGGTCTACCGCCTGGACCAGGATAAACTGAATGAGGCTTCCATTGAGCCATTTATTTTAGTGCTGCTTCGGCGGCCACAGACGCGTGCTCTCATTGTGGGCAGTGGTCATTATTATACCTACTATAAGCAGCGGGTAATGGAAGTGGGGTTAGCTGATCGGGTAGAATTCACTGGCATGATTTCCTACACGGATCTACCAGCCCAATACCGGCGTTTATCACTATTTGTAGCGCCGGTGCACAAAGAGAGCTTTGGCCAAGTGACGCCTTTCGCCATGAATATGCGTATTCCTGTAGTAGGCTATGACGTGGGAGCACTGGGAGAAATATTGCAGGATGAAAGCATATTAGCTCCCGCAGGCGACGTCGGCGGATTGGCTGACCGGATCATTGGGCTGCTGAACGACCGAGTTCGTTTACGGACCATGGGGGTTAACAATCAGCAGCGGGCAGCAACATGGTTTGCCGTAGAAACGATGGCGGCCAGCTACCATCAGCTTTATCGGCAGCAGTTGGCAGATTGTGATGTGTAATACCAGGCTTCGCCGGTATAGCCGTACCTTTGCTGGCGCAATTGCGTAAGCGCACTGCCAAGTATTTCAGTTTGCTACTCCACGGCATACCAACTAGCTAATAGAGGCAGTTTGCGTGCCATGGAGTATAGTTCTTCTGCCATGATTAATGTAACCCGGACTTTTTTGCCTCCATTGGAGGAGTACACACGCTATTTGCAGGGAATCTGGGACAGGGTATATCTGACCAATGCCGGGCCGCTGGTGGTAGAACTGGAAAACCTGCTGAAAGAATACCTCGGCGTAAGACACTTTTTCTACGTCAACAACGGAACCATTGCACTGCAAATTGCGCTGAAAGCGCTTGATATCCGGGGAGAAGTGCTGACGACGCCCTTCTCGTACGTAGCAACCACTTCCAGCATTGTATGGGAAGGATGCGTTCCGGTATTCGTGGATATCGATCCGGAAACCCTGTGCATTGATCCAACCTTGCTAGAGGCGGCTATTACCCCGCGTACTCAGGCTATTATGGCTACCCACGTGTATGGTAACCCCTGTAATGTAGAAGCCATTGAGGAAATTGCCAACCGACACGGACTGCGGGTAATTTACGATGCCGCGCATGCTTTCGGTACTCAACTCAACGGTACGTCTGTATTAAATTACGGGGATATATCAACGCTTAGCTTTCACGCTACTAAGCTATTCCATACGGGCGAAGGCGGCGGAATTGCGACCAACGATGATGAGTTGGCGCACCGTATTAGTTATATGCGCAATTTTGGTCATAATGGGCCAGAAGCATTCTGGGGAGTGGGGGTTAATGGCAAGAGCTCGGAGCTACATGCCGCTATGGGGCTCTCCGTATTCCCCTATGTTGAGCAGTTGATTTCCCGCCGACAGGAGCTAAGCCAGCTGTACGATGAACAACTGGATGGCCATATCTGCCGGCGGCCTCTGCTACAGCCGGAAACCAGTAAGTATAACTGTGCCTACTATCCGGTAGTGTTACCATCGGAAAAGGTGCTGTTGACAGTTCAGAACAATTTAAACGCGGCCGACATATTTCCGCGCCGCTACTTTTATCCTTCGCTCAATACGCTGAACTATGTAACCTCGCCCCAGCCTATGCCGGTGTCGGAAGATATTTCTTCGCGAGTACTTTGCCTGCCACTCTACTATGATTTGAGTGACGACCAAGTACACCAGATAACGGAGATTATGAATGCTTCTCTCTAAAAAGATATGCTGGTAATTGGTGCCCGGGGACACGCGCTTGAAATATTGCAGGTGATACACGAAGCTGGTTTCACCCAAGACGTATACTTTTTCGATAACGTAAATTCCGATGCACCAACTACGCTATTTGACCTGTATCCGGTGTTGCGAACCGCCGCACAAGCCCAAGATTGTCTGCGACAAGATCCGCGATTCATAATTGGCATCGGTGGTACTCAATTGCGGGAACAAGTGAGCAGACAGATGCAATCCTGGGGGGGAGAACTATTCTCAGCGGTATCTCCTTCGGCATCCGTCGGAACGTATGGCGTATCTCTGGGCTCAGGACTGAATATTATGAACGGGGTACTCATCAACAATGAAGTATCAGTAGGCGAGGGAACAATGCTGAATGCACGAGCAACGCTGCATCATAATTGCCAAGTGGGCAACTACTGTGAAATTTCGCCTGCTGCCCAACTGCTGGGCCATGTAAAAGTGGGTGATTATTCTCAGGTTGGTGCCGGTGCAATCGTACTGCCACGCGTATGTATTGGCAAGCATGTGACTATAGGGGCCGGGGCGGTAGTCACGCGCGACGTACCTGACTACGCGGTAGCAGCAGGAGTGCCGGCCCGAGTACAGCGTCTTCAATTACCCGTTTGATTTCAATCTGTCCTCCCATATATGTCATCATCTCCTTTACCTATTTCTCTTGCTGTTGATGTTGCCATCATCACCTACAACCATGAGTCGTTTATCCGGCAGGCTATCGATGGCGTACTAGCCCAAAAAACAACTTTTCCCATACGCCTTGTAATTGGAGAAGATTGCTCAACAGATACTACATGATCTATTTTAGAAGAGTACCAACAGCGGTACTCTGAAAAGATACGATTACTGCTGCCTGCAGATAATATTGGTGTTATGGCTAATCTAATGGCAGTGATCAACGCTTGCCAAGGTCCTTATGTGGCACTACTTGAGGAAGATGATTGCTGGACTTATCCGCAAAAGTTGCAGCGTCAGGTAGACTTTTTAGACGCTAATCCGGAGATTAGTCTATGCATTCATGATGCGGAACTCTTTTGGGATGATCAGCATGAGCCGGCTTACCCGCATAGTCAGGTTAAAACGCAGTTGCAAAATGGGGAGGCAGAGTTCACTCATGCCGATATCGTGCGGGATGGTTGGTTTATTTCAACTGCTTCCATCGTATTCAGACGTAGTTCGTTACCCTTCCTACCCAATTGGCTATTGAATATTTTTAGTGGAGATTATAGTTTACATCTCCTGATTTCTGCCGCTGGCAAAGTGAAATACCTGCCAACCATCATGTCAGGGTATCGGCAACACGCCGGCGGAATCAGTCAGCAGAAATATAATCCAGCGTTGGTTACGCGCAAAATTTCTGAAAATGGCTCGTATCGCCAACATTTTGATCAGTAGTACGCTGCTCAGTTTACCCGGAATATTAGCAACCTATATATGGAGAAAGCAGATAATGATATTAAATATGGGGCTTATCGTGAGGCTGTACGCAGTTGGTGGCAAGCGCTACGCAACGATCCGCAACAAATATTAAGGGTATTTGTACGTAAATTGCGCGCTTGAGCCAAGTGCGAGAGAACGTCTGAGGGCATCGTTGGCCTTATCGATGCGAGAGTCTCTTTGTTCGGAAAGAGCACATCAACCGACAAAACTTCTGAAGCATATGAGCAAACTACTTGCAAAGATAGGCCGTAGTATCCAACAGCGCCGACTAATTAATCGTAATTTCACCTTGTTCTCCAATGATTGCTGGGGAGCAGAAGTTTATAAATATTTCAATCTGCCCTACAATACGCCGTTTGTGGGCCTTATGGTGATGGCACCATGCTACGTGCAATTTCTACAAACCCTCAGTACTATTTGGACCAGCCATTGGCAGCCCCTATGGCAGGAGTACGTTCCGGGGTAGTTGTTCCAGATTATACAAGTAATAGTATGCTGCTATTCTGCCGGTCGTTAGCCGTTTTTGACTTGGCTGTCTGGCTCATTGCTGGTAACTGTAAATTTGGCTGTTAGCAGCGTTTATATCATCATTTGCAGTATAAGTAGTTGAACAAGTAGTTGAATACTATTGTGGCAGAAACAGGTGGTAAGACAGTCAGGAAGGTACTTTACGAAGCCTGCCGGTTGCAACGTCAGTGGCCGGAAAATATCCAGCCGCAGGATACTGCGTTTTTCTCAATCAACAAGACATTTGAACTACCCGTTAGCTACGTTTTGCGCTTAGAAAAAGCAAGCCTACTCGCTGATGGAGTTGTTTTCCGGGCGGGGCATATCTATGATGAAACGTTTGTAGGGCCGGCATTCCGGGTGCACAACTGGCGGGGCCTGGTGTACATCTACCTGACGCTACCCAAAGTGGCCTTGCCACCCGGAGTGCGTTATCTATTGGTACACGATGACTGGGCCAATAACTATTATCACTGGATAGCAGACAGTCTGCCGCGTCTGTTTACCGTGCGGGAGCAACTACCCGAACTCACGCTATTACTGCCTGATAACTACACCGCCCCTTTTATAGAAGAAACTCTGCGGGTCTTCGGCGTTAAACATATCCAGCGGCTTAAGAGCAATGTACGCTACGCCGTAGATGATCTGTTAGTTCCACTGCGCGTTGCTCCGCTGACAAATTACCGACCCGAAGTCATGCGGGAGTTATCGGCCTTTCTGCTAAAGCAATTTCAGCCTTTGCCCCATACAGGGCTGGGCAAAAGGATCTACATCAGTCGGTCACGTGCCACTCGTCGCAAGGTCATCAATGAGCAGCAGGTAATAAAAATGCTGGCAGCAAAGGGGTTCGCAATTGTCTGTTTTGAGGACTATACCTTCCAAGAGCAGGTAAGTATTGCTGCCCAAGCCCAATACCTGGTTTCCATTCACGGAGCAGGACTTACTAATATGTTATTCATGCCACCCAATGGATGTGTGTTAGAACTGCAGATGAGAGACGATGGTAGTAACTGTTTCTACTACACGATGGCGGATTCATTAAATATAAAATATTACTACCAATTTTGTGAAACTATTGACGCTAATTTGTCTGTGCAGGATGCAGACCTTTTGGTAAATGTAAGCGAATTATCAAACGTAATAGATCTAATGATAAATGAGTGAATATTTCCATGGCATTTGGTAAAATTATAAAATTCTTCATTTTTCTAAAATTTTCACTATGAATCCTTTCGTAAGTGTGATGATGATTTGTTATAACCATGATAAATTTATTGAAAAAGCTATTGATAGTATCTTATCTCAAGTAACAAATTTTGATTTTGAAATAGTTATTGGAGATGATTTTTCTCGGGATAATACCAGGAAAATTTTATCTGTATATAACGAGAAATACGGTGAAAAAATAAAAATAATATTTCAGAAAAATAACGTCGGAGTATCTAAAAATTTTGAATGCACTATGCAGCAATGTCGAGGTAAATATGTGGCAATTTTAGAGGGTGACGATTACTGGATAGATAACAATAAGCTGCAAAAGCAGGTAGATTTATTAGAAAGAGATTCCACCCTTAGCATGTGTTTTCACAATGCTAAGGTAGTATATGAAGGTATTGGAGGAACCCGTTCCAGTCATCCTATGGTGATCAATAAAAAGTTTGAGTACACATTGACCGATATCACCCGGGATTGGTTTGTGGCTACTGCTTCTATAGTTTATCGTAGACACTTAATAGAGAATTTTCCCTCATGGGTTCATGAGTCAGTTGTAGTTGATCTTCCTTTATTAGCAATGTTAACCACTAAGGGTAAGGCTGGCTATATTGATGAAGAAATGAGCGTATACAGAGTGAATACAGGTGGAGTTACCCGTACCGACAAACAAGAATCCTTCCTGCTAAACTTAGTACGAATGCATTCATACTTGAATGAATATTTAGATTATAACGAAAATGTTAATTTGACAATTAAAATATCTAATAATTATATGAGTCTTTCTGATTTAATGATAAATAATTATAAATGTATAAAAGCTTTATTTTATCTTTTAAAATCGATTGAAAGGAGGCTTAGTATTAAAATTTTGCCTGGAAAAAAAGAATTAGCTAATTCTGTAAAAATTACTTTAATTTGTCCTTTTATGAAACTTAAAAATATTTTTAATAACTTAATATAAATTTCTTGTATTAGAGAATGATAACAACACCACTTGTATCCATTGTACTACCCGTCTACAATGTTGCAGCTCATATCCAGGATACAATGAGCAGCCTGTTGAAGCAGACGCTGCCGGATTTTGAGCTGTTGATCTTGGATGATTGTTCAACCGACAACACGGTTGACCGAATAAAAGCCGTACATGATCCTCGGATACGCCTTATTCAGAACGATCAGAACCTGGGCCGGGCCGGAACAGACAACGCGGCTTTACAACACGTAACCGGGCAATACATTGCCAAAATGGATGGCGATGATATATGCCACCCTGAACGGTTGGCCAAACAGGTGGCGGTGCTCAGACAGCAGCCGGACGTTAACGTAGTAGGTAGCTGGATGCAGAACTTCGGCGCCAGTTCCTACCTCAACCAGTATCCGGAAAGTTCGGCTGAAGCGCAGGTTATGACCCTTTTTACCCTGCCTACTGGTAACCCTTCCGTGATGCTACGTACTGAGTTGCTGCGCGAGCAGGGGCTACAGTATGACGCAACCCTACGCCAGACGGAGGACTATGATTTTTTCGCCCGTTACATAAGGGAGTTGCGTATTCATACTATTCAGGAGGCTCTGATTCAGTACCGGGTGCCACCAGATATACGTAAGAAAGAAATCCTGAGCGAACGGGCAACAGTAGCCGATATGGTGCGTGAGCAGTTGCTGACCCGCTGGAAAGTTTCTTTTACCAGTGAAGAGCTTAAGACTCATAATACTATTGCCATGCTCAATCATGGAGCCGGTGTAAGTCTGCAAAAGGTGGAACGCTGGCTCCTCAAATTATTGGCTCATAACACGCAAGAAGCCTGGTTTCAGCCACAGGCATTGCAGCGAGTGTTGGCACAACGGTGGTTCGAGGTCTGCTATACTTATCGGCAACCACATTTAGATGGGTTCCGGCATTTCTACCGGAGTCCATTGTCTGCCGGTTACTCATTGGGAGCCCGACAACAGGCTAAATTTCTTTTTCAGGCCTTGAGAGGCTTCTAACTGATCAACAATGCCCCTACATGTCAAAGAGCTATTGAAAAAAATATTTCCACTGGTGTTGCTACGCAATGTGCAGTTGGAGGTAAATAAGTTACGAATCAGAACCATAGATAAGTGGTTATTTCCGGAGCAGTCGTTTCAGCAGCAAGACTTTCTCATTCGTCACGATGCCTATCCTTTCAGGCTGCATCCGGTGCCCAACGCCCACCTTGATGGGCGGTTGCAGCAGCAGATTGCTAAAAACTACAACTGGACACAGGATGAATACTTGTTGGTTTACGAAGCCCCCTGTATTATTGATCCCCAGTTCGGATGGGCTTTATCCCAGCAGAACAAGCTAATTTATCCCTCGCTGGGCTTTAGCCGAGTCCCTTATTTGCCCAAACCTGATACCCGCATCAAAGAAATGTGGAAATCTGACTTGGAAGAATATGATGAATTGATATCCCTTCGAGATACTGGTGAGGAGAACTATTATCACTTTTATAATGACGTGCTGGTCAAGCTGTTATTTCTTGGAGAAAAACTCGATTTAAACCCGGCCACCCCAATCCTGATTTCGGCGAAGCTCTATAACCGGGCGTTCTTTCAGTATTTCCTGCAACATCCTTATCTGCGCGACAGGCAATGGATAGTGCAAGACCAACAGTACATCCGTAGCAAGAAAACCTATTTCTGCAAACCACTCACACATACTCCGCATTATTACCAACGTATCCTGGAAATGGTAAAACCCGAGGACCGGGTAGGAGCAGGTGGAGAACGTCGTATTTTCATAACCCGTAGTCCTAAACGGCTTCGTTATATAGAAAATAACGCGGAGGTTGAAGCAGTATGCAGGGAGTTTGGCTTTGAAACAGTCGACTTCGATCTACTGAGTCTACCGGAGCAAATCCGGGTTATGGGTCAGGCCAGATACGTAGTAGGCATTCATGGTGCCGGCCTGACCAACATGCTATTTCGTAGTGGGCATCCCATGGGTTTGTTAGAAGTTTACCCTCCGTCCATTTATTTCCCTTTTCATTACATTCTGATGGCTGACCAATTGGGCTATCAATATGATGGGTTGATTGGTGAGGTGGGTACCAGCAAATATTCTGGGGGCTTTTATGCGAATCCGGTAGAGTTACGCCAGCGCATCGAAAGTCTTCTACAGCGTTAGAAGAATCCATTTTCTCTTCTAGTATACATGCCTTCTCAAACGCGGAATTTATTACTTCTGATTTCCAATCTGGGCCTGGGCGGCGCGCAGCGCGTCTTCCACGACCATAGTGTGGAGCTGGCCAAGCATTACACCGTCACGGAAGCCGTATTCAACCTGGATGGCGGTGACATGTATCCCAGCGGTAATGAAGTCCGGAGCCTGGAAGTGGCGGGGGGGGGCAGTCCGGTGGAGAAAATCCGCAACTTCGGCCGCCGCATCGGGCGGCTGCGGGCCCTCAAGCGCCGCTTGAGTACCGACGTATGCGTGAGCCATCTCGAAGGGGCTGACTACGTGAACCTGCTGAGCAAGGGCTCGGAGAAGGTAGTGCTTTGCATTCATGGCTCCAAACTGCACGACGGCAATATTACGGGTTTAGTGGGCTGGCTGCGCAAAAAAGTGCTCATGCCGGGCCTCTACAACCGCGCCGATAAAATCGTGACGGTAAGCCGAGACATTAACCCCGAACTGATTGAAGGTTTTGGGGTGAAGCCGGAGAAGCTGGTGACCATCAACAACTTTTTCGAGGTCGCCCAGATTGAGGAAAAGTCGCGGGAGCCGCTGACGCCGCAGGAGCAGGCCTTGTACGATTCGGCTCCAGTGCTTGTGACTTCGGGGCGCCTCACCATCCAGAAAAATCAGGCTCCATTGCTGGATTCCTTCGCTGCCCTTATCAATCGGCGGCTGGCTAAACTGGTTTTCGTGGGCGATGGGGAGCTACGCGACGACCTTACCCGCTACGCCCGCCGGCTGGGCTTGCGGGTGTACGAGGCCTGGAACGGGGAGGCGCTAACCACCGAGTTCGACGTGTATTTTTTGGGTCTTCAGCAGAATCCATTCAAGTATATCCGGCCGGCCTCACTATTCGTGTTCCCCTCGGCCTGGGAAGGTTTCCCGATGGCCTTGGGCGAGGCTATGATTTGCGGCGTACCGGCCGTAACCACCGACTGTCCTACGGGACCCCGCGAAATCCTGGCCCCCAGTACTGCCACGCCCGGTACTGCAATTCGCATGGCCGAACGGGCCGAATTTGGGATGCTGATGCCCATGCTCAACCAACCCGCCAGCTTAGCGGCCGATCAGCAAGTCTGGACGGAAACGCTTGACCAACTGCTCGGCGACACTGCCGAGCGGGAACGGCTGGGCCAGCTGGCCAGCCAGCGCATGCAGGATTTCACGCGGGAAAAGATTTTCCGCCAGTGGGTGGCCGTGCTCGAAGATGTACTCGCAAAGTAATGCCCCAGTCAACCAAGCCCGTCATTCTGATTGCCGACAACTCGACGGCCGTAACTGGGGCCCTCATGGCTATCCGCAACGCCACCGATCGGTTGCGTGACCGGTACGAGTTCGTGTACGTGCTACCCAGCGGCAGCAAGGGGCGCGCGGTGCTGGAGACGGCCGGTTACCGGGTGCACGAGGTGCCTTTCATGGAAATCAGTAAGCGGGTGCGTAACATGCTGCTGTACGTACCCATGCTGCTGATCAACGGCTGGCGGCTGACGGCACTGGTGCGGCAGGAGCGGGCCGCGGCGGTGCACATGAACGACTTTTATAACCTTACGGGCGTAGTAGCACGGCTGCTCACCGGCCGCCCCCTGGTGACGCACGTGCGGTTTCTACCTCACACCCAGATGCAGCCCTTGGCCCGCACTTGGCGCTGGGTGGCCGAGCATCTGGCCCAGCGGGTAGTCTGCGTATCGCGGGCAGTGTACTCTTACTTTCAGCCTTTACCTCATGTTCAGGTTATTTTTGACCCGATTCCGGAAGGCGAAAAATACCCGGCTACCAACTTAGCTCCCCGCGCCGACGGTACTGTACGGGTCCTGTTCCTAGGAAATTACATTGCAGGCAAAGGCCAGAATTTCGCTGTGGAAGCATTTAAGACTGCTTACTTAAAGCAGCATAATCTACGCCTGCATTTTGCCGGAGGTGATATGGGGCTGGAGAAAAATCGTGCCTACCGCCGGCAGCTAGAAGCTGCCGTGGAAACAGCCGGGCTGCATGAGGTCGTAACTTTCGGCGACTTCGTACAGGACGTAGAGGCAGCTATAAAGCAAGCTGATATCGTACTGAATTTCTCCGAGTCGGAATCCTTCTCTCTCACCTGCCTCGATGCGCTTTACTTCGGTACGCCTTTGATTGCCACAGACTGCGGTGGCCCGGCGGAACTGTTCGAATCGGGCCGCTCGGGCTTGTTGGTACCTAACCGCGACGTGCCGGCCATGACGCAGGCCTTGCTTCGGCTGGCGGCCGATGCAGACCTGCGCCAGGAGTTTGCGGCGGCGGGCCGGGAGTTCGTGCGCCACAAGTTTCGGGCGGCGGCCAGTTACGAGCGACTGGGGCAACTCTACGACGAACTGCTGGCGTAGCTCGTCGCGCTTACTTCCGGTACTAGGCTTTGTAAAACGTTCGGGTGGCCTCAATTACTCGTTGCTGCTGTTTAGGTTGAAGGTCGTGGTAAAGCGGCAGCCGTACTATTACCTGACCGAAACGGTCAGCGTGAGGGAGTAGGCGGCCATCATGTTGAGGCATATAGTAGGGGCTGCGGTGCAGGGGCAGATAATGGAATACGGCCAGAATATGCTCTTGGCGCAAGTAGGCCAGTAGCGCGTCCCGCTCTGCCTCTGAGTTGCATAACAGCGCAAACAGGTGCCAGTTGGGTTGGCTGTTGGGGAGAATAGGCAGCAACCTTAAAGCTCCGGCAGCGGCCAACGGCGCGAACTCCCTGGCATACGTTTCCCAAAGCTGTTGCCGTTGCTTCTGGATGATAGCCCGGGCTTCTATCTGCGCCCACAAATAGGCTGCGTTCAGCTCTGAGGGTAAAAAGGAGGATCCTATATCCACCCACTCGTAGCGGGCCGCTTCGCCCCGGGCGAATGCCGCGCGGTTAGTGCCTTTCTCCCAAATTATTTCGGCACGGGTAGCCAGTTCTGGGTCGTTTATAGCCAGCATACCGCCCTCACCAGCACTCAAATTTTTGGTTTCGTGAAAGGAAAAAGCTGCTAAATGGCCGAAGGTGCCCAGAGGCCGATTCAGAAAGCGGGCCTCTATGGCCTGGGCAGCGTCTTCGACTACCCACAGCTTGTATCGCCGGGCCAGAGCCAATAGAGCAACCATGTCGCAGGGCTGGCCGCCGTAATGCACAGGCACGATAACGCGGGTGCGGGGAGTGATAAGCGCCTCCAGGAGCCCGATATCCAGATTCGGATGATCTGGGAGGCTGTCGGCAAACACAATGCGGGCCCCGCGTAGCACGAAGGCGTTGGCGGTGGAAGTGAAAGTGTAGCTCGGGACAAGTACTTCGTCGCCAGGTTGCAGATTGAGCAACAGAGCGGCCATTTCCAGTGCATCGGTGCCACTGGTAGTTAGCAATACTTTGGGTATGCCATACTGCTGCTCAAAAAACTGCTGACAGCGTTGAGTGAACATCCCGTTTCCGGAGAGCTTGCCGGATGCTACCGCCTGCCTGATATATTCCAGCTCCGGGCCGGCCAGATGCGGCCGGTTAAATGGGATGAAATCGGGAGGCAAATCAGAAGGAATCATTGCGGTCTTTGGATATTCTGAATAGCTTCTGCAAATGCTGATGTAGGGCCGCGCCAAATCTGTAGCAAATACATCCACAGAGCATTAGCGCCTTCAATACTGAAAGACCCGAATCAAAAACCAGAAACTTGCTTTCTACGTTGCGATGTTAGAGTACTATCAGCTTACTACGGAGAAATCTTCACAGAAAACGGAAGCCCTATATCGGGAGTGCTCTGAAAACAGAGAGGCCAAATATACCCACTTCATGGGGCAGGAAGCAGGATAGTTGGCCAAAAGCCGCCGGAATAGTTTCGTACTTTTGTGCCGCGCTATTACACTAGGAGCGTAGCCTGCTAATTTACAGGCTCTCAACACATAATCCGGCCCGTGGCGTAAGCTTGCACAAGGGGTGTTGTATCGATTAACTTTCAATGAAGATTCTTTTTCTGACCCCGTATCCAGCCGGGGAAGCTCCGTCGCAGCGTTTTCGGTTCGAGCAATACTTTCCGGCCCTGCGAGAAAGGGGAATTGAGTATACGGAACGTTCTTTTCTCAACCTCAATACCTGGCGGATTCTCTACAAGCCCGGCCATCAGGTAGCTAAGATCTGGGGTATAGTGCAGGGTTTCGGCCGCCGCCTGAAGCACCTGCTGGAAGTGCCGGGCCATGATTATGTGTTTATTCACCGTGAGGTAACGCCCATTGGCCCACCCATTTTTGAGTGGCTCATTGCTAGGGTGCTGGGTAAAAAAATGATTTATGATTTTGATGATGCCATCTGGATGGCGTTGACTTCAAAGCATAACCAAATGGCAGCCATTGTAAAATGGCACAGTAAAGTGGCATCTATATGTAGTTGGAGCTACAAGGTGAGTTGCGGTAATGAATTTTTGTGCGATTATGCCCGCCCGCATAACGATGATGTGGTACTTAATCCCACCACCATCGATACCGTCAACTTGCACAATCGTACCAATCCGCAAACCAGCGAGAAGGTAGTGCTTGGTTGGACGGGTACCCACTCCAACATGGTGTACTTGGCTTCGCTGATGCCGGTATTGCGCCGCTTGGAGGAGAAATATGACTTCACGTTCCGGGTTATCTCAAACCAAGACCCACAGCTCGATCTTAAGAGCTTTGACTATGTCCCCTGGAGCAAGGCTACCGAAATTGCTGATCTGGTAATGTTCAATGCAGGAGTGATGCCGCTGGAGGAGAAAATCAGTCCACTTTCTTTGGGCAAATGCGGGTTCAAAGCCCTGCAGTACATGGCGCTGGGTATTCCGGCGGTGGCTTCGCCGGTTGGAGTGAATACCAAAATCGTGACCAACAAAGTGGACGGATTCCTCTGTGAAACGGAGGAAGACTGGTACCAGGCTCTGGCCCGGCTGATTGAGGACGCGGAGCTTCGGCGGCAATTGGGCGCAAATGCCCAGCGCACTGTGCGGGAACGATATTCAGTCGTTTCTAATACCGAAAACTTCATCCGGTTGTTTTCCTAAACTAATGGCCTGTTTGCCCGTCCGCCGACTTGGTTGGTGGCTGATATGACAACTACCCACCAGTACCTGCGTAGGGATGGCCATTGCCGGGTGATGATTCCCTCGACGGCAGTCCGTACCTTGTCGCCTCATTCACTTCTGCTACTATGCTAGAAATCGGCCAGAAAGCTCGGCTTTCCAAAACCATCACCGACGCCGACGTGCGCGCCTTCGCCCAACTCTCCCTCGACACGAATCCAGTGCATTTGGATGAGGAGTATGCTCAGGCTAGCCTATTCGGGCAACGAATCAGCCACGGTATGTTGTATGGTTCGTTGATCAGTGCCGTATTAGGCACTCAGTTGCCCGGCCCCGGCGCCATCTATATGGGCCAGACGTTCAAATTCCTCAAGCCAGTATTTCTAAATGACACCATCACGGCCGAAGTGGAGGTGCTGACGCTGAACGAGGAAAAGCATATTGCCACTCTACAGACCACCTGTGTTAATCAGGACGGTAAGCTCGTGCTGACGGGCGAGGCCACCATGAAATACGCCTGATCTTTTCCGCTTTACCCGCTGGATGACTTCTTTCTGGAGTCGGCCACTCACTGCTTTATGCGCAAAGTTATCATCAACGCCGACGATTTTGGGCTGTGTGCGCCCGTCAACCGGGCCATCGTGGAGAGCTTCCGGGCGGGCAATCTTACTAGCACCACGATGATGGTGGCCATGCCCGGCACGGTGGAAGGTGCGCAAATGGCAGCGGAGAACCCCGGCCTAGCTATCGGCCTTCATTTCTGCCTGACAGAAGGCCGGCCACTTACGAACGCGGCCTCCCTAGTAGATGCGGAGGGCAACTTTCTGGAACGCGGTGCCCTGATGAAAAAGCTGCTGCTGGGCCGCGTGAAGCAGATTGAAGTAGCTGCCGAATTTGAGGCCCAGTATAGTCGTCTGGTGGCGTTGGGCATCCGGCCTACGCATACAGATTCGCATCAGCATACCCATATGAACCCAGTGGTGTTCGGTGCCATGTTGCCCCTGCTGAAGCGGGAAAAGCTGCCCGTCCGATTGGCTATTCCGGTACGCCCCAGCCTGAAACTGCTTTTCACTCGCCCGCCGAAATTTGTGAAGCAGGGAGTGTTGTACAACGCCAGCCAAAGCTTCCGCCGCCAAGTACTCACCCGGGCCAACGACCTCCTCGTATCGGTGCACGATTTGAGCACACCGCCGGCAAGCTACACGGCCGATACATTACGGGCGCTAGTCCACGATGCACCGGCCTCAGCGGAGGTAATCGAACTGATGGTGCATCCGTATATCGCGGGACCGGAACTGGATGAGTTATATCCAGAAGATCTGGCGCAACGCCAGCCTTTTTTTGAGAAATGCTACGCGGAACACCGCATCCTTATCGGGCAGCCCCTTTTCGAGGCTGATCCTACCGTAACTCTGACCACTTATGGCAAACTCTGACGAAATCACTTTGCACCGAGCCACCGCTACTGATCTGGCAGATGTGGTAGAACTAAACCGCGTCGAAAACGACGATGACAGGATGACAACAGGCTACCTCGACTGGTGGTACTTCAATAATCCGTTTAATTCCTTCAGTTTCTTCCTCTCACGCATTGGCGGGCGGGCCTGTGGTATGTGTTCATCTAACGATGCGCAGTTCGAAATCAACGGACGTCCTTGGAAAGCAGGTTTCATTCAGAAGGTGCTTACCAGCAATGAGGTCCGTGGTAAGGGCTTGTTCGGAAAGCTTTACGTAAAAACGGATACTGATTTCTTGGAGCGGGGAGGTGACTGCTTTTTGGCTTTTCCTAATGCGGTGGCTAAGCCAATTTATTTAGCCAAGTACAGCTACAGTCACGGTATATACCCCGACCTGACGTTGCTCTTTACGAATCCATTGCATTTGGCAGCGGGTAGCCATTATGAAGAGGTGAACAAGTTGGATGGTTCGTTTTTTCAGACGCCTACTTTCCAGTTCGAAAACGCCATGAAAAAGGATGAGAAGTTCCTGAACTGGCGCTACCTCACATTTAAGTCAGAGCACTACGCGTATGTGACACTGGCAGTGAAAAAAAGTGGCAAATTGGTTGGATACGTATTTCTGAAGAAAATCAAGAAGAAGGGCCTGCCTGTATTTGTGCTAATGGATGCCGCGTTTCACCGGCAAGCTGATCTGGCCCATCTCGTTAAACAGGCGCGTATATACGCCACCAAGCAACTATCAGTGGGCCTGCTCTACATGGGTAACACGCTTATCGACGAAGCAACTAAAGATGTGGCCCGCAAAGTATGGCGTAATCAGTTCGACTTTTTGGTAAAGGGTAAAAACCAGGAAGAAACAGATGAGCTGGCGAAAGTGACCTTTAACTTCTTTTTCGGTGACCTTGACTTTGTGTAGGTTAGAGCACACTTCTTTGATTAAAAAAATCGACCGGCTCC
>NZ_JABKAV010000048.1 GCF_013377905.1 Hymenobacter terrestris
CCTACAACGCCCCCCCAACTTGGTTTAGCCACTTAACCCTATACTCTGGCCGGCAGTTCCCGCCCCTGCCACTCCAGGTCGGTTTTGGAGCCGGTGTTCTGGAGCACGGCATCGAAGTGGGGGTAGTTGTCGAGGGCGGTTTCGCTGAGGTGGGCGTCGTCGCGGGTGCCGTCGCCGCGCTGATGGAGTGGGTCGCCTTCCACGCGCAGCATCAGGCCGCCGCGGCTGCGGATGAGGTCGGACTCGTTGGGGAAGCGCACGTCAGGAATGAGGGTATGCTGGTCGGTGGGCAGCTTCGAAAAGAACGCCTGCACCCAGATGTCGGGCTCCCAGAGGCGCAGCGCTAGGCCCACCTGCTGCAGCATTTCGCCGCGGGTGCGCCCGAAAGCGGGCAGCGTTTCGGCCTTACCGGGCTGCGAAAAGTAGGGCGCCGTGCCTTCGCCGGCCAGCGCTGCGCACACCTCTTTTATGGGCTCACCCACCGAGCGGATGTGCCACTTGCGCTCGGGCTGCAGTTGCTGCATAAGCCGCGCCACCGTGTCTTTGCCGCTGCCCCGGCGACCCGAAAAACCGATTAGTTTAACCATCCGGCAAAGGTAGCAGGGGCGAAGAACTGTGCCTGCCGAACGGATACTGTGGATAGGCAGAACAGTCATTTCAACATTCCGCGCCGCTCGGTATTTGAAGCTGCCTAGTACCTCAATGCTACTAACGGGAACGTCATGCTTCGACTGTGCTCAGCATGACGTTCCTTCGGCTTTCTAAATTGTTTCTTGGCTTACAAAAACCCCTTTAACTCGCTCAGGCAGCTGATTTCGTAGGTCACTTGGTTGAAGTGGCGGCGTTTGTCGGGGTTGAAGTACACCTGGTCGAGGCCGGCGTTATAGGCCCCCAGCACGTCGCACTCGAGGTTGTCGCCCACCATCAGGCTCTCGGCGGCGGTGGCGCCGCTACGCTCCAGCGCGTGCTGAAAAATGCGGGTATCAGGTTTGAGGTGGCCGCAGCACTCTGATGTCACTATCTCCCGGAAGTAATCGGTCAGGTTGGACGACTGCAGCTTCACATGCTGCACGTCGCGGAAACCGTTGGTGATGAGGTGCAACTCGTAGCCCTTGTCGCGCAGGTAGTCCAGCACCTCGTGGGTATAGGGAAATACGGCCGATTTCAGGGGCAGAATATCGGTGAACTGGTCCGACATATCGGCCGGCGAATCGGCCTCCGCGAGGCCCAGCTTGCTGAACGTGCGTGGAAATCGGGTGGCCCGCAACTGCTGCTGCCCGATTTTACCGTTCTGGTACAGCCGCCACAGCCCATGGTTGATATCCGAGTACACCCGGATAAATGCCTCGACCGTGAAGGTGCCGTAGCGGCTCAAATCATGCTCCTCATACAAATGGCGCAGGGTTTGGTCGGCGTTGGTTTCAAAGTCCCACAGCGTGTGGTCGAGGTCGAAGAAGAGGTGGCGGTATTTCACTGGTTAAGTGCTGAGGAGAAACGTGAGTAACGAATAAGGGGCCTATGCGGCCGGATGTATAATAGGCAATCAATCAAGCTGTAACCGTTTCACAACCCGGCCCTCGCCCAGATGTTCGCGCACGATTTCGGCGGCGTCGCGGGGGCGCACGTCGCCGTAGGTTACGCCTTCGGGATAGATGATGAGGGCCGCGCCGGCCCCCTTTTTGCACTGTTTGCACAAATCGAGGCAGTTGCAGGTCTGTACCCGCACCTTACGCTTCTCGCCGTCCAGCAGCCGGGTCTTCAGGCCCTGGGTTTTCAGCTCCTGCTTGAGGGCCTTGGCCACGTCGCGGCCAATTTCATCCTTCTGGGCCACGCACACAAACAGCCGGGCCGCCTTATCAACTGATTTCACGCTTGTTTCTATTGAGAGTTGGTCGTGAGTAGTTGATATTCCAAGTAGGCATCAGTGAGTACGACCTCCAACTCACACCAAATACTCCGTACTACTGGCCTTGCCAGCGGCGGTTCTGGAGCTTGTACGCGGCCAGCTCGCGGTTCGACCATAGCGTCTGATAGATTTTTTGGTCCTGCGTCAGCTGGGCGTCGCGCTCCA
The DNA here is from genome assembly GCF_013377905.1 of Hymenobacter terrestris. Taxonomy (GTDB): domain Bacteria; phylum Bacteroidota; class Bacteroidia; order Cytophagales; family Hymenobacteraceae; genus Hymenobacter; species Hymenobacter terrestris. Next base: position 2,072 of record NZ_JABKAV010000048.1, read on the forward strand.
TGTAACCCAGCAGCTGACGCAATAAATCCAGGGCTTCGTCTTTGATGAAGTAGAACACCCAGTTGTCGAGGCGGCGGGAGCTGACGAGGCCGGCGCTGCGCAGGTGGGCCAGCTGGCGCGAGGTTTTGGTCTGGGAGAAGTCGAGCACCTGTTCCAAATCAGAAATGCACATTTCCTGGTTGCGCCACAGCAAATGCAGGATGCGCACCCGACTTTCGTCGGCCAGTGCCTTGAATACTTGCTGGCCAAATGCAACGGTAAAGTGTTTGAGACGCATCTTTAGGCGAAAGCGGGAGACAAGGGCGGCAACCGAACCCCGGCGCCGGCCCGAATTTAAGCCAAACCCGTCAGCAGCCCCCGAAAGTGCCGTATCTTTGGTATTCCTAATGACTTATCTGCCCGTTTTGAGTTCGGTTCGAGTTTCTTTTCTGCTTACGGCGCTGCTGCTGGCCCTGGGCCTGCTGCTGGTGCCCGACGCGGCGCAGGCCCAGGGCCAGCGGCCGGTCGTGCAGTTCACCGGCATTGTGGCCTCCGGCGACTCGCTGCTGGGCGTGCCCGGCGCGGCCATCTTCGTGCCCAAGGCCGGGCGCGGCACCACCAGCAACGAGTACGGCTACTTTTCGCTGCCCGTGCTGGCCGGCGACAGCATCGTGATTCGCAGCCTGGGCTACCGCAACCAGTACGTTATTGTGCCCGAAACTTATCCGCGCCAGAGTTACTCCGTAATTGTGCAGCTGCAGGAAGACGCCACCATTCTGCCCGAAGTCCGCATTTTCCCCTACGCCACCGAGCGGGCCTTCAAGGAGGCATTTCTGGCCATGAAGCCACCTTCGGAAAACGACCGTTCGGCCGCTGAAAGGCTCAACGAGCAAACCATGCGCCGCATGTTTAACACGCTGCCCGTTACCAGTATGGGCAACTACCGCCAAGCCATGCAGGCCCAGGAGCAGGACCAGCAGCGCCGAATGGGTTTCGGCGCCACGCCGGCCACCAACAACCCGCTGCTTAACCCTTTCAGCTGGCTGCAGCTCATCAAGCAGGTAAAATCCGGCGAGTTCAAGAAGAAGGAAGGCATAGACTATTAGGCGAGAAGCAACCTCATTCAGCGCGAAGCGAAGAATCTCGCGGGCAGTCGTTGCAGTACGTCGGCCCGCGAGATTTTTCGCTTCGCGCTGAATGACGCTGCTTTTGTCTTCTCACCTCTTCGCCGCCAACTATAACCCTGCTGGCTGTTTAGGGGTAAAGAAATTGTTTGACCTCACGCATTCTCCTGTATATGGATACCAACCTGCCGCAAACCACCCAGCCCCGCATCGTTATCATCGGGTGCGGCTTTGCCGGGCTTCGGCTGGCCAAAGACCTGGAAGATCTGCCGGTGCAGGTTGTGGTCATCGACCGGAACAACTATCATAACTTCCAGCCCCTACTGTATCAGGTGGCTACCGGTGCCCTCGAGGCCGACAGCATCGCCTACCCGATTCGGAAGATTTTTGCCGGTCAGACCAACTTTTTTTTCCGCATGGCCGATGTGGAGCGAGTCGATACGGCGCGCAACGCACTGGAAACTAACATTGGGGAAATTCATTACGACCATTTGGTGCTGGCGACTGGTTCGCTTACCAACTTCTTCGGGCTCGACAGCATCGAGCAGAATGCCATGCAGATCAAGAGCGTGCCCAACGCCCTTAACTTGCGCAGCTACCTGTTTCAGAACTTCGAGAAGGCCATCCTGACCGAAGACCCGGCCCAGCGCCAAGCCCTGATGAACGTGGTAGTGGTGGGCGGCGGCCCCACGGGCGTCGAAATATGCGGCTCGCTGGCCGAGATGCGCAAGGATGTGCTGCCCAAAGACTACCCCGAGCTCGACCTCAAAAAGATGGAAATCTACCTCATTGAGGCGGGGGCCGAAGTGCTGGGGCCGATGAGCAAGGAGTCGCAGGTGCAGGCCAAGCACTACCTCGAAGAGATGGGCATTCATCTGCGCCTGAACACCCACGCCCAGCGCTACGAAAACGGCCGCATCTATTATTCCGATACCGAGTTCATTCGTACGCAGAACCTGATTTGGGCAGCGGGCGTGAATGGAGCGGCCCTCGACGGCCTGCCCGAAAATGTAGTAGCCCGCAACAAGCGCGTAGGCGTGGACACCCAGAACCGGGTACTGGGACTGCGCAACGTGTACGCCATCGGCGACGTGGCTAACATGGAAACCACCGAAATGCCCCGCGGCTACCCCATGCTGGCCCCGGTAGCTATTCAGCAGGCCGAGCAGCTGGCGGCCAATCTGGAGAGGCTGCTCCGGGGAGAGGAACTGCAGCCGTTTAAGTACACCAATAAGGGCAGCATGGCTATTGTAGGCCGTAACCGGGCCGTCGTCGATTTGCCCGGCGACCTGCATTTCGGCGGCTTCATGGGCTGGCTTACCTGGCTGTTTGTGCACTTGATGACGCTGGTGGGCTTCCGCAACAAAATCATTACGTTCATCAGCTGGGGCATCAGTTACTTCAGCTCCGACAAGGCCCTGCGCCTTATCATCCGCCCCTTCAAGCGCCACGATTTCGACGAAGTCTCAGGCGTGAGAGCGGCCGAACACAAAGCCGCCACCGCTAGCTACACTCCGCCCGTCCCGTCGCCCGAAGCCCCAGTGGTGGGCGGATAATAACAGCTTGCATCCATAACAAAGGCTGCTATCCAACAGGATGGCGGCCTTTGTTATGGATGCAAGATCGACTACTCTGCTGGCCGCAGTGCCGCCAGTAGCTCCTGTAATTGCGCCGTAAGCTTGGTGGGTTCGGTGGTGTCGAGCAGGCGGGCATCGAGGCCCACACAGGTAGCGCCGGCTGCCTGCCATTCGGCCATTGCTGCCACGGTTGGCTGAATGCCGCCGGTAGCCATGAGGGGTACGTGGGGCAACGGGCCGCGCAAAATGGCCAGATAGGCGGGCGTGAGGTAGGCCGAAGGGTAGAGCTTGACCAGCGTAGCGCCCAACTGGTGGGCGGCGTACACCTCGTTCAGGGTTTGGGCGCCGGGCAGCCAGGCCAGGTCGTGGCTGCGGCAGATGGCGGCTACCTCGGGGCTAGTGATGGGCTGGATGATGAAGTCGGCGCCGGCCTCAATAAACTGGCCGGCCTGCTCGGGCGTGTAGATGGTGCCGGCCCCCAGCAACAAATCGGGATACTCGGCCTCCACAAAGCGCTGGAGCCGGCCGAATATGGCAGGCGCGTCCTCTCCGCGGTTAGTAAACTCGAACAGCCGGATTCCGGCCGCGTAGCCGGCCGCCAGTACCGTGCGGGCGTACTCCTCGGAGGCATGGTAGAAAACCGGAATTAGCGGATGCTGCCGGGCCTGGGCCAGCATGTGGGCCGAAGAAAACGAAGCCATAAGCGGTGCAATGGTGAATAGGTGAGATGGTGGGTTTACGTGCCAGCGGCGCAAATGGCGCAATCAGGACCTCTCACCGTTAGTTTCGCCAGTTCAACGCCTCCCATTGCGCCGCTAGAGGGCGTACTCGCTCAGGGCCTGGCTGACGTTGGATATGTCCTTGTTGCTCCGGAAAGTCTTGCTGATGGGCTCGGCCATGCCGCGCACCCATATTTTCAGCTCCGCATCGAGGTCGAAGTGGCCGGTGGTTTCGGTGCTGTACCGCTCGATGCTGCGGTAGGGGATGCTCATGTACTCGCGCTTCTTGCCCGTTACGCCCTGCTTGTCAATGAGCAGCAGCCGCTTGGTGGTGAACACGAGCAGGTCGCGGACGACGACGTAGGATTTGCGCACTTCCTCGCCGGGGGCCAGCAGTTGGGCTAGCTCCAGCTGAATGGCGTCGGTGTCGGTTTCGGAAGCGTTGCCCAGCAGGCCATCGAGAAGTCTCATGAGAAAACGGATTAGGTTCGTGAAGAAGGAATAGTTGCTAAACGGAAAGAGCCGGACTAAGGATAGCCCGGCTCTTTTCATTCACGTTTTCAGCTTTCTGACCAAAGCCGGAAACACCAGACTAATTTGTACCGCCCGACGATGAAGCCGGCGTAGTCAGCGGCTTCTGCTCCTTCTGCTGCAGCGCCGACTGCTGCTGCATGGGGTTAGGGGCGGTGCGCTGCTGGAACTCGTACAGTTCGAAGCGCGAAGGCGCGGCCTGCTGGGGCCAGGCGTTGTTGCTTTGGTCGGTGTCGGCAGTCTGCTGGTAGGGGTCGATTACAAAGCTGGCCACCGGCTTCTCCGTCACGAATACCTTGCTGACCTCGGCGTTGTTCTTGCGCCAGATTTCGGCCGGAATCTGCTGGATTTCCTTCTGGCCGTCGGCGTACGTGAGCTGCATGATGACGGGCATCGTGAGGCCGCCCAGGTTCTTGAGGCTCACCTCGTACACGTTCAGGCCGCTGCCCAGGCGCTGCTGCTGCTCGGGCGTAAGAGTTTTCAGCAGCTGCTGGTAGCGCTGCTGATCGGCGGGCGTGGCAACCAGTGGGTCATACTGGTTGTAGAAGTCCTTCAACTCAGGCTTGTCATCAACCAGCGTGCGCGGAATGGCCGTTTGGTTGCGCTGCTGCGAGATGGTGCGGGGCGCTTGCTCCTTTAGCTCGCGCTGCCGTCCTTTCTCCACGGTTGGGTTCTGCGAGTTGATGTTGTACTGCTTCACGCCGGCAATGGCCAGGTCGGTGTGCTCGGTGGTGTAGAACCAGCCGCGCCAGAACCAGTCCAGGTCCACGGCCGAGGCGTCTTCCATCGTGCGGAAGAAGTCGGCGGGCGTGGGGTGCTTGTAGGCCCAGCGGCGGGAGTACTCCTTGAAGGCGTAGTCGAACAGCTCGCGGCCCATAATCGTCTCGCGCAGGATGTTGAGGCCGATGGCGGGCTTGCCGTAGGCGTTGTTGCCAAACTGCAGCACCGACTCCGAATTGGTCATAATCGGGGTCTGCAGGCTTTTGTCGGTCCGCATGTAGGGCACAATCTGGGCGGCGTCGCCGCGGCGCGAAGGGTAGTCACGCTCCCATTCCTGCTCGGCCAGGTACTGCACAAACGAGTTCAGGCCCTCGTCCATCCAGGTCCACTGCCGCTCATCCGAGTTCACAATCATCGGGAAGAAGTTGTGGCCCACTTCGTGGATAATCACCGAAATCATCCCGTATTTCCGGTCGGCCGAGTAGGTGCCGTCCTTCTCGGGGCGGCCACCATTGAAGCTCAGCATCGGGTATTCCATGCCACCCACCGGCCCGTGCACCGAAATGGCTACCGGGTACTCATAAGGGATGGTGTACTTGGAGTACACCTTGATGGTGTGCGCAATTACCTCGGTCGAGTACTTGCCCCAGAGCGGGTTGCCCTCCTTGGGGTAATAGCTCATGCACAGCACGTCTTTGCCACCCTGCTTGATGCCCATGGCATCCCAGATAAACTTGCGCGAGGAAGCCCAGGCGAAGTCGCGGACGTTTTTGGCGGCGTAGGTCCAGGTTTTGGTGCCCTTGGCGCGGGTCTGCTCGGCTTTCTCCGCTTCCTGGGGCGACACAATTAAAACCGGGCTTTTGGCTCCCTGGGCCTGCGCCAGGCGCTGGCGCTGGGCGCTGCTGAGCACGTCGTTGGGGTTCTGCAACACGCCGGTCGAACCCACAATGTGGTCGGCGGGAGCGGTAATGCTCACCCGGTAGTCGCCGAAGGGCAGGGCAAACTCGCCGTTGCCCAGAAACTGCTTGTGCTGCCAGCCCTGGTTGTCGGAGTACACCGCCATGCGGGGGTAGAACTGCGCAATTTCGTAGAGGTAGTTCTTATCCTCGGGGAAGAACTCGTAGCCGCTGCGCTGATTGATTTTGAGCTGGTCGTTGATGTTGTAGCGCCAGCTGATGCTGAAGGTAACGGCTTGCTTAGGCCGCAGGGGCGTAGGCAAATCAATCCGCATCATGGTGTGGTTGATGGTGTAGGGCAGCGCCTTGCCACCCTTCAGCTTCACCTCGCCAATCTTGAAACCGCCATCAAACCCGTCGCGCTGCAGGTAATCCATCGCCTGGAAAGGCATCCGGGGCTGGATTTCGCCTACCTGCGTGGAAGTGGTGATGGAGTTCTTGTCGAGGATGTTCTGGTCGAGCTGCACCCACAGATAGGTAAGCACGTCGGGCGAGAGGTTGGTGTAGGTGATGTCCTCGTCGCCGGTAATGGACTGCTTCTCGTCGTCGAGCCGCACCCGGATGTTGTAGTCGGCGCGCTGCTGCCAGTAGTCGGTACCGGGCGCGCCCGAAGCCGTGCGGTAGACGTTGGGCGTGGGCAGTAGTGTTTCGAGCTGGGCGAATTTATCGGTCCCGGAATTGGTGCTCTGCGCGGCCGAGGGCAGGGCCAGCAGTACCGCCAGCCCGGTGGCCAGTAGCGTAGTCTTCAGCATAAAAAGCAGGTGGGGGTTTAAGCTAGAAAGTTAGGGAGTTTTTGGGTTAGTTGAATGGTGAAGGGTTTTTACAACGTTATAGGGGCGGGCCACGTCCAGCCCCCGAACGAGGCAGTAGCCCAGGGCCAGAATCAGTCCCACAATCAGCAGTTGGCCCAGCTCGACGCCCACATTGAAGCTGAATAGCTCCAGCACCGGCCGGCGCTGCTGGCCCAGCAGCTCGCGCAGATAACTCGAAAAGCCCAGCCCATGAATCAGGCCGAAGCCCACGGCCAGCAGGTTGGGCAGCGCCAGCACCAGCGGCCCACCAATAGTAGTGGCCGGCTCGGTGCGGCGCAATGTGGCGTGGCCGGCGCGTGCCAGGTTTAGTAGGGCAGTAAGGATGATGGTGACCGGAATCAGCGTTTCAATCAGCTGGGGCGAGTAGTTTACCAGATCGAGCGTGGCCAGGACCAGCGTGAGCGAGTGGCCCACTGTAAAGCTGGTGACCAGCAGCACCACCCGCCGCCAGTCGCGCAACACGTAAGGAGCGCACAGGGCCAGCAGAAATACCAAGTGGTCGTAGGCCTGCAGGTTGAAGATGTGAAAGAAGCCGAGCTGGAGGTAGGTAGTAAAAACAGACATGAGGGCAGCGGAAGCAATGAGCGGGCAAATATGCGAAACCCGGCCCGACGTAGCCTAGCCGCACAAAAAAGAGCCTGCCGACAAACGTCGGCAGGCTCTTAACTATAGCCGGAAAACGGTTCGGGCTACTGCTTCACAATGCGGCGCACATCGAGGCCGCCTTCGGTGCGGGCTTTCAGAACATACACGCCGTTGGGCAGCTGGCTCAGGTCGAGCGGCTGCTCCAGGCGGCCGGCGGGCACCGGAATGGTGCGCACCTGCTGGCCTACGGAGTTGTATACCGTCAGCTCCACAACCTTGGTGTAGCCACCCAGCTTCACCGTCAGCAAGCCGTCGGTGGTAGGGTTGGGGTAGAGCTGCAGCGAAGAGCCGGCCAGTGGCTTATTGCTCGACGTGATGACGAGCGGGGCCGATGGCAGCGAGGTGCAGCCGGCCGCGTTGGTCGTCGTTACAGTGTAAGAGCCTAACTGAGCCGCCGAGTTCACCACGTAGGTCGGGTTGGTAGCACCGGCAATGGCAGCACCGTTCAGTAGCCACTGGTTGCCGGTGGCCGCGCTGCTCGTGAGCGTGGTAACCGGGCCGTTGTACTGTACCGATACCGTTGGCTGGGCCGGACGGGCGTTGATGGTGACGCTGAACGTAGCCGTAACCGCCTCGCAGGCACCGGAAGCAGCAACCGTGTTGGTTACCACGTAAGTGCCGGGCGTGCTGGTCGTCAGGTTGATAAGGCCGGTAGCGCTGATAACCAAGCCCGTTGTGCTGCTGAATGTACCGGCTGATGCGCCTGTAGCCAGCACCGGGCTGGGGTTGGTGGCACCCACGCAATAGTCGGCACTGGCGTAGCTGAAGCCGGCCGTAGCCGAGGCCGTAATCGTTACGCTGAACGTGGCCGTAACCGCCTCGCAGCCGCCGGAAGCAGCTATGGTGTTGGTTATGACATACGTGCCGGGCGTGCTCGTGCCGGGCGTAATGGCACCGGTCGTGGCATCAAGGCTCAGGCCTGTCGTGCTGCTGAACGTGCCCGCCGTAGCGCCGGTAGCCAGAACCGGGGCTACGGTGCCAGTGGCCGAAGTACAGTAAGTCGCACTGGCGTAGCTGAAGCCCGCCGTAGCCGGGGCCGTAATCGTTACGCTGAACGTAGCCGTAACGGCCCCGCAAGCGCCGCTGGCGGCCACCGTGTTGGTTACCACGTAGGTACCGGCCGTGCTCGTGCCGGGCGTAATGGCGCCGGTCGTGGCATCAAGGCTCAGGCCCGCCGTGCTGCTGAATGTGCCCGCCGTGGCGCCGGTGGCCAACGTGGGCGTTACGGTGCCTGTAGCCGAGGTGCAGTAGCTGGCACTGGCGTAGCTGAAGCCGGCCGTAGCCGAGGCCGTAATCGTTACGCTGAACGTGGCCGTAACCGCCTCGCAGCCGCCGGAAGCAGCTACGGTGTTGGTTATGACATACGTGCCGGGCGTGCTCGTGCCGGGCGTAATGGCACCGGTCGTGGCATCAAGGCTCAGGCCTGTCGTGCTGCTGAACGTGCCCGCCGTAGCGCCGGTAGCCAGAACCGGGGCTACGGTGCCAGTGGCCGAAGTACAGTAAGTCGCACTGGCGTAGCTGAAGCCCGCCGTAGCCGGAGTCGTAATCGTTACGCTGAACGTGGCCGACGAGGGGCAGGGGCCGCCTACGGTGTAGGTTACCACGTAGGTGCCGGCCGTGCTGGCTGTCAGGTTGATGACGCCGGTGGCGGCAGTGATGCTCAAGCCAGTCGTGCTGCTGAACGTACCGCCCGCCGTGCCCGTGATGGTGGGCGTGGGGTTGGTGCCGCTCTTGCAGAAAGTAGCGGCGGCATACGTGAACGTGGCCGTAGTGGCTGGGTTCACGATTACCGTTACCAGCGCCGAGTACACCGTGCTGCCATCGGCCGCCGTGAGGACGGCCCGGAAAGTGGTCGTAACGGCCAGATTAGTGAAAGTATACGTTGAGCCGGTGTTGGTGCCCGCTATGGCCACAAAGCCGCTGCCGGTGTTGGCCTCGTAGCCCGTTACGGTGCCGGTGTTGCCGGTCAGCGTGAGTGTACCGGTGTTCGAGCCGGTGCATACGGCGGCTACTGACGAAGTCAGTAACCCACCCTCGGTATTGGCCAGAACGAAAAAGTCATTGCCAGGCGTCAGGTTCTGAGTTGAAATGATACTGGTAGTCGGGACCGTAGCCGCCGCCCCACCGAGGCTGGCGTAGCTGCCGCCCACCGTGGCCGCCTGGGCCACTACAGACGGAGCCGGAGTGCTGAATACGTCATCTGCGCCGTAGCTGAGCTGCACGCGGGCCGTAGCCGGCAGCGCGGCCGAGTTCTGGAGGCGCACATAGCGCGTGGAGTTCAGGCTCAGGAGCCCGCCCGAAAGCGTGCCGCCCGTAGCAGCCCTTACTACCGTTGCCGTGAAAAGCTGGCTGGTAGCGGTCGTAATACCGGTTACGACCACCGGCCGCCAGCCGGCCGCGTCGCCCACGGCGAAGGTGCGGTTTACGGGTGTGGCGCTGTTCACTGCAATGCCCAGTGGGCCGTTTACGTAGCTCGTGGCCGAGCCCGTGGGCATTACGGTGGTAGCACTACCGCTAATCAGAACATTGCTGGCCGAGGTCGTAACAATGCCTGCCAGCAGTCCGATGCTCGCTGTCGTGGCTGGTCCCTCCACCGTCAGGTTACCACCGGCCAGCGTCACGCCTTGGGGGTTATTGAAATCGGCGAAGTACACAGTGCGGGAAGGGGGAACCTCCAGGCCCGTCGTACGAGGGGTCAGTTCTGGATTGTAGATCAGGTACAGACCGCTGGTGGCCAGGTCGAAGGTCGGGGCCACGTCGAAGTTGCCGGCCGAGGAGGTCGGGTTGGTTACGCCAAACGAGATAACCGCCAGGGTAGTAGTAGTCGACTGTACCGTCAGGTTATTGGCATTTAGTACGTTGCCACGGAACATGGCAATGTTGCGCACCACGATGGGCATATTCACTGTAACGCCGGGGCCGCTGTTCTGGAAGGTTGCCTGCACCAGCGGGCTGGTAACCGTGCCCGTGCCGCCGATGCTCTGGGCTACCGAGCCCTGGAAGTACAGGCGGCTGCCGGTTGCCGTACCCGTGAGCGTACCGTTGTTGGTAATGGCCGAACCAATCTGTAGCAGAAGAGCGCCATTCAGGTTCAACGTGGTACCGGGCGTAATAAGCACCGTGCCGAAGGCATTGGTCTGGGCAGCCAGCAGCACGCGCTTGGGGTTGGTGGTGTTGTCAATGTTCAGGTTCGGCACGCTGCCCCGGATGCGGAAGTCGAAGTTGGTCGCCGTTGCGGCTGTCCCTGCGTTCACCGTGCCGCCCGTGAAGTTGTAAGTGCCTACCACGTAGTAATCGAGCGGCGTGGCGGCCGTGCTGCGCTGCACCAGGTTGATGGTACCGCCCGAAATGTTGGTAATACCATTTATGCCAAAGGAAGGAGTGCCCGCGGCATTGCCCACATTGGCCACGTTGATAGTGCCGCCGCTGAGTGTGAAGGTAGTAGCGGCGGCGGTGGTGGCCGATGTAAACGAGCCCACGCGCCCCGCCGAAGTCAGGGTTCCGCCTTCCACGGTCAGAACCGAAGCCGTACCTAGCAACAGGGAGTTGCCGGCCGCTGTGCCTACGTTGTAGGTGCCCGCCGATATGCGTAATAGCCCATTGACGGTGGGCGAGCCGTTTTGAGCCACTACCGTAAAGTCGGAGTTGTTCAGCCAGAAGCCCCCGGTGGTCGGAATGACATAAGCCGCCGCGTTGCCGAATACTTTGCTGCTGATGGTAGCCGTACCCGAAATTTTCAGGATGCCGGTCATGTCGTCGGCCGGAGTGGTGGCCGTGGTGCGGGTCAGCAGAAAACCGTCGCCGCTCGTGGTGCTGCCTTTCACCGACAGCGTCGACAGGGTCATCTCCACCACGTCGGCCTGCACCGATTTAGCCAGCGACACCGTTTGGAGGTCGGTTGTACCGGCTCCGCCAAATGTGGCGTTGCCCGCGCCGATGAAGCGCAGATCGGAGCCAATGGCGGGAGTGGCGCTCAGGTCGAGGGTTCCGTTGTTGATTACGTTGCCGCCCACGGCCAGACTGTAGCCGGTGGTAGCGGAGTTGAGCAGCGAGCCGCCGGTGGCTATCGTGAGCGAGGCTGCGGTGGCCGCCACGTCGAGCGTCACGGTGGCGCCGTTCACAATATTCACGTTGTCGGTCGCCGTCGGTACCGCGCCGCCTACCCAGGAGGTAGGGTCGCTCCAGTTGCCGCCCGTGGCGGTGGAGGAAATGTCGGCCAGTATGCCGCGCTTTACGGTGCGGGGCTTAGCCGGGGCCGTTGGTCTTGCTTCCGCCGCCGGAGTGGGCAGCGTTACGCGGGTGGCAGCTTCAGTTCTTTTCAGCAACGGGCGCTGCTGGGCCGTGGTGGGCAGGGCCGGCAGCAGGCCCAGCGTCAGCAGTAACGCCGGCCGCCAGCCCGTCAGGAGCCGGCTGGTTGTGGTGGCCACTGTGGTAAGTAAGGTTTCTGTCATGTGGACAAATAAGAGAGTGGGAAAAGAAAAACAGCTGGCGGCCAGTTGGCCGCCGGTAAACTATGACCGGCCCACGTAGCGCCGCCCGGCAGATGGCGAACAGCTTTAGTGGAGCCGTTTCTGGCCAGATTCATTCGTGAACAAAGAAGTAGTAGCCAAAAGAAGCTGAATTGTACTAAGTCAATCGGCACTAAACCGCATGGTTAGCTACTTACGACCGTTCAATATCCGGATTATAATGCGTTCGGCAAGCGTCGTTGATGGATTGACTGTTTATTTTTTTCGGGCTTGCTGAAACTTCTGCTGCCAGATTCGCCGCCAAGCCACCAAATCAATCTAAAAGGCTGTTTACGTCTGGTTTACACTGCCTTCAGCGGCAGCAGCGCACACCGGTTGCACAACCGCTGTGCGCTGCTGCCGCTGGAGGCTATACGCCGCGGGCTTCCGGCCTGTACGGGGCGGCGGTGGTGCTGCGGCCAAGGTGTACTGCCGCCACACCGGCTCGCAGCGCAACTACCCGAAAGCTCCGGGAATAATAGGATATTTAGATGGCGTGGTGCATAGGAATAAGTTCTACATTGCACCTGTTTTTGTCTGTTCTTCTCTATCTATGCTATTCCGCTCACTTAGTTTTGGGCTCTTGCTGAGCCTTGGATGCCTGACTGCCACGGCCCAGGACTCGCGTGACCTCGCCGACGCTACCTTCAAGCAGCGGTTGCGCAACCAGTATCTGCAAAACGATACGGCCCAGGCTCTCATTAACCTCTATGGCCGGCGGCAGGGGGGAGGCGTAAGCTGGATAACCAGCAGTGCGCTGGCAGCCCTGCGCATCGCCACTGCCGGCGGCTCGACTATAGGCAGCGGCCCCTATGCCGTGCAGCAGGAGGGGCCAGGCGTGGGCGAGGCCCTGCTGGTGGCCATTCCCTTTATGGGCTACGGAATAAGCAAGCTGGTGCGCTTCGGTAACAGCAACCTGGAGAAAACGCTGACCAGCTACGCGGCTGGCCAGCCGCTACCGGCCGGAGTGCGCTGCCGGCTTAAGCCGCGCTTTTTCGACCAGCCCATTATCCAGTACAAGACAATTCCAGCCGTTCCCGCCAGATAAGCCATGCGTTTCTTTCTGTTGCTTACACTACTGCTTTGGGCTGCCATTGCCGGCCACGCGCAAACTACCACTCCCCAACTCCAGCCCACACCCAACCCAGTTACTACCCTGGCAGCCTACTCCGACTCGGGCGCGGTACTGCTTTTTAACGGCTGGTATCTGCCTCGCTATGAGCCTCGTGCCGGCGTGGCCGATACCACCGGAGCGCTGTTAAGCCTGTTTCGCAAACGTCGCTATGCCGGCTGGCTTTACACGATACCATTTATCGCGGGCATGTCGCTGACCTTTCCGCTTTCCTCGACCGACCGCTACGGCCAGACCCAGGTGGCCGACGAAGCAATTTCGCCTCCGCTGGGTGTCGTTGTTCTGGCGGGCACGGTGGTCGGTTTCATTGTCCACGCCGCCAAGTTCAATAAAGCTCATCTGCTGGCCGTTGACAAGGCCTACGCTACCGGTCAGCCTGTTCCGGCCAGGTACCGCAGCCAGCTAAATAACAGCCATTTTGCCGAGGCCGCCTACCTGCGCGAAGCCCTGCGGCAGCAAATGGAGCGCGAGCAGCTGGTGCCGCCGCAAGCTCAGCCGTCGGCGCGGTAGCGAAGGTTCGCCTGGGCTTCAAAGTGGCGCCTGAAACGGGTCAGGAAAGCAAATTACCCCGGCTTTTACCCGGCGGGCGCATCTACAGGCTGCGTTTGTTCGAAACAGCCCTGCCGGCACAACACCAACGAAGTGGCTCGGATGATAGAAAAGACCCGCTTCACGGCCGGCAGCTGCCGCCGCGTGGTGGTGCGCCGTTGCCGTTACTCGCCAGCGAAGTGTGCCGTACGCAGCAGGCGGTTCCTTAAGCAGCCTGCCGCGTATGGCATAACTAATAGAGTGGTCTGGAGTTGCTAACTTACCGGGCTTTGCTATCCGGCAGCACGTAAGCCACTCCCATGGAAACACTGGTTACTCTCGCGCAACTCATCATTGCTGCCTCCATCGTTATCGTATGGGTTTTTCGCTTCGATAACATCGTAGTCGAATTCAAACAGTACGGACTGCCAGATTTGGTTCGCAATATGGTAGGAGCCAGCAAAATAGCCCTGGCTACGCTGCTGGTTGTAGGCATCTGGTACCCGGAGCTGGTGCTGGTGCCGGCCCTGCTGATGGCCGCGTTGATGGTATGCGCGCAGTTGGCCCATATCAAGGTGCGCAACCCGTTTATCAAGTACGTGCCCTCGTTTGTGCTGCTGCTTCTGTCGTTGTTCGTAGCCGCCGCGCATGCCGGACTGATTGGCGCATGAGCACAACTACGCTTCTACTCATCTGGTTTTCCAGCTTTTCTTTCCTGGGCTACGGCATAGGTTACTTCGTTTCTCCAAAGCTTCAGGAGGAATTCAAACGCTTTGGTTTGGCCAGGTTCGGCCCGCTGACGGGCGCGCTGGAAATCCTGGGGGCCGTCGGGCTCCTGGTGGGCCTCTGGGTGCCGCTGATTCTGCTGCTTGCGGCCGGGGGCCTGACGCTGCTCATGCTGCTGGGCTTCGGCGTACGGCTGAAGATAAAGGACGGCTTCTGGGCCTCGCTGCCGTCTTTCCTGTTCATGCTGGTGAATGCCTACATCTTTTACATGGCGCTCCGGGCGTATTGAGTAAGTCCAGACAGGAGGTGCGGTACCCTTTGTTTCCGCAAACGCATGCGCGAACGGGACTTGAAGTGCGGAGTGATAATGGACCGGCTGGTTATTGTGGTGGCCGGGAGAAAATAGGGTAGCAAATACGCTTCTGGCATAACAGCTATATTCGCCCTCCTTCTGTCCTGCTGCACTTTATATGATTAAATATTTACTCAATCTTGCCTGCTTATTTAGCCTGACGCTGCTACTTCTGAGCACCAACGCAGAGGCTCAGGATTACCCTTCACCCGCTACGCGCATCCCCTACGTATCCCTGGATTCCCCTGCCAGCTTCACCCGGGCGGATACTGCCCGTGCCATCCGGCGCCTGTTCCGGAGCCGGCGTGGGGGTGGCATTGGCTGGCTGGCATTGGGTACGAGCAGTATATTGGCTTCGACCCTACCGGCCCAGCAGTCTACCAGCGCAGGCGTCTGGACGCCTGGGGTAGTAGCAGGTTCAGCTTTCATGCTCATTGGCTTGAACAAGCGAATTCAGTTCCGTCCCGGCCAGGAGCAAGAGATATTGCGCGAACTGGCCGCTACCGGCCTACTCGCCCCCAATGTAGCGCGTCGTTTGCGAGGCAAATTCAAGGTTACGAAAGGAGCCGCTTCCGACTACAATCCCTTGCTGGCGGAAGGTATAGCACCTGCAAGTGTGCCCTCCATCGCTAAAAATGCCCAAGTGCCGGCAGCGCCTCCCACCATCGCGCCGCCGCAATCTGACACTACCCAGGTTCAGGTCGCAGTCCTGCCGCAGCAACCTGGCACCTCTACCACCCCTGCCCTGGCACAGGAAATGGCCTATTCCGATACGTTACGCGCAATATCCCGACTGTTTGAACGCCGCCGCCGTGGCGGTGGGGCGTGGGTCGGCGGCGGATTGAGTAGCGTCCTGACCCTGGCCCTCAGCCTGAGTAGCCCCAACTCAGACGCCGGCTCGGTTAGCGCCGGCGGTATAGCGGCGCTGGTAGGCCTGTTCGTTGCTGCTCCTGTAGCCATCGGCAGTGTTAATCTCGCCGCTTACAAAAAAGAGCGGGAAGAAGAAGTTACACGAGCCTACCAGGCCGGCCAGCCGTTGCCAAAGAAAATACGGTCAAGGCTGAAAAAGAAGGACTTGCAGCCGTATGATTAAAATGAGAAGCCCCGCCGGCACAATGCCAGCGGGGCTTCCTGTTTCCAATAAACCCGGCTTACTCCACGGCCGGCAGTTCCACGTTGTTGAACCGGATGCCGCCGTCTTCGAGCACGGCTTCCACCACGGCGTCCTTGCTGACCTGGCCGCCCAGGATTTCCTTACTCAGCTCGTTGAGCACCTGCCGTTGTAGCACGCGCTTGAGCGGGCGGGCGCCGAATTGCGGGTCGAACCCAGCCTCGCCCAGGTAGTCGAGCACTTCGTCGGTGGCCTCCAGCCGGATGCCGGCTTCGTCGAGGCGCTGCTGAATCTGCTTGAACTGGATGTTCACGATCTGGCGAATCTCCTTCCGGCTCAGGGGTTGGAACATCACGATTTCGTCGATGCGGTTGAGGAACTCGGGGCGCATGTGCTCCCGCAGGCGCTCCACCACCGCGTCGCGGGTGCGGTCGATGAGGGCTTCGTTGGCGGCGGGGTTCAGCTCGTCCAGCTCCTTGAAGTTGCGCTGGATGATGTCGGCCCCGGTGTTGGAGGTCATGATGATGATGGTGTTCTTGAAGTTGGCCACCCGGCCCTTGTTGTCGGTGAGGCGGCCGTCGTCCAGCACCTGCAGCAGGATGTTGAACACGTCGGGGTGGGCCTTCTCGATTTCGTCGAGCAGGATAACCGAGTACGGCTTGCGGCGCACGGCCTCCGTGAGCTGGCCGCCCTCGTCGTAGCCCACGTAGCCGGGAGGCGCCCCGATCAGGCGCGATACGGCGTGGCGCTCCTGGTACTCGCTCATGTCGATGCGCACCAGGGCGTTGTCGTCGTTGAACAGGTACTCGGCCAGGGCCTTGGCCAGCTCGGTTTTACCCACGCCGGTGGTGCCCAGAAAGATAAACGAGCCAATCGGCCGTTTGGGGTCCTGGAGGCCGGCACGGGAGCGGCGCACGGCATCGGAAATGGCGGCAATGGCCTCGCGCTGGCCCGCTACGCGCTGGCCCAGCTCGGCTTCGAGGTTGAGCAGCTTCTCCCGGTCGCTGGCCAGCATCTTGCTCACCGGAATGCCGGTCCACTTGGCCACCACCTCGGCAATATCCTCGCTGGTTACCACTTCCTGCAGCATCGTTCCGCCATCCTTGTTGGCGGCGGCCTCGTCCTGCAGGGTTTTCAGCTTGGCCTCGGCCTCCTGAATCTTGCCGTAGCGCAGCTCGGCTACCCGGCCGTAGTCGCCCTGGCGCTCGGCCTGGTCGGCTTCCAGCTTGAACCGTTCGATGTTCTCCTTCTCGGTCTGGATGTTGGTCAGCACTGACTTCTCCGACTCCCAGCGGGCCTTCAGCGAGTCGCGCTGCTCGCTCAGGTCGGCCAGCTCGCGGTTTAGCACGGCCTCGCGGTCGTGGTTTTCCTCGCGCCGGATGGCCTCGCGCTCAATTTCGAGCTGCATCATGCGGCGCTGCACCTCGTCCAGCTCCACCGGCATCGAGTTCAGCTCGATGCGCAGCTTGGCCGCCGCCTCGTCCATGAGGTCGATGGCCTTGTCGGGCAGGAAACGGTCGGTGATGTAGCGGTTGCTCAACTCCACGGTCGCAATAATGGCGTCGTCGGTGATGCGCACGCCGTGGTGCAGCTCGTACTTTTCCTTGATGCCGCGCATGATGCTGATGGCGTCGGGCACGCTCGGCTCGTCCACCATCACGGCCTGGAACCGGCGCTCCAGGGCCTTGTCCTTCTCGATGTACTTCTGGTACTCCTTGAGCGTGGTGGCCCCGATGGCGTGCAGCTCGCCCCGCGCCAGGGCAGGCTTCAGCAGGTTGGCCGCGTCCATGGCCGACTCGCCGCCCGCGCCGGCCCCAATCAGGGTATGAATCTCGTCGATGAAGAGGATAATCTGCCCGTCGGCGTCGGTTACCTCCTTGATAACGGCCTTGAGGCGCTCCTCGAACTCGCCCTTGTACTTGGCCCCCGCAATCAGCAAGCCCAAATCGAGCGACATCACGAGTTTGTCGGCCAGGTTTTCGGGTACGTCGCCGGCCACAATGCGCTGGGCCAGGCCTTCCACGATGGCCGTTTTGCCCACGCCGGGCTCGCCCAGCAGCACGGGGTTGTTCTTGGTGCGCCGGCTCAGGATCTGGAGCACCCGCCGGATTTCCTCGTCGCGGCCAATCACGGGGTCCATCTTGCCGGAGCGCACCCGCTCGTTGAGGTTGATGGCGTAGCGGTTGAGGCTCTGGTACTGGTCTTCGGCCGACTGGCTCGTAACCTTGCGGCCCCCGCGCAGCTCCTTGATGGCGGCTTTCAGGTCCTTCTCGTTGAAGCCGGCGTCCTTCATCAGCGTGGCGGTGCTGTCCTTGCCGCCGAGCAGCCCCAGCAGCAAGTGCTCCACCGACACGTACTCGTCGCCGAACTCCTTGAGAAAGCCCGTAGCGCGCTGCAACGCCGAATTGGCATCGTTGGACAGGTAGGGCGAGCCGCCGCTTACTTTGGGGTAGGCGGCCACAATTTCGTCGAGCCGGGGCGTGAGGATGTTGAGGTTCACGCCCAGCTTCTTGGCCAGAAACGACAGCACGTTCTCGTCGCTCTGGAACAAGCCCTTAAGCAGGTGCCCGGTTTCGATGGCCTGCTGCTGGTTGCCGCCAGCCAGCTCCGTGGCCTTCTGCACGGCCTCCTGGGCCTTAATGGTATAGTTATTAAAGTTCATGGCTTGCTTTCGTTAGGTGAGAACTTCAGGGTGTGCGAAGTTCTACGAACGAGCTAGCAAACGGGGTGCGAGAAGCGCGGGGCTGACGTTTTGACTTATATAACGGGTTTCATCCTGCGTTAATATGACAAAAAGCGTATCTAGTAATATAATTGAAGCTCCGGTATATGTTCAGGATTGAGAGCTGCTCCACATGTAACCGTTCTGGTTAAGTATTGATTGTTAAAGCAAATCCATTTTCGCCCCTTATATCTGTTCTTAGAATCATAAATGATGATAACATTATCAAATTTGCCAACTAATTTGCCATTATTATGAAGTGTCTTATTAACACCAATATCATTTTTATTTTTTATATCGACGTAAATCAGGGTACTATGCGAAGTAGTGTCCTGCTTTTCGTATAATACTAAAGCAATGATTTCCCCAGTGCACCCTTGTGGGGAGCAAGCATTTAAAAAGAAGACTGTGGTTATAAGTAGAAATGGATACTTTATCATTGCCGGTTCAAGTAGATAAGTTAAAAAAATGTGCTGTAATTCAACCTTAATCAATTCGAATATTAGGGATTATATGCTGTAAAGTAACGCTAATAAAGGAGCGAAAATCGGAATAAAATGCCGAATCCATCCGCTGCGCTTGTTGGAGAATCAGGGAATATACTTCTAGCAGTGGTAACGACACTGCGCTACATATACATTATCGTCTCCTAACTCATATACAGGCCGGTGCTCTTAGTCAATGTGACTTGACCACCATTATAAAGACTCTATCTAATTCTTGATACCTCCCCCAGAAGCTCTAGTTCCTTCAGCGGTAGGGGCAGCGGGGGGGCTACTTGTCGCCATAATGGAAACGGCACGCCGCAATGCGCAATCCGTCGTCGGTGGCTTTGTACACTAAGCGGTGCTCGTGGTTGATGCGCCGCGACCAGTAGCCGCGCAAATCGCCTTTCAGCGCTTCGGGCTTGCCGGTGCCGACGAAAGGGGTGCGCTGGCACTCCTTCAGCAGCGTGTTAATTTTGCGGAGAAGGGCACGGTCAGTTTGCTGCCAGTAGAGGTATTGCTCCCAGGCGGCCTCGTCCCAGATAAGCCTCATGCGTCGATGAGGTCGTGTTGCATGCCCTGACCGCTTTCTAAGCGTTGAATGGCATCCGTCAAGGCTTTGGCATTGGCTGGATTACTCAGCAGATACTCCGTTTCGTCCTGCGTCTTGGCTTTCGTGTGGGCCGTCATGGCTTTTACGAAGGGCAGGCTTTGCAGCAGTTCCATCATGAAGGCTGCTTTGTTATCAGGGACTTCCAGCGTGATTTTCATACTATTCAAAACTACAAAGATTCCGCTTAGTTCCTGATGCCTACCCCAGAAGCTCCGGTTTGCCGGGCAGCCTCAAGCAGCGGGCGGGGCGCTGGTCAGCCCGGGCGACGCGCCGCCGGTTTGCCGGGCAACTACTCCACCAACTCCCCCCGCTCGTGCAGCCAGTCGAATATCAGCTGGTCGACGGCCGAAACCTGGGGGCGGTGGCGGTAGGTGAGCCAGACTACCTCCTCAATTTCGGTGGCGGGCTGCAGCGTGCCGGTGTAGGTGGCGGCGTAGAGCGTCATCTGCACCAGCACCTCGGGGGCGTGGCCGTGGGCGGGGGCCGTGAACACGCCGCGCGGTTGCAGGCTGGCCGGGTCCAGGGCCACGGTCAGCTCCTCGCGGATTTCGCGCAATAGTGTCTGGGCATCGGTTTCGCCAGCTTCACGCTTGCCGCCGGGCAGGTAGTAGCGGTCTTTGCCCCGGCTACGGGTGCTCAGCACGCGGCCCTCGTGCAGGTGGAGCCAAGCAATTTTGTCAATCAGCGGCATGGGGGCGGGTTATTGGCACCGGACTACAAAGTAGGCCACCACGGCCACCAGCGCCACCGAGCCGAAACGCAGTGCCAGAAACACCCAGGCGGGTAGTTCGGGTTTTTGGGGAGGATAGGACATTGCGGGGGAGGAGAGAATGTGAAGGTGTTAGCCCGTCATGCTGAGCGGAGTCGAAGCATCTCTACCGCTTCGTTGTAATGGTAATCCAACGAAGCGGTAGAGATACTTCGACTACGGCTGCGCCTCCGCTCAGCATGATGTTCTATTCTGACAACTAGCAACCGACAACCAGTAGCTACACACCAGCCGGTGCGGGCATGGTTTGCAGCAGCCACTGGTAGAGCCGGTCCACGTCGGCTTTGCGGAACAGCTCGGTTCCCGGGTTCATGGTGGCGGCCGTGCCGCAGGCCACGCCCAGGCGGGCGGTTTCGCGCAGGCTGCGGCCCTCGCTCAGGCCGTGCACGAGGCCGGCCACCATGCTGTCGCCGGCACCTACGGTGCTGCGCTTTTTCACCGATGGGGCCGCCACGTAGTCGGTACCTTCGGCCGACACCACGCAGGCGCCCTGGGGGCCCATGGATACCACCACGATTTCGCATTTGCCTTCGGTTACCAGCTGGCGGGCGGCTTCGGCCACGGCCTGGCTGTCGAGCTCCTCCACGCCCTGCATTTTGCTTAGTTCGCCCACATTGGGCTTGGCTAGGTACACGCCTGTTTCGAGCAGGGCGAGCAGGGCCGGGCCCGAGGTATCGGCCACCACTTTTATGCCCTGCTCGCGGGCCGCGCGGGAAATGCGGGCCAGCAGCTCGGGCTCGACACCGGGCGGCAGGCTGCCGCTGATGACCAGAAATTCGGGCTGCTCGGGCAACTCCTGCAGCGCCTGCAGCACCTGCTGCTGCTCCTCGGGTAATAGCGGGGTGCCGGGCATCCCGAAGCGGTACTGTTGGCTGGTGGAGGCATCGACCACGATGAAGTTCTCGCGGGTCCAGCCCTCTACCTCAATAGGGCGCTGCTCGATGTGCTCGTCGCGCAGCAGCTGGCGCAGCAGCTGGCCGCTGGGGCCGCCCACCGGAAACACGGCCACCGAATCGGAGCCCAGCCGCCGCAGCGCCCGGCTCACGTTGATACCGCCGCCGCCGGGCTCGAACTTGGGCGCTTCGCAGCGCAGCTTGTGGTCGGGGATGATGTGTTCAGCGGTGGTGCTTTTATCTACCGTGGGGTTGAGCGTGAGCGTGACGATGCGGGGCATAAGCGAAGGAATTATGGAAATAGGAACGGAGTAGGGGCGGGGGGGGTGCGCCCCCCCCCCCTTCCCACCACCCCTGGACGAATATCCGCGGGTGG
>NZ_JABKAV010000049.1 GCF_013377905.1 Hymenobacter terrestris
CGGGCAAAGGAACCGCCCCCACCGCCCCTACAGCGTGCCACGAAGTACTACACTTTTCGGAATCCCAATGCATAAAAAAAATAGCCGCCCGGAGGCGGCTATAAGCTGTTCAGAAAATGAACCGAACTATTAATTCAGGCGGTATGGTACGATGAGCGTGAACTCCGGAATTTCCACGTCGAACTCGCTGCCGTCCATTATGCGCTCCATCTGGTAAGTGCCGCGCATCTTGCCCACGCCCGACTTCAGGTTGCAGCCCGATACGTACTGGTGCGATTCGCCGGGTTCGAGTACCGGCTGCTGGCCTACCACGCCCTCGCCCTCTACCTCGCGCACAACGCCGTTGGCATCCGAAATAAACCAGTGGCGACGCAGTAGCTTCACGGTATATTCGCTGTTGTTGCGAATATCAATTTTGTAGGCAAAAACGTAATGCTCCTGACCGGGGCTCGAATAGTCGGGCAAATAATTGGTAGTAACGCTGACGGTTACGCCCTGAGTGGTGGTCGTATTCATAACGGCGGAGTTCCAAAGAAGAAAAAGGGTAACAGCCCAGGCCTGCGTTTGGTTTACTTACCTCGCTCTACGCAATCCGGGCTGCCAATACCGTCTCAAACTAACAAATAATACTGGTTCGTATGTCGGTTAAGATAGAAGAAAGTTGGCGGCAGGTGCTGGCCTCCGAGTTCGAAAAGCCTTATTTCCAGCACCTGATTGCCTTTGTGAAGGGCGAATACGCCACGGCCGAAGTTTTTCCGCCCGGCCCCCAAATTTTTCATGCCTTCGAGGCCTGCCCGTTTGATAAGTTGAGAGTGGTGATTCTGGGACAAGACCCCTACCACGGCCGGGGCCAGGCTCACGGCCTGAGCTTCTCGGTGGCCGAGGGCGTGCGCACGCCGCCTTCGCTCCAGAATGTGTTCAAGGAGCTGGCCACCGATTTGCCCGCCACGGCCCCGGCGCCCAACGGCAACCTCGACCGGTGGGCACAACAGGGCGTGCTGCTGCTCAACGCCACGCTCACGGTGCGCGCCAAGGAGCCCGCCAGCCACCAGAAAAAAGGCTGGGAACAGTTCACCGACGCCACCATTCAAGCCATTTCCGACCAGAAGGAGCATGTCGTGTTTATCCTCTGGGGAGCCTCCGCTCAGAAAAAGGGCGAAGTCATTGATGCCCGCAAGCACCTCGTGCTCAAAGCCGCGCATCCCTCGCCCTACGCCGCCGACCGGGGCTTCTTCGGCAGCCGCCCCTTCAGCCAGACCAACGCCTACCTGGAGCAGCACGGCCAGCAGCCAATTCAGTGGTAAACCACAGATGGTGCAGATGAAAAAGATGCCGTTTAGTAGAGGATCAACGCTGATTTTAAAGGTTACCCTAAACACAAAAGCCGCCCAGATAGGGTGGCTTTTGTGTCTTCTCATCAGACAAGAAAGATGAGCCAATATGCCACTGAACGGCATTCTTCTCATCTGCACCACGTTTGGTTTAGTGGACTAGGTTGAACAGGCGGTTCCAGCGAATTTTGCTCAGGAAGCTGCCATTCGGGTCAACCGACATCCAGATGAGCACGGCCTTGCCCACGATGTGGTCTTTGGGTACGAAGCCCCAGAAGCGCGAATCGAGAGAGTTGTGGCGATTGTCGCCCATCATGAAGTAGTAGTCCTGCTTGAAGGTGTAGCTGGTGAGCGGCTGCCCGTTCTGCAGAATCCGGCCCGTGCCATCAACGGTGATGCCTTCGTTGTGCTCGTAGCGGGTGATGATTTTCAGGTACTGGGGCGTGTTCTGGGCCGTTAGCTGCACGGTCTGGCCTTCCTTCGGAATCTGGAGCGGGCCATAGTTATCCTTGTTCCAGCTCGGGTAGGGTGCGGGTGACAGCGACTGGCTGTAGGGGTAGTCGGGGTTATTAGGAAACACCTCCTGGCCTTCGCGCTGGCCTACGGGCGTCTTCAGCTCGATAATGCCCTTCACGTAGGGCTGTTGTTTGAAGTAGTTGTACGAAGCCGGAGTCATGCTGATGAGGTAACCCGGGCCGTACTCGGCGCTGTTTTCCTGGTAGGGCAGGCCGTCGGGCGTGTTATACTCCACAATGCCCTGCTCCTTGAAGGCCGTCATCAGCTCGTCGTTGGCTTGGGGCACCTGCAGGTAGTAGCTGTTCTGCATCTCAGGGAAATTCTCAGCGGGCTTCCCATTGATATACACCTGGCTCTGGCGCACTTCGAGCACGTCGCCGGCTATAGCCACGCAGCGCTTAATGTAGTTGGTGCGCAGGTCGGCGGGGTGCTCGGCCTCGAAGGGTACATTGAACACGACCACGTCGTTGTTCTTCACCTCCGAGAAGCCTGGCAGCCGGTAACTGGGCAATTGGATGGCTTCGGAGTAGCTTTTCACGCTGGTACCCCAGACAGTCTGATGGGTGAGGGGCACCTGCAGCGGCGTTTGGGGCGTGCGCGGACCGTAGTGCAGCTTGCTCACAAACAGGTAGTCGCCCACCAGCAGCGTGTGCTCCATGCTGGGCGTTGGGATGGTGTAGGCCTCAAACGTGGCCCAGCGGATGAGCGTGGCCGCAATTACGGCGAACAGAATAGCGTCGCCCCACTCGCGAATCGGGCCCTTGCGTTTCTTAGCCACAGGAGTGGGGCCGCCCGCCGGTGCCGGACCAGCCGGATTATTTTCGAGGTATTTCTCCCAGGATTGTACTGCCATGATGCAATTGAGCCAGAAAAAGCGAACTGCCGGCCAAAGCCGGAGCGCTACGGTTTAAACGATGGAAGATGCGAAATAATGCGCGAACTGCGGATAAGTAAGTTGGCGAATGCCTGATGTTAAGCAGTTGCCGCACGAGGTCGGAGCGGGGCTTAACTTCGCTGTCCTTCGGTTTTCTAAGCCCCTCATTCGCACTGGTGCAACGGCTCCGTTCAACGGCGGGTGGGGGTAAGTCCCGCCCCTACACCGGTCATCCACTCGTTCACCTATAGCCCCAGCAGGTCGTTCATGCCGAACACGCCCTGGCGGCCAGGTAGCCACTCGGCGGCCAGCAGTGCGCCCTGCACGAAGCCTTCGCGGGTGTGGGCTTCGTGCTTGAGCTCGATGGTATCGGCGGGGCAGGAGTACGTAACGATGTGGGTGCCGATAACTGCGCCCTCGCGCTCCGAGAGCACCGCCAGCTCGTGGGCCTCGCTGGTAGCTTCGTTGCGCCAGGTGGTTTTGCCGGGGAAGTGACGCAGAATGCCTTCGGCCACGGTCAGGGCCGTACCGCTGGGCTGGTCGACTTTCTGGGTGTGGTGGATTTCGCGGACCTGCACATCGTAGCCGCCAAACTGGTGCATTTTGGCGGCCATGTACTCGCTGAAGTGGAAAAACAGGTTCACGCCCACACTATAGTTGGAGGCGTAAAACAGTGGTGTGCCGGTTTGCTGGCTCAGCGCCTTGGCTTCGCCGAAGTGGTGCAGCCAGCCCGTAGAGCCGCACACCACCGGTAGGCCGGCCCGCAGGCAGGCCGCCACGTTCTGGAAAGCCGCATCGGGGTGGGTGAATTCGATGGCCACGTCTACCTGAGCAGGCGTGAAATCGGTGATGCTTACCCCAGGCCTGCTGGGGTCGATGATGCCGGCAATCTGGTGGCCCCGTGCCCGGGCCTGGGCTTCGATGGCCCGGCCCATTTTGCCGTAGCCAATCAGGAGAATATTCATGTTATGGAAAAAGCTGGAAGTCGAAAGCTAGTAAATAGCGGATAACTAGGGTTAGCTGGTGATAAAGAAATGAGATGGCAAAGTTGTTAGCACCCCGCTATTTCACATAAAGCGTGAGGGCGAGGCCGGCGCGTGGGGCTTGGCCCGGGCTAGGTAGCACGGCCGGGTCGAGGCGCAGGCTAAGGTCGTCGCTGACGTCGAAGTTGCGCAGGTGGGCGTCTACCAGTGCGTCGAGAATGGTGATGCCGTACACCACGGCCGTGTAGGCAATAAACGTGTCGCGGTTGCGGCGGTAGAAGTTAACGCCCCGCTGCACATTGGCCGCACTCGTTTCCTGGCTTACCCGCTTACCCTCCAACTCGCTGATGGCCATATCCGGGTTGGCAATCAGTTGGTTTTTGCCATCTGCGTACTCGCGGTAGCCGGTTTGGTAGAAGAACAAACCGTAACCCACGCCACCCAGGCCCCCATATACCAGGGGCAGCTTCCAGTAGCGGCGGTTGTACACCTGGCCCGCGCCGGGCAGCGCCAGGGCCAGCAGCGCCGCTTTCTGGGGCCGCGTAACCCGCATGCCCAGCAGCCGCTCGGTGCGCCGCGCCGAATCGGCCGCGGCCGGCCGCGAGGCTACCTGCACCGAGTCGGGCCCGGCCGTAACTACCTGGGCCGAAGCTACCGACGGCCACAGCGTGGCCACGGGCAGGGCCAGGGCAAAAAGCAGAGAATAACGGGAACGGAGCATACAAATGGAATTGGAGCGAGCCGCGCGAACGGCCGGAAAACCGGGTCAATACGACCGGCTTCCAGCCAACGTGCTACGCAGGGGCCTTGGTATAAAGTGCCGGCTGCGACTAGGAGGGCTGCAGAATGTGCAGAATACGCTGCATGTCCTCCACCGAATCGAAGGCAATCTTGATTTCGCCCCGGCCCTGCGGCCCCGGCTTCACCATCACCCGGCTGCCGAAACGCTCCGAAAGGTGGCGCTCGGTCCGCTTGATTTCGGCCACCGGTACCACCGGCTCGGGTGCGCTACCTGGTTTTTTCTCGGTTTCACCGCCCGCGCCGCCGCGCACCAGCTGCTCTACCTTGCGCACCGACAGTTCCTCGGCCACAATGCGCCGGAACAAAGCCAGCTGCTGGTCCATGCTCTCGATGCTGATGAGGGCGCGGGCGTGACCCATGCTGATAACCGTGTCGCGCAGGCCGATCTGAATATCGGGCGGCAGCTTGAGCAGGCGCAGGTAGTTAGTTACGGTTGAGCGGTTTTTGCCCACCCGGTCGCCCAGTTCCTCCTGCTTGAGGTTGCACTCGCTCACCAGGCGTTGGTAGCTGAGGGCAATTTCGATGGCGTTGAGGTTTTCGCGCTGGATGTTCTCGATCAGGGCCATTTCCAGCATCTGCTGGTCATCGGCCTTGCGGATGTAGGCCGGAATGGCATCGAGGCCGGCCAGCTTAGAGGCCTGCAGGCGCCGCTCGCCCGAAATGAGCTGGTAGGAGTTGGTGCCCGTTTGGCGCAGCGTAACGGGCTGGATGATGCCCTGCACGCGGATACTTTCGGCCAGCTCGCGCAGCGCATCCTGGTCGAAGTGGGTGCGGGGCTGGTACGGGTTGGCCTGTATCTGGCCCACCGGAATCAGGCCAACCGAGTTGACGGGGTGGGGCACGAGGCCGCCCATTCGCTCGCTTTTCTTCTCGTAGCTACCCTCAATCAAGGCGTTCAGGCCACGGCCCAAGCCACCTGCGCGGCGCTTAGGAGTCGCGGGAAATGAGTTCTTCTCTTCGTTTTTTTCAGACATACCTGCAAGCCGCCCTCACCCAATAGCACGGAGCAAAAGCGGGAGTCAAAAATACACAAACAAGCGGGATGCCGGGATAAAAATGTTCCACGCCTACAGAAAAACCGTGAAACACGCGGCACTGAGCCACTTAGCCGGTGAAATTCGTCAGCTCCCTACAGTTGAGGTTGCGACTTTGAGAAGCAAGAGTGCCCAACCTATTAGCTGCGGCCCGCCAGGCTAGAGCTGCCGGAAAGGCAGGCGCTTAAAGCTGACGTTGCTCAGCAAATCCTTCTCGTACACGGCCAGGCAGTTGGTGCGGAACTCCGCCGCAAACGGCTCGGAGCCGGGCTGCAGCTGGTTGGGCGCGGGTCGGGCCGCGGCGAAGAAATACACCTTGGTGTTGCCGTATTTGGTGTAGGGCATGTACTCGCCGTATTGTTGCATCTCGGCCCAGCGGGCAGTGTCGGCCACGGTCACGGCATAAATGCGCTGCACCGGGCCGGTGTTATTCTCGTTGCGGTACAGGGCCACCTCCGTAAAGCCACCGTCCAGGTCCTGGGGGCCGGGCTGGGTCAGGGCATCGAACACAAACCACAGCAGCAACGCCACTGCGGCCGCGACCAGCAGGTATTTAGGACGTAGCTGCATTTTTATTCAGGTTGGGTGGATAAATGATAAAAAACGTCATGCTGAGCGGAGCCGAAGCATCTCTACCGCAATGCTAACATTCGTTGGTTAGCACTGCGGTAGAGATGCTTCGGCTCCGCTCAGCATGACGTTCCGTAGTATTTCTTCTAGCTTCCCGCAACCCCTACGCCGCAGCGTCCTCCGGCTCCTCGTTGCCGGTTCCGTTGAGCACCTCGATGTTCTTTTCCACGATTTCGCGGGCCAGGTTGAGGTAGCTGATGCTGCCCTTGCTTTCGGCGTCGTGCAGAATAACGGGGATGCCGAAGCTGGGCGACTCGCTCAGCTTCACGTTGCGCGGGATGATGGTATCGAACACCAGCTGCTGGAAGTGCAGCTTTACCTCCTCGACCACCTGATTGCTCAGGCGCAGGCGCACATCGTACATCGTGAGCAGGATGCCCTCGATTTCCAGGTTCTCGTTCAGGCGGCTCTGGATAATTTTAACGGTGTTGAGCAGCTTGCCTAAGCCTTCCAAGGCGAAGTATTCGCACTGCACCGGAATGATAACCGAGTGGGCAGCCGTGAGGGCATTCACCGTAATCAGGCCCAGCGAGGGCGAGCAGTCGATGATGATGAAGTCGTAGAGCTCGGCCAGCGGACGCAGGGCGTCCTTCATCTTCTCCTCCCGGTTGGGCAGGTTGATCATCTCCACCTCGGCACCTACCAAATCAATATGGGAGGGCATGAGGTCGAGGTGGGGCAGCACATTGGTTTGCAGGATGATGTCCTGGGCGTTGATGCCGTCCACCATGCACTCGTAGATGCTGTTCTCGATATCCTTCGGGTCGAAGCCCACGCCGGAGGTGGCGTTGGCCTGCGGGTCGGCATCCACGAGCAGGGTGCGGTACTCCAGCGCCGCCAGCGAGGCGGCCAGGTTGATGGAGGTAGTGGTTTTGCCCACGCCGCCTTTCTGATTGGCTACGGCAATGATTTTGCCCATGAGGTCGAAATGAAGCTGTTAGCTGATGGCTGCTAGCTGTTAGCTTAGTTCAGGTGGCGGCCAGACTGACGCAACGCCGTGGAGTGGCGCGGAAGCAAATCCCGGCCGGGAAGATACCTTTGGCAAATATACACGGTTTCATGGTTCCCCTGCTTCCAATTCTGCCCCGCACTGCGGGATTTGTGCGTTTCCAACCGCTAAAGCCATGGCTGTTCGGGCAAGTGCTGCCGCGCCTGCCGCTACTGCTGGCCCTGCCGGTGCTACTGGGGCTGGCAGCTTGCACCGATTCGGCAGCCCCAACGGATGCGCGCCGGGTGTTCCGTTACAACCAGCCCGAAAGCCTCACTTCGCTCGACCCGGCCTTCGCCCGCAACCAGGCCAACACCTGGGCCACCACCCAGCTCTACAACGGTTTGGTGGAGCTCGACGACAGCCTGCGCCCCGGCCCCAGCCTGGCCCGGCGCTACCGCATTTCGCCCGAAGGCACCACGTACACCTTCTGGCTCCGGCCCGAAGCCCGCTTCCACGACGCCGATGTATTCGCGGGCGGCAAAGGCCGGCGCGTAACGGCCCAGGATTTCGTGTACTCGTTTAAACGCCTGCTCGACGGGGCCACGGCCAGTCCCGGCGGCTGGATTTTCCGGGGCAAAGTGCTGGAGCAGGCCGGCGGCGAACCGTCGGATACCTGCTTCGTGGCCGTGAATGATTCCATGCTGCGCATTCACCTGAAAGAGCCATTTATCCCGTTTCTGGGCATCCTCACGATGCCTTATGCTTACGTGGTGCCCCGCGAGGCGGTGCAGAAGTGGGGCAAGGATTTCCGGGCCCATCCGGTGGGCACCGGTCCGTTCCGGTTCAAGGAGTGGGACGAGGGCAACGCCATCATCTACCACCGCAACCCCAACTACTGGAAGAAGGACGCGCAGGGAAAACAGCTGCCCTACCTCGACGCGGTGCAGATTACCTTCATCCAGGACCGTAAAACCGAGTTCCTGACCTTCATGCAGGGCAAGCTCGATTTCCTAAGTGGCATCCGCAGCGGCTCGCGCGACCTGATTATGTACCCCGATGGTGAGGTGCGCGAGGATTTCCAGGGCAAGTTCCAGCTGCAGAAAGTGCCCTACCTGAACACCGAATACATCGGGATGCAGCAGGACCTGACCAACCTGCGTGGCGACAACCTGACCACCGGCCGCGCCCTGCAGGACAAGCGGGTGCGGCAGGCGCTCAACTACGCCCTCAACAAACCCGAACTGCTGGCCTACTTCCTCAACAACGTGGGCCGGCCGGGCAATTCGGGCTTCGTGCCGGCCTCGCTGCCTTCGTTCAGCGCCGCCAAGGTGCCGGGCTACACCTATGAGTTGGCCCAAGCGCGGCAGCTGCTGGCGGCGGCCGGCTACGGGCCGGGCAAGCCGCTGCGCCTGCGCCTTAACACGGTGGCCGAAACCAAGGAGCTGTGCGAGTACTACCAGAAGAAGTGGGCCGAAGTGGGCGTGCTGGTAGAAATTGATGTGAACCAGGGCGCGGCCCACGGCGAAATGATTGACAACGGCCGCGCCGCTTTCTTCACCCGTAGCTGGCTTGGCGACTACCCCGACGCCGAAAACTACCTGGCCCTGTTCTACAGCCCCAATTTCGCGCCCGCCGGCCCCAACAAAACCCACTTCAAAAGCGCTGCCTACGACCGCCTCTACCAGCAGGCCAAGCTCGAGCAGGACGACACGAAACGCTACGCCCTCTATCAGGAAATGGACCGCATCATTGTGGCCGAATGCCCGGTTATCAGCGTGTATTACGATGAAGTGGTGCGCCTGACCCAGAACAACGTGCACGGCCTCACGCCCAACCCCATGAACCAGCTGGTGCTGGAGCGGGTGAGCAAGGAGTAAGCAATCTGGGCGGGCAAAATGACTAGCTCTATGAAAGCGCAAAGCCCCTAACGTCAGCACGGACGTCAGGGGCTTTGTGGTAAACAGTATGCATCATTTTGTCCGAGCAGATTGCTTCGCGCTGCTCGCAATGACAATCTGTAACCTTATGGATTCGTGCTCCACATGCTGGCTTCCTTAATGAAGATGCGGCGGTTGAGGCGCAGCTGGCTGATGACGATTTCGGCAAGGTCTTCGGGCTGCATCACCTTTTCGGGGTTGCCGTCGGTGAGGCCGTTGCTGGTGGCCAGCTCGGTGGCTACGGTGCTGGGCGTGAGGGCCGAAACGCGGATGTTCTGCTTGCGCACTTCCTGCATCAACGACTCGGTGAGGCCCATCAGGCCGAATTTGGAGGCGCTGTAGGCGCTGGAGCCCGCCGAGGCCCGCAGGCCCGAGGTGGAGGCCACGTTGATAATGTCGCCAGACTGGCGCTCCTGCATCTGGGGCAGCACGGCACGCGTCACGTAGTAGGTGCCCAGCAGGTTCACCTGGATGATGTGCTCCCAATCGGCGGGCTCCATATCCATGAATTTGCCGAACGTGCCGATGCCGGCATTGTTGATGAGGATATCGACACTGCCGAGCTGCTCCAGGGCCTGGGCTACGGCGGCATCCACGGCGGCGCGGTCGGCCACATCGGCGGTTACTACCACGGCGGCTGGGCCACCGGCGGCTTCAATTTCCTGGGCTACGGCTTGCAGGTCGGTGGCGGTGCGGGCCAGCAGGGCCACGCGCACGCCCTGGGCAGCCAGGGCCAGCGCAATAGCGCGGCCGATGCCTTTGCCGGCGCCTGTTACGAGGGCGGTTTTGCCAGTTAAGTCTTCCATAAAGTCAGCGGTTGGGTTGAGTGAGGTAGTTATAACCCGGTGGCCAGGTAAAGGTTGAGCGCCCGGCTCCCGGCCGGCCCACAGTTGGGCTTGCAAAACGTGCTTACCTTTCCGGCGCAGGCCGTACATGTGGCCCGTGCTAGCCCGCACCTAATGCGCCATTCTTTTCAGGCGGCGGCGCGCCCCGACATTCGTGAAATCCCAAAACCCATGCTGATCCGTGGTTCTATGAAGCACTTGCACTTTGCCCTCACTGGCCTGCTGGCCGCCACTCTGCTAACCGGCTGCAACCAGCAGCAACCCGCCACCGACGAAACCGCGGCCTACACCGCGCCCAACCTGAAAAACGTGAAGGACGTTGACCAGCTGTTTGCGCATTACTGGGAGGAAAATTCCCGGCTGTTTCCGCTGGATGCTACCACCCAGGGCGACAACCGCTTCAACAACCAGCTACCCAACGACGGCACCCGCGCGTTCCGGGAGCAGCTGCGGGCCTTCTACCAGAAGTACCTCGACGGCTTGCACCGGTTCAAGCGCGAAAAGCTGTCGGTAAACGACAAAACCAGCTACGATATTCTCGAGTACGACCTGCAGAACAAGCTGGAAGGCCTCAAGCTGAATACCTGGATG
The DNA here is from genome assembly GCF_013377905.1 of Hymenobacter terrestris. Lineage (GTDB taxonomy): Bacteria > Bacteroidota > Bacteroidia > Cytophagales > Hymenobacteraceae > Hymenobacter > Hymenobacter terrestris. The sequence goes on from NZ_JABKAV010000049.1 coordinate 10,474, forward strand.
ATGCCGTTCCAGCAGTTCTGGGGCCTGCCGCTGAGCATGGGCCAGTACGGCTCGGGCGAGGGAGTGCAGCCCTTTAAAACAGTGCAGGACTACGACAACTGGCTGGGCCGCGTGCATGGCTTCACGGCCTGGACCGACACGGCCATTGCCAACTTCCGCCAGGGCATGGCCGCCGGCGTGGTGCTGCCCCGCACGCTGGTGCTGAAAATGATTCCGCAGATGCGGGCCATGGAAACCAAGGACGCCACCAAAAGCCTGTTCTACGGCCCCATCAACAAGCTGCCCGCCAACCTGACAGCCGCCGACAAGAAGCGCCTCACGGCTGCCTACCAAACGGCCATCCTCACGGAGCTGGTGCCGGCCTACAAAAAGCTGGGCGACTTCCTCGAAACCGAGTACCTGCCCAAAGCCCGCGCCAGCACCGGCATTGCAGCCATTCCGGGTGGCCCGGAAATGTACCGCTACTACGTGAAAACGTGGACGACCACCAACAAAACGCCGGAGGAAATCTACCAGACCGGCATGCAGGAAGTGGCCCGCATCCGGGGTGAAATGGAGCAGGTAAAGGCAAAGGTTGGGTTTAAGGGCGATTTGAAGGCCTTTTTCGAAAGCCTTAAAACCAATCCCGAGCTGATGCCCTATAAAACGCCCGAGGAAGTACTCAACGCCTTCCGCGCCATTCGGGCCCGCATGGAGCCCAACCTGAAAACCATGTTCGGCCGGGTGCCCAAAACACCGTTTGAAATCCGGCAGACCGAGGATTTTCGCGCTGCCTCGGCTTCGGCCGAGTACAACCAGGGCTCCCCCGACGGCTCGCGGCCCGGCGTCTTCTACATCCCTATTCTCGACGCCACCAAGTTCAACGTGACCTCGGGCATGGAATCGTTGTTTCTGCACGAGGCCATTCCGGGCCACCACTACCAGATTTCGCTGCAGCAGGAAAACACCGAGCTGCCCAAGTTCCGGCGCTTTGCCTGGTACGGGGCTATGGGCGAGGGCTGGGCGCTGTACGCCGAAAGCCTGGGTAAGGAGCTGGGCCTCTACACCGACCCTTACCAGTACATGGGCTCATTGGGCGACGAAATGCACCGTGCCGTGCGCTTGGTGGTTGATGTGGCCATGCACACCAAAAATATGACCCGCGAGCAGGCCATTCGGTACATGATGGCCAACGAGGCCATCAGTGAGGAGGGTGCCACGGCCGAGATTGAACGCTACATGGCCATTCCGGGGCAGGCGTTGAGCTACAAAATAGGAGCCCTTAAGCTGCGGGAGCTGCGCCAGAAATACGAGCAGCAGCTGGGCGGCAATACCAATCGCCTGCGCGAGCAGTACGCCGGCCAGAACCGCGCCCACTTCAACCTCAGCGACTTCCACGACGAACTGCTCCACGACGGTGTGATGCCCCTGGCCGTACTGGAGCATAAAATGGACACCTGGGCCGCCAACGAGAAGTAGGGGCCGTGCTGCCTGAGTATTCTGCCAACCACAAAGCGACGGGCTGCGTTAGAAAAGATTCCTTTCTTTCCAACGCTTCATCTGCTTTATTATGACCAAATATCATTGGCAAACCGTGGGCATGGGCGCCCTAGCGGGTTTCCGGAGCATGACGGCCCCGGCATTACTGAGTAGCAATCTGCTTACCTACCACCCCCAGGCGCTGGCTGGCTCTCCGCTGCGCTACATGCAAAAAACCTGGGTCGCCGGAGGTTTTAAACTGCTGTCCGTCGGCGAAACGATAGGCGACAAGCTATCCAATGCTCCCGACCGGATTGCGGCTGGCGGGCTGTTGGGTCGGGCTGCCTCGGGGGCGCTGGTGGGGGCCACTATTTTCCGCATAAATCACGATAAAACCCTGAACGGAGCGGTTCTGGGCATGCTGGCCGCCGTATCTGGCAGTTACTTGAGTTATTTCCTGCGTAAGCGCATGACCCGCGAATCGGGGTTGCCAGGCGGTATTGTGGGTAGCTTCGAAGACCTGCTGGCGTTGGGCTTCGGCCTGGCCCTCACCAAGGGCACCGACGTAGGCAAGCCCCAGCCCCGCGCCTGGAATTTATAGACGGGCGCTGTATAGCTGCACAACTGTCAAATAAGCACAATGCCCCGCCGGATATTCCGGCGGGGCATTGTGCTGAGGAAGGAAGGATAGTGGGGATAAATAGAAGGGTGGTAATGCCGGAAAAGTCCGGTAGACAGGTGTGGCCGGAGCCAGAGTTAGTTTTCGCGGGTTGTAGCTTTTGCTTCAGAGTTTGATTGGGGCATTGAACTGGCAGGTGGAGTGCGTTGGGCGGCACCTAAGGCTGAGTCTGAGGCCGTTTGCTGGTCGGCTGCCGAGCCCTTGCCAATGGGCGTGTAAGCATCCTGGCTCTGGCTTATACTGTCGAGGTCGGTATCGGCGGCAGTAGCTTCCTGGCCTTTCGTGAAATCCTGGCTGAACTGTGGCTCTTTGCCGGGGCCTTTATCGTAGTCGCAGGCAGTAGTGAGGCAGAGGCCAATGGCGGCCATCAGGCAGAGGGAAAACGTACGATTCATAAGTGGAAAGGTCAGAGGGAAAGTCAGGAACAGCTTCACCGGGCAAACGTGCCAGACGGGGCCGGGGTTGCGTTGGGTTGTACCTTCGTCGCATGGCTATTCCAACGCTGATGAACTGGAGTGGGGGCAAAGATTCGGCCCTGGCGCTTTACCACGCCCTGCGCGACCCTGCCCTGCACGTTACCGAACTGCTCACCAGCGTAAACGCCCACCACGGCCGCGTATCAATGCACGGCGTACGCACGGCGCTACTTGAAGCGCAGGCACAACGCATTGGCCTGCCCCTGACACAACTGCGGTTGCCAGAAAACCCCGATATGGCCGCCTACGAGCAGCTGATGCGCGCCACGCTGGCCCCGTTGCAGGCGCGGGGCGTAGCACGGTCGGTGTTTGGCGATATTCATCTGGAAGATTTGCGCCGCTACCGCGAGCAGCAGCTGGCCGCCGTGGGCCTGGAGGCTGTATTCCCACTCTGGCAGCGGCCCAACGCCGAGCTGCTGGCCGAGTACCTGGCGCTGGGCTTCCGGGCTGTAGTGGTATGCGTAAACGAGCAGCACCTCGACCGCAGCTTCTGCGGCCGCGAGCTAAACCAGGAGTTTCTGCGCGACCTGCCCCCCGGCATCGACTCGTGCGGCGAAAACGGCGAGTACCACAGCTTCGTGTACGATGCGCCCTACTTCAGCAGCCCGATTGCAGTGCAGCGCGGTGAGCTGGTGCGCCGAACTTACCCGGCCCCAAATGGTAGCAGCAGCACCGAAGCCGCCTTTTGGTTCCAGGATTTGTTATTAGCTGATTGAACGAAAGCTGTTGGCCAATAGCCGTTGATTGGCGGCTTCCGTTCATTCCGTTAACAGCTCAAAACTATGGCTCCTGTTATTCTCTTTGATGGCGTTTGCAACCTGTGCAACGGGTTTGTGCAGTTTATCATCCGGCACGATGCGGCCGGGCAGTTCCGGTTTGCCGCCCTGCAGTCGGCGGCCGGCCAGGAGCTGCTGCGGGCCCACCAGCTGCCTGCGCCCCCCGAACCTGACTCGGTGGTGCTGGTGGCTGATGGGCAGGCGTACACGCACTCGGCGGCGGCGTTGGGCATTGTGGCCCGGCTGGGCGGGCGCTGGGCGGGGCTGGCTCGGGCCGGCCGCTGGTTTCCGCGCCCCCTGCGCGACGCCGTGTACCGCCTCATTGCCCGCTACCGCTACCGCTGGTTCGGCCGCCAGGAAAGCTGCTGGCTGCCCACGCCCGAGCTGCAAAGCCGCTTTCTGTAAATAGAGAACAGGAAGAAGAATTATATGAATACCGTCATGCTGAGCGGAGGCGCAAGCCGAAGTCGAAGCATCTCTACCGCTTCGTTGCCGCCGAAAGGATTACCACTGCGGTAGAGATGCTTCGGCTACGCTCAGCATGACGCTCGTATTTCCACTAACCACTAACCACTAACCACTAACCACTAACCAAATGCAAGCTCTCGTTCTTTCCGGTATTGATCAGCCCCTGAAACTGCAGGAAGTGCCCACGCCCGTGCCCGCGGCCGGGCAGGTACTGGTGCAGCTGCACGCCGCCGCCCTCAACCACCGCGACGTCTGGATTCAAAAGGGCCAGTACGCTGGCCTTAAGTTTCCCATTATTCTCGGCTCCGATGGTGCTGGCACGGTTACGGCCCTCGGCGAGGGCGCGCCCGCGAGCCTGCTGCACCAGGCCGTACTAATCAATGCGGGCCAGGGCTGGGGCAACGACCCCCGCGCCCAGGGCCGCGACTTCCAGATTCTGGGGCTGCCCGCCGATGGTACCTTCGCCGAGTACGTGTGCGTGCCGGCCGCGGCCGTGCGGGCCAAGCCGGCGCACCTGAGCTTTGAACAGGCCGCCGCGCTGCCATTGGGTGGCCTCACGGCTTATCGTGCTGCTTTCACACGGGGACAGGTGCAGGCCGGCGAGCGGGTGCTCATCAGCGGCGTGGGCGGCGGCGTGGCGCTGCTGGCCCTGCAAATGGTAGTAGCTGCCGGTGCTGAGGTATGGGTGACATCAAGCTCGGAGGAGAAAATTGCCCGGGCCGTGAAGCTGGGTGCCAAAGGCGGTATCAGCTACAAAACCGAAAAGTGGCCCTTCACGCTCAGCAAGCAGGCCGGCGGCGGCTTCGACCTCATCATCGACAGCGCCGCCGGCCCCGGCTTCAACGACCTGATTGACGCCGCTGCACCCGGGGGGCGCATTGTGTTCTACGGCGCAACTCAGGGCGACGTGCCCGATATGGCCGCCCGCAAGGTGTTCTGGAAGCAGCTTTCGCTGTTGGGCACTACTATGGGTACCGAGCAGGACTTCGCCGATATGGTGGACCTGGTAGAGCAGCACAAGCTGGTGCCGGGAGTCGACGAAACCTTTGCGCTGGCCGAGGGCGAGCAGGCCATGCGCCGTATGGATGAGGGCGTGCAGTTCGGCAAGATTGTGCTAAAAATAAAGGCTGAAAAGTAGCAGCTGAATGTACCTTTAAGGTGGAAAATTTCGTCTTCGAAACGGAATTAAATATCTACTAATTTGGTTAGTTTTGCATCCGCTAACTACGAAGTTTTCTGCCCTATGAAGATGCCCGCTGAATACCTCGCCTGCCCGGTTTTTGAGCTGATGTACCCGACCGGCGAAACCGCCGAATCGGTACCGGTCGTGGCCTACACCGATGCCCTTCAGGCCGTGGAAGCCGCGCTGGCCGACGCCGAGCGGTACAAGTACCTGCTCATGCGCGCCCTGCGCCGTAGCGCTCCAATTGTGGCCCAGCAGTACCCTGAGCTTCCCGCGCTGCTTTTCCCCGAGCCCGGCACCGATACCCGCGTGCTGCCGCTCTACCCGCACAACGAGCAAGCGGCCTAAGCAAGCCGTCGCCTTACAAAGCCGTTGCCGGCATATCAGCCTGTAAAAAGCCCCGCTTCCGATACTGGAAAGCGGGGCTTTTTGCTGGCTGATAACCGGTAATACTGCTACACCTCGGCGCGCTCCAACTGGCGCAGCCGCTGGCCCAGCAGGCGGGCCATTGTTACGGCCTGGGCACGCAGCTCGGGCACGGCCGTCGATTCGAAGTAGGCGGGGCGGCGGCTGGGACCGAGGGTGAACAGCATGTCGGAAGCCTGGCCGAATGCGTCGAGCAGCGCGCCGTCGGCATCAGTCAGCATTCCCAGACCCAGCGAATCAGGCGTTAGCAAGCCGGCTTCGCGCAGCTGCACCACCAGCGGCTCCTGAATGCGGCGGTAATCGAGCAATGGGCCGGTGCAGGTGATGACGTGTTGGGCCGTAAGTTGCTGGTCGGGATGGCCGGGGCGGCTTACGGTTACCAGCAAATCGTCGTCGGTAGGCGCGATTTCGCGTGCCCGGCCCCGCACTTGCTCCACCCGGCCCGAGATCAGCAGTTCTCTGACTGTTTCAGCGTTGCCGGGGGGGCTGCGGTGGCGCAACACTGACCAGATGCCGGCCAGGTGGCGCAAAAAGCGCGACTGCTCGGCCAATGGCCAACCGGCCCAGATGCGCGGCAGGTCGGGCCGGAGCGAGTCGAGTACGGGCTGCCAGGGAAGGCCCTGCGCCTGGGCCGTCGCTACGTGCTGCCGTACCACCCGCAATACTGCGCCCACGCTGCTCAGGCCAGCCAGCTCGGTGGCCCAGAAACTAGGGTAGGAGGGGGCACCGGGCACAGCGGCGGCGGGCCAGCGGCCATGCTGCGAAACCACCGTCAGGCGGCCCTTATGGCCATCGGCCCGCAGGCCCAGCAATACATCTACGGCCGTCAGGCCCGAGCCGAGCAGCAGCACATCATCGGTGGGCTTGATGCCCGATAGCGCCCTAGAGGCCCAGGGGCTGCCGTGGTAGCCGGGATGATTGAGGTAGTTGTGGGGTAGGGGAGTGGGTATAGCGGGCGGGAAGTTACCTAAGGCCAGCACCACCAGATCGGAGCGGATAAGCTCGCCATTGCGCAGCCGTACCACGGCCCCCGTCCCATCGGGATTGGGCTCGATGCTCTGCGCCGCTGAGTTGTGCCACTGGCAGTTCATGCCATTCATCGAAGGCCACTCGATCACCTGGCCCACCAGCTGCTGGAGGTAACGGCCGTAGCTCTGGCGAGTACAGAAACCGGCCTGACAGTCCTGCTCGGCCCCGGTAACGCGCAGCCAGTTCTGGAAATGGTCGGGCTCCTCCGGAAACGCGCTCAACGCTTTGACGGGCACATTGAGCAGGTACTCCGACCGCCGCGCGGTGTAGGCCAGGCCCGGCCCCGGCGCGGGGCGGGGCTCTACCAGATGCACATCGCACTGGAAAGGCTGCCCCGCCAACCGAGCCAGTTGCACGGCCAGCATCGAGCCCGAAAACCCGCCGCCGATGATCGTAATGCTCCTGCGCTGCATAGGCTATTTGGTTAGGAGCTTTAAGATAGTGTTCTCGCCGGACTGTGGGCTAAAAAGAATACCAGTTGTTCTACAGTTGCCGCCCACCACTGAACGAAATCAATGAAATAAGCCGGCCGGCGTAGGGGCGGGGCTCGTCCCCGCCCCTACGCCGGAACGATTCAAGTCCGAGTCGTTCAACGATGGGCGGGGACAAGCCCCGCCCCTACACCGTGCTGTAGCTGCGCAACAGCTGTTAGTAATAGGCGCCGGGCACCAGGTAATTGCGCACGTAGTCGTTGATGCCGTCTTCGAGGCGGGTGAAGGGCCGCTCGTAGCCGATGCCACGCAGCTTGCTCATATCGGCCTGCGTGAAGTACTGGTAGGTGTCGCGGATGTCCTCGGGCGTGTCGCGGAAGTGGATGTCGGCGGTGCGGTCTAGGGCGGCGAAGGTGCTGAGCGTCAGGTCGAGGAAGGTGCGGGCCTCGCCGGTGCCCAGGTTGTAGATTCCCGAGGCGCGGCGGGTCTGCATCAGAAACATGCACACATCCACCACATCTTTCACATACACGAAGTCGCGCTGCTGCTCGCCGTCGGCGAAATCGGGGTTGTGCGAGCGGAACAGTGTCATCGAACCCGTTTCCTGAATCTGGCGGAACGCGTGCAGAATCACCGAAGCCATGCGGTCCTTGTGGTACTCATTGGGGCCGTACACGTTGAAAAACTTGAGGCCGGCCCAGAAAAACGGCTTTTCGGGCTGCTGCACGGCCCAGTTATCAAAGTCGTTCTTCGACTCGCCGTAGGGGTTGAGCGGGCGCAGCAGCGACAGCAGCACGTCGTCGTCGGAGTAGCCCAGCGTGCCCGAGCCGTAGGTAGCCGCCGACGAAGCGTACACCAAGGGCAACTGGTAGCGGCAGCAGGCCTGCCACATTTGCTTAGAGTACTCCAGGTTGAGGATGTTGAGCAGGTCGCGGTTGGTTTCGGTGGTATCGGTGCGGGCCCCGAGGTGGAAAATGAACTCCACTTCGGCGTGGTGCTCATCGAGCCAGGTAAAAAACTGCTCGCGGTCCACGTACTCCGTTAGGTGCTTGCCCGAAAGGTTGAGCAGCTTCCGCTCGTTGGTGAAGTTATCGACCACCACAATTTCGTTGAAATTGGCGGCGTTGAGGCGGGCGACGAGGGCGCTGGCAATAAAGCCGGCTGCTCCGGTGACGACGATCATAAGGCAGAGATTTAGATTCAAAAGTAAACAGCCGTCCGCGAACGGCCGGCAACCGGTGGGTGTAGGGCGGATAATGGGGCAAGAACTCCTGGTACGGGCCGCGTCGCAAGCTGGTGCAGAAGTAGCGGCGCGGAATAGCATCGGCCCCTGTATGTTGCTGCCCAATACGTAGAATGTGGGAATAACAGTTCAGGCATGCTTTTGGCCGGTTACCTTTGCGCGTATGCCCCGTTTATTTGCCGCCCGCCTGCTTGGGCGCAGCCTGCCGCTGTTGCTGCTGCTGGCCGCCTGCCGCCCCGATACGCCCGCCACCACTGCCGCGCCCGAAGCCACCGCGCCCCAGCAGCTACGCGACGATTTGGGCCGCACCCTGACCGTGCCGGCCCACCCGCGCCGCATTATGGCGCTGGCGGCTTCTATGACCGAAATGCTGTACGCCGTGGCTGACACGGCTACCATAGTGGCCCGCACCCAGGTCTGCGACTATCCGGCCGCTGCCCTGCGCAAGCCCATCATCAACAGTTACCCGCTCGATCTGGAGCGCTTGGTGGCCCTCAAGCCTGATGTGGTGTTCACGACCACCGGCATCACCTCCGAAGCCGACGCCCAACGGTTGCAGGAGCTGGGCATTCCCGTCTATTATCAGCAGTACGAAAAGGTGGAGGATATTTTCCGGGGCCTCACCGATCTGGGCCGCATTCTGGGCCGCTCGGCGCAGGCCCAGCGGCTGGTCGATTCGCTGCGGACCGAGCTGCGGCATATTCAGCGGCTGCCCCAACCTCACGGCGTCTCCATACTGGCTATTACTTGGACGGACCCCATTTACGTGTACGGGCAGAATACGCTGTTTACGGACAAAATCCGGCTGGCCGGCGGGCAGAATGCGGTGGTGGATAAGTTCGCCCAGCCCTACCCGGCCCTTACCCGCGAATACATCCTCAAGCTCAACCCCGACATCGTATTGGGCGGCTCTTTCGGCAAGCTCGATAGTACGTTTTTCCGCCTCTACCCCGAGCTCAAACGCACTCAAGCCTACCAGACCCGCCGCATTTACGACCCCACCGACGACCTGATGTCGCGCCCTGGCCCCCGGGTAGTGGAGTCGGTGAAGGAATTACGGGGGCTTATCTGGTCGCCGCCCGCGCCATGAGCCGCCCTGCGCTGCCCTTTATACTGGCCAGTCTGCTGCTCACGGCAGCCCTGCTGGCCGTGGGTTTGCGGGTGGGTAGCTATGAAACCGACTACGCCCTCATTGCTCGGGCACTGCTGCACTACGACGCCCGCGACCCTGCCCAGCTGGTGCTCATCGAGTTGCGGCTGCCGCGGCTGCTGCTGGCGCTGCTGGCCGGGGGCGGGCTGGCCCTGAGCGGCTACGTAATGCAGGCCATGGTGAACAACCCGCTGGCCGACCCATATCTGCTCGGCACCGCTTCGGGTGGGGCGCTGGGAGCCAGTCTCACGTTCCTGTTTCTGCCCGGCCTGACGGTATTTGGCCTATATGCGCCCCCGCTGGCGGCGCTGGTGGGGGCGCTGGGCGTTACGCTGGTGGTGGTGGTAATTGGCAGCCGACGGGGGCGGGTGGTACCTACGTTGCTGCTGTTGGCGGGCGTGGCCATGGGCTCGTTAGTTACGTCGGTGGGCGGGCTGCTCACGTTTCTGGCCGCTACCGAGGAAAAGCTGCGTACCATCACGTTCTGGTCGTTGGGTGGTTTTGAGCGGGCCAGCTGGGCTACGCTGCCGTACCCGGCCGCCGCCGTGGTGCTGGGGCTGGGCGCGCTGGCGCTGATGCGCAACCACCTCAACCTGCTGCTGCTGGGCGAGGAGCGGGCCACGGCCCTGGGCCTGCCGGTGGCCCGAACACGCTGGCTGCTGCTGCTTATTGCCTCGGGCCTTACCGGGGCCGTGGTGGCGCTCTGCGGCCCTATTGGATTTGTGGGGCTCGTTATTCCGCATATTACGCGCTGGCTGCTGGGCACGGTGGGCAAGGGCAATATGCTGTTCTGCGCGCTGCTGGGCGGTAATTTCCTGGTGATGTGCGACCTGCTGGCCCGCGTGCTCTATCCGCCCGCCGGCTTGCCCGTGGGTCTAGTCACGGCCCTGTTCGGCGTACCGTTCTTCGTATATTTGCTGCGCAAACAAGGGGCGTAGGCAACTACGCCTCTAACATCTTAGTAATGATATACATCAGCCGCCAGGAACACTTCAATGCTGCTCATAAGCTCCACAACCCCAAATGGAGCGACGAGCGCAACCAAGAAGTGTTCGGCCCCTGCGCTAACACCAACTGGCACGGCCACAACTACGACCTCATTGTGACGGTGAAGGGCCGCCCCGATCCGGAAACCGGTTTCGTCATCGACCTCAAGGAGCTCAGTACCCTCATCCGCACCCACGTCATCGATCAGGTGGATCATAAGAATCTCAACCTCGACGTGCCTTTCATGACTGGCCAGCTGGCCAGCACCGAAAATCTGGTGGTGGCCTTCTGGAAGATCCTGCAGCCCGAAATCGAAGCCATTTCCCCGGCTCGCCTGCACTCACTCAAGCTCTACGAAACGCCCCGCAACTTCGTGGAGTATTTCGGGGAGGAGTAAATGTCAAAACTATCATGCTCTATAGTCGAAGCATGGTGAAATATCATTCAGCAAACAGATGAAGTACTACCTGATAGCGGGCGAGCGGTCCGGGGATTTTCACGCGGCCAGCCTGATGCAGGAGCTGCGCCAGCAGGACCCTGAGGCTGAGTTCCGCTTCTGGGGCGGCGACCTGATGCAGGCCGAGGGCGGCGAAATGGTGCGCCATTACCAGGAAATGGCCATTATGGGCTTCTGGGAGGCTGCTACCAGCGTGCTCAAGTTCCGCGGCTACCTTAAGCAGTGCCAGCGCGACCTGCTGGCCTGGCAGCCCGACGTGGTGATTCTGGTGGATTACGCCGGCTTCAACATGCGGGTGGCCAAGTTCGCCAAGGAGGCCGGCCTGAAGGTATTCTACTACATCTCGCCCAAAATCTGGGCCTGGAACCAGGGCCGCGTGCACCAGGTGAAGAAGGTGGTCGACCGCATGTTCGTGATTCTCCCTTTCGAGCAGGAGTTCTACCAGCGCTTCGATTACAAGGTTGACTACATCGGCAACCCCATTGCCGACACTGTGGGCGAGCACCAGAAAGCAGAAGATTTCTACCAGCGCAACCACCTAGACCCCGAGCGGCCCATTATTGCGGTGCTGCCGGGCTCGCGCAAACAGGAGATTGAGGAGATGCTCTACGAGATGCTGGCCATTCTGCCGCCCTTCCTCAACTACCAGTTTATTGTGGCCGGCGTCGATAACCTCGAACGCAACTACTACGCCCACTTCGAGCGCAACAACGTGCGCGTCCTCTTCGATCAGACCTACGACCTACTGGCCCACGCCACGGCCGCCTTGGTTACCAGCGGCACGGCCACCCTCGAAACGGCCCTGTTCCGGGTGCCGCAGGTGGTGTGCTACCGCACCAGCGCCGTGTCGTACGCCATTGGCAAGGCCGTCATCAAGGTGCCGTTCATTTCGCTGGTCAACCTGATTGCGGGCAAGGAAGTCGTGAAGGAGCTCATCCAGGGCGATTTTAACTCTCGTAATCTGGTGATTGAGTTGAAGAAGATTACTGCCGACGAGGAATTCATTGCTAAGCAGAAAGCCGGGTACGCCGAAATCTGGGAGAAGCTGGGCCAGCAAAACTCCTCCAAGAAAGCCGCCGCGCTGATGGTGGGTTACCTGCGCGAACCCAAAACGGCGTAGACCGGCAGGTAAGTTTCGGGCGTCTCCTAACGAAAAGGACCTTGATAACAGCTATCCTAGCTGTTATCAAGGTCCTTTGAAAATAGGTGATTGCAACGTCCTACGTCAGCATACCGCCGTCTACCTGCAACACTTGGCCGGTGATGTAGGCCGAATCGTCGGAGGCTAGGAAGGCGGTTGCTTTGGCTACGTCTTCGGGGGTGCCGCCGCGGCGCAGCGGAATGGCCTTGCGCCACTCGTCGACCTGCTTTGCATCGAGGGCGTCGGTCATTTCGGTTTCGATGAAGCCGGGTGCCACCGCGTTGCAGCGGATGTTGCGCGAGCCCAACTCCAAGGCCACCGATTTCGTGAAGCCGATAATGCCCGCCTTGGAGGCCGCATAGTTAGCCTGCCCGGCGTTACCTTTCACTCCCACCACCGACGACATATTGATGATGCTGCCCGCTTTAGCCCGCATCATAGGCTTGGTGGCGGCCTTCGTCAGGTTGAACACCGACTTGAGGTTGACGGCCATTACCTGGTCCCACTGCTGCTCGCTCATGCGCATCAGCAGCCCATCCTGGGTGATTCCGGCGTTGTTTACCAGAATATCGAGTTTGCCGAACTCGGCTACCACGTCCTCAATCAGCTTTTCGGCCTCGGCGTACACCGAAGCATCGGAGCGGTAGCCCTTCACCTTGGTGCCGGAAGCGGCCAGCTCCTGTTCCAGCTGCTGGCCTTTCTCCACGCTGGATAGGTAGGTGAAAGCCACCTGCGCGCCCTGCTGGGCAAAATACGCGGCAATAGCGCGGCCAATTCCTTTAGATGCGCCCGTAATCAGGGCTACTTTTCCGTCGAGCAGTTTTGTCATGGTGTTTTGAGCTACAAGATTGCGCTGAGCCGCAAGCTTCAGGCCGCAAGCTACAAGCTTTGTGGATTAGGTCGCTAAACTGCACTTGTAGGTTGCTACTTGTAGCTTGTGGCTCATAACCTAAGCTTGCAGCTTGTAGCTTGCGGCTTAAAGCTAATTACAGCGGCTTGAAGCTCGATCAA
>NZ_JABKAV010000005.1 GCF_013377905.1 Hymenobacter terrestris
CCGCCCGCGTTGAAAGTAATTCTAAGAGCGGGCGCGGCGGGGGGGGGGGAACAGCCCCCGCCCCTACCGCGTTTATCATAGAAAGCCCGCTGGTGCGGGCTTTTTTGTTTGCCTGACTTCCAACCTCAGCGGCACGTTTTGCCTCTCTCTTGGCGTTGGGGTTTTCGTACCTTTGACGCAAGCTGGTTAAACCGGCCGGCTTCCCTCCTATTTCAGCGAGTTCCTTTAGCAATGGCAGATATTACGTGTTCCTTCTGCGGCAAGAACAAGAAAGACGTTACGGTGATGATTTCGGGCATTAACGCTCACATCTGCGAACGGTGCGTGGGGCAGGCCCAGCAAATCCTGAACGAGGAAAATAAGATTCGGGCCAACTCCAAAACCCCGAAGTTCAACCTCGTGAAGCCGCGGGAGATGAAGGAATACCTCGACCAGTACGTGGTGGGCCAGGACGAAGCTAAAAAGGTGATGTCGGTGGCGGTGTACAACCACTACAAGCGCCTGATGCAGACCCCGCAGAAAGACGACGTGGTGATTGAGAAATCGAACATCATCATGGTAGGCGAAACCGGCACGGGCAAAACCTTCCTCACGCGCATGCTGGCCAACATTCTGCAGGTCCCCTTCTGCATTGCCGACGCTACTGTGCTTACCGAGGCTGGCTACGTGGGCGAAGACGTGGAAAGCATCCTGACGCGCCTGCTGCAAGCCGCCGACTACAACGTGGAAGCGGCCGAGCGTGGCATTGTGTACATCGACGAAATCGATAAGATTGCCCGCAAGAGCGACAACCCCAGCATCACGCGCGACGTGAGCGGCGAGGGCGTGCAGCAGGCCATGCTGAAGCTGCTGGAGGGCACGACGGTGAACGTGCCACCCCACGGCGGGCGCAAGCATCCCGAGCAGAAGATGATTACGGTGAATACCGAAAACATCCTCTTCATCTGTGGCGGCGCCTTCGTGGGCATTGAGCGCATCATCAAAAACCGCCTCAATACTAAGCCCATCGGCTTTGCCAAAACGCAGCTTGATGAAAAGGTAGACACCAACAACTTCCTGCGCTACGTGACGGCCCAGGACTTGAAATCGTTTGGCCTGATACCCGAGTTGATTGGCCGCCTGCCGGTGCTCACCCACCTCAACCCGCTCGACCACGCCACGCTACGCAAAATCCTGACGGAGCCCAAAAACTCCATTGTGAAGCAGTACCAGCGCCTCTTCGACATGGAAGGCATTGCGCTGAGCTTCTCGGAAGGTGCCCTCGAATATATCGTGGTGAAAGCCGACGAGTACCGCCTTGGCGCCCGCGGCCTGCGCAGCATCTGCGAAGGTATCATGACCGACGCCATGTTTGATATGCCTTCCGAAGAAGGTGTGAAGGAGCTAATGATAGACGAGGACTACGCCCGGAGCAAGTTCGAGCAGACTGCTATGAAGCAGTTGCGGGCAGCATAACCTAAAATAGCCGACAGCCGCCAGCTTTCATCAAAGAGGAGGCCCTGTTCCATCCGGCGTAAGCCAGACGGAACAGGGCCTCCTCTTTTGGCTATCGACCGCTTAATCGAAGTTGGAGTCGCGTAGTTGCACGGGGCCATCCGGCGACTTTTTGCGTAGCCGAATATTGAATAGCTCAACCAAAAGTGAGAAAGCCATAGCGAAGTACAGGTAGCCTTTCTCGATTTCCTGGTGACCGGCTTCCATTACCAGCATCACACCGATCATGATCAGAAACGACAGTGCCAGCACCTTGATGGTGGGGTTACTGTTGACGAATCCAGCTACTGTCCCCGAGAAGGCCAGCATCAGACCCATCGAGATAATCACGGCGACAATCATCACCAGCACATTATCCACTAGGCCTACGGCCGTCAGAATGGAGTCGAAGCTGAACACGATATCGACTATTATAATCTGGAAAATAACATTGGTCATGGTAGCCGAACCCGCGCCGGGCGTCTCCGTTTCTTCTTCGCCCTGTAGCTTGGTGTGCAGTTCGGTAGTGCTTTTGTAAATCAGAAACAGGCCCCCACCCAGTAGAATCAGGTCGCGGCCGCTCACGCCGAACGGCACATCCTGCCAAGGCAGGTTGAGGGTAAAGAGGGCCGTTCGCAGCCCGATAATCCAGCTGATACTCAGCAGCAGTCCGAGCCGGAATACCAGGGCCAGAATGAGGCCAATAGTACGCCCGCGCGCCTGCTGCGCAGGCGGTAGCCGATTGACAATGATAGAGATGAAGATAATATTGTCGATGCCCAGCACTATTTCCATCAGCGTCAGCGTCAGCAAGCTAACCCAAGTAGCAGGCTCAGCGAAAGCGGCAAAGTTGTACATGAAAAGTAAGTAAGAGTTAAAGGGGGAAAGTTAAAAGATACAGGGTCCAGCGACTCCTTTACAGCACCGTATTTGTTGCCTGATATGGCGCGCTGCTTTTTTCAGGACGCAAATTGCGCTGAAATGATTTAGGGAAGCCCGGCGGCAAAAATTTAGTTCTTCATCGAAGAATTTTATGCAAAAGACTTGCGCAAAGAGAGTGTAGCGCGAAGCTGGCTCTTCGTGCTACACTCTCTTTGCGTAATTCCTGATACTATGTTAGCTCGCTATGTCGCCGTCTGCTTCGGGCTGGTGTAGCACAGCTTCCACGAAGTAAGTAGCCTCGCCTTTGGGCATAGGCCACACTACTGTATCGCCGGGGCGGCAGCCGAGTACGGCGGTGGCCACAGGGGCCAAAATGGATATTTTTTTAGCCTTTATGTCGGCGTGGCGCGGATACACAAGCGTGATTTCGAGCGTGCTGTCGTTGGCTGCGTTGCGCAGGCGCACGCGTGAGTTCATGGTTACCACATCGGGCAGCACGGCGTACGATTCCACCATTTCGGCTCGTCTCAGTTCCCGCTCCAACCCTTCGACCACCCGATTGCCGGTTTGCTGGCGCTCCAAACGTACAAGTTCGAGCAGGCGCTGATAATCGACCTTAGTAATATAGATGGGGCCGGAAGTAGACGGGGCGGTTTTCATGGATGAAAAGGCAAAAAGTGAAAGAATACGCACGGCAGGGCCATCGGGTAGCACACGTGCTTTGCTCAAGTTACTATAAAGGTTGCGGGCCGGACCATGATCGGCCGGTTGTAGCCAGCCGATCCAGAGAGCCAGCAGGAGCCATACGGATATAGCCGCCAAATCGCCGGACCGCTAAGCCTTACTAATTCAGTATTTGTTTGCGGCCATTTATGAACAATATCTTCCCGCTCACCCAAGCCAACACTGGCGGCGAACAGTAGCGCACTGCTCCTGCAATGTCGTCAACTTAGCCCAGCCGTTGCAGCGGCATACGGGCCAGCATCCGCCTTCTTGATTCGGACATGCTTCCGGTGACCAATACCCAGGCACGCACCGCCCCAATTAATGGCTTTTACGCGCATAATGAAGACTAAATCGGAGGCCATATTGCGGGTCGTGTGATTGATGGCGGAAAAACGACAGGCCCAACTGGCCGTCGTAGGCCACATCGAGCTTATAGCCTTCGCCCCGAAAGCCTTTTTCGACGAAATAAGCGAGCTTGGACTCATCCTGCGCCAACAGTGCTTTCGTAAACCAGTGCGCTGAAAAAGCTCAAAACTACGGTAAACCCAACCGCTGCTGCTCGGCGGCTCGACAGTCCGCGTGTTTTTCGCAACTTGCCCCCATGCACGCTCCCCGCTTCGCCCCGCCCGCCCTCGTCCCCGAGCTCTACACCAATCGACTGCTGCTGCGGGCCTTCCGCATGGCAGACCTGCACGAGTACGCCGCCCTGCACCAGGACCCCGACTTCTACCGCCATCTGACCAAGAAACCCATGCCTGAGGAAGACACCTGGCGGCGCATGCTCACCCTCATCGGGCACTGGGCGCTGCTGGGCTATGGCTACTGGGCCTTGGAGGAACGGGCTACTGGCCGCTTCTGCGGCACGGTAGGTCTGGCCGAATATCATCGCGACCTCACGCCTTCCATCGACAATATCCCCGAAGCCGGCTGGGTGCTGGCCCCACGCCTACATGGCAAGGGCTACGCTGCCGAGGCCGTAGCCGCCGCCCTGGCCTGGGCCGATGCGCATTTGGCCGCCCCGCGCACTGTCTGCATCATCAATCCCGAAAACGAGCCATCGCTCCGGCTGGCCGCCCGCTTCGGCTACCGCGAAATTGCCCGCCCTACCTACCACGACGAGCCGATCGTGCTGCTGGAGCGCCGGATAGGCGCTTGATCACAGTTGCACAGGACGGGGTAGGATGCGAGGACAAGCCCCGCACCCTACCCCGTCCTGTGCACCCGCACTCGTTTATTGAATAAAGTCCGGGCGAATCAGGTTTTCGAAGGTGAAGATTTCGTCCCACTTTTTCTGCGTGAGCAGGCCGCGCTCGGTTACGGCAATATCATGAACCGATTTGCCGGTTTTGAGGGCTTCCTTGGCAATACCGGCCGAGGCCTCGTAGCCTAGCAGCGGGTTGAGTTGCGTTACGATACCCACGCTGCCGTACACCAGCTCGGCAGCGTGCTCGCGGTTGGCCGTGATGCCTACCACGCACTTTTCGCGCAGCGTGCGGCAGGCGTTGCTCATGTAGCTGATGCTGGTAAACAGTGCGAAGCTGATAACCGGCTCCATTACGTTGAGCTGCAGTTGGCCGGCCTCGGCGGCCATGGTCACCGTCAGGTCGGCCCCAATTACGTAGTAGGCCGTCTGGTTCACCACTTCGGGAATAACCGGGTTCACTTTGCCGGGCATGATGCTGGAGCCGGGCTGCTGGGCAGGTAGATTGATTTCGTTGAAGCCGCAGCGCGGGCCCGAGGACAGCAGGCGCAAATCGTTGCAGATTTTGGAAAGCTTAACGGCCGTACGCTTCAGCACGCCCGAGAGCTGCACGTAGGCGCCGGTATCGTAGGTGGCCTCAAACAGGTCGCCGGCCAGCAGCAGCTCCAGGCTCGAAATGGTGCTCAGGTGGCGCGTAACCAGCTCGGCGTATCCATTAGGGGCGTTTACACCGGTACCAATGGCCGTGGCGCCCATATTAATTTCGCTAATGAGACGGCGGCTGTCCTCGATGCGCGAGAGTTCCTCGCGCAGGTTGGTGGCAAAAGCCCGGAACTCGTCGCCCATGCTCATCGGCACGGCATCCTGGAGCTGAGTGCGGCCCATTTTCAGCACGTCGCGGAACTCGTCGCCCTTGGCGGCGAAGGCTTCGGCCAGCTCGCCCAGGCCTTCACTGTAGCTTACCAGCTTCAGGCTAAGGGCAATGCGGAAGGCCGTGGGGTAGGCGTCGTTGGTACTCTGCGAGCAGTTGACGTGGTTGTTGGGATGGCAGAACTGGTACTCGCCCTTTTGGTGGCCCATGATTTCGAGGGCCACGTTGGCAATCACCTCGTTGGCATTCATATTCACCGAGGTGCCCGCACCGCCCTGAATCATGTCAGTAGGGAAGTGGTCGTTGAACTCGCCGGCCGCTACCCGGTCGCAGGCCGCGGCAATGCCCTGGGCAATGTCGGCGGGCAGCACGCCCAGCTCGTGGTTGGCCAGGGCGGCGGCCTTTTTCACGAAGGCCAGCGCCCGCACAAACAGCGGCTCGGAAGAAAGCGGAATGCCCGTGATGGCGAAATTTTCGAGGGCCCGTAACGTCTGGATGCCGTAGTAGGCCTGGTTCGGAATCTCGCGCTCACCCAGAAAATCGTGTTCGAGGCGGAAGTCAGCAGTTGTCATAAGTAGTGGGCAGCGGATGGTGGGAAGTAGAGGACGAAGGTAAGCCACCCAACCGAAGCAGCCACCCGGTAGTGCCAGTGTGGCGCTACCGGGTGGCTGCTTCGGTTGGGTTCGGCTGGGTGTTTAAGCCGTGTGCCTAGAAATTGTACGCCAGTCCACCGGTTACGGATGTGGATTTACCCACGTTGCGGCCCGCCACGTAGGCGCTGCCGCCAACTACCAGCCCAAAGCCCTGCGCCAGCGGGCGGAAACCGCTCACGCCTACCCGGATAAAGTTGACACGGGTAGCCGGGAAAAACCCGTCGAAGCCCGGCTGCAGAATATCGGTGCCGGGGCCCGAGCGCTGCATGGTAGCCCAGCCGTCGACGTAAATGGAGGGACCAGCATAGCCGGTTTTCAGCTCGGCCAGAAAAGCGTTGGGCACCCGGCCCGAGCGCAGGCTATAGCCCGCCTGCCCGGTTACGAACACGCCCGAAGCCGTTTGCAAATGCGCAATGCCCGAGCTGGACACTTTAGTAGCGCGGTTGCCGATGGCAATAATGTACTCCAAGCCCTGTTCGCTTTTATAGTTGCTGGCCGGGGTGCTCAGGCTCACGGCACCCAGCAAATTGAGCACGCTGCTGCCCAACACCGTGGAATAGGCCTTGAACTTGAGTAGTCCGGTAACGTCCTGCAGGCCCTGGCGCACATTGGTGTAGCCCAGGTCGTTGATTACCTGCTCGCCGGCGTGGCCTTCGGAGCGGACATACGGCAGACTTATAACCGCCTCAATTTTATCGGTGAGGCCGTAGTTAGCAAACAGGTTGACCGACTGAATCTGAATCCGCTCAAAAATCGGCACGCGGTCTACTTTTTCGGGTACCAGATATACTTGCTGGTACCACTCCTGGGTAGTAGAAATGGAAACCGAGCCGTGTTTACGGCCCGACATAAAGCCGTTGCTCAGGCTCTGGGCCGAAGCCTGTAGAGCGCTCAGCAGCAAAACAGCCACGATGGGCGAGAAGTAGCGTTGTTTCATCGAAAAAAGAGGTTACACAAGAAAAGAAAGTTAAAGAGGCTTAGCCGGAATAACACAATTCCCGATTCGAGAACAAAAGTAGCCTTTCTTAGTTATCCTAGTTGCCGACTTACGGAAAATAATTAGCTAACGGTTTGCAAATTGAATAAATCCGAAGAACTTTTGTTCTCGTTAATACGCCCTGAATTCGACAATGACTGCCGAAAAAACCCAATTTTTGTTTCTTAAAAGCATGGCTAGATTCTCTACACGCTGTTTCTACCTTCTGGGCGCCACTTCGCTGCTATTGGCCAGCTGTTCCGAAAAGCAGGACGCCACTCCTTCCATCGCCTCTATTGCCGTCAATACGGCCGAGTTCCAGATATTAGAAGATGCTGCTGTACGGGGTGGAGTAGTACCGCTGCTATCCAATAAAAATCCTAACGACCCCAGCGGTAACTTCACGGTTTTTGCACCCAACAATGCGGCTTTCGCCCGGCTGGGCCTGAACTCGGCCGCCGACCTGAACAGCCTGCAGAAGGAGTTTCTGACTAACACGCTGTATTACCATGTTGCCAACGGCAACCTGCCCGGCACTGAGCTAACGGCCGGCAGCACTTCGCCCTCGGCCCTGACTTCCGCCTCGGACATGCCGGTAAGCCGCCGCATTGTAGTCCGGGCCGATGGCACGCGCTACGTGAACGGCTCGCGCATAGTGGCCACCGACGTACCGGCCGCCAACGGCACTGTTCATGTAGTGGATAAGGTGCTGCTGGCTACCGGAACCGATATCGTGCAGTCGGCTATTGCGCTGAGCCAGGCCAAGGTATTCGTGCAGCCAGAGCTGACGTTTCTGGTGGAAGCCGTGCTGTACGCCGAGTTGGACGGAGCCCTGTCGGCCACGCCGGGCGGCCCGCAACTCACCGTTTTTGCTCCTACCGATCAGGCCTTCCGCGAACTGGGCACCCTGCTGAACGTGCCGCTGCTGGTGCCGGCTGATATCCGTAAGCTGCCTAAAGCCACCGTGCAGGCGGTATTACTCAACCACGTGGTAGCCGGCAGCCTTTTCACGCCTGAGCTGCCCGAAAATGCCGCTGTAAAAGCACTGGGCGGCGGCAGCCTGCGTCTGGGGCCTTTCGCAACCGGTACGCTCACGGTACAGGGAGCCGGCAACGCTGCCCCAGCCGGCATGGTCATCCCCGATGTGCAGTGTATCAATGGGATAGTACATGTAATCAACCGGGTACTTCTGCCCTAGTGCCGGGCAGGCTTCCGACGGCCGGCCGCCGGAAGCTCAACCGTATATTCAATATCTTGCGGATGCCAATGGCCGGCTTCAGATTTATGACTATTTACATCCCATTTCGCTTCTTTCAGCGTGCGTTGCTTTACTTAAGGTTGCCGGCGGCGTTGGCGTGGCTGCTGCTACTGGCAGGTAGCCTGCCAGCGCAGGCGCAGGGCCCGGGTAAATACTCGCTCGAAGGGGAGTGGAAAGGCCCACTGGTTGTGCCGGGCGGCAGCCTGCCCATTCAGCTTATTGTAACAGAACTGGCCAGCGGCAACCGCTTTGCTGTGCTGAACGTGGTGCCCCAGCGCATCAACCGCATTCCCACTACCGTGGAGCAGCGGGGCGATACTGTGCTGTTTGTTGCCGAGCAGGTGGGTTGTCGGTTCAAAGGTGTGCGCACCCCCGAAGGCAACCGCCTGACCGGCATCTGGAGCCAGCCTGGTTACCAGGCGGCCCTCACGCTGGATTTTGTGCCCCCCCCGGTTGCCGCCGCCCCCAAAAGCTTTAAGTTTCCGCCCCCTTACCGGGTGCAGGCAGTTAAATTCGCCAACGAAACCGATAAGATAGCCTTTGCCGGGACGCTCACTATTCCGGCTGGCGAGGGGCCATTTCCGGCCGTGGCGCTACTCTCCGACTGGGGAGGGCAAGACCAGGACGGCCGCTACGGCGACTACAAGCTGCTGGGCGGCTTGGCCGACTACCTGACCCGGCGCGGTATTGCCGTGCTGCGCTTCCCCGATCGGGGCGTAGGCGAAACCGGGAGCCGCGCCGAACTGACCAGCCCCGAAGACCGGACCCGCGACGCCCAGGCAGCTTTGCAGTTCATGCGTACTCAACCCCTGCTCGACGCGGCAAACCTGGGCCTGCTGGGCCACGGCGAAGGTGGCAACGTGGCGCTGCTGGCGGCCGGCCGCCCCTTGCCCCCGGCCTTTGTAGTGACGCTGGCCGCCGCCGGGCAGTCGGGCCTAGAGGTGCTTAGCAGCCAACCCGCCGTAGGCTGGCCCACCGCCATAGCCGATTCGCTGCTGGCGCGCACGGCCCGCGAACGAAGCACCACCCAAATGGTTGGGCAGGCCCGGGTAGAGAAAATGCGCAGCAGCGGGGCCAACGCGGCACAGCTACAGATACAGCAGGAGCAGGTATTTCTGCGGCAGCGGGCCGAGGAAAAGAAACGCCTAGAGGCGCTGGCCCGCGAACAGCGGCCCCTGCTCGATATTGTGCGCCGCATTCCCGACGATGCCACCGCCCGCGACCTGCTGCTACAGGCTCTACGGGTGCAACGGCCCAGCCAGCCAGATTCGGCCTATGCTACGACAGCCGACCGCCTCACCACGCCCTGGACCCGCTCTTACCTACGCTTCTACCCTCAACAGGAGTTGGCGGCGGTGCAGTGCCCGGTGCTGCTGCTACACGGCTCCGACGATTTGCTGCTTAGCCCCGATGTCAATCTCAGCCTGCTGAGTAAGGGCCTGAAGGGCAACAAACTAGCTGAAAGCCACCAGTTGGATGGCGTCAACCACTTGTTTCAGGGTCCGGCCAACGAGTGGCCGCTTATCGATGGCCGGCAGTCTCCGGCAGTCTCCACGGCAGCCCTCGATGCTATCCGTAGCTGGATTCAGGCCTTGGCCCCACCAGTCAAGTAAAGGGTAAATATCATTGGGAAAATAAGACAACAGCGCCCGATTTCCAAGAGGAAATCGGGCGCTGTTGCTCAGCCACTTAGCGGTAGCACCTACGCTGCCCGGGACAGCGGGGCTACTACTTCAATATCCAGAATTTCGACCACGAACCCCTGTTCGGGCGCGTAATTTTTGCGGTATGACACCAGCAGCGCCCGGCCCTTGGCCGACTCGGCGGTGGTAGTACAGATTTCACCGTAGGCCTGCTCCTTTTCCAGGAAAGGACGCAGTTTTTCGATGGCGGGCAGAAACTCGGCGGGTAGCAGGCCTTGCCGCTCCTGCAGTTGAACGGCACTCACGGGGTACAGAAAACGGGTGGGAAGCAACAACATAAAATCGGGGAAAGATGGCACAATAGCAACCCCGAAAAAACACCCCTATTCACTGGATAATTCCCTGAGCCACACTATTCGTAGGCCCAGTTCAGCCATTGATTTTCAATCAAACGTAAGCCCGATTTACAACCGAAAAATTACAAACAAACGCTTCTGCTCTCATCCAGGAAACGACTACAGAAACTGACGACTTAAACAACGAACTCGGCCATTACGACCGTCGAGCCGCCCGCGTCGTCGTCGGTTACCAGCAGCAGCTCGTAGCGGCCGCGAGCTACTTGGCGACGCACGGCTACGCTTTCTACCTTGCCTAAATAGGGACGGCCATCGGGCCACACCAGGCGTGCCAGCGCCGCAGTGCCCGCTTTAGGGGGCAACACGCCTACAAACGAGCCCAGCACAGCTCCGTCGAGCACGGCGTCGACCGTGTCTTCTACCGAAGCCGTTACAAACAACTGGCCCGCAAACCAAGTGGCCCCTGAGAAACCAGCTGGTTTTCCATCAATAATCGGCAACTGAAAACGTTGCGCCTGCACCGGGGGCGGCAAAGGTTGCCGGCGGTACAGAAAAGCCAGTGTGCCGGCCAGCGGCAGCCGAAACAACAGGTTGCCGCCAACTACTGCCCCTACCGTGCGCTGCAACAGCAACAACTCGGTGGTGGTAGCGGCGGCGGCTTCCAGGTTGAGCGTGGCACCAGTCGGCAGATGCGGGCGCAATGCCGCGTACAGGCCCGCCATACTTAATGGGTACACGCTGCCGGGCAATTTCTCGGGGCCAGCCAACGGCACCCAGTAGCCCTGCTCGCGGGCCGGTGTGGCACCCGAGCCCAGGGCCAGCAGCCCGGTTTCACCGTCGGCAGCACAAACAAGGGTCAGGCACTCCAGGTCGGGTTTGAGGTTCTTGGGAATGCGTCCCTGGCTGAAATGGGCCGTTTCGAACAGTGCCGTAGCCTTATCAGTGGCCAGCGTGGCCGCATCGAGCCGATATAGCCAAGGAGAATCGTCGCCGATAATGTACAGCGCGTTACCAACCAGCTCGGCCCCCGAAGCAGAGGGCAGATTGGGGAGGGCAACTTCGCGGTGAACGATGGCGTGCATATCGGTAGTGGAACAGCGAAGCCGCCTCACCAGATGACCCAAGAGGCCTATTTCACAATGGTGAACTCGACGCGGCGGTTGAGCTTACGGGTATTTTCCTGGGCGTTGGAGGCGCGCGGACGGCTGCCACCCAGCCCTATGGTGCTGATGCGGCGCTCGGCTACGCCTCTACTCACGAGGTAGCGCTTCACCTCGTTCACGCGGTCTTCCGACAGCTTCACGTTCAGGTTGGCCGCGCCCTGGTTGTCGGTGTGGCCTTCGAGGCGGATATTCACCATGGGGTTATCCTCGAGGGTGCGGGCTAGGCGGTTGAGCTCGGTGTAAGAGGCCGGCAGCAGCGTAAACTTGCCCTGGGCAAAAATCAGCGTCGGCAGTTCCAGGCTGGAGCCCACAGCGGCTGGCACCAGCGTCAGTTCCACGTTGCGCGAGCCGGTCATGGTAATGGTGTCGGTGGCAGTGAGGTAGCCTACGCGGGTGGCCTGAATGCGGTAACGACCGGGCGGCAGCGTCATCTGGAAAGCGCCCAGCGCTACATCGGTACGGGCGGTGGCATTAAACATCAAGTCGTTGCCCAAGCGGTTGACCTGCACCTGGGTAGCCAGGGCCTTGCTGGTTTTGGCATCGAGCGTGCGGCCCGTGAGCAGCGTGCGGGGCGTGGCGGGGGTGGGCGCAACCACAGCTACCGGCGGGGCCACCACTGTGTCGGGAGCGGCCGGCTTGGCACCCGTGGCAGTGCGGAACAGGTCGGCGGGCCCGTTTACCGAAGCAGTGGAGGAGAAAAAGGCCTGCTTCTCATCCGCCGACAGGCTCAGGTAGGCATTGAAACCGGGCCCGTTCATAGGAAAGCCCAAGTTGCGCGGCTCCGTCCAGTTGGTCCAGGAATCATCGAGGCGGGTGCTCACGAAAATATCGGAGCCACCGTAGCCGGCATGGCCATATGAACTGAAGTACAGCGTCTTGCCATCACTGGAAAGCCAGGGCGCAAAGTCGAAGCCCGGCGAGTTGATGACGGCGCCCAGGTTGAGCGGCTGAGCCCAGAGGCCACTGGGCGTGGGCCGGCTCACGTACAGGTCGTTGGCACCTTCCGAGTCGCTTCGCTCTAGGCTCAGCAGCAAAATCTGCTGATCGGGGCTCATAAAGAAGCCGGTGGCCGGGCCGGCCGAGTAGTAATTGGCTACCTCCACTTCCTGCGGCCGGTTTTTTTTGACCGATACGCTACGCGGCACCTTGCTCAGGCCCGCATCCTGAAACGAGCCGTCGCGCCCGTAGCTGCCGCGCACTATCAGGGACTTGCCTTCTTCTACCACGCTCATCACGCCGTTGTGCTGACTGGTATTGAGCTCGTCGAAACGAGTGGCGGGTGCCCAGGTCTTGCCATTGTTGGCCGAAGTACTCAACCAGATGTCACCCGATTCGGTAATGCCCTCGGTGTTGCCAGCGAAGCGGGTGCGGCTGAAATACAGGGTATTGCCATCGGGCGATACCACGGGTTGCAGCTCGTTGCCGGCGGGCGTATTCAGGCTCAGCAGCGGCTCGGGTACGCCAAATCCGGGCAGCGAGGGGTCCAGGTTGAGTCGCAGCTTAAACAGCTTCCATTGCTGCGAGGCGCGGTTTTGGGGTTTCTGG
This sequence comes from Hymenobacter terrestris, assembly GCF_013377905.1. Taxonomy (GTDB): domain Bacteria; phylum Bacteroidota; class Bacteroidia; order Cytophagales; family Hymenobacteraceae; genus Hymenobacter; species Hymenobacter terrestris. The sequence goes on from NZ_JABKAV010000005.1 coordinate 12,748, forward strand.
CCCACCACGGGCGTGCCATTAAATTTATCGGCCGCCGCCAGGGAAGCGCATTTGTCGTTGCCCCGGCTAACCAGCATAAAGCTGCCCAGTGGCCCCGAAGGAACCAGTTTCCATTGCTGGTAAAAGCTGCCGTCCCAGGGGCGCTGGCTTAGGGGCGCATTTTCTTGGGGGCCGGTGAGGGTGAGGCACTGGCCGGTGTGGCGCACTACAATCCGGAAGAACTCGCTGCCCGCCGACGCCGGCACAAAGCGCCACTGCTGGCTATCGGTGTGGGTGAACTCCCACTGCACGGCGGCGGCCCCGGCTTCGGCCGAGGCGTTGGTAATATCAAGCGAACGGCCGCTGCTACGCGCCACTATCCCGTACCAGGCCGAAGCATCGGGCAGAAACGGGCCGCCCGGCTGGGCCTGGGCGCTGGCCGACAGCAGTAAAAACAAGGAAAAAAACCAGGTGGTCCGGCAAAGCAAAAGCTGAATCATGCACACAAAACGATGAACGAGCCGGCAAGTTACCCCATTTGCCGGGCTGCCTGCCGGTGCCCCAACACCAGGGCACCGCACCTCCCAACGGAAGCGCGGTGCCGGTTTACCTGGCTCAACCACTCGGACAAGGGTTAGCAGATGGCTAGTTGTTGTGCATGTACTTAAAGCGCACGAACCGCTCGTTCTCATAAATGGCCGCAAAATGCCCACTTGGAGTGGGGTTTTCGGTTTTGCGCGGAGCAGACTTACGGTTGGTGGCAGCAGAAGCGGTAGCATGAGCCCCGGCACTCATTGCTGGTACGTGGCAAATGAAGGAGAGGATTTTTGACGACATGACAGCAGAAAGTTTAATATGAGTAGAAGCGTAGCAGAGAGGTGTTCTCGTAGGCTGAGGTGCTACCGCCTGCAGAAAACGGTTTTGAAACGGCACCCAACAACATGACGATATTTTTATTCAATTGAATGATACCAAGGTACATTTTTTATTGATAAAATCTAAAACATCCCGCTATTAGAGTAAAAAATACGTGCCAGTACGTAGGCACCGTTCTACATCAGCTGCCAAACAGCTTATCCTATGGCTATTAAGCCATAGCCCCGACGACATAGAATGGAAGTAGCCGCCGGGCACCATACAGCTGAAAACACCCGCCCCGCAACCTGACATCCCCTTTGGAAGGTGTCTGGTTGCGGGGCGGGTGTTTTCGGCTGACGGCTTAGTGGCAGCTACGCAAGCAGGTTGTGGCGGATGGCGTATTGAATCAGGCCCACCACCGATTTGGAGTTGGTTTTCGCCAGCAGGTTGCGACGGTGGGTTTCCACTGTCCGTTCGCTGATAAACAGGGCTTCGGCTATTTCCAGATTGGAGTGCTCGCGGGCCACAAGCTGCAGAATTTCCCGCTCGCGGGGGGTGATGCAAGACGGACGGGCAGCCTCTAAGCCGGCCGCAATCTGCTGGCACTGGAGCAGTGTATCGGCTACATCCTGGCTGAAGTAGGTGCCGCCCACTGCTACCTGCCGGATGGCAGTGCTCAGTTCGGTACGGCTAGCAGTTTTAAGCACATAACCGGCCCCGCCGGCCTCCAGCACTTCGGCTACAGTTGTGTGGTCATGAAACATACTCAGGGCCAACACCCGCACATCGGGCCAACCAGCTCGGATGGCGCGGGCCAGTTCAATGCCACTCATACCGGGCATGCTCAGGTCGAGCAACACCACGCGCACATGCGGGTGGGTTTCGAGCTGCTTCAGCGCCTGCTCGCCACCATTGGCCTGGGCTACCACCTGCAAATCGGGTTCGGGCAGCAGCATTTGCCGGATGCCTTCTACTATCATCGGGTGGTCATCTACCAACAGTAAGTTGATAACGGTTTCAGACACAGAGAAAACGGGCATGAGTAAGAATTACGCTAAAAAAGGCTATAGGCACGTAGCACAAAGCCCCAGTAATCACTTGTAGATACAATACGATCAGCCTCGGGCCCGAGCCTACCATAACAGACCCGGGCTTTAAGGAAGGTACATAAATCCGGGCGGACGCGCGTCGGGCTAGGTAGCCCCTGACAACGCGCCCAGGGCATTGACGTAAACCAAGGTGCTACCTCTACCTTTTATTTCCATACCCACTTTTCCCCATTCTCCCATGCGCAAAGGCACTCAGGTAAGCTGGAAATACGGCACTGGCACCGCTACCGGCAAGATCGAGCAAACCCACAAAGAAACCGTCAGCCGCAAAATTAAGGGGGCCGAAATTACTCGCCATGGCACGCCCGAAAACCCCGCTTACCTCATTATACAGGAAAACGGCGACAAAGTGCTCAAGCTGAAAAGCGAAGTATCGGAGGCGTAGCCATATTAACGATACTATTAAGGGCAAAAAAAAGACCTCGTTAGGCCAAACACGTCGTGGTAACGATGTCGTTTGGCCTAATGAGGTCCTTTGATTTTACTAGCACGCTTGGCAGTGCATTAGCTACCAGGCTTTCGTTTTTGCTAGCTGATTTGGGCGGCTTCGGCCTCCCGCTCGCGGTTGAGCTTGCTGTTGTGACGACCGTAGAAGAAGTAGATAGCTACGCCAATAACCATCCAGATGATGAGACGCAACCAGGTGTCCCAGGGCAGGTTGAACATCATGTAGCCGCAGATGAGAATACCCAGGATGGGTACGAGCGGTACGAAAGGCGTTTTAAAGGGCCGTACCACATCGGGGTCGCGGCGACGCATAACGATAACGCCGGCGCACACAATAATAAAGGCGAATAGCGTCCCGATGCTCACTAGCTCGCCCAGCAGGCCTACGGGCAGAATGCCGGCTACGGTGGCAGCCACTACCCCCGTGAAGATGGTAGTGATGTGGGGAGTTTTGAAACGCGGGTGTACCCGGCCAAAAATAGCTGGCAACAGGCCGTCGCGCGACATGGCAAAGAAGATGCGGGGCTGGCCCATAAGCATCACCAGAACCACCGAAGCCAGACCGGCAATGGCGCCGATACCGGTGAAGAAATACAGCCACTTAAGCGCCGGGCCAGCAGCTTCGAGGGCCACGAGTACCGGGTCGGGTACGTTGAGGTTTTTATACGAAGTCAGACCGGTGAGTACCAGCGCCATCAGCACGTAGAGCAGGGTACAGATACCAAGCGACAAGAGCATGCCGATCGGCATATCGCGCTGGGGGTTTTTGGCCTCCTGGGCGGCGGTGCTCACGGCATCGAAACCGATGTAGGAGAAGAATACTACGGCCGCGCCACGCACAATACCTTGCCAGCCGAAGCGCGAGCTACCGTCGGGCAGAATTTCTACCTGCGGAATGAAAGGCTCCCAGTTAGCCGCATTCACGTATTTGAAGCCGAAGCCGATAACGAGCAGCACGATGGCCACCTTAATGAACACGATGACATTGTTAAAACGGGCCGATTCCTGAATTCCGATAACGAGCAACGTCGTCATAACCCCAATCAGCAGCACGGCGGGCAGGTTAATGAACGAGCCAGTCAGGGCAAATTCGCCGCCATCGTAGCTAACGGGGGCGCTGGCAATGGCAGCGGGCAAATCGATGCCCGATTTGTGCAGGATGCTGACCACGTTGCCGCTCCAGCCTACGGCCACTGTCGCGGCACCAAACAGGTATTCCAGAATCAGGTCCCAGCCGATAATCCAGGCGACAAACTCGCCCAACGTGGCATAGCCGTAGGTGTAAGCCGAGCCGGCAATCGGAATCATGGAGGCGAACTCGGCGTAGCACAGGCCCGCGAACAGGCACCCCAGGCCGGCAATGATAAAGGAGATGACGATGGCCGGACCAGCGGCGTTGGCCGCCGCCGTGCCCGTGAGCACGAAAATACCGGCTCCGATAATGGCACCGACCCCGAGCAGGGTGAGGTTGGTAGCCGTCAGGGTCCGGTTCAGCCCGCCGCCTTCGCCCTCATCGGACTCGGTCATGAGCTTTTCGAGCGACTTTCTGGCGAAAATATCTGCCATAGAAGAAGAGGTATTAAAGAGGTGAAAAAAGGTGAGAAGAAGCCCTAAAGAAGCGGAAAGTTCCGTTCAGGTGGCCCGAATATAGGCTATAATCCGGTTTGTGGGGCACAAACCGGGCAAAGCAGCGCAAAAAGCCGCCCCCTTTAAACCTCCCGGCCGCGCCGGCGTCTATCGGCCATAAACCAGGCCCACAGACTCTCCTTCTATGAAAAAGTTGCTCACTCTACTGGCTCTTGCGGCCCTATCGGCCAGCGCGGCTACTGCTCAGGTTTCGCCTGGTCGCAAAAAGGCTACGGCCGCTGCCATGCAGGACGGTTCGCCCACTAACGCCCCCGAAAACGCACAGCGTCAGGCACCTATGTCGGCTGAGCAGATAGCCGACCGTTTCACCCAGCAACTGGGCCTCTCGGCCGGGCAGCGCGAACAGCTTATCCAGCTCGAACAAAGCCGCCGCACCGACGCCCAGGCCCGTCGTGCCGGCAGCCCACCACCTGCCGACACCAGCCCGGCCGAGAGGCGCCAGACGGTCCAAACCCGGCAGCAGCAGTATGAAGCCCAATTACAGGGCATTTTCACGCCGGACCAATATGCCCGCTATGCCCAGCTGCGCCAGGAGCGCCAGCAACAGCGCGGCAACCGCCGAATGCAGACCCGGCATTAGCAGGCGGCCGGCGCAAGCCGTAATTCGTTTGAGCCGACCTGAAAACCGGCCCGCTTCCCGGCGGGTCGGGCGCAGGCTACCGGGAAAAGCGGACGGGCCGATACTACGTGCCGCCCGCAGTGAAGTGCCACCTTGGCTGGGCCCCGCACCAGTTTAGGTGGCGTTTTTTCTAGTGGGCAGGAAGCCGGTGCGAACAACTTTTGCAGCACGGAGCAGTTGGGTTACGTATATTTGAAAGTATGCCCCTCTGCAACGGCTCAGCAATGGCCGGGGCACCTTTCACCACATCCAACACCCCATGAGTCCTCTGCCCAGTAGTACCGGCTCGGTACAAATTCAGCAGTTTTACGATAAAGGCCTGGCCCACGCCAGCTACGCCATCCGCAGCGAAGGTCAGATTGCCCTCATCGACCCCGCCCGCGACCCGCAGCCCTACTACGATTTCGCCGATGAGCACGAGGCCCGCATAGTGGCCATCATCGAAACCCACCCTCACGCCGATTTTGTTAGCTCGCATCTCGAAATAGCCCAGGAAACCGGCGCTCCTATCTATATCAGCCAACTGGCCCAGGCCGGCTACCCGCACCAGGGTTTCGACGATGGGCAGCGCATCGTGGTGGGCAGTGTCGAGCTGCACGCGCTCAACACGCCCGGCCACTCGCCCGACTCCATCAGTGTGCTGCTGATGGACGAGTTGGCCAAGACCCGGGCCGTATTTACCGGCGACACGCTATTTGTAGGCGACGTGGGCCGGCCCGATTTGCGCGAATCCGACACGGTAGGCGGGCACAGCCGCGAGTCGTTGGCGGCCCAGCTCTACCACAGTACCCGCCAGAAGCTGATGACACTGCCCGCCTCTACCAAGGTATACCCGGCCCACGGCCCCGGCTCGCTGTGCGGCAAAACCACCAGCTCCGACCTCGACAGCACTATTGGTAAGGAGACAAAAACCAACTACGCTCTCCAGCCTATGAGCGAGGAGGATTTTGTGAAGGTCTTGCTAGAAGACCAGCCCTTCATGCCCAAGTATTTCGGGCACAATGTGCTGCTCAACAAGCATGGTGCCGCGCCCTTCGAAGACAGCATCCGGACGGTGCCACGCCTGCGCGATGAAACCGAGATGGAGCCCGGCCTGCTGGTAGTAGACACCCGGCCGGCCGACGAGTTCCGGGCCGGCCACCTGCCCGGGGCCATCAATTTGATGGATGGGGGCAAGTTCGAAACCTGGCTGGGCTCGATTGTAGGGCCCGATGAGCCGTTTTACTTACTGGCCGACTCGCAGATTGCTCTCGATACGATCATCCGCAAGGCGGCCAAAATCGGCTACGAAACCAATATCAAAGGCGCCCTGCTCGCCCCCCGCGAACAGTCCGACACCAGCCCCGCTGCCGACGTAGAACACGTGCGCCAGCACCCCAGCAGCTATACCATCGTCGACATCCGCAACCGTACCGAAGCAAAAGAACGGCTATTCGACAACGTCCTGAATATTCCGCTGCCCGAGCTGCGTGAACGAACCGCCGAAATTCCAACCGACAAGCCCGTGCTAATACACTGCGCCGGTGGCTACCGCTCGGCGGCTGGTGCCAGCATTGTGCAGGCTGCTTTGCCGGATACGGTGGTGTACGATTTAAGCGAAGCAGTTACCTCGTTTCAGCAGCAGTCCGCTTAAAACCAGCTGGTGGCTGTGCAACCTTTCTCGGTTGCAGCTAACTCTTACGTGTCGAAGCTATATCAGCTTCGACACTTTTTTTTATGCCAGTTCTGTGAAACGAACCATGCTATTGTTAGCCTTGAGCGCGCTCGGCTTCGGTTCCTGCAAAGACACAATGGAAGGCGTAGAGCCCAGCAGCGGCTGCATCACGGAGAAGGTGCAGCAATTCGCCAAGGGAAGCTCCTGCAAAACCGGACCGCGCACGATAGGAGCCAGCATAAAGGAGTTCCGTTTTCAGGACCGGCTGGTAATCGTCTTCAGCCCGGGTAACTGCGGGGCCGATGAAGCGTCGGATGTACTGGACGAAAACTGCCGCAGCATTGGCTTTTTAGGTGGCTTTAGCGGCAACACGACAATAAACGGAGAGTCGTTCAGTAAGGCCGAGTTCAAGCGAACCCTGTGGGAGCAGTAGCCGGTGGCTGCGGTGGTATGGCTTCACACAGCGCCCGATACAGCAGGTTTCTGCCGGCCGGAGTACCTTCGTAGTCATGCGCGTACTACATACCGCCGACTGGCATCTGGGCCAGCGGTTTATTCAGGGCCACGAACGAACCGAGGAGCACTGCCACTTCCTCGACTGGCTGGTAGCCACTATTCAGGCCGAGCAAGTAGAGGTACTCATAGTGGCGGGCGACATTTTCGATAATGGCTCGCCCTCCAACCAAGCTCTGGAGCTGTACTACGATTTCCTGCTGAAGCTGCGCAACACGGGCTGCCGCGACGTGGTGGTGGTAGGCGGCAACCACGACTCGCCAGCCACCCTGAACGCGCCGGCCCGGCTGCTGCGCCACCTGCGGGTGCACGTGGTGGGCTGTGTGCCGGAGTGCTTCGAGGATCAGGTGCTGGTGCTTGATGATGCCACCGGTAAGCCGGGTCTGGTGGTGTGCGCGGTGCCGTTTCTGCGCGACCGGGATGTGCGCCTCTCGGTGCCCGGCGAGTCGGCCGAGGAGCGCGAAACCCGCATCAGGCAGGGCCTGGCCGACCATTACGCCCGCGTGGCTGAGGTGGAGCAGGTGTGGCAACTGAAGGCGCTGGGGCTGCCCGTGCTGGCTACCGGCCACCTCTACGCCGCCGGGGCCGCCCCCTCCGATTCGGAGCGCACCATTCATGTGGGCAACCTGGGCCAGGTAACCGCCGACCACTTTCCGACCGTTTTCGACTATGTAGCCCTGGGCCACCTGCACCGGCCCCAGCGGGTGGGCGGGCAGGAGCATATCCGTTACTCAGGCTCTCCTATTGCCTTGTCGTTTTCCGAAGTCGACCACGCCAAGGAAGTACTGCTGGTGGAGTTTGTGGCCGGCAAAGTAGCCAGCCTGAACAGCCGGCCGGTGCCGGGCGCACGGCGGCTGGTACGCATGCATGGCACGCTGGACGAGGTAACCGCCGCCCTCACGGCCTACGACAACGCCGGCTACGCGCTGCCGGCCTGGGCCGATGTGCAGGTACACTCGGAGCTGAGCCAGCTGGAAGTAGCCGAAACGCTGCTGAAGGTAGTTGACGCCCTCGACCGGCAGCAGCTCGTGGTGCTGGCCCGCCGGCACCTGCGCCTGATTGCCTTGCGGCCGCTGGGGGCCAACGAGGAAGCCGAAGCCAGCCTCACACGAAGCCTGCACGATTTTACGGCCCGTGAGGTATTCGAGCAGCGCCTGGAAGCCGAGCCGGCCGAGGCCCGCGCCGAGTTGCTACGCACTTTCGATGAGCTGCTGGAAAGCCTGTAAAAGGCCACTTCGTGGTCGGCGGCTGTGGTGAGTCTTGTATCTTTGGCTGAGAGAGCCGGGGGCCGTTTGCCGTGCCGCAGCTCGCTACCCTGGGCCCGCGGCAGCTTTTAGCCGCCGGCCTGTGCACTTCTACCCTGCTGGCTTCTATGGCTGTACCCCAAATCGTTCGTCCGCTGGTGCGGCCCTTTACCGAGTTTTTCCGTCGCGAGGCAGCAGGTGGCATTATGCTGATGGCCAGTGCTGTGCTGGCCCTGGTACTGGCTAATGTAAACTGGGGTCCGGCGCACTTTTTCCCGCGGCTCTGGGACAAGCACCTCAACCTCACCGTTAATGGCCTGGGCCTGAACCTGAGTTTGCTGCACTGGATCAACGACGGGCTGATGAGCATTTTCTTTCTCATTGTGGGCCTGGAAATCAAGCGCGAGTTGCTGGAGGGCGAGCTTTCGGACCGGCGGCAGGCCACGCTGCCCATTGCGGCGGCCTTTGGCGGCATGGTGGTGCCGGCGCTGGTGTACTTTTTCATCAATCGGGGCGAGCCCGCCGCCAATGCCTGGGGCATTCCGATGGCTACCGACATTGCCTTTGCCCTGGCCGTGCTGCAGCTACTGGGGCCGCGCGTGCCGTTGGGCCTCAAGGTATTCCTCACCGCGCTGGCCATTGTCGATGACCTGGGTGCCGTGCTGGTAATTGCCGGCTACTATACTACCAATCTGCACCTAAACTCCCTTTACCTGGCCCTGGGCGTATGGATGCTGCTGATGAACCTGAACCTGCTGGGCGTGCGCAGCCTGGTAGTGTACCTGCCGCTGGGGGTGCTGCTGTGGTTTTTCATGCACGAGTCGGGAGTCCATGCCACACTGGCCGGCGTTATGCTGGCCTTCACCATTCCTTCGCGCATCGGCATGGCCAAGCCCGAGCTGCTGCTCATGCTCAACAGCCGCTTGAGCATGCTACAGGACGAGGTACATGGCCTGGGAGCTAACCCGCGCATAATCAGCGAAGAGCTGGAGTACCTTTCCGACTCTATCAGCTCGCCGGCTCAGAAGCTGGAGCAGCGCCTGCATTCGGTGGTGGCCTTCGTCATCATCCCCCTCTTCGCCTTCGCCAACACCAGCCTCGAAATCGAAGCCTCGGTGTTCCGCGACCTGCTTACGCCGCTGGGAATGGGCATCATTCTGGGCCTCACAGTAGGCAAGCCGCTGGGCATCGGGGCTCTCAGCTGGCTGAGCATCCGCTTGGGCTGGGCCTCGCTACCGGCTGGCGTTACGTGGCGGCACATTTGGGGCGCGGGCCTGCTGGGCGGCATCGGCTTCACTATGTCGTTATTCATCACGCTGCTGGCCCTGGGCGAGCACTCGGCCGGTGAGCCGGTAGCCAAGCTGGCCATCCTCACCGCCTCGCTCATCTCCGGCACCCTGGGATTTTTGCTGCTGCGCACCATGCCGCTGCCGAAGATAGTGGTGGTGAGTAGTGGGCGGTAGCGCCCAGTCAAGTTTATCGGCCCCCACGCTTAGGTCTTGACTAACGTTTGAGGTTAGTACGCCCATTTTTGGCAATTGCGCTGACACAAAACAGGCCGGAGAAGCAGTTCAATCATCATCTGGGGTCAGAAGAAGCGCTCGGTTCCATCTTGCCATCTAACACCAAGGAGATTCCTTCAAAAATAGCTGCTACCGATAAATCAATGGGTTTCCACCCGTAGGGGTAAGTATGGTGAGTGCCGGAGGTCCGGCCAAGCTCGCATAACAAATAGGTTGCCCCACCATTGAGTGGCAGCGTTCGTTCGACGGTAAACCAGCGCTCCACTTTATCCCCCGCCGGTGTGATGAGGTACGCTCGATAAGCAACGGCAAGTATCTCAAGCGGCTCATCCAGGCTACGGTGCACAGTCATCAGCTGCTTTTGCCAGTGGAACTCAGCCACCGCTACAGTGCCTGATTTAGTTATTTCTGCTGGCAATTTATTTTGCTTGTACAGGCGTTGAAACGCAACGAAAACACTGTCAGCCCGCTTGTACTGCCCCGCTGCATTTAGCGCCTTCAGCAGCTTGCTAGTCAACTCGAATTCCTCTGGAAACAGTTCTATAGCGCGGGCATACGTCGTGGCTGCCTTGCGATAGTCGCCGGTGAAGCTATACTCCAGCTTTCCAATATCAGCGAGCGTTTCTAAATAGCGAGGATGCTTTGGTGGAATGAGGGTGGTGGCGGCGTAAAACCCGCTCAATTCCAGCGTGTAGTGTTGCTGCAAGTGCAGTATATGCGGAATCATATACAAGGTTGTGGGCGAGGCGCGCGGTTGCTGTTGCAACTGCCGGAAGTAGCTTAAAGCCAAATCATACTCTCCGGCCTGATAATAGACGAGCCCTTTCTCGGCTTGGTATTCGGTGTTTTTTGGCTCTATCATAAGAGCCTCGTCAAAGGCAGTCAGCGCTTCGGAGAACCTTTTTGCGAAACGTAGTGCCAGTCCTTTTTTAAAATAAACTGGCCCAGTCTTCACGCCTTTGGCCAGCGCCATATCAAAGTAGTTTACAGCCAGCTCATCCTGCTCAATTTGGAAATAGGCGCAACCCACCATGTACGCCTCTGCTCCGCTCAACTTCTTGGCCGTAGCTGCATTGCGCACAATCGCGGCGTGGTTCCCTTGCTGATATAGTGTTTCAATGCTTTGTGCCTGAGTCGTAGTGCCGACCAAGAGCAGACACAGAAATAAAATGCGGAGCATGTTGGCAAGATAGATAATGAGTGCCGCCGGTAGTGCAAAGCGACTACCGACGCTCACCGGTATGTTGGTGCGGTTACTTTTGGCTGAATATAGACATCCGTTCGATTTTCTGGGGTCGCTGCTCTCAAATAAGTACCACTCAACCGTTCTACCTTGCGGTTCATTTACCGTTGATCCACTACTCAAGCGTCAGCAATTAAGCTGCGGGCGGTGATAGAATACCTGATTTATAGTCCCGCATGAAAATCCTCCGCGTCCGCTTCCTCAACCTCAACTCTTTGCGCGGCGAGCATTTCGTGGATTTCAGTATCGCCCCACTGGCCGATGCGGGCCTGTTTGCCATTACCGGGGCCACCGGAGCGGGCAAAACCACCATCCTCGACGCCATTACGCTGGCTCTCTACGGCCAGGTGCCCCGCCACGAGACCACGGGGCCCGAGCACGTGATGAGCCACGGCACGGGCGAGAGTTGGGCCGAGGTAGAGTTTGAGGTGAACGGGCAGCAGTACCGCAGCAAGTGGGGCCAGTACCGCGCCCGCAAGCGCGCCGGGGCCAATCTGCAGGACCCCAGAATGGAGCTCAGCGAGCGAAAACAGGCCGAAGATGGCACCGAAACCTGGGAGTTTCTGGAAACATATAAAGCTAAGGTACCACGCCGGGTGGCCGAGTTGAGCGGGCTCGAATACAAACAGTTTCTGCGCTCGGTGCTGCTGGCCCAGGGCGACTTTACGCGGTTTCTGAAGGCCCCGGCCGGCGAGCGGGCCCAACTGCTGGAGAAGATTACCGACACCAAGAAGTACTCCGACATTTCGCGGGCGGCTTTTGAGCGGGCCAAGCACGAAACCCAACAGGTGGAACAGCTGCGCCAGGGCCTGAACGGCGTGGCGCTGCTCTCGCCCGAGGAAGCCGCTTTTCTGGAAGAAGAAACCCAAAACCTAACCCGCCAGCTGGCAGAGGCCACTGCCCGCCAGGAGCAGCTGCGCGAAACCCAGCGCTGGCACCAGCGCCTGCACGATTTGCAGCAGAAGCAGCTCGGAGCCGAGCAGCGCCGCAGGCAGCTGGCCACGCAGGCCGAAACCCTGGCCCCGCTGCGCCAGCGGCTGGCGTTGCACCTGCAGGCGCTGCCCTTTGCTCCCGAGCTGGCGCTGCTGCGCCAGGACGCCGGACAGCTGGCCCGCATGCAGGCCGAAGCCGAACGCCTGCGCCAGCAGCTACCCAAGCTACAGGAGCGCCGCGCCGCTGCCGAAACTGCTCACACCATAGCCCGCGAGGCATTCGAAAGCACCACCGCTACTCGTGAGGCCCAGGCCCCGGTGCTGCTGGCTGCCGAAAAGCTCGACCTCACCATTGCCCAGCAAGTCCGGGAACTGGACGGCCGCCGCCAGGAATACGAGCAGCGCAACGACGCCTGCAAACTCCTGAATGCCGAGTTAGCCACCATCAGCACCCGCAGCCAGCAGGCCCGTGAGCAGCTCGAAACAACCGCTGCCTGGCTTCGCGAGCATGGCCGCCGGGCCGAGATGCTGGACGCTTTTGCCGCTTTTACAGGCTTAGTGCAGGACTGGGACCGGCTGCGCACCGAGGATGGCCAGTTGAACCTGCGCGTAACCACGCTTGCCAGCCGCCTGCACACGGCCCGGCTGCAGGAGCAGCAGGCCGCCGCCGCCGCCCGCCTTGCCCGCCAGCACCTCGAAGCCGCCGAGCAGCAAATCCAGATTGCCGCCACCACCCGCGACGAGCGGCTACGCCTGCTGCACCACCACATACAGACACTGCGCCGGGAGCTGGCCGAAAAAGAAACCCACCGCGAAACCCAGCGTCAGCTGGCCCAGGCCCAACAGCTTATTCTCAGCCACGAGGAGGCCCGGCGGCAGTTAGAGCCCCACGCGCCCTGCCCGCTATGCGGCGCTTTGGAGCATCCGTACGCAGCCGGCGTACTCGGCCTGACCGATGCCGGACTGGCGCAGGAGCAGGCCAAAGTTGAAAGCCTGACCCAAGAAGCCCATGCCCTCAACACCCGCATCAACCGCCTCAACACCTTTCTCAACCTGCTCGAAAATGCCGGTGGCGACGCCAGCCGCGTAGCCCCCGACGCCCCGCTGCAGTTCGTGACGCCGGCCCGCGAGGAAGCCATCCCCGCCGAAAGCCGGGCGCTGGTGCAACAGCTTCAGGACCTGAACAAGCAGCGGGCTGAGGCCGAAATGCAATTGGCCAGTGCCCTGGCCGGGCAGCTGGCCGCCCAAAATGCCCAGGTAGGCAGCCAGCAGGATTTGCAGGAAACCCAGCAGCAGCTCCGGGACGTGCAGGAGCAGCTACCCAGCGTAAAAAACCAACTGGAAAGCCTGCTAACCAACTTCGGCCTGAACTTTACGGGGGAAAACGGAGCCGCCATGATCACGCAGCTCCGGGCCCTGGAGGCCGAGTTCAAGGCCCGCGAGGCAGAATTCAATAAAGCCAGCAAGCAGGTCGAAGCAGATCAGGCACGCATCGATTACTTGGTTATAGAGAAGCAAAAGGCGCAAGCCTGGCTGCACGACAACCGGGAGGGCTTAGTAGCTCAAAACCGCGCCATAGAGCAGCAGCGAACCGAGCGGCTGGCCCTGTTGCCCGAGTCCGACGTGGCTGGGGTGCGACAGGCGCTGGAGCAGGCCGTGAAATCGGCCAGCCAGCGCCGCGAGCAGGCCGACGAGCAGTTCCGCCAGCACGATACGGCCCTTATGGTGGCCGCCGACCAGCTCCGCCAGCGCGAGCAGGACGCCGCGGCCCAGCAACTGGCCCACAACCAGCGCCACACAAGCCTCGCAGCGGCCCTGGCCGCAGCCGCCCTCGCCCCCGACCCCGCCGCACTGCCGCCCCTGCTGCTCCCCCAATCCGAAGCCAGTAGCCTGCAAACGCAGCTTCGGCAGCATGAGCAAGACGCCGCCCTGGCCGAGCGGGTGCTGCTGGATGCCGGCACCGAGCTGGAGCAGCAGGCCGCTCGCGCCCTCACCACCGATGCCCCCGAGCACACCGCTCAGCAGCTGTCGGGAGCCAACGAGCAGCTGGCCACACTTAACCAGCAGTTGGGGCAGCGCCAGGAGCGCCTCAGCGCCCACCGCGCCGGCCAGCAACGCCACGCCGAGCTGGCCACAGCCCTCGAAAACCAGCAGCAGCAGGCCCTGCGCTGGCGGCACCTAGCCGAACTCATCGGCTCGGCCGACGGCAAGAAGTTCAGCGAATTTGCCCAGGGCCTCACGCTGGCCCGCCTCGTCGATCTAGCCAACCGCCACCTGTACCGCTTCACCGACCGCTACCGCATTCTGCGCCACGCCGAGCAGCACCTCGACCTGCTCATTCAGGACGAGTACCAGGCCGGTGCCGTGCGCTCGATGAACTCGCTTTCGGGCGGTGAGAGCTTCCTGGTGAGCCTAGCGCTGGCCCTGGGCCTGTCGGAGCTGGCTGGCCGCCGCACCCAAATCGACACGCTCTTTATCGACGAAGGTTTCGGCACGCTCGACCCCGACACACTCGATGTGGCCCTTTCAGCCCTCGAAATGCTCCAGGGCACTGGCAAAACCATCGGTATTATCTCGCACGTCGAAGCCCTCAAAGAGCGCGTCAGTACCCAGATCAATGTCCGCAAAGGCACGGGTGGCATCAGTTCGCTGCAGGTATTGGGGTTCGGGAGTTGAGAGGAAGAGTGAGAATCAGGAGGCAAAAAAAACTGTCATTCTGAGTGAAGGCGCAGCCGCAGTCGAAGTATCTCTACTGCAATGCTAATCCTGTTGGCTGCAACGAAGCGGTAGATATTCTTCGACTTCGCTCATAATCACGTTCCTTCTCCACCTCTCACCTCTTCACTTCCAACGTCTTAACCTCCGCCCAGCTCCAGTATTTTTTCGGCTCGATGCCTGCGTAGTCGGCATCGAAAAAGGCGGCCAACTCCCGCTCCAGCTCGGCGGGCGCAATGGAGGAAGCATAAACCGGGCGCTGGTCAGGGTCGGCGTAGCGTTGCGCCTTGCTGAGGGTGCGGCCACCCAAACGCAGCAGCGGGCCGGTATCGGTGATGCCGTCGTGGGTCCAGCGGCGGGCCGAATTTTCGAGGGTGTTGAGGCGGTCAGCCAGAGGCGCGAGGGGCCGCCGGGGCAGCGTGGGGCGGCTTTCCAGGTCAATCCAGGTGGTATATTTGTACTCAAATTCGTAGCGCTGCCCACTGTATAGGCTCAGCACCATATCGGTGCCGATGCTGGGGCCAAACAGGGCATAGTAGGGCACTGGCTCGGGCGTCTGCACCACCGTCAGGCCGATGGCGGGGTAGCGGCGCACGGTGGTGTCGGGCCCCTGCATAACGGCTACGGCTCGCTTCACGCGCGCAAACTCGGGCTCCCAGGCGGCGCGGCCGATTTCGGGGTTTTCCAGCAGCGCACCGAAACGGGGCAGAAACCAGGCGAATTTTTCAGCGGAAGCCTCATCTTCGCGGCGGCGGCGGGCGGCGGCCCCAAAAGGCTCATAAAAACGGGCCTTTTCTTCGGCATTTAACCAGCAGACCAATTGCAGAGCGTGGTCGGCAAGCGGGTGCTGCCAGTCTATTTCGCGGAAGTCGCCGAGCGTGGCAACCAAGCGCAGCAAGGGTTCGTGGCGCAATGCCAGTTCGGGGTTCAGCAGCGCCCACACGCCCACAAATCCATCAATATCGAAGTGGTTGGCCGTTACAGCGCGAGCCTCCAGGCCTGGCGTACCAGGAGCATGCAGGGCCCGGAGCGCCGAGCCGGCGCTGGTATCGTCGCGCAGGGCCTCGGGTGTGGCCGCCCCGCGCCAGTGCGCCAGCGTGAGCACTGCGCCCAGTCCCATGCTGTCTACCACAATGGTTGGCTGGCGGCGCAATGCCTGAAAGGGAACGAAGTATCGAGACAAGGAGATGAGAGAAAAGGGACGTCGTTTTTTATCTGGCGTCCGCGAAGCCGGATAAAGAAGTCAAAGAAATGATACTGCAATACTACTTCTATCGGCCACAACGAAGCGGTAGAGGTTCTTCGGCTTCGCGGGTGCCATATGAAGGATGACGTTCCTTCTCACGTACATCCTCTTTCTTACCGCCGCCCTGCGCGGCGGTTACTGATGCGCTCTACCCGGCTGCGGCGAATCCAGTGCAGATATTTCTGCAGCTCCTCGGCAGTTCGCAGCTGTTCGATGCTGGCGTAGTGGCGGGCCAAGGTTTTGTTGTCGAGTAGCAGATGGATGGTACTGTGGCAGGGCTGGCAAAGGTCGGCGGTGGGGCCATGGCGCCCCCCCTCCTCGCGGGGCACCAGATGGTGACGCGACGTCCGCTGCACTTCCCGCTCGCACAGTGCGCACCGGTTGCCGCCAGGTTCTTCGGCAGTTGTGGTGAAATCGATGGGCATGAACTAAACCTATGGGTAACAGGGCGACTGAAAAAAGAACACGCGGCCGGTTGCCAGGTTTCGCAAATTCCACGGTTGCATTCTATGGCTGCCCAGCCCCACGTAGGGGCCAAGCAACCAGCAACTCATGACCGGAAACCAGACCAGTTTGCAATACAGCTAACCCGCTTCCTTGCTTTCGCCACGCCTTATTCAAATAATAATACTATCAGGATAATTTAAATGCCATTATCCTGTAAAAATCATCTGGAGAGTATTTATATTTGGTTACTTCTTGTCTATATTCCTAAATATTAGCCGGCTGTCTCACCACCGCCGGGTAGCAAGAATCACCTTCTCGTTGAAACTCTTTCTCACTCTTTTACCGCTTTCTATGCGTCTTTCTACTTTTAATTTTGTGTTGCGCCGACTGGTGCCCGCTGCTGCGCTGCTGTTGGTGCTGGCGGTTTTCTCCCCTTCGCAGGCGCGGGCCCAAACCTGGCTCGTATCCACCGAAACGTTTGCCAAGCTGGGCGTAGTAGACAAGTTTGGCCAGCTGGGTGCCTATTCGGCTAAGTTTGTGGTGACCAGCCAGCGCACCGGCAAGGCGTTCATCCTGGTAAAGGAAATTGAGAAGGGCCAGAACGGCGTCGATGTACTCTTCCCATCGTTGGCCACTGAGGCCGATTATTTCAAAGCCACTTCGGGCGAGGCTGGTACGGCCGCGCCCGGCGCCTACACCTGGGAGTGCCTGGTAAACGGCAAAAAAGTGGTAGGCGGCAACTTCAGCTTCTCCGAAGTAGCCAACGACGTGAACCTAATAACCAAGCAATAAGCGGCAGACCGCTTTTTGTCCTCTTTCTTGTCCGAAGCCCGGTGCTACAGCACCGGGCTTTTTGCGTACTGCCCATTTGGCGGCGCTACTTTTACCGGGCAACCGCGTACAAGCAAGTACCGCTCGAATTAGGGCCTGTCACCTTTCTGTTGCGCTCATTATGCCTAAAAAGTCATTTTCCGAACTCCTCAACAGCCCTGGCATGCCTGTTTTGGTTGATTTTTATGCCGATTGGTGCGGCCCTTGCAAAACAATGGCCCCCATTCTAGAGCAGGTAGCCAGCCAGCACCAGGGTAAGCTCAAGGTTATCAAGATTGACGTCGATAAAAACCAGGCAGTGGCCCAGCAGTTTCGGGTCCAGAGTATTCCTACCCTTATTCTATTTCATCAGGGGCAGCCGGTTTGGCGGCAGGCAGGCGTGGTGCCTGCAGCCCAGATAAGTCAGGCTATTCAAGGGGCCATCAAGTAAGGGCTAAGTGCTGGCAGGCTGGATAGGCGCCTAGCACAGAAGGGCTACGTGACGGGCTTTTTAATACAGGCTTTGCGCAACAGGATTACGCAAAGCAACGATGAACGAAGCTCTGACTTTGCACATCGTTGCATGTACTTATTTGGCCGTCAGCAAGAATCCGCGACGTCGGAGCCTCGCGCATCGTTGCAGAACATACCTCTTATACAAGTGCTTGGCTTGACTGAAGAGTGCTGGCAACATTCGACCTGCGGCCGGGTTTGCAGAACGCGGGCGTACCTTTGCACGCTCAATGCATAGTTGGCTTCGATGACTTTACGCTTCGCTTTCGGGCTTTTTCTGCTGGCTTTTACACTATTGCCCGCCGCATGTTTTGCCCAGGCCCGCTACACCCTCAGTGGACTGGTGAAAGCAGCCGGCAATGGCGAAATCTTGCCCGGTGCCACCGTAGCGGTGCCCGCGCTTGGCCTGGGGGCCACCGCCGACGAAAAAGGGGCTTACCAGCTCACGCTGCCCGCCGGCCGCTACCAGCTGGTAGTATCGTTTATCGGCTACCAAAGCCTGAGCCGCGACCTGAACCTGAACCGCAACCAGCGCCAGACCTTTCAGCTAACGGCGGCCGGCAACGAGTTGGGCGAAGTAGTGGTGGAGGGCAGCGGCACACTGGAGCAGAAGCTGCAAACCACCCAGATGAGCGTGGAGCGCCTCACGGCCAAGGAGGCCAAGCTGCTGCCCGCTTTGTTTGGCGAGGTCGATATCCTCAAAACGCTACAGCTCAAGCCCGGTGTGCAGAACGGCGGCGAAGGCACCACCGGTCTGTTTGTGCGCGGCGGCGCGGCCGACCAGAACCTAGTGCTGCTCGACGATGCGCTGGTATACAACCCCAGTCACCTGTTCGGACTGTTTTCGGTGTTCAATTCGGACGCCGTGCAGTCGGTGGACTTGTACAAGGGCGGCTTTCCGGCCCAGTACGGCGGCCGGCTTTCGTCGGTGGTTGATGTGAAGATGCGGCCGGGCAACGCCGAGAAAATCGGCGTTAGTGGCGGTATCGGCCTCATTTCGTCGCGTCTGGCGCTGGAAGGGCCGATCAAGAAGGGTAAGGGGGCGTTTCTGGTGGCCGGCCGCCGCACCTACTTCGACGTGTTCACGCGCCAGATCAACCGCCTTAGTGCCGACGACCCTGAGTTCGACCCGATTCCGGACTATTACTTCTACGATTTCAACGCCAAGGCCAACTACAAGCTAGGCCCCAAAGACGAGCTGTTTCTGACCGGCTACTACGGCAACGACGTGTTCGGCTTCAACTCTCAGAACGGCTTCAACTTTGACTTCAACTGGGGCAACCGGGTGGCCTCGCTGCGCTGGAACCATGTGTACAACTCGCGGCTGTTTCTGAACACCACCCTTTCGTACACCGGTTACAAGTACGAAATCACCAACCGCATCGACCAGTTCAGCTTCAGTCTAGCCTCCGACATTCAGGACTTCACGCTGCGCTCCGACCTCGACTACCGGCCCAACGACCAGCATGAGTTCCGCTTCGGGGCCACGCTCACCAACCACCGCTTCGGCACCGGTCGCCTGCAGGCCGGCTCCGACGACGGGCGCATCAATTTCGGCTCCGACACCCGCTACAGCGGCCAGGAAGGGGCCGTGTACGCTTCCGACGTGTACAAGCCCAACGACAAATGGCAGTTCGAGTACGGCCTACGGGCCTCGGGCTTCCAATCGGAAGGCGCGGGCAACCGCTACGGAGGCCTGGAGCCCCGGGCCGCGGCCCGCTACGCTATCAAATCCAACGTCTCGGTGAAGGCCAGCTACGCCCTGATGTACCAGTACGTGCATCTAGTAACCAACTCCGGGGCTTCGCTGCCCACCGATATCTGGTACCCCTCGCGCGAATCGGTGCTGCCACAACGGAGCCAGCAGGTGGCCGCCGGCGTGAGTTGGCTGCTCGGCAACGGCCGTTACCTGCTCACCAACGAGGTTTACTACAAGTGGGCCCAGCGCCAGATTGACTTCAAGGACGGAGCCCAGTTGTTCGTGAATCCCGACCTCGATAGCGAGTTCCTGTTTGGCAAGGGCTGGGCCTACGGCAACGAGTTGTACCTGGAGAAAAAGCAGGGCCGCCTCACGGGCTGGATTGGCTATACGCTGGCCTGGACCAACCGGCAGTTTCCAGCCCAGCGAGGCACGGCGGGCATCAACAACGGCAACTCGTTTTTCCCGATTTACGACCGTCGCCACAACCTGTCGGTGGTGGGTATCTACAATCTGTCGGAACGCCTGAAGCTTACCAGCTCATTCGTGTTCAGCTCGGGCCAGCCCACCACGCTCCCGCAGGCGCGTTTCCTGTTTCAGGATGTGTTCGGCGAGAATGGAGGGCCAGTGCCGGTGTACCCGCAGCGCAACACCACGCGGCTGGCGCCGGTCAACCGCCTCGATATTGGCTTGGTGTGGCAGATGAAGCCCACCCGCTGGATTCCGGCCGCAGACCTGACCTTCAGCATCTACAACGCCTACAACCGCCGCAACCCATTCTTCGTCTTTTTCGAGCAGCTCGAAGATCCCGAGACCGAAGAAATTACCGGCTTTCGGGCCCGGCAGGTGTCGTTATTTCCAGTGATTCCGTCGGTTACCTACAACTTTAAATTCTGAGCACGGATGATGCGGATTACGGGAATTTCACGGATGTTGGATTCGGCGCGGGCTGGTCTGCTGGCTACGGGCCTGGCGCTGGCCGGGCTGGCGGGCGGGCTGGCCAGTTGCGGGCTGCAGAAGGACATTGATGTGGTGCTGCCAGTGTTGCCGGCCCAGCTGGTGGTGGAGGCGTACCTCGAAGACGGCCAGGTACCGCGCCTCACCGTTACCGAGTCGGTGGCTTACTTGAGCGCCCCTACCCCCACCATCCCCACCGAAATAACCGTTACGCTCACGCTGCCCGACGGCAGCCGTGAAAACCTGCGCTTCGCCCCGGGCTTCGACCGGGGTACGGGCAAGGCCTACACTCACATCGGCACCCGCCCGCTAAGCCCCCAGCCGGGCCAGCGGTTTCAGCTCGAAGTAACCGACAACAAGGGCCGGCGGGTAACGGGCTCGGCCACCATGCCCGCCCGCATCCCCATTGATACGGTGGAGTGGCAGTTCAACGACCGGGAGCCCGAATTCCGCGAGGCCCTGATTCTGACCCGCTTCCGCGACCCGGCCACCCCGCTCAACTTCTACCGGATCATGATCCATAAGGACAGCATCACCGACGATCCGGAAAGCGAGTTCGCATTAGAAGACCGCCTCAATAACGGCGAGGAGTTCACGCTTGGCACCAGCTTCCGCTTCCGGCCCAACGATACGGTGGTCGTTACCCTTTTCCACCTAGACCAGGCCTACAACAACTTTCTGGAGTCGGTGGAAGATGCGCGGAACGCCAATGGCAACCCCTTCTCGCAACCGGCCGGCATCCGCAGTACCGTGGAAGGCGGGATAGGCGTGTTCACGGTGCTCAGCTACGACCGGCGCACCGTAATTGTGCGTTGACAACATAAAAAAGGCTCCTGACTCTACGCAGTGCGACTGTGGCGCGCTACGCAGAGTCGGGAGCCGGTGACAGCCGTTATTTAGGACTTGTGCCTGTTGCACATGCTCCTGTCCTACTATTAGAAGTTGCCAACTTTATTGTGGCGTGTTTCTGCCGTGGCAGCTAGTATTCGCCTTCCTGATCCACATCGGCTTCCACCAGCGCCAGCCGCAAAGGCATAGCGGCTTGACATCGAGCAAGCTGCTGGCCTGCCGGGTACCGGTGGCAGCATCGTAGCTGCTGAGCGTACCATCTTTGTCCAGCATCAGCACGCTTTCGCATTCCTCATCGCGCGCCACCCGCACTAGTTTAGTGGCGCTCCTATCTGGATTATGGGGCTGAGGCAGCAGTGCTATACAGCCGGCTGGCACTCGCGGCATACGCCCGCCAGCAGGTAGTCGCGGCTGACGACCTGAAACTGGGCGGGCAGCGTAACAGTCGGAATGGCTACCTGGTTGAGACAGTAAATGTGCTGGCAGATGGTGCATTTGAAATGCACGTGGTTGTCGAAGTGGGCCTCGGCGCTGCACTCAATCGAGCAGGCGGCGTAGCGCACAACGTCGGTGGAATCGATGACCCGATGAATCAGCCCGCTCTCCTCGAACGATTTGAGGGTCCGGTAGAGGGTGATGCGGTCGGTACCGGCAGGCAACTGCTGCTCTATCTCACTACCCGACAGCGCGAAGGCGGCATCAGCCAGCACCTGCAATACGCTTCGGCGCACGGGTGTCTGGCGCAAGCCGTGTTGGCTCAGGGTTCGAACAAGTCGGTCGGCGGAGGTAGGCATGGGGATGGAAGGGTAAATGCTTGGCCCCAGTCTGGATCGAGGATGCCGGGCGAATAAATACAAAAGTAACAAAGTTGCAGTTGAGCACACTAGGCCGGCGCCGAACCCGACCAGTGTACAAAGTCCGATATTCGGTATATATTTGGCCCAACAAGTTACACTGTTGCACGTGCAAACTCTTCGTTCCCGACTGGCCCTGTTGCTGCTGCTCTGCTTTACGCGGGTGCTGCTGCCGGAGGCGTGGGTACTGAACCTGCATGCGCACGAGCACACAACCGAGGAGCCCAGCCTGGCCCCCGGGGAACTGTATGGCAAAACTGTGCTCAGTGCCGAGCACAAGCACTGCATCGTCGACAACTTCTGTCACGTGCCATTCCAGCCAAGCGCACCAGTTGAGTCGCCGCTTGTATTTGCCGCTTACCAGGCGCCGGCTTCCGCAGCCGTAGTGCCCACTTGGCAGGATGCCCGCACCCCGGCCGCCGACTCGCGTGGGCCGCCCCACCGGATATAATTCAGTGGCCTATCGGTGGCACTATGGCACCTGCTCCGGATGATTTTCCGATGAGCAGTGGGCACAGGTAAACAGCTGTTTCCCAACCGGAAGCGCACGCTTTATCTGGAGCCCTGCTTCCCCCGACGGCCGGTTTTATATTCCCCGGCTTTCCTCCCCTATTTCATGCGTATCCGAATTCCGGGCAGCCCGGAGTTGCCCCGGCTGTGGCTGAGCCTACTGCTCGTGCTGGGCATGGCTGGCACACGGCCGTCAGCCCAGGCCCAGGTGCAGGCTCCGGCCGAGGCCTGCGCGCTGTCGTTGAGCGGCCGCGTGGCCGACCACGAGTCGCGGGCCGACCTGCCGGGCGCAACAGTAGTGTTGCTCGAAACCCAGCAGGCTACCCAAACCGATAACGCGGGCAACTTTCATTTCCACCTCTGCCCGGGCGTCTATCGTGTACAGGTAACGTTTGTGGGCTACGAACCCGAAACGACCGAGCTACGCGTGGACCGGGCCGTAGTACGCGACTTTCAGCTGCACCCTAATGCAGTTATGTTGCGCGGAGCCAATATCCGCGGCGAGCGGGTGACAGCCCCCGTGAGCCAGCCCACGGCCACGCTAAGCGGGCAGGAGTTGCAACAAACCCGCGGGGAAACGCTGGGCGAGGCGCTGCAGAATATTGCGGGCGTAACAGCCATTCAGACGGGTCCGAGCATTTTCAAGCCAATGATTCATGGGCTGCACTCCAACCGCCTCACCATCCTCAATAATGGAGTGCGGCAGGAAGGCCAGCAATGGGGGCAAGACCACGGCCCCGAAATCGACCCGTTCAGTGCCTCCCGCCTGACGGTGGTGAAGGGCGCGGCCAGCGTCCGGTATGGCTCCGACGCCATTGGGGGCGTGGTGCTGGTGGAGACCAAGCCCCTGCGCGACTCGGCCGGCACCGGGGCCGAACTGCACTTAGTGGGCATGAGCAACAACGGCATGGGGGCTGCTTCGGGGATGCTGGAAGGCAACCTGCACCGGCTGCCGGCCCTCAGTTGGCGGGTGCAGGGTACGGCTAGGCGGGCCGGTACTATGCGGGCGCCCGGCTACTACCTGCGCAACTCCGGATTCTCAGAATACAGCTTTTCGGCCGCCGCCGGCTGGCGCAAAGACAGCTACGGGCTCGATGTATTTTACAGTCAGTTTCGCACCCAACTCGGGATTTTGCCGGCTGCTGAGGTGGGCAACCCCTCCGACTTGGTGCGGGCCATTGCCCGAGCCCGGCCCCTGGAAACCGGGGGGTTCAGCTACACCATAAACCGGGCCTACCAGCAGGTACGCCACGATTTGGGCCGACTCACGGGCTTCATACGCACCGGTTCGGCGGGCCGGCTGTCGGTTACCCTGGGCCAGCAGATTGACTCCCGCGACGAGTACGACCGTAACCGCCCGCGCAACAATAACCTGGCGGCCCGCAACCTGCCCGAGCTCAGCTATACCAACCGCACCAGCACCGCCGAGCTACTATGGGAGCACCGGTCCTGGCGCAATTTTACGGGTAGCGTGGGGTTGGCCGGCACCTATCAGGCCAACCGCTACGCACCCGGCAGCCGGCAGTTCATTCCGTTTTATACCAGTACAAGTGGAGGAGCTTTCTGGATTGAACGCTGGCAGAAAGACAAGTGGCTGCTGGAGGCCGGGGCCCGCCTCGACCGGCGCGACTTACAGGTGCGGCGCGGCGACCGGGACGCTAACGGCGTGTTTTTCGTGGACCGCAGCCGGTTTCAGTACACCACCCCGGCCGCCTCGCTGGGAGCCACCTTCGACCCAACCGCTCACCTGACACTCAACCTGGCTACCGGCCTAACGCGCCGCGCCCCGGCCGCCAACGAGCGGTTCAGCGACGGCGTGCACAATGCTCAGTACGAGCTGGGCTACGACCTGGTGCCCGGCAACGGTGCGCTGGTACCCGAAACGGCTCTGAACGTAGGCCTGACGGCCACCTGGCACAACAATCCGCGCCTGAACGGCGAAATCACAGTCTACCAGACGCGCATCACCGACTTCATCTACCAGGTACCCATTTTACCGCCCGTAGTTACCATTCGGGGGGCGCTCATCAGCCGGCAGTACCAACAAACCGATGCCACGCTGCGCGGCGCTGATGTGACGGGCAGCTACCAACTGGCCCCGCGTTGGCTGCTGACGGCCAAGGGCTCGGTGCTGCGCGCCCGCGACACCCGCGCTGATGAATGGCAGATTCTGATGCCGGCCGACCGGGCCGAAGCATCAGTCCGCTATGATTTTGCCGACCAGCCGGGCGGAAGCCTGAGCCAGCGCTACGTGCAGCTAAGCGGCAGCGCAGTGGCCCGCCAGACCCGCGTACCCGATAACTACGCCGCCCGCGACTACAAGACGCCGCCTGCCGGCTACGCGCTGCTGGGCCTGCAAGCCGGTACCACGCTGCACTGGGGCCGCCTGCCGCTCGAAGTAAGCGTGGCCGGCTCGAACCTGCTCAATCACCGCTACCGCGACTACCTCAACCGCTACCGCTACTTCGCCGACGAGATGGGCCGCAACGTGACGCTACGCGTGCGTGTGCCGCTGGCTTTCTGAGTTGTTGGCTGACAGTTTGGTAGCACAGGATTTCGACCCTTGCTTTTTTTAAAGACTCCTTTTCAAAACTTCACCCTTTATTCCTTTTTACCATGAAAAACCTGTTGCACACCCCCGCCCGCCTATTGATGCTTTCTATGTTGGCCGCCGCGCCCCTGTTCAGCGCCTGCTCGGATAATGACGACCCCACGCCCGACGAGGATAACGAGCAAATCACAACTATCACCTACACGCTGACCCCCTTGAGCGGCGGGTCACCGGTAACTGTGAGCTACCGCGACCTGGATGGCGACGGGGGCTCCGCACCCGTTATCGGCAGCCTGAACCTGGCTCCCAACACTACCTACACCGGCGTCGTTACGCTGCTCGACGAAACCAAAAACCCGGCCACCGACATCTCGGCCGAGGTGCGGGCCGAAGCCGATGAGCACCTGCTGGTATTTGAACCGGCTCCGGCCAACCTGTTGACCATCACCCGCACCGACCGCGACCAGAACAACCTGGAACTGGGCCTGCAAACCCGGGTGGTTACGACGGGCACGACTACGGGTACGCTTAAAGTCACGCTGCGCCACCAGCCCGGTGCCAAAAACGGCACCTTCGCGCCCGGCAGCACCGACGTGGAGGTGGTGTTTCCGACTACTATTCGCTAAGTATTTGGTGGAAGGCTGGCTGGCTGCAACCGGCGGCCTTACTTTTTTTCTCCCAGTTTGGTTGTGGAGATATGCAGGAAGGCACCCGCTATTGGCGGGTGTTTTCTTTTTACGGAAGCCTTATTGAGAAGAGCTATCCAAAAGTACTATATGCAACCAATTCCCGGCTGGTTGCACTCCTGGGAGCAGTTTTCCACCTTCCTACTCGTTCTATGAAACGCTTTCTATTCCCGGCCCTGGCGGCGCTAGCCCTCACGCTGGGCAGTTGCGACGAAAAAGAGTGCTGCGTTCAGCCCCTTACCCCTCCGATTACAACTACCTCCCTCACCCAGACCAGCACCTGGTACCTAAGTGCCTATTCTGCCGCCGGCCAAGTTACCGAAGGCGGCGCCATTAAAGACCGGTTCGCGCTCCGTTTCGCCTCCGATGGCAGCTACCGCCGCATCCTGCTTAGTGACAGCTCGGAAATGGCCGGCACTTGGAAGCTCGCCGACCCCGACAACCGTCAGCTCAACCTCATCGACCACAAGGGCGACCCGCAGAACTTCACCGTGGCAAGCGTCAACACAGAAAACCTGTACCTCTCCCGCCCCGATAAAGCCGGCCAGTTGGAAATATATCTGTTCAAAACAGTCCGGTAAGGCCGTTGCCAACAGTACGCTAACCACGCAAAAAGCCCCTGACGCAGCACGGACGTCAGGGGCTTTTTGCGTGGTTAGCGCACTGTTGGCAACGGCAGCTTTATCAGCAACCTTACAGCTTCGCCAGCACAGCCTTGATGAGGGCCGTGAGGCGGGGTTCGGCCGTGGCGGCGGTACGCAGGATGTCGGCAATGTTCACCTTTTTGAGCTTGTCGGGCGCGCACAGGTCGGTGATGACGGACACGGCCAGCACCGGCAGGCCCATCTGGACGGCGGCAATTACCTCGGGTACCGTGCTCATACCCACGGCATCGGCCCCGATGGTGCGCAGGTAGCGGTATTCGGCAGGCGTTTCGAGCATGGGGCCGGGCAAGCTGGCGTACACGCCGCGGCGCATATACTGGCTCAGGCCCAGGTCGCGGGCGGCCTCCTCGGCCAGGGCCAGCAGGCGCAGGTCGTAGGGCTCCATCATGTCGGGAAAGCGCGAGCCTAACTCGTCGAGGTTTTGGCCCACCAGCGGGTTTGTGGGCTGCAGGTTGATGTGGTCTTCGAGCAGCATCAGGTCGGCGTAGTCGTAGTTGGGGTTGAGGCCGCCGCTAGCGTTGCTCACGAACAGGTTACGGATGCCCAGCAGCTTCATCACGCGCACCGGAAACACAACCTGCTGCATGGAGTAGCCCTCGTAGAAGTGGAACCGCCCGTGCATGACGAGCACCTTTTTGCCCGCCAGCGTGCCAGCCAGCAGCTCGCCGGCGTGGCTTTCCACCGTCGAAACCGGGAAGTGCGGAATATCGGCGTAGCTGAAGCGGTGCGCCACCTCAATTTCATTGGCCAGCGCGCCCAGCCCGGTACCCAGGATAATGCCCGCCTCGGGCCGGAAGTCCTGCAGGGTTTTCTGGAGGTAGGCGGTGGCTTCGTGGAGTTGCTGCATGCTGATTTTTGATAAAACGTCATTCAGAGCAATGCGAAGAATCTCGCTTGCCGACGTTGCAAAAGTAAGCGTAACGCTTAGTTACTATTGCAATGTCAGCAAACGAGATTCTTCGCTTTGCTCTGAATGACGTTTTATCTACACGCCAAAAACCAACATTTACCGCACGTTCAGCTCGAATGGCAGGCGGGCCTGGGCGCCGCGCATCTCCGAGAGCTGCTTGTACTGCACGTACATCGGGTAGAACGGGCCCATTTCCTCTTTCACGGCCCGCATCCGGGCTTCGGTGCCAAAGGAGCTCATCAACTCCTCAGCAAAGGTTTTCTGGCGGGGCAGCTGCTGAATGCGGTAGTCGCCCTCCTTCAGCTTGGCGCGGCGGGCGGCAATGCGCAGCGCATCGTCCATCGAGCCCAGCACGTCTACGAGGCCGCGGGCTTTGGCATCGGTGCCCGACCAGACCCGGCCCGAAGCAAACCGGCGCAGGCGCTCGACGGGCATGTTGCGGCCGGCGGCGGCTTTGGTGGTGAAGTCGGCGTAGATACGGTTGATTTCCTGCTGAAATTGCTGGGTCTCGTAGGGCGTGAGGGCCCGCGTGATGGTGGGGAAGTCGGAGAATTCGCCGGTTTTCACGCGGTCAGTGGTAATACCAATTTTATCACTCAAAAACGGCCCTAGGTTGGGCAGCACGCCGAACACGCCAATCGAACCGGTGATGGTGGTGGGGTGGGCCACAATAGTATCGCAGCCCATAGCAATGAAGTAGCCGCCCGAAGCCGCCACGTCCGACATGCTGGCAATAACCGGCTTCACTTTCTTGGTCAGCATCACCTCACGGTAAATAATATCGGAAGCCAAGGAGGAGCCGCCGGGCGAGTTGATGCGCAGCACTACGGCCTTCACTTTATCATCGAGGCGGGCCTTGCGGATGGCCTCGGCGAAGCGGGTGCTGCCGATGCTGGAGTTGCCACCCTTGCCGGTTACGATGTCGCCCTCGGCGTATACCACGGCAATTTTATCGGTGCCCGTGCCCACTTCGTCCTCGTTGTTTTTGGCATAGTCACCCAGGTCAATCAGGCTGAGCTTGGCGTCTTTCTTGAGGCCCAGCTTGCCCTTCATATAATCAGTAGCCTGGTCGTAGTAGCCCAAGTCGGTTACCAGCTTCAGGCGCTTGGCATCGTCGGCGTTGTGCACCATCATCGAGTCCGAAATCACCTTCAGACGAGCCGGCGCGATGTTGCGGCTGGCGGCCACATCGGCCAGCATAGCGTTGTTGAGCGAGTTAAGGAAAGTGGAGGTTTGCAGCCGCGCCGAGTCGGACATGCTAGTGCGGAAGTAAGGCTCGACGGCGCTTTTGTAAGTGCCGACCCGGAAAATCTGCACGTCCACGCCCAGCTTGTCGAACAGCCCCTTGAAGTAGGTTGGCTCCGAGCTCAAGCCGTTGAATTCGAGTGTGCCCTGAGGGTTAAGGTAGAGCTTATCGGCCACCGAGGCCAGGTAGTAGCTCTTCTCCGACTGCGCATCGGCGTAGCTCACGATGAATTTGCCGCCTTTCTTGAACTCCAGCAGCTCGTGGCGGATTTCCTCCAGCGAGGCCATGCCGCCCTGCACCAGCTCCAGATTCAGGAAAATACCCTTGATGTCGTCGTCCTTGGTAGCGCGGCGGATGGCGGTTTTCAACTCGTGCAGGCCCAGGGTGCTGGTTTGCCCACCCGTGAAACCAGCCAATGGGTTATCGAAGCCCCGCTCGCCAATCGGCTTATCGAGCTTGAGCTCCAGCACCGAATTTTTGGCTACGGTAATGGTTTTGTCGGACGAAGCCAGCCCGGCAATCAGCCCGAGCAGCAGCAGGGTGCTAACGATGCTGAGCACAATAACGCCGACGATGGTAGCCAGCACGTATTTAAAGAACTGTCGCATGAAAGTAGGTAGGACAAGTAAGGTCTGGTAACAAAGATAGGCGCTCCGAGCCCGCACCGCCGGCTATTCAACCAACAGCCCGTTTGGCGGCCGGAACGACGTAGGGGCGGGGCTTGTCCGCGCCCGCCGCTGGAACAGTAACGCCGGAAATCGTTTAACGGCGGGCGGTAACAAGCCCCGCCCCTACATGCCGTACTTATCGCCCCATAGCTCCCGCAGCCGCTGGCGGGCTTTGGTTTCGGCGGGGTTGTCGGCGGGCTGGTAGAAGGTGGTGCCGCTGAGGGCTTCGGGCAGGAACTCCTGGTAGGCGAAGTGGCCGGGGAAATCGTGCGAATACTGGTACTGGCTGCCATAATCCAGCTCCTTCATCAGCTTGGTGGGGGCGTTTCGCAGCGGCAACGGCACCGGCTGCACGCCTTGCTGGCGCACCAGTGCCCGCGCCGCCCTTATGGCTTTGTAGCTGGCGTTGCTTTTGGGCGAAGTGGCCAAGTACACCACCGTCTGGCCCAGAATAATATCCGACTCGGGCAGCCCGATAACCGTGACGGCCTGAAAGCAGCTCTGGGCCAGAATCAGGGCGTTGGGGTTGGCCAGGCCCACATCTTCGGAGGCCAAAATGAGCAGCCGGCGGGCAATGAACTTCACGTCTTCGCCGCCTTCGAGCATCACGGCCAGGTAATAGAGCGCCGCGTTGGGGTCGGAGCCACGGATGCTTTTGATGAAGGCCGAAATAACGTCGTAGTGCATCTCGCCTCCCTTGTCGTAGCGCGCCAGGTGCTGCTGGGCCAA
Organism: Hymenobacter terrestris; assembly: GCF_013377905.1. Taxonomy (GTDB): domain Bacteria; phylum Bacteroidota; class Bacteroidia; order Cytophagales; family Hymenobacteraceae; genus Hymenobacter; species Hymenobacter terrestris. Next base: position 42,571 of record NZ_JABKAV010000005.1, read on the forward strand.
TTGCTGCACGCCCGTGTCGGTGAGCACGATTTCGCCGGTTTTGGGGTCGGGGCGGGTGGCTTCCACCACAATATCGAGCAGGTTGAGCAGCTTGCGCGCGTCGCCGCCCGAGATGGTGAGCAGGGCACCGTAGTCCTGCACCCGCACCTTTTTTTGGCTAAGTACCACGTCCTCGGCCAGGGCTTTGTCCACGAGGCCAGTGAGCACGTCCTTGCCCAGCGGCTCCAGCACATACACCTGCGAGCGGCTCAGCACGGCCGGAATCACCTCGAACGACGGGTTTTCGGTGGTGGCCCCAATAAGCGTAACCACACCCTGCTCCACGGCCCCGAGCAGCGCGTCCTGCTGGCTTTTGCTGAAGCGGTGGATTTCGTCGATGAACAGCAGGGTGCCCGGCTGGCGCTTGGCCCGCTCGATTACCTCGCGCACGTCTTTCACGCCCGCATTCACCGCGCTCAGCGCGGCGAAAGGTTTGCCCAGCTCGGCGGCCAGCAGGTTGGCCAGCGTGGTTTTGCCCACGCCCGGCGGCCCCCACAGAATGAGCGAAGGCAACCGCCCGGCGCTCAGATACCGCCGCAGCACGCCCTCGGGCCCGATGAGGTGCTGCTGGCCCGCATAATCTTCGAGCGAACGGGGCCGCATGCGCTCAGCCAGCGGGGCATTGACGCCGGCTTGGGCGGGCTGATTGGGTTTGGGCGCGGGGTCAGAATCGAAAAGGGAACCAGTCATTTTTTTTAAGCTGCAAGCTTTAAGTCGCAAGCTACAAGCTTCGGGCGGGAGGCTACCGGGTGACAAAGGCGCAAGATGTTGCGTCTCGTCGTTGAACGGCCCACGTAAGCAGCGTCAGTAACGACGAGACGCGAAATCCTACGTTGCTACCACCGCCCATTATCGTGCGCAAAATCGTTCAACGACCTTGCAGCTTGTAGCTTGCAGCCTGAAGCTCAAAAAGAAATGAAAACTTCCGTTAAGGTCCACGCGGCCCTGTTTGTGGTGGCCCTGATTTACGCGGCCAACTACAGCATTTCCAAAGACGTAATGCCGCGCTACATGGGCCCGTTTGGGCTGGTGCTGCTGCGCATTACGGGTGCCACGCTGTTCTTTACCATCGCCCACCGCCTGGCCGCGCCCCACGACCGGATAATTGGCCGCGCCGACAACCTGCGCTCGGTGGCAAGCGGGCTGCTGGGCATCGGGTTCAACCAGCTGCTATTCTTCTCGGGCCTCAACCTGACTTCGCCCATCAACGCCTCGCTCATCCAGACCATTGCGCCGGTCGTGACGGTGCTGGCCTCGGCCTGGCTGCTGAGCGAGAAGCTGACGCTACGCCGGGTGCTGGGCGTGGGCGTTGCCGGGCTGGGCGCGGCCAGCATCATCCTCAGCCGCGGCCCGGTAGTGGCCGGCGCCCCCAGCGAGCTGCTGGGCGACATCTATATTCTACTCAACGCCACATCTTTCGGCATCTACTTGGTGATTGTGATGCCGCTGATGCGCAAATACCACCCGTTCACAGTGCTCAAACGCATCTTCCTGGTGGGCGCAGTGCTGGCCGTGCCCACCGGCTGGCACCAGGCTACTACGGCCGATTACGCCAGCTTCCCGCCCGGCATCTGGGCGGCCATTGCCTACATGGTCGTCTGCGTCACGATTATGGCCTACCTGCTCAACAACTGGGCCCTGAAATACGCTTCGCCCGCCCTGTTGGGGGCCTACATCTACCTGCAGCCCGCGCTGGCCGTGCTTATTGCCGTAAGCCTGGGCAAAGACCACCTCACCTGGGACCGGGCCGGCCAAGCCCTGCTGATTTTCCTGGGCGTATTCCTCGTGAGCCGCAAGCCCAAGCCGAGCCAACTGGTCGCCGTGCCCCCGGTAGCACCGATACAGGATTAAGAAAGGAGTCAGAAAGCGAATAGCGGCATGTATGGTATCCCTTCAGACATGGCATCTTTGACTCACTGGTCCGACCAGCTACTACAAGCAGTATATTCACTCATGCTTCGGTACGGCTTTTTGTTTGCTCTGGGCCTGCTGGCCGCCTGCACCCCCACTCCCACCCGCTCCGTTGGCAACGGCCCCCCACCTATCCTCACGGCCACGCTCGATTCGTTACGCCAAGCCGACCAGCAGGACCGCCAGACAATTTTTGCCGTGTTCCGCCAGCATGGCTTCCGCTCGGTGGCGGCCGATACGGCCAACCGCTGGCTGCTCCGGCGCGACTCGGTACGGCTACACAAGTTTCAGCAATTAGAGCAGCGCCTTGGCTGGCAGGTGCTGGCGCAGGCTGAGCCCAAGGCCTCGTTTCTGCTATTGCAGCACGCCCCCGATTCGATGCAAGTGCGCTACCTACCGAAGGTTCAGGATTTGTATGATGCCGGCCAACTGCATCCGGCCAGCTACGCCACTTACCTCGACCGGGCGCTCATGAACCAGGGTCAGCCGCAACGGTACGGCACGCAGTTTGGCCGCATAGTGCGGGCTTCGGGCCTTGAAATTGATTCGCTGTTTACTACGGCCGATTTGCAGAACGTGGACCAACGGCGCCGCCAAATGAAGCTGGAGCCGCTGCTGCCCCGATTGGAGCCGGGCACTACCTATTTCAAGAAGGCACCTTAGTACCTTTGCAGGGTGGAGCCCGCCGCCGAAAACCGCAAGATTATTCACCTAGACATGGATGCCTTTTATGCTTCCGTGGAGCAGCGCGACCAGCCCGAGTTGCGGGGGCGGCCGGTGGCGGTGGGCGGCTCGCGCGAGCGGGGCGTGGTAGCGGCGGCCAGCTACGAAGCCCGGCAGTTCGGGGTGCGCTCGGCCATGTCGTCGGCGCTGGCACGGCGGCGCTGCCCCGAGTTGGTGTTCGTGAAGCCACGGTTTGAAGTGTACAAGGAAGTGTCGCGGCAGATTCGGGCCATTTTTGCTGAGTACACGCCCCTCATTGAGCCGCTTTCCTTGGATGAGGCCTACCTCGACGTAACTGAGAACCTGAAGGGCGTGGTGCTGGCCAGCCAGGTGGCACGCGAAATCAGGGCCGAAATCCTGCGCCAGACCCAGCTGACGGCTTCGGCGGGCATTAGCTACAATAAGTTTCTGGCTAAGCTGGCCTCTGACTACCGCAAGCCCAACGGCCAGTTCGTTATCCGGCCCGAGCAGGGGCTGGCATTTGTGGAACAGCTGCGAGTGGGCGAGTTTCACGGCATTGGGCCGGCCACAGCGGCGCGGCTCAACGGGCTCGGCATCTTCTCGGGCCTCGATTTACGGCAGCAGTCGGAGGCGTTTCTACGGCAGCATTTCGGCAAGGCCGGTGGGCACTACTACCTTATTGCCCGCGCCCAAGACCCGCGCCCCGTGCGCCCCGATCGGGTGCGCAAATCCATCGGCACCGAAACCACCTTCGAGCACGACCTGACCAGCTACGACGACCTGTGGGCCCGCCTTGTGCCCTGCCTGGCCACTACCTGGGGCCACGCCGAGCGCCTGGGCCTGCGCGGCCGCACGCTCACGCTCAAAGTCAAGTACGCCGACTTCCAGCAGATAACCCGCAGCCGCACGCTGTTTGCCCCGCTCCAGCAGCGCGAGCAGGCCGAGCGCCTGGCCCACGAGCTGCTGCTGGCGCTATTACCCATGCCGCTGGGCGTGCGCCTGCTGGGCATCACCCTCTCTACCCTCGAAAGCCAGGAAGACCAGATAGGCCAGCAGCTGGGACTGGCGTTATGAGTAAGCTATTAGCTTTCATTGAAGGGAATAGACTAAAAGCTACCAGCTGAAGCTGCTCATAAACCCACTTCTTCAAACGACAAATCCAGCAGGTCGAACTCGGGCCAACGGGGGTGGTCGAAGTGCCACCACTCGGCGGGGTAGTTCTGGAAACCATCCAACCCCATGGCAGCTAGTAGCAGGCTGCGGTTGAACAACACGTGGCCCGATAGATCAGCATAGCCGACATGGGCGGCGGGCGTTAGCTCATCGAAGTCGGTGGGTAGCGGCAGGGGCTGGCCGGTGCCGAGCTGCACCAGCCCCACATCGACTGAGCAGCCGCGGTTGTGGCGCGACCCTCGCCAGGGCGGCGCGGCAAAGTTTTCGTCGCCAATCAGTTCGTAGAATGCGCGCGTTACGTGGTAGGGCCGGTAGGCGTCGTACACGCACAGGCCCACGCCATGCGCAGCTAGGCGCTCTTGCACCCGGGCCAGCGCATTAGCCACCGGCCGGCGTGCCAGGGCTTGAGCGCGGGTGTAAAGCGGCCGGCCAGCCAGGTTGTCGGCGGTGGCGTAGCGTAGGTCCAGCACGAGGCCGGGCACCCAGACCGCCAGATCTACCATTTCCTGGTCAGGGTCGGCGGCCACCTGTGCCCGGTACTTTTCTACGGACCAGATTAGCGGGAGATTGTGAGGGTTGCGCATCCTTTTAAGCTTGTAGCTGAGAGCTATTGGCCGTGGGCTTTATGTTCTTCAATCTGCAATCTGCCGAAAAGCTAACGGCTAACAGCTTATTTCACGCGACTTTTCTCGTGTTCGTACACAACCTCGCCCAGACGGCGCAGGAACGGAAAACCAACGGAATCGTAGTCGTATTTATCGTCGTTGAGTACGCCGTTGGAGTTCACGTAGATGACGGCGCTGAGCATGAATTCGACGCCGGTTTCAGGGTTGACGATATACGCGTTATCGATGAGAAAGCCATAGGCCAGCCCTATTTTATTGTAAATGCGCACGCCATCTGGCAGCGGCCCGGCAGGGCCGCCAGCCAGCAGAAACTTAACGTAGTTATCAGGGTAATCGGCTGGCCGGTAGCGCGGATAACGGCTTTGGCGGGGCAACTGGTGCAGGCTGTTGAGTACGAGTCGTCGGTCGGCCGAATCGAGGCGCAGGCGCTGGGCGGGCGGCACGGATTCGGGAAAGAATACCAGCTGCAGGCTGCGCTGCAAATCGGCCAGGGTAGTGGCGTTTTTAGTGCTGAAATCGAGTGGCTGACTGATGCGCTGCTGGCCCTCCAGATAAGCCGATCCGATGTGGCGGCCCCGGCGCGCGCCCCGCGGCCAGCGGCCCCCAAAATAGGCGGCCGGCTGCAGGTATAGCGGCCGGGCCAGCGTGGTATCGGTGTACAGGGCCAGCGGGTTGGTATGGCGGGCCGTGGAGTCCTGGTCGCCCACCGAAAGGCGGTGGCGCAGCACGGTGCGGCGCAGGCCGTGGGCGCGCAAGCCCTGGTTCAGCCCGGCCGGACCCACGAATTCGTATAGGCGGTTATAGGCATCGTTATCACTTACCAGCAGCATTTTGTGCACGTAGTGCGCCAGGCTGGCGCGGCCATCGGCGCTGGTGCTGTCGTGCTCCACCGGCGTTTGGCCCCAGCCGGCGGCCGCTATGCGGAGCGGAGCGTTGCTGCGCAGCTCGGGCTGGGTCTGGCGTAGGTTGTGGAGCTTTTCAAGGGCCAGCAGGGCGGCGGGCAGCTTAATGGCACTGGCCGGATAGAAATATTCGCCGGGCCGCAGCCGGTATCTAAAGGACCTAAAGTGCGGCCGGCCCTGCGCATCGCGCCTGATTTGGGTGTACAGAATCTGTAGGCGATGCTTGCCGGCCTGCCGGGCCACGGCCGCCAGCGTCGGGTCGGTGCGCAGCAGCCGCGGCAGCGGGTTCTGGCCGCACGCCGCGCGGGTTGCAGCCAAGAGCAGACAGAGAAACAGGTAGCGCATAGATGGCCGGAATACGGTAGCAAGTAACTGAAACGAACGGAAGGTAGGTCAAAAAACACCCGGCCCGCACCCACGAAACAGACGTTCGTGGTGCGGGCCGGGTGTTTTCTTAATACAGACCGTTAAATTACTTGGAAGGCTTCTCGGGGCCGCCTTCGAGGCCGTTGGTCTGGTCGCTGTTACCGTAGCCACCGCGGATGCCCGTGCCGTCGCCCATATCTTCCTGGGTGCTTTCGGGGATACCGGCTTCAGGATTGCCTTCGGCAGTGGACTGCGAATCGGACTGCTGGGCAGCTGCACCAGCACCATCGGCAACCATATCGGCGGCCCCGGCGGGCTGGTTTTCTTTAGGGGAATCTTTCATTGATCTGGGAATCAGAATTTGGAGGTAATACTACTACGGACCTGTTTAGACCGGGTTATCGGCGTCGCCCATTTTGCCGCCATCGTTGGCCGAGCTGGGGGCCGAGCGGGCGTTGGAATACTCGGTATTGTAGGCCGTAGTGTTCTTGGTCTGGTCGGCATTTTCGGCATCTGCGCCGCCACCGTCATTTTTCTGGTCGGCGCCGGGCTGGCCGCCGCGGTTGCTGCTGCCTTTAGCGCTTTTGGGGCCGTCATTCTGGCTGCCACCGCGGTTTCCGCCGTGGTCACCTTCCGGGTCGGGCGAGGAAGTGAGCGGGTTGGCGCCCTGTTGCTGCACGCTTACACCGCCCACATTTTCGGGGCGCGGGGCATTGTTGCCGGTATTGGCTACCTGCTGCTGCGTGCGGTTGTGTTCGTTCTGCAGCTCTTCATTGGAATTTTTCTCGTTGCTTGCCATCGGATGGTAGATAAGAAGTTGAAAATAAGAATAATGGGAGCCGGTAGGCTATAAGCGCACCGAGGGACAGAGGGCCCCTACCATACACTACCGTTTACCTGTCAGTCGGCCCGGCAGGCGAGGCGGCTCCCATAGGCTATACGGGCCGAATGGCGGCGGCGTTGGCAGTAGCTGGTGGGAAAATCCGGGCTTTTCCTCAACTTAACGGCCTCATTCGCCTCGTTTATACGCTATGTCCGGCTTGCCTACCGCCCCCGATTCTTTCCAGCAAAAGACTACTGCCGAGCTGCAGTACCTCATCGAAAACCCTGACTTTTATGATGCCGGCGTAGTGGCCCTCGCCCGGCAGGAGCTCCGGCGGCGTGGGGCGCTGGTACCCGCCGGGCCCTCGTTCTCTGAACCGGCCGCGCTGTCTGCTCCGGCCGACTATGACGACGAAACTGCCCCCGCGGGCCACGGCAATAGGTGGCTGCTGGGCGGGCTGCTGCTGGCCGTGGTGCTGGCCGTGGCCTGGTGGATGCTACGGCCCCAGCCCGCCCCCCCCGTTGCAGCCGCTCCGGCCGCGCCCATTGTGCTAGAAGCTACTGTTATCCGGCCCCTACCGTCTTTCGAGCAGGAAGCGGCCGGGCAAGTGGCCATCACCCGCCGGCTACTGCCCGCCGCCGACCGCGCCGACACGACAGCCGCCGGCCGCTACGCCCGCATGGCCCGCCGTTACTGGCTGGCCGAAAATACGGCCGCCTACCTCATAGCTCAGGCCCTTGCCGACTCAGTAACGAATGTATTTCCGGGCCAGGTAACTATTGCTCAGGAGCGCATAGACTGGTTTATGAGCGCCAAAGCATACAATCAGAATCTCACGCCCAACATGGAAGCCCGGCTCACGCTTATGCAACAGGCCCTTGTGCTGCGCCGCGTAAGCCTCGAGAATTTCAAGACTCGTTACGAAACCTACGGCGAGCTGTACACTGACCGCGACCAAAACCGCGCTGACTTTGAGGCAGCCGATATTGCAGGTGAGCTTCTGGGCCGGCCAACCAAGCGAGTTCCAATGCAAGGCAACATTTCCGACTTGTAGACATGCCGTGTTGGTGCAAAGCCGCAACTCTGGCAGGTAGCGCGGGCTGGCAGGGTTTGTGAAGCCGATTGCAGGGCCGCACAGCATCTGATTCGACAGGATGAAGCGGCGCTTCGCTCTTCCTGTGCCGCTTATGCCCGATTCCGACAGCCTCCCTCCCGACCCGCTTCCCCCCGACTCTGCCACCACCCCGCTGACCGGCTACACCGAGGCCGAGCTGCTGTACCTGGCCCGCCATGCGGCCGAGTACCCGCCGGCCGTGGGCCAGGCCGCCGGCTACGAACTGCAGCGGCGCGGCCTGGTACCTGGCCCGGAAGCAGCCCCTCCCCGCCCCGCCGGGCCGGCCGAGGCTGCTGGCCAGGGCGGGGCAGCGGCCACCCTGCGGGCTGTTTTTGGGTTCCGGTCGGGCTACCGGGCCACCCCGGCGCTGCTCTGGCTGAACCTGGTGGCCTACCTGCTGCTGGGGCTGGCCGGCACCAACCTGCTGCAGCCCGCCGGCGCCGACCTCATCCGCTGGGGCTCCAACTATTCGGCCCTTACGCTGCCCGGCCAGCCCTGGCGGCTGCTTACGAGCACGTTTCTGCACGGCGGCTTTGGGCATCTGCTGCTCAATCTGCTCACCTTGGTTTTTCTGGGGCTACTCACGGAGCGGCTGGTGGGTAGCCGGCGGCTGCTGGTAGTGTATTTGCTGAGCGGAGTGGCGGCCAGCCTCACCAGCTTGTGGTGGCACAGCCAGGGCGTGAACTCGGTGGGTGCCTCCGGGGCCATTTTCGGGCTCTATGGGCTACTGCTGACCACGGTGCTGCGCCGGCCGGCCTCGCTTAGCCGCTCCGAGCGGGCGGCGCTGGGCCTGTTCGTGCTCTATTTTATGGTGAACAGTCTGGTAGGTGGCCTCGAAGCGCACACCACCGACAACGCGGCCCACGTGGGCGGGCTGCTGGCCGGTGCCATACTCGGCGCGCTGCTACCAACTCCGGCGACCGACTCGGGGCCAACTACTCCGCACAATGACTGAACGATGCCGCCGCAGGGCCGGTACTATTTTTTCGGCTTTTGGCAACCATTCCTGCTCTATTGGCCTCCTTAGGGCATGAAAAAACAGCTATACCTATTAGTAGCCGCGGCGGGCTTACCGCTGATGGCCCACGCCCAAAGCACTACAGCCGTAGCCAACGGCAACCTCGAAACCTGGCAGACCCGCAACCTGGTAGAAGCCCCAGCGGCCTGGATAACCACCGACGACCTGCTGGCCAGCCTGGGGCTGCCCCCGATTGTGGCGCCACGCACTGTTACAAAGGCAGGCGACGCACAAGGCGGCAGCTTCGCGGCCAAGCTCCAGAATCAGTCGCTGGCCCTGCGCGGCACGGGCACGGCCAGGCAACTAGCGGCACTCCGGAAGCTACCCCGGCCGCTGGACCGGCGCGATGATGAGTTTACCCTGCCCGGCATCCTGCTGAAAGCCTCGTTCAATGAAGATGGGGAGCTGGTTAATGGCGTGCCCTACACCGGTCGGCCCGCCCGCCTGCAGTTCTGGTATAAACTAACGGGGGCTACGGTCGAAGCCGATTCGAGTATTGCCTTTCTGGCGCTGCTGAACAAATCTACCCCGGTGGCTACCGCTGCCCAGGTATTACTGCCCAAGGCGGCTTATACCCTCATGGATGTACCGGTTACCTACCTATCAGGGCTCCAGCCCGATACGCTGGCGCTCGGCTTTGGGGTGGCAACGGCCGGCGAAGCCGACCCTACGGTTCAGCTGCTCATCGACGATGTGCAGCTAGTGGGCACCGTAACCGGCAACCGCAACTCGGCCGCCCCCGCCACGCTGTTGGTGTACCCTAACCCCAGCACTACCGGCGAGTTCAGCCTGGCCTCGCTGACCGATGCGGCCCTCTCCACGGCTCCGCTCACCGTAACCGACGCCACCGGCCGGCTGGTGCTGCGCCAGGCGGCGGCCGCGGCCAGCGAATCGCGCGGCCGCCTGGTCGATTTGCGCGCGCAGCGGCCGGGCGTATATCTGTTACGCCTCGAAGCACCAGCCGGCCCGGTGGTCCGCAAGCTGGTGGTGCAGTAGAAAATCAGGGAGCCTTTTTCAGCAGGGGGGCTCCGGCGTACAGCGTTGGGGCCCGCTTTTGCTTGTGGCCGCCAGGGTATTCGGCGCCGAGCTGGTATCTTGGGCTTGTAGCCAACGCGATGTGTGCAGCGGCTTCCTTTGCTACTTTTGCTCCCGTGACTGAACCGCTCGACCAGGATGACGCTACTCCTTCGCCCCGGCGCCCGCGCTGGAAGCGGGTGGCCGCCGCCGTAGGCCGGGCCGCCCGCGCCCCCTTCGATGGGGCCGGCGCGCTCTACCGCATTGGCCAGGACAACCTGCACTTCACGCTGCCCGTGCTCAACGGGGCCTTCGGCGACCAGCTGGCCGCCCGCCACGACCGACGTACCATTCCTTTCAGCTTCCGTCGCTACGCCGCCGATGTGGCCGTAGCCGACCTCGGCCTGCAGCCGGCCAACGGTGGCCGCCCGCGCACCACGGTGGTTTTCCTGCACGGGCTGATGGGCGATGAGGTGATCTGGCAGACCGGCCACGGCCCCGACGACCTGCGGTTTGGCCCGCGCCTACAGCAGGACCTGCCCGAAGTGTGCTGCCTGTACGTGCGGTATAACTCGGGCCTGCACATTTCCGAAAACGGCCGCCGCCTCCACGAGTTGCTAACCGAACTGGTGGCTACCTACCCCAAAGCCGTGGGCGAGCTGGTGCTAGTGGGCCACAGCATGGGGGGGCTGCTCATCCGCTCGGCTGGGTATTACGCAGAGGAGGCAGCCCTCGAGAGTGAAAAATCAAACGGTGAAAATGATTCGACCATCAGCTCGGCGGCTCTGGTTGGGGAGGAGCGTGATACCGCGGAGCTTGCGCTTGAGGACCCGCAGCCAAGCGGCAAAAAACCAAACACGAAAACCAAACAACAAGCGCCGAAACCCAACACCTGGCTGGACCGCCTGCGCGACGTGTTTCTGCTGGGCGTGCCCAACGACGGCTCGTTTCTGGAGCAGAACAGCCACTTCACCAGTCTGGTACTGCGCAAAATCAACCTCTGGCCCACCCGCGCCATTAGCGGCCTGCTCGACCAGCGTAGCAACGGCATCAAGGATTTGCGCCACGCCTTGCTCGTGGATGAGGACTGGCAAAGCCCCCACGCCGACGACCTGTTTCCGCCCCGCACGGTAGTGCCCCTGCTGCCCCACGTGCACTACCACGTGCTGGTGGGCTCGTTGCTGAAATCGGCCAGCTCGGCGCTGCACGACTACTTTGGCGACGGACTGGTAGGAGCAGGCAGCGCCGCCGGCCGTATTTTTCAGGACCCCGCCGCGCCGCCCGGCCGGCTCATCAGCACCCGCGTGTACCCGCAGCTCCACCACGGCACGCTGCTCAGCAACCCCGAGGTGTACCAGTACCTGCGCGAGCGAATTGGCTGATACCAGCGTTGGCGCGCAACGGCCGCAGCAGGCCGGATGCCCGAATTTTGTATAGAATTTCACCCGCATTGAGTAGCAAGTAGGCAAGAAGTTAGCCCCCGTTTTTAATGATTCCGATACAGAACTACACCTAACCGGGGCGGAGGCACAACAGAGGCAGATTGGCGGGCATTATTCCAGACAGTCAGGCGTTTAAGCGCCACGAACTGTCCGGGCAGCTTATTCCGGCAGGACCCATTTGCACTCCTTCCGCTTCTATGCAACCAATCATTTCTTCGCTGCGGCTGCTGCTTAGCGGCCTTTTTTTCGCCGTTCTGGCCAGCCAGCCAACCTTAGTTGCGGCCCAGTCAACACCTTCCAACCCTGCAAAACCGGCCATTACGGCAGGGCACGGTACATCGCTCTGGGAGGCAGTAGCCGCGCCGGCAGCGGCCCGCGGCCCGGTAGCTGGCCCTCCCGCCAGTTGGTTCCGGCTCGATACCACGCAACTGGCCGCCCGGCTGGCGCTGGCTCCGGCCGAAAACCAGCCTGCAGCTCCGGTAGTGTTGGAATTGCCCCACCCCGATGGCACTATCCACCGCTACGCTTTCACCCAGGTGCCCGTAATGGCCCCGGCATTAGCCGCCCGCTACCCGCGCATCCGCACGTTTGCTGGTCGCTCGCTCGATGAGCCCGCCGCCACCGTGCGCCTGGAATGGACGCCAACCGGGTTGCACGCCCAGCTTCTGGCCGCCGATGGGGCCGTCAGCAGCATTCTGGCCGACGAATCGGCTGCCGCTTCCACTCTATATCAGAGCCGCCCGCAGGCCCCGGTTGCTTTCGACTGCCAAAGCCTGCTGCCACCCGATGCCCCGCTGGAGCGCCCCGGTGATACGCCCCCGGCCCCACCCGCGCCGTATGGCGGGCAGCTGCGCACACTGCGCCTGGCCGTGGCCACCACCAGCGAGTTTGTAAGCCGACTGGGCGGCGGCACCGTAGCCGGCACCATGAGCGAACTGGTAAAGCTGGTGAACTCGCTCAACGGTGTATACGAGCGGGAGCTGGCCCTGCGCCTGCAGTTAGTGGCCAATAACGATAAGCTCATTTTCGCCGACGCCGCTACCAGCCCTTATTCCGACACCTCGCCTATAGGCCTGCTGAATGCCAATGCGAGCGTGCTCAACAACAACATAGGGGCCGCCAACTACGACCTGGGCCATGTGCTGGGCTACAACAGTGGCGGCTACTCGGGCGTGGCCTACGTGGGGGTGGTCTGCTCGCTTTCTTCGGGAATATCGGGCAAGGGCGGCGGGTCATCGACGGCCAGCAACGCTAGTTTTCTTGCGGAAGTAACCCTGCACGAAATCGGGCACCAGCTGGGCTCCGGGCACACTTTCAACGGCGACAAAGGCATTTGCAGCGGCAACCGCAGCAGCACGTTGGCTTACGAACCCGGCGCGGGCAACACCATCATGTCGTATGATGGCCGCTGCAGCCCCGACAACGTGGGAACCGGCATCGTGTACTTCCATGCGGCCAGCCTGAGCGCCATTATACCCAGACTTACCTGCGGCACGCTAACGGCCAACAACGGCAACCGGGCGCCCACTGCGCAGGTGCCGGCCGGCTCGTTCATTCTTCCCAAAGGCACCCCCTTTGCCCTCACCGGCATCGCCACCGACCCCGACAACGATGCCTTATTCTACAGTTGGGAGCAGTTGGATTTAGGCGACCCCACCGGCCTTGCCGGCGCGGCCACCGACGCCAGCGCGCCGCCGCTGTTTCGCAGCTTTTTGCCCATTAACAGCGCTACACGTACGTTTCCGCAGTTAAATGCCGTCCTGAATAATACCAGCTCGGTAGGCGAAATTCTGCCGTTGGTAGCACGGCCCCTCAACTTCCGCCTGACCGTGCGCGACAACCGCGGCGGCGTGGCCGGTGCCAACCTGCGCATGAGCGTGGCCGATGCAGGCCCGTTTCGGGTAACGGCCCCGGCCGCAGCCCTCACGGCTGCCCCAAATAGCCTTTACGTCGTAACCTGGGATGTGCTCGGCACCGACCAGGCGCCTGTAAGCTGCGCCAACGTGCGGATTCTGTTTTCCACTGATGGCGGCCTGACTTTTCCTGATGTGCTGGCGGCCAGCGTACCCAACAATGGCGCGGCCTCGGTGCGCCTGCCCGTAACCCCAACCACTAAAGGCCGGCTTAAGGTGGAGGCCGTTGGCAACGTATTTTTTGCTCTCAGCCCGGCCACCATTACCCTGAGCGGCCCGGCGGTTCCGTTGCCCGTTACGCTGGTTAGCTTTACGGCCGAGGCGCGCGGAACCGCGGCCCAGCTTCGCTGGCGCACGGCCACTGAGTTCAACAACGCAGGCTTTGCGGTAGAGGTATCCACCGATGGCACGGCGTTCCGGCGGCGGGCCTGGATACCCGGCCGCGGCGAGGCGGCCACCTACGAGTTCACCGACAACCAATTGCCTACCTACGGCTCGAAACTGGTGTACTATCGCCTGCAGCAGATCGATTTCGACAGCACGGCCAGCCTGTCGGAGGTGCGGCCGGTGGCGGTGCCGGCCGGCAGCGTCGCCTGGCAGCTGTGGCCCAACCCCACCCGCGAGGGCCGGGTATCGGTAGCCGGCCTGCCCGCCGGCCAGCCAGTACAGCTGCTCGACCTGACGGGCCGCCTGCTGCTGACGACCACCATGCCGCCCGCCGGCCCCCTGACCCTGGAGCTGCCAGCCGGCCTGCGCGCCGGGCTGTATCTGGTGCGCAGCGGCAGCCAAAGCCGGCGACTAGTAGTGGAATAGCTCTGTGGAGGCTGAAACCAGGAGTAAAATGAGGAGTGCGGCCCCGAGCCACAATACCTTTTTTTCTACCTTGCCGTACTCCTGGTATCTACCTCGACCATCTACTAGCCTATGTCCACTGCTTCTTCCCGCGTATTGCTGCTTGGCTGGAATGAAGTATTTCCTCCCCAGTCAGCGGCCATTGCGCCGCTCCGAACCTTGGTGCAGCAGCTGGCTCCGTTAGCCAACCTGGCGGTGCTGCTGCCCCACGAGCCGCAGCCGGCCTTTGCCGCAGCCGGGACCAGCCTACGCATTACCGGGCTGGCCAACCTTGACCTGGCTGCTCTTCAGACCGGAGCACGCCCCAGCCCGAACCCAGCTGCGTGGCAGGCTCCGGCTTCGCCCTACATCGGCAGCAGCAGTCCGGCCGCGCCTTATCTGGGAGCCACTCCTATGGTTTCGGCCGGGCCCATTGCCTCTGTTGCACCGACCGCTTGGCCGGCTGCGCCCGAAGCAACTGGCGGAATTCCAACCGAGCCCGCCAATCCGCCAGCTGCTTCGGCAGCGCCAGTAGGCAGAACACCGGCCGATGGAGACTTCCCAACTATCGGCACCCAATCCGACCGTCCCGAACTGGTCGAACCGAACACTGCCCCCGCTGCCCTCGACGCCGGGCAACCGGAGCAGGGCCCGGCTGATTCAACTGATCCTGCTCCTACTCCCTTCCGTGTTGCGCTAGGCCCGCCACCGTCGCTCTCGCCGGTGCACGCCACGCTCACGCAGGAGCTGGCTGCGCTGGGGCACAATCCGCCCAACGCCGCAGCAGCCGACCTCAACTTTCAGGTGATTCAGTATGCGCGGTTTGCGACCAGTTGGGCCAGTGGCCGGCAGTTTGCCGTAATTTACGCCGTAGATTGGCCCACTTGGCTGGCGGCCATGGAAATCCGGCAGCTAACGGGCTGGCCTCTGGTGCTGCACGTACACAGCCTAGCCCAGGAGCGCGCCGCCGCCGCCGAAACCGGCTGGGCCGTAGCCCTGGAACGCCTGGCCTTGCGCCGCGCCGATCTGGTGCTGGCTTCCACAGTCGAGGTAGCCAACCTGCTGATTGAGCGGTACCATCTGCCGTCCGAGCGGCTCCAGACGATTGCCGTCAGCAATACAGCCGCCATCAACGAGCGGCTGCTTCACATCGAACACTACCGGACGGGCCGTTTGGCCGGCTCCCCTATTACCCCTTCTTCAACATGAGTTCCTCTGCCTCCGCTACGCCAAATCGCCACGAATTTGATGCTCCCCTCGAAATGGACGGAGCCGACAACGGCGTGTTTGTAGTTGTACCCTTCGATGTGACGGCCGAATATGGCGTTAAAGGCGCGCTGCCCGTGCAGGGTACCATCGACGGATTTCCTATTCGCCTGAATCTGACGCCGATGGGCGGCGAGCACCATGGCTTCAGCGTGCGCAAAGAAGTGCGCAACGCCATCGATAAAACCTGGGCCGATACCGTGCATGTAGTGCTGTGGCACGATACCGACCCTAGTGGCCTGGAGCTGCCCGCCGAGTTGGCGCAGGCCCTCGACCGCACCGGTCTGCGGGCCAAGTTCGACGCCCTGCCCTTCACCCAGCGCAAGCAGCTGGCCCAGCACATCAGCCGTGCCAAAAAGTCTGACGCCCGCGACCTGCGCATCAACGAGGCGCTGGAACAAGCCGAATCGGGCCGCAGAACGAAGAACACCTGATTTGTTAGCTGTTAGCTGTTAGCTGACAAACGAAGAAGCCCGCACACTCGGTTGAGTGTGCGGGCTTCTTGTTTAGGCAAAAGCAAGAAGGCAGTTTAGACGAAACCCATTGACTGATCCAAGACTGTGGCGTGCATATATCGGCACGACGTAGGGGCGGGACTTTCCCCCGCCCGTCGTTGAACGATTCAAACCAGGACCGTTCGACGGCGGGCGGGGACAAGCCCCGCCCCTACATCGACCTCCCAGATTTCACAGGCGACCTGTTCAGATACGTTCCAGTACCAGGGCTGTGCGGCTTGTGAGGTAGAGGCTTAGCTTATGCACGCCGTTTTCCTCGAGGGTTTCGTAGCAGTAGTCGTCGTCGATGCGGGCGAAGCCGCCGAAATCGGGGGCATCGGAATCGAGTACGATACGGTAGCGGCCGGCAGCGGGCACCACGAAGCGGTAGTCAGGAATACTGTGCTCGGTGTGCAGGTTGAAGGCCAGCAGCAGCGGGCCGCGCTGGAAGACGAGGACCTGGTTTTCGGGGTCGAGGTGGAGCTGGCGGGCCGGGCCGGCGGCCAGCAGGTGGCTACTCCGGACCAGTTCAATCATGGCCCTATCGAAGTTGAGCAGGTATTGAAACTTGAGGTCGGGGTTGTCGGCCAGGCTCCATTGGCGGCGGGCAAAGTGGTGGCTCCAGTTGTTGCCTTCGCGCGGGAAATCGACCCACTCGGGGTGGCCAAACTCATTGCCTATAAAGTTGAGGTAGGCCTCGCCGCCCAGGCTGATAGTGAGCAGGCGGATGAGCTTGTGCAGGGCCACACCCCGGGCCGCAACCGGGTCGGTGTCGGTGCGGCCCATATGCTGGTAGATGGCGTCGTCGAGCAGCCATTGCGCCAGGGTTTTGTCGCCTACCAGGGCCTGGTCGTGGCTTTCGGCATAGGCCACGGTTTTTTCGCCGTCGCGGCGGTTGTTCAGCACATACCACAAGTCGTAGAGGTTCCAGTCTTCGTCGCGGGTGTGCTTGAGCAGCTTGATCCAGTAATCGGGGATGCCCATGCCCAGCCGGTAGCCGAACCCCACGCCACCCTCGGCAATGGGCCGACACAGGCCCGGCAGGCCGCTCATGTCTTCGGCAATAAGTAGGGCACTGCGCTTGATTTCGTGCACCAGCGTAGTGGCCAATTGCAGGTACAGCACCGCGTCCTCATCCACCTCGGGCCCGAAATACGACTCGTAGCCCCCGAAGCTCACGCCCTCGCCGTGGTGGTGGTAGAGCATGCTGGTAATCCCGTCGAAGCGGAAGCCGTCGATGTGGAACTCTTCGAGCCAGTAGCGCAGGTTGCTGAGCAGGAACTGCTGCACTTCGGGCTTGCCGTAGTCGAAGAGGCGCGAATCCCAGCCTGAATGCTCGCCCCGGGTTCCGGCATGAAAATATTGGTGGCCCGAGCCATCGAGGTTAGCCAGGCCCTCGGCCTCGTTTTTTACGGCGTGCGAGTGCACCACATCGAGCAGCACAGCCAGGCCTAGCCGGTGGGCTTCGTTGATGAGGTATTTGAGCTCTTCGGGCGTGCCGAAGCGCGACGACACGGCGAAAAAGTTGGCCACATGGTAGCCGAACGAGCCGTAGTATGGGTGCTCCATCACGGCCATCAGCTGCACGCAGTTGTAGCCACCGGCCGCAATGCGGGGCAGCACCTGCTCGGCAAACTCCAGGTAGGAGCCCACCCGGCCTTCTTCCAGCGCCATGCCTACATGCGCCTCGTAAATCAGCGGCTCGCGTACGGCGTTGGCCACCCGGAACTTATGGTCAGTCCAGGCAAACGGCGTTTCGGGCCGCCAGACCTGGCCGGCGAAGTCGTGGGTTTCCGGATTCTGCACCGCCCGGCGCAGGGTAGCCGGCAGCCGGTCCTGGGCACCCCGGGCCGATACCACGTGCACTTTATAGAGCGAGTGGTGCGTAAGGCGGTCTTTGTACTCTTTGTCGGGTAGAAAGACCTCCCAAACGCCGTCTGCGCCCTTGGTTAGCGGGGTGGCCTGCCGGTTCCAGTCGTTGAAGTCGCCAATCAGGCTCAGGGCCTGGGCGGCGGGCGCCCACTCGCGGTACCAGTGGCCCCGGCGGCGGCCGTCGTAGTGCAGGCCCAGGCGCTGATGGGCGGTAGCAAACTTGCTCAGCGAGCCATATTGCTGCCCGATTTCGGCCAGCCGGGCTTCCAGCCGCTCCTGGCGGCGGCGCAGCACTGGCTCGTAGGGAGCCAGCCAGGGGTCGTGCTGCACAAGGGGCAGCGCGGTGGCAGGAGCAGCGGCAGAGGCAGGCGAAGCAGTTGGCGTGGTCATGGCAGAAGCGGCAAAGGTGCAGGGTTGCGCTCAAAACTACGTGGAATCAGATGAGGTGGCTCAATTTTCCGGAAAGTTGGTGAACGGGTTGATTGCCGATAGGTAAATGCACTCCCGTTCAGGGCTCGGCGAAGAATGACGTTCTTTCGGCCGAAATCGAGCTCCACTACTCTTATGAAGCACTTTAGCCACTTTTTATTGCTGGCAGCCGGGCTGGCGGCCTGCACCACGGCCCCGCCCGCTACCTCGCCTGTGGCACTGGCCGCTCCGACACTGGCCGCTCCGGTACCAATGGCCACGCCCGTTGTTGCCAGCAAGGCCATGGTTACGTCGGCCCACCCCGAGGCCACCCGTATTGGGGTGGAGGTGCTGCAGCGCGGCGGCAACGCCTACGATGCGGCCGTGGCCGTGCAGTTTGCGCTGGCCGTAGCCTTGCCGGTGGCCGGTAACATCGGGGGTGGCGGCTTCGTGCTCTACCGCGGGGCCGATGGCCGGGAAGGAGCCCTCGACTTCCGCGAAACCGCTCCCGCCGCCGCCACCCGCGACATGTACCTCGATGCGGCCGGTAACGTGATACCCAACCTCAGCACCCGGGGCCACCGGGCAGCCGGCGTGCCGGGCACCGTGGCCGGCATGTGGGCGCTGCACCAGAAGCTGGGCAAGCTGCCGTGGCGCGACGTAGTAGAGCCGGCCGCACAGCTGGCACTGGGTGGCGTAACGCTTACCAAGAAAGAGGCTACCGGATTGAATGATAATCGGACGGCCTTCGCACGTTTCACCCCGCAAGGCAACGCATATATGCGACCCGACGCCAGTACGTACGACTTGGGCACCTACAGTAATCCGCAGCCTGATTTCCGTCCTTGGCAAGCAGGGGATGTAATTAAGTACGTACAGCTGGCCCGCACGCTGGGCCGCATCCGCGACCAGGGCGCGGCCGGCTTTTACGCGGGCGAAACGGCCGATTTACTCGTGGCCGAAATGAA
This sequence comes from Hymenobacter terrestris, assembly GCF_013377905.1. Lineage (GTDB taxonomy): Bacteria > Bacteroidota > Bacteroidia > Cytophagales > Hymenobacteraceae > Hymenobacter > Hymenobacter terrestris. The sequence goes on from NZ_JABKAV010000005.1 coordinate 61,435, forward strand.
GCGCGGCGGCGGCCTCATCACCAAAACCGACTTGGCCGCCTACCAACCCAAGTGGCGCACCCCGCTTAAAGGCAGCTACCGGGGCTACGAGGTGCTCACGTTTCCGCCGCCCAGCTCGGGGGGTGTGGCCCTGCTGCAAATGCTACAGATGCTGGAGCCCTACAACCTGCAGGCCGCCGGCTGGCACGCGCCCGAGGCCGTGCATTGGCTCACCGAGGCCCAGCGCCGCGTGTACGCCGACCGCGCCACCTACCTCGGCGACCCCGATTTTGGCCGCGTACCGGTAGTACAGCTGCTCGACCCAACCTACAACCGCCGCCGCATGGCCTCGGTGCAGCCACGCCGGGCCACACCCAGCGCCCAGGTAGCGGCCGGCACGGGCCTGCCAGCCTACGAGTCGGACCAGACCACGCACTACAATATCGTGGACGCCCAGGGCAACGCGGTGAGCTGCACGACCACCCTCAACGGGGCCTATGGCAGCAAAGTGGTAGTAGCCGGGGCGGGCTTTCTGCTGAACAATGAGATGGACGATTTCAGCAGCAAGCCCGGCACGCCCAACGCCTACGGGCTGGTGGGCGGCGCGGCCAACGCCATTGCGCCCGGCAAGCGCATGCTTTCCTCCATGACGCCGACCATCCTGCTCAAGGATAACAAGCTGGCCCTGCTCATCGGTACGCCCGGCGGCAGCACCATTATCACGAGCGTGCTGCAGGGCATACTCAATGTAATCGACTACGGCCAGAACGCCCAGCAGGCCGTAGCCGCGCCGCGCCTGCACCACCAGTGGCTACCCGACCAGCTCGATGTGGAAGCCGGCGCGCTATTGCCCGCCACCCAGGATTCGCTCCGCGCCCGCGGCTACCAGCTCAACGCCCGCAGCCCCTGGGGCCGCCTGGAAATCATCCGGGTACTACCAGACGGCCGCCTCGAAGGCGGTGCCGACCCCCGCGGCGACGACAACGCAGCGGGATATTAGGAGTGCGGAATTAGAAGCGAACGAAAACGCCTGCCGTCCTGACGAAGAAAGGACCTTACCTCACCGGAACAGCCGTAACAACGACTCGTTTCAGTGGGATAAGGTCCTTTCTTCGTCAGGATGGCAGGCGGCGTCATGCTGGCCTCTGGATCCTAGCTTTTAAGCTGCTACGACTTCAGCGACTTAGCGGCGTCGCTCAACGTCTGGCCGAGCTGCTGAAGCTTGTCTTTGGCATCTTCGGTGGCGCTGCCAGCGGCTTTGGTGGTGTGCTCGCCCAAGGTGCTCAGCGACTGGCTGATTTTGGAGGCGTCGCCGCTGCCGATGGCGGTTTTCAGGTTTTTCAGTTCGTCGGCAATAGCGCTTAGAGCAGGGCTATTGGCACCGTTGAGGGTTGAAACCCAGCTGTCGATGTTGCCGCCGGCCGCCGGGGCGGCTTGGCTCAGGCCGCCTTGCAGGGCCTGGAGGGTAGCGTCGAGTTGGCTGGTGGAAGTGGAAGCACTCATAGTTAGGTGTGGTTATGGTGAAAGAATTGAACACCACTAGTACCATGCACCAGCTTTAAAAGTTGATGGTCAAATAATTAAACATCTATCAGCAAAACATATCGAGCGGTAAATGGTGTGGGACTAAAGTCCTTTACAGACGAAAAAATTCGGGTTCGGGGATCCGCTTACGCGGTTCTCCGAACCCGAATTTTACACGAGCCTGATTTATTTGATTACAAGATTTTGGCCGAATCGGCCTGGGTCGATTTCAGGTTGCCGGCGGCTATTACCAGCGTCTGGCCCAAGTGGCGCAGTTGGTCGCCGGTGTTGTCGGTGAGGCTGTGCATGCCATGGGCGATGCGCGAGGTTTCGGTCCCCAGCCGCTGGAGGGTGGCGGCAATAGCAGGCCGGTCGTCGCGCTCAACGTAAGAGCGCAGGTTCCGCAGTTCGTTCTGCAGCGCGGTCAGGGCGGAGCCGCCCAGTCCATCGAGGGTGCTAATCCAACTGTCAATATCGCCCAAGCCGGCTTCTAAAGGATTGGCTCCCGGATTATCGAAGGTGTCATAGATGTTGCGAACGGTCTTGTCGATGCGGCTAGCGTGGTTCATAAGGCAAGGGTAAAGAAGGGGTTGATGAGTGGGATGTACGCCGGCCGGCCAACTGGTGTTGCCTGGCCAACATTGACTAAACGGGTTAAAGTCAACGCAATTTAGGCGTTACAACGCTACCGGCCCTGCTACCAATGCCCCGGTGAGTCTTCCAACACTTCGAATCCTCGCTTGATGCTACGTGAACAAGTGGCGACTCGGGCGGCCTTACCAAACAGCACTACCACTCATTCACCCACCGCCGTTAGGTCGAAGGCCAGCCGAAAATCGTTGCGGATAGCGTAGGAGCCCAGATTTTGAAAGAAGCTGCTGGAATTATAGTGGATACCAAACTGGGTGCGGTCGAGGGTGGCGCTGCCGCTGATGTGCAGCCGGCCATCGGGCCGCGGCTCCACCACGAGCGGAAAACGGACGGGCTTGGTAACCCCGCGCAATGTGAGTTGGCCAACGGCCATACCAGCCCGCACTTCCCGCAGCTCAAAAACGGCCGTCGGATACTTTGCCACCGCAAAGAAATCCTCTCCGCGCAGGTGTTCGGCCAGCTGCGCCTGCTCCTGGGCCAGGGTGGTCATATCGAACTCGAAACGGCCGTTACGCAGCGTGCGGCCGTCGTAGCTGAAGCGGCCGCGGCGTAGCTGCACGGTGCCGCTGGGCGCGTAGCTCCCCACTTCAGCATAGCCGGTCCAGGCAACGGCGGCTGGCCCGATCCGGTAGGTAGTGGCCGCCGGTGCCTGAACTGGCGGTTGTAGCGAAGAGGCGGAACCGTTTTGGGGTGTGGCAGAGGCCAGAAAAATTGAAAGGACGAGGAATTTCATCAATTGAGAAGAAAGTGGGCGCGCTTCTGAATGCGCGGCCCGGGTGCGGGAAGTTGAGTTGGGCAATGGCCGGCGGCGGCTCGTTGCTATTTCTGCGGAGTGGCTTCGGTTTCTATCAGTCCGAAGCCCTTATAGAGCTTGCCGGCCAAGTCGCGGGCCAGCACATACCAGAGCGCGTCGCCGCCGTACAGGCCCCGGGCACTGTCGGTGTAGCGGTAGTTTTGGGCGAAAGTGTAGGTACGGCCGGGGCTCAGGCGGCCGTTGGGGCACTGGAAAAGCGTGGCGAATTCGTTGGCATCCTGCTGCAGATTAACCTGCCAGCCGGCCTCGCTGTACCAGATGAAGCTACCGCACTCCACCACCGTCAGCTCCTCTCCTACCTCGGAGCGCACCATGGTGCTATGCTGCCACACGAAACCGCCGGGCTGCTCGGGGTTGGGTTTAGGGTACACCGGGTTGGGCGTATGCCAGAGCGAGAGGCCCACGGGCACCTGCCGAAGCTTATCGGGCAGAACGCGGCGGTGGTCGGTCCAGGCCGGGGCCGGAATTGCCTGGGCCAGCAGGGTAGCCGGCGCGGCGGTAAGCGCGGCCAATAGCAACAGTAGTTTCATGGGACTTGGGGGTTGAGGAACGACCCAAAGGTGCCCGTTCAAACTGCCCTAAGCGCCCCGAATCCAACATCGGGACGGCCCAAATCGTGATGTGGGCGTTAGTTTGGGGCATCGGTGGACTGTTTATCCGCCTGCGGGATGCAAACGCCTTTCCCTACCAGAAGTACCAGCCTCTCTTCGTGCATTTCCTACTCATTCGCTGCTGCTCCACTCGCGGGGAGCCTGGCCGGTAAACTGCTTGAAGATCCGGTTGAAGGTGGTTTTGGAGTTGAAGCCGCACTCCAGGGCCAAGCCCAGTAACGTAAGGCGCTGGGCATCGGGGGTGGCTAGGCGTCGCTTCACCTCGGCCACCCGGTAACTGTTTATCAGGTCGTTGAAGCTCTGGCCGAAACCCTGGTTGACGGTGAACGAAATCAGGCGCGGCGCCAAACCAGTATGCGCCGACAGCTCGGCCAGTGTGAGCGTGGGGTTGAGGTAGACCCGCTCCTCTTCCAGCGCCCGCCGGATGCGCGCCAGCACCGCCGCATCAACGGCCGGCGCAGCGGCCGCTAGCGTATCGGGCGTAGAGGCCGGAACAGGAGACGCGTTGCCAGGACGCGCGAGCGATACAGCGGAATCCGGAAGGGCACCTGCACCAATGAAGGCCGCAGTTTCGGGCGCGGCCGGGGCAGCCTCGGGCACGAAGCTGACGGCCCGCATATCGGCTTGGCGCAGGCCCACTATGCCAATCATAAATACCACGCCACCCAACAGCTCGGTAGAGTAGTCGTACTTATAGTAAAGCCCGAAAAACTCACGCAATACCACTTCCAGCAGCCATTGCAGGCTCACGAGGCCCACCAGCACCAACAGCACCAACAGCACCAACAGCACCCGCAACCAGCGCAGGCGTAGCTCCGAAGTTTCGGAGAAGTTGTCGGGCAGCCAGCTTCCGTACTACCGCAGCAAGTGCAGGCTCAGCCCCAGATATACCGTAAGCGACACCCAAATCCCAATAAACTCCAGCCGGTACGTGTAGGGCCGGTGCACATGCTCCCAGAACCAGGCCCGCGCGGCGTACGATTGAGTGCGCAGGCCCCAGTATAAAGCAGTCTGCAACAGCACCGGCCCAAAATGCCAGAGGTGCCCCGCCCGAAACCGAAATTCGTGGTTGATCAGGCTGCGCACGTAGAAATACAGCAGCGGCCCAAAGGCGAAGGAGTAGTAAATGGGCGCGAAGTACCAGTTGGCATTTTGGTCGTAGATGCCGGCCACCCGAAAAAAGCTATCGAGCAGCCACAAGGCAATGGCCAGCATAAGCAGCGCCAGAAACCCATTGGGCAGGCGGTTACGACGGGCCAGCGCCAGCAGCCCCGCTGCAAAAACGGCCTGCGCCACCACAGCTAACAGGGCCACCACAAGCGGGGTAAACGGTATCTGCATGGCTTTTACTGGAAGTTGGCAACTGGCTTTGGGTTGATGACCAGCCTAGCGGGTTACGGCGCAGATTATCCCTACCTGTTAGGGCTAAAAGGTAGCAAATCGGAAACGGGTGCGGCGCAGGACTCAATCAAAGAAGCTCTAGGCTGCCACTTGTTTGGCTACTTCCAGCTTGCAACCGTAGCGCCTGCCCACAACTCCGGTATTACTGGGGCTACACGATTCGTAATCTACCATCTCGGGTTCTTTGCAAACAAATTGGTAATCATTACACAAAAACCAAGACCATTCTCATCCAATACACTAAGTGAGAGACGGTTAATTACCATGCTCCAATATGCTACTTGGCTGTATTTTTATGTCCAGCCAATTGCAGTAAAATCAGGCTTGGTATCCTCGTTTACTTATGCCTATTTCCAGTGAATCCCCTGCTCTAAATATAAGGGCCGCTTCAGCATATCTTCCAGCCTTAACCGGGGTACGGGCCGTAGCAGCCTACCTGGTATATCTGCACCACTTCAATCCGTTTCGGGCAGGCTCCGGAGTGGAAGGAGAATTGGAAAAAATAGTGCGGGAATTTCACGTGGGGGTACCAGTATTTTTCGTGCTCAGTGGTTTCCTCATCACGCTGCGCTACGCTGGTACTGAACAAATGACTACGCAATGGTGGGGGAGCTACCTACGCAACCGGGTAGCCCGCATTTACCCCATGTATTTCTTGCTCACGGTCCTCACTTTTGCAAGTTTATGGTACCAGACCAGTGAGTTTTTCTGGAAAATCTGGCTGCTGAATGTTACGTTTCTGCGCGGCTTCTTTGAGGCGTTTGTGTACTCTGGAGTGGCGCAGGGCTGGACCCTGACGGTGGAAGAGTGTTTTTACCTAAGTGCGCCGCTTATTTTCCTGCTGCTCCGGTGGCGGCCCCGAGGGCTGTGGCTAGTGCCGCTGGTGTTGTTAGGGCTAGGCGCAGTGATGGTGCTGCTGTGCGGGCCGATGAAGTTGTACGGGCTGTTCGGCAATCTGCGGTTCATGCTGCTATTTACCTTTTTTGGCCGGGCTACCGAATTTTTTGTGGGTATTCAATTGGCTCTCTGGTTTCGGCAGGGTTGGCTGCAACCCAAAGCCGGCAGCCGCCGAACAGCTGCCGGGCTGCTGGCCTTCGGGGCCGTCGTTTTGCTGCTGAACGCAATTCGCGGACCTTACACTTTTGGTCAAGAGCATCCGGTGGGCATGATCCTCAACAATATTGTACTACCAGCAGCCATTGCGCTTTGGTTTGCGGGGCTGCTTACCGAGGAAACCACGCTACGGCGTCTGCTGGGGAGCCGAATGATGCAGGCATTAGGACGAAGCTCGTACGTTTTTTACCTTATCCACATGGGGGTTCCGCACGGCGTCGTTACCCGATTCGTCACTGCCCAACCGCTGCTAGTTTTTCTACTGCTGATTGCAGTGGCAATCATGCTTCACTATTTAGTTGAGGAGCCCCTGAATCGTTGGATAAGGACATTTCGGTGGCCGCGGTGGCGGGCAGCTATGTAACGGGTGCTGGCACGCAGGACAAAAACTGCGTAAGTTGAGCCATGTTTTCCTCCCGCTTTTCACTTTGGCTCTCCCTTGGGTTGGCCTTGCTACTAACCACCTGCCAGAGCAACTCCGTCGATACGCCGGCTGCCGACTGCGCGGCTCCCCCGGCACCGTTTGTGGTGCGCCACCCAGCCTGGGCCGCCAATGCCAGTATCTACGAAGTCAATATCCGCCAGTACACGCCCGAGGGCACGTTTCGAGCCTTTGAGGCCCACTTGCCCCGCCTCGACAGCATGGGCGTGGGCATTCTGTGGCTGATGCCCATCAACCCAATCGGGCAGGAGAAGCGCAAGGGCAGCCTCGGCAGCTACTACTCGGTGCGCGACTACCGGGCCGTGAACCCCGAAATGGGCACGCTGGAAGATTTGCGCCACCTCGTAGACGCCGCCCATAAGCGCGGCATGCACGTCATCCTCGACTGGGTGGCCAACCACACCAGCTGGGACAGCGAACTGGCCCGCCAGCATCCCGACTGGTTTCTGCGCGACTCATTGGGCCGCTTCCGCCCCCCGGTGGCCGACTGGCAGGACGTTATTGCGCTGGATTTTAGTAAGCCCGAACTACGCCGCTACATGACCGAAAGCATGACCTACTGGGTGCGTGAGGCCGATGTGGATGGTTTCCGCTGCGATGTGGCCGGGCTGGTGCCCACCGATTTCTGGAACGATACCCGCGCCGCCCTCACGCAGATCAAGCCCGTGTTTATGCTGGCCGAATGGGACGAGCTGCACGACCCACCCTTTCTCAAACCGGGCGAGTTCGACCCCAACACCCACCTGCTCGAAAAAGCCTTCGACGCCACCTACGCCCTGCGCCTGCGCTATTTGCTCGACAGCATTGCCCTGCGCCAGCAGCCCACACGCGCTATTGATACCTACCTGGCGGCCGAGCGGGCCAAGTATCCGGCCGGCGTGTACCTGATGAATTTCACGAGCAGCCACGACATCAACAGCTGGAGTGGCACCGAATACGAGCGGCTGGGAGCCAACGCCCTGCCCCAGGCCGTGCTGGCGGCTCTGCTACCGGGCATCCCGATGGTGTACTCGGGCCAGGAGGCTGCCCTGAAAAAGCGGCTCAGTTTCTTCGAAAAAGACCCGATTCCGTGGAATGGCTACCCGCTTCAGGATTTCTATACCACACTGCTGCAGCTTAAAAAGCGCAACCCGGCCCTGGCCAACGGCGACCCGTGTGCCGAATTTGAATCCCTGGCCGTCAGCACCAGCCCCGAGGTGTACGGCTTCGTGCGGCGCCGCCAGCAGCAAGCCGTAGTCACGCTCGTAAACTTCGCGAAGCAGCCCCGCGAACTGACCCTGCGTGGCCTCGGGCCGGGCACCTACCGGGAGCTGTTCAGTGGCCAGGTGCAGCGGCTGGGCTCGGGCTCGAAGGTGCCGCTGCGGGCCCACGCCTTCCGCGTGTTCGAGCGCCTGCCCGACCCGAACTAGCGCGGGCGGTCGTTCGACCGAACAGCCGGTTGCCTGCTGGCAATACGACCCGTTGACGGGCCGGTTGGAGCGGGGCCGGAAATCTGTGTGACCGGTCAGTTTCGTAGTTTCCGGACCACCGGGCAATGCAGTCCGCGGGCCACAGTTAACGACTATTAGCAGTCTCGACAGTGAGTACCTGAACAGTCCGGTCCGCTTCCGGCGGCGCGTCCGCTGGCCTTTATTTCTTCGCTCTATGCCTGAACGTTCTTCCCTGATCCACCCCGACGCCCACCTGTTTCAGGTGCGGCATCCTGAATGGGCCGCCACCGCCACTATTTACGAAGTCAATATTCGCCAGTACACGTCCGAGGGCACTTTTCGGGCCTTTATGGCGCACTTGCCGCGGCTGGCCGAAATGGGCATCAGCATCATCTGGCTGATGCCCGTTCATCCGATTGGCGAGCAGGGCCGCAAGGGCACGTTGGGCAGCCAGTACGCCGTGCGCGACTATTTGGGGGTGAATCCGGAGTTCGGGACGCTGGCCGATTTACAGACGCTGGTGGCCGAGGCCCACCGCCTGGGGTTGCGGGTGCTGCTCGATTGGGTGGCCAACCATACCAGTTGGGACAACCCGCTGGTGCACGAGCACCCCGAATGGTACCAGCACGACGCCCAGGGCCGGCTGGTGCCGCCCGTAGCCGATTGGCACGATGTGGTAGCGCTCGACTACGGCCAGCCCAGCCTCCGCCATTACATGACGGAGGCGCTATGCTACTGGGTGCGCGAGGCGGGCATCGACGGTTACCGCTGCGACGTGGCTGCGCTGGTGCCCACCGATTTTTGGGACGAGGCCCGGCCGGCGCTGGAGGCCATCAAGCCCGTGTTTATGCTAGCCGAGTGGGACGAGCTATACCCCTCGGGCGGCCTGAGCTGGGAGGAGTTCAACCCCGATACGCACCTACTGGAGCAGGCCTTCGACATGACGTTTGGCCTGCGGCTGCACTACCTGTTCGACAGCATTGCCGCCGGCCGGGCCAAGCTGGTGGCCATCGATGAGTACCGCGCCGCCGAGCGGGCCAAGTACCCGCCGCAGGTGTACCTGATGAATTTCACCAGCAACCACGACGTGAACAGCTGGGATGGCACCGAATACGAGCGGCTGGGGCCGCTGGCGCAGCCTTTCGCGGTGCTCACGGTGCTGCTGCCGGGCATGCCGCTGGTGTATTCGGGCCAGGAAGCCGGGCTCAGCAGGCGCTTAGACTTCTTCGATAAGGACCCGATAGCCTGGCAGGATTTTCCGCTGCAGGATTTCTATACCCGCTTGCTGCAGCTCAAGCGCCGCCACCCGGCGCTGCGCAACGGCGACCCGGCCAGCCGCTTCGAGCGCCTTCCCGGCCCGGACGACCTCTATGGCTTTGTGCGCGAAAAAAACGGTGCGGCCATGCTCTGCGTCATCAATAGTGGTTTGGAAACCGCCGCCCTGCCCCTGCCTGAGGCTACTGCCGGCACCTGGCGCGACGTGTTCAGCGACGAGCAGCTGATGTTTTGGGCCGGAGAGGAGCTACAAGTACCGGGGCACGGCTGGCGCGTGCTGGAGCAGGTGTAAAGGTTGGCAGCAGCTGCCAGCCTTTACACCTGCCGCTACTTCATCCATCCCAGTTCCTGCAGAACAGCGTCGGTGATTACGCGGCGGCTCGCGGCGAAACGGGCGTCGGCGGGCTGGCCGGCGGCGGGCTCCACGTTGAGGGCGAAGAAGGCCGTGCGTCCGTCGGCGCGTTCGATCCAGCCCACCAGCCAGGCGTTATCGGGGTTGCGGGCCGAGCGGAAACGCCAGCCGGTTTTGCCGTAAAGCGTGTACTGAGGTGTTTCCTGGAGGATGAGCAACTGTTTTACGGCCCGCTGGTGCCGCTTTGCCATGGGCAGCGCTTCGGCCTGGAGGCGACGCAGGAAATCAATCTGCTGAAACTGCGTAATGCGCGACTCGCCATCGAGCCAGAAAGTGTCGAGCGTGCTTTCCGTAACCACCATGCCGGGGTAGGCCAGCTTACGCAGCCACGTTTGGTAGGCGGACACGCCAATTCGGCGGGCCAGTTGCTGGTAGCACGGCACCGCCGACACGCGCAGAGCCCGGGCAAACGGCATATCCTCGTTCCATTGGGGGAAATTGCGCGTTACGCCGTCCCAGCGGCAAACGTCGGAGGTGTCGCGCAAAGCGCCGGTGGCGAGGCCGATGAGAGTATTAGGGATTTTGAAGGTTGAAGCGGGCAGAAACCCCTTGCGGCAACGGTCGGGCCGGTAGGCCACAAACTGCCGGGCCGGCGCGTCGTAGAGCAAAAAAGAGCCTTCTACGCCCTGCTGCTGAAAAATGGGGTCAAAATCGCGCTGGGTCATAGTCGGCCCCTGCCGGCGGGTGCTGCCGGCCAGCAGTCCCGGCAACAGCAGCCAAACCAGCAGCAGAAGTGGATATCTGAATAGCATGGTACGGGTTGATTCTGGCTTAAAGTAATGCGTTTTGATAACCTAACGGCCCGGCCAGGAGTTAGTTGATCTAGCCCAAATCCTACTACCCTGCTCCCTTTCATATGCAACAACACGAACTGGGCCGCTCGGGCCTGCACACCGCGCCCCTCGTGCTGGGCGGCAACGTATTCGGCTGGACCGCCGACCAGGCCACTTCTTTCCGGGTGCTCGATGCCTTCTTGGACGGCGGTGGCAACGCCATCGACACGGCCAACATGTATTCGGCCTGGGTGCCGGGCCATCAGGGCGGCGAGTCGGAGGCCGTTATCGGCAAGTGGCTGCAGCGCCGCGGCCGCCGCGACGATGTGCTCATCTTCTCGAAAGTGGGCATGCAAATGGGCGACGGCCGCCAGGGCCTGGGCCGCGACTATATCCGGGTGGCCGTGGAAGAGTCGCTCAAGCGCCTTAAAACTGATTATATCGATCTGTATCAGTCGCACCAGGATGATGAGGAGCGCACCGTAACCGAGCCGCTGGAGGCTTATGCCGAACTCATCAAAGAGGGCAAGGTGCGCGCCATTGGGGCCAGTAACTTCGGGGCCGGGCGGCTGCGGGCGGCCCTGCAGGCCAGCGAAACCCAGGGCCTGCCGCGCTACGAAACCTTCCAGCCCGAGTACAACCTGTACCAGCGCGAAGGCCTCGAAAAAGAGCTGCTGCCGCTTTGCCAAGAGTATGGCCTGGGCATTATCCCCTATTTCGGGCTGGCCTCGGGCTTCCTAACGGGCAAGTACCGCTCTGAAAAAGACCTGGCCAAAAGCGTGCGTGGCAGCAGCATCGGCCCCAAATACCTCAACGAGCGAGGCTACCGGATTCTGGATGCGCTCGACGCCGTAGTGGCCCGTCACGCCGGTGTCTCGCCCGCCCAAGTGGCCCTGGCCTGGATTATGGCCCGCCCCGGCCTCACGGCCCCCATTGCCTCAGCTACGAGCGTAAGCCAAGTGGAGGAGCTGACCAAAGCCATGCAGCTGGGACTGGATGAAGCCGACATGCACCAGTTGAGCCAAGCGAGTAGCTAACTCAAGTTGTGGCGTGAGCCTGCCGGAACGACGTAGGGGCGGGGGGTGGTCCCCCCCCCCCCCCGCCCGCTCCCCGCGGGGGCTGGGGGGCCACAGGCAACACCCTCTTCTTTCTCCCCCACCGCGGCCACCCCCCCCCCCCCCCCCCGCCGCGCGCGATGCAGACAAAAAACGGCGAGGGGGGGGGGGGACACACCCCCCGCCCCTACAGCGTGCTTTAGCTGCGTGTGCGTGGAAATGACGGTTCACGCATTCACCGAGTTACTTTGGCTCGGTGATGAAGTTGGGCAGGCCGAGCTTGCCGCGGCGGCCACCTAGCTTGAGGCCGTCATCCACGTAGCTGGCCTCGGCGGCGTTGGGGTTCTTGATGACACCCAGAAACGGATTGTCTTCGCGCGAGACGTAGATGTTACCGTCGGGGGCGCGCTGCAGAGAGCCTACTTTGCGATTGGCCGACTTGCCGATAACCGTTGCTTTACCGCTTTTCAGGTCGATCTGGTAAATCTGGGCTTGGCCGCCACCTTCGCCGTTGCTGGAGCCGTAGAGCTTGCTGCCATCGGGCGAAAACTCGACGCCATAGGCCTCGGGGTAGGGGCCGTAGGAGCGTGGGTTGCGCACCTGGCCGGTGGTGCGGTCGAAATCGAAAACCTCGTACTTATTGGCTTCGCGCCACAGAGCCAGCGCCAGCTGGCGGCCATCGGGCGAGAACTTGAGGGCCCCAATGGCGTTGCGGCCGGGGCCGGCGTGCATGCTGCCCACATTGCTCATTACGGGCTTGCTCTGCACGCCTTCGGGCGTTACGAGGTAGCTCACGAAGGCGTTGGAGTTCCAGCGGTGCGCTACTACCCACACGTCGCGGCCGTTTTGGTGGCGCACGGCGGCCAGCTTCTCAGCCACCGGAGATACGAGCAGAGCGTTAAGGCGCACTAGGTCGCCCAAGCCATTGTCGCGGGTCATGTCGAGGGTGGAATAGCGCAGGCCGTTGGGGCCGCCCTGGGCACCAGTCGTGAAGATGTAGAAGATGTTGCCGCTGCCCGGATCGGGCACAATCAGGGCACTTTGGGTGCTGGAGTTCGAGCCCATCAGCTTGCGGCCGTTGGGCATCACTTGGTGCTGGCGGTTGAACACCAGCTCGCCGTTGGTATAAAACAGCAGCTGGCCCTGCTTATTGGCCGCTACGGCCGAGCCCTCGTAGGTGGTCATTTTGCTGGTGAGCAGCGGGGTGGGCACGCCGCCATCGGCCGGGAACTGCAGGCCTGACTGCTGCCCAAACAGCCAGATGGACTGCTGCTGTTGCGCGAAGGCTGCGCCGGAGAGCAACAGCAGGGCCGGCAGCAGCAAAGGCAAAATCGAGAGGCGTTTCATGGCAGAGAAAGTAGTCATGCGTAGTAGAAAGGCAATATCGTGCCAATTTATGGGAGGGGGTGGGGGGAAGAAGGCCGTTCTTCCATGCCTCTATACTTCCCACTCCCCGGCCAGCAGGCGCGGGATGAGAGGCTGCATAATGCGGTAGCTGGCACCCCAAAGCGGATAATCGGCTCCAACGCGGTAGAAGGGCACCCGCCGCGGACCGGGCCAGCCGGGTAGCTCCCAAGTTTCTTCTACGTGGTTGAGGCCGTCGGCAAGGTGGCGGAGCGGGATTTCCAGCACCTCATCTACCTCCCGTGCCTGCCACTGCCAGCGGGCGGGCCGCTCAATACGGCCCAGAAACGGGCTGATGCGGAAGCCACTGGGTATAGCCACGGTGGGCAGGGTGGCCAGCAGCTGCACATGGGTGGGTGGCAAATACACTTCCTCAAAGGCTTCGCGCAATGCGGTGGCCTGCAGGTCGGCATCGGTGGGCTCGGGTTTACCACCAGGAAAGGCTAGCTGCCCGCCGTGCACCCCGAAGGCCGTGCGTCGGACCATCACGAGTTGCAGTTCGCCGGCCGCGTCGCGGAATATGGGCACGAGTACGGCCGAATCGCGCAGGTTTTGGGGAATTGGGAAGTCGTGGATGGAAAGCAGCTGAGCCATAGTCGCAAAGTACGCCGGCCGGGCCAGCGGGGTTTAGCGCACTACGTAGGCTCCGGTGGGGGCCACCGTCACGGTAGGTAACTCGTGGTGGATTTCGAAATACTCGTAACCCGGAGCCAGCTCCTGCCAGAATGCCAGGTGCGGGCTGGCCTGGCGGCGGGCCAGCTGGTCAGCCGACAGCTCGAACGGGAAAATGTGCACCGGAATGCTGAGCTGCCCGGCGGCTTGGGCTTCCACGGCCAGTACATACAGCTCCCGAATGCCCGCATCGGTGATGGGCAGGCAGCCGATAGTTTCGTTTGAGCCGTGCAGAAAAATATTGTCGCCGGGGTCGAGGCCGGGGGCGGTGCGTAGCTGGTCGGCCGCGTTGGGGTAGTCGAGGCCTAGGGAAAGCAGGTACTGGCTATTCGGGTTGAAGCGGTTTATGGTATAGAATCCTTCCGGAATCTGCCCGTCGCCGGCCCGGCGCTTGGGTCCCAGCGTGCCCGAAGTGCCGGCCAGCCCGAAGGTACGCAGCAGCACGAACGGCCCCGCGCCCCGGTTGCGGGCCCACACTTCCACCCGCCGCCCAATTTTAAAGGCCCGCACGAACAACTCCAACTGTTCGGCGACCAGCCCGTTGCGGCGCAACAGTGCCTGTACCGGTGCCTGATACTGGGCGTAGGCTTCGCGCACCCGGGGGTAGCGCAGTTGCCCGGTGCGGAAATTGGGCTCGGGGTCGGGACGGCGAGTGGCTGGGCGGGCCGCCAGGGCCACCACCAGTACCAGCGCCGCCACCGACAGAAGGAAAAGACTCCGCATCGGGAAGCAGGTGAAAATGTCGTCAAAAGTAGAAAGCAACTCCCTAACTCGGAACCCAACCAAACTGATATATAGCACAGGTTGTGGAGGGTGCTGTAGGGGAGGGGCCTGTCCCCCCCCGCCGTTCGCGCCGGTTTAACGGGAATTGTTCAACGGGAACCGTTCAACGGCGGGGGGGGGGGGGCGCCCCCCCCCCCCCCGTGGTTGCCGGTCCGGTTTCAAATTCGTCCAGCGGGGGGGGAAAACCCCCCCCGCCCCTACATCTTACTTCTCAAACGGCGCGGCTACTTTCGAAAAGTCCAGGTTATGCTTTTGGGCGGTTTCGGTGAGGAGCTGGTGCTGCCAGGGACGCAAAACCTGGTCGGCGCCCTGCTCGATGATGTCGTTGATGAGGCGGTTGCTGAGCACGAGGTTGGCCATGATGGCACTGTGGTCGGCGGCGAGGTGGGCTTTGAGCGTAGTCAGCAGGGCTTCGCGGGCGTCGGCTTCGGCGGCTTTGGCCCCACTCAGGCGGCGGCGCGATGGGAAGCCGCGCCGGTCGGCGGGCAGCGGCGGCTCGGGCGTCCGGTCTTCCTGGCTCAGGGCTACGAGGCGGTCGGCGAAGGTGCCGCGCTTTAGCTCGGGGTGCAGGCCGTTGGCGTTGCGCAGGTGGCCGGTGCTGGTAACGGGCAGGCGCGTAAGCTCGGCCAGCCGGTCGTTGCTGGCAATCATGTAAGAGGGCCGGTCGATGTGGCGCGCTACCTCGTCGCGCAGCATAAACAGGTCGCGGAACATGGGCAGCTCGGTGGGCTGAATTCGGTATTTGCCAGCCAGGCGCATATAGGGCCGCTCATCGCGCGAGTAGCGCACGGCTTCGAGGGCTTCGTGTTCCTGCTCGGCCCAGGCGGTGCGGCCCAGGGCGGCCAGTTTGGCGCTGAGGCGGTCGGTCAGCTCGAACAGATACAGCACGTCGTTGGCCGCGTACTGCTTCTGGGCCTCGGTGAGGGGGCGCTTGAGCCAGTTCGACTTCTGCTCGCCCTTGTCTACTTCCAGGCCCAGTTCCTCCTGAATGAGGCGGCCCAGCGAGATATTGTTGTCGGCCTCGGCCAGCAGCGTGTGCTGCACGCTGGTATCCACGATGTTGCGCACATGTACGCCGTAGAGCTCATCTAGCAGCAGAATATCGGACTTGCAGCTGTGAAATATGGTGGTAATGGCTGGGTCGCGCAGCACCTGCCAGAGCGGTTTCAGGTCCTCGGCCTCGTTCTCCAGCTCCAGCGGGTCAATCAGGTAAACGGTCTGGCCATCGAACACCTGAATGAGGGCCAGGTGGCGGCCGTAGCGGTGGCGCATGTCATCGAACTCTAGGTCGAGGGCAATGCGGGTACTTTGGAGCAGGTTGCGGGCCGCCTCGGCTACGGCCGATGCGTCCGTGATAAACTGAATATCGGGCATTAAGTAATCGGCAAGAATGACAGCCCGCACCAGCTGGCGGGCAATGGTAGTAAAGGTAGGTAGCAGGCGGCGTTCAGCCATAAATATGAATAGCCGAGAGTAAAACAGTTGCATTTCCGATAAAATATATTGCTTATTGCAGATACCTTGCAGTCCTCTCGGAATCCAAACCAGTACAGTGGTTGGATTCTGGTCTCGGTAGCAGCGCCCGGCTTCGTGCCCCGGCCCCGGCCCGATGCAGTGGCTGCTTCACTTTAGCTGCCTCTCTGAGAGGTCCCACGCATGAGAAAAAACTACTTATTCCCTCTGATGGGAGGATTGCTGCTGACTGCCGGCACGGCCGTTGGACAGACCCGCGCCGTGAGCGGCCGCGTAACAGATGCTACCGGCGCGGGTTTGCCGGGAGTAACGGTTCTGGAGCAAGGCACATCCAACGGTACAAGTACCGATGCCGGTGGCTCTTTTACCTTAGCAGTGCAACCCGGCGCCACGCTAACGGTTAGCTCCATTGGCTTCGAAACTCAAAATGTAGCAGTAGGTAGCCAGTCCAGCGTGGCCGTCACGCTCAAAACCAACGCTACCCAGCTCGGCGAAGCCATCATTGTAGGGTACGGTACACAAGTGAAACGCGAGCTGACTGGGGCAGTAACCCAGCTCGGAAGCAAAGACGTAGAGAACGTACCTGTGGTCAGCTTTGAGCAGGCTATTCAGGGACGTACGCCGGGCGTGCAGATCAACCAGACCAGCGGCAAGCTGGGTGCCGGGGTGCAGATTCGGGTGCGGGGTTCTTCTTCCATCACGGCCTCCAACCAGCCACTTTATGTAATAGACGGTATTCCCGTCACGTCGCAGGACGTGGGCTCGGCCTCGGGTGAGCCGCTTAACCCGCTGGCTGACATCAACCCCAGTGACATTGAAAGCATCACGATTCTAAAAGATGCCGCTTCGTCGGCTATTTATGGGTCGCGCGCTTCCAATGGCGTGGTGCTGGTGACCACCAAGCGGGGCCGCGCCGGCGACACGCGCGTGAGTGTGGGAGCCTACTACGGGCGGTCGGAAGCAACCAAGCTGCGCAAGTTCCTGAACGCGGATCAGTACAAGGAGCTATTCGCCGAAGCCGCCACCAACGTGGGCTATACCAACCCGGCCGAGGCGTTTGAGGAGAATGGACTTGACTTCGACTCACCATTCGATACACCCTGGTCAGATCTGGCATTCCGTAAGGGCTCGGTGCAGCAGTATGATGTGAGTGTGTCGGGCGGCGACGCTAAAACGCGCTTTTTCCTGAGCGGCTCCTACAGCGACCAGGAAGGTATCATCATCGGCAACCGTTACCGTCGCGGGTCGTTGCGGGCCAATCTCGACCACTCGCTGAGCGAAAAGGTGCGCATCGGACTCAACCTCTCGCTTACCCGCTCCGTCAACGACCGGGTAGCCGACGACAACGCCTTCTCCAATCCGGTGCAGCTCAACGCACTACCGCCCATTCAGTCGAACATCGATGTCACCGATCCAACCGGTCTCAACCGCAACACACTCTATTATAATGCGTTGTTGCAGGTAGATAACGCCGAGAACCGCTCCGGCAACTACCGCTCGTTCGGCAACGTGTCGTTGGCTTACGAACCCATCAAGGGGCTGACTTTCCGGACCGAAAACGGCTACGACTTCCTCAATCTCAACGAGCGGATTTACCAGGGCCTTTATACCGAAGATGGGGCACCAACCGGTTACGGCTACCAAAACCAACTTCAGGGCATCAATTATACCACTAACAACACTGTTACTTGGCTTAAAACCTTGGGCGAAGAGCACACGCTTGAGGCTCTGGGCGGTTTCTCGTTCCAGCGCTTCGACCAGCAGAACAACTCCTCCGAAGGACGGGGCTTTCCCAATGACCAATTCAAGCGTATTGCATCGGCCGCCCGCATCACGGCGGCCAGCAGCGCCGGTACCGGTTATACCTTCCTCTCGTACCTGACGCGCGTCAACTACACGTTCCGCAACCGCTACCTGGCCTCGGTCAGTGCCCGCCTTGATGGATCGTCGCGCTTCAGCCCCGGCAACCAGTATGGGGTGTTCCCGGCTGCTTCGCTGGGCTGGATCATTTCTGACGAAGGTTTCCTGCAGGACAATAATGTTCTCTCGTTCCTCAAAATCAGGGGTAGCTATGGTTTAACGGGTAACTCCGAAATCGGCAACTTCTCGTCTCGGCGCTTGTACTCGGCTGTTCCTTATGCTGATGTGGCCGGTATTCAGCCTACTGGCCTGGGCAACCCCGACCTGACTTGGGAAACAACCACCCAGGCAGATATTGGGGTGGAGTTTGGGTTCCTCGACGGCCGTATCTCGGGCGAAGTGGATGTGTACGAGAAAATCACCAACGACCTGCTGCTCGACCTGCAGCTGCCTTACACCGGTGGGTATCCTGTCGTGACGCGCAACATCGGCGATTTGCGTAACCGGGGCATCGAGTTCAGCCTCAACACCCGCAACCTAGACAAGGATTTCAAATGGCAGACCAACTTTAACCTGAGCATCAACCGCAATGAAATTACCAACCTTAACGGGCAGGAAATTATTGCCGGCGGCCGTAACCTGGGCCGGGTGCGGGAAGGGGAACCGATTGGCGTATTCTGGGGTAAGAAATTTGCTGGTGCTGACCCAGACAACGGCGACGCCCTCTACTACACGGCCGACGGGGGCACCACCAACGACTACTCGGCTGCGGTTGAGCAGAAGCTGGGCGACCCCAACCCTGACTTCACGGGCGGTCTGACGAATACTTTCAGCTTCAAAGGCTTCGAGCTAAGCATTCTCAACCAATTCGTGTCGGGCAACGACATTTATAATATTGGCGGAGTGTTTCAGTCAGTCAACGGCGACTACTTCGACAACCAGACCCTCGACCAGCTGAAGCGCTGGCAGAATCCTGGCGACATGACCAGTGTCCCACAGGCGCGCCTCTACGACGGAAATGGCACGGCGCCCTCTTCGCGCTGGATTTCGGGCGGCTCCTTCTTCCGGTTCAAAAACGTGACGCTGGGTTACACGCTGCCTGCCAGTCTGCTGAAGGTCGGTGGTGTTCGGTCGGCGCGGGTGTACGTGACGGCCCAAAACCTGTTCACCATCACCAACTATGATGGCTACGACCCAGAAGTAAACACCACGGCGTTCGGCCGCCCTAGCTACTTGCTTGGGCATGACTTCTATACGCCGCCGCTGGCTAAAACCTGGATTATCGGGTTCAACCTGGGATTCTAGGCCTTTCACGTTTTTGCTTTGACTTTCGACCATGAAAACTATATCCGCTTCACTCCGCCGACTGGTGGCTCCAACGGCCCTTCTGCTCACACTAGGGCTGCTGGGCTGCGATAAACAACTGGACATTGAGCCCCAGCAGTCTGTTGATGCTGCCACGGCGCTCAGCACGCCTGAGGGCGTACAATCGGCCCTAACTGGCGTTTATGCCCGCCTCGATCTGCCGCAGTCCTATGGTACCAATCTGCTGCTGATGGCTGATTTGCTGGCGGCCGATCTGCCTACGGCTGCCACTTTCACTTACATCGGCTGGCAGGGTACCTTCCAGAGCTACCGCGAGGTATCGCGCAAGCAAATGACCGATGTAAATACGGAGGCCGACCGCACCTGGAACCAGAATTTTCAGACCATTAACTTGGTTAACTTAGTGCTGGATGCGCTGCCCGTGGTAGCCGATGCCGACGATAAGCAGCGCATTGAGGGGGAAGCCCGCATGATACGTGGCATGCTCTACTTCGAGTTGGCCCGTCTCTATGCACAGCCTTACCGTACCACCGGTGCCTTCTCCAACGCGGCCCTGGGCGTGCCCGCGCCCACGGCCACGCCAGGGCTGCCAATCAACCTGAGCGCCAACAAAACGGAGGCTGATGCCGCCCGGCGAATTGCCCGCTCCTCGCTGGAGGAAACCTATACCCAGATTTTGGCCGACCTGACCGCTGCCCAGGACCTGCTGCCCGAGGCCAACGACCGCACCCGCTTCGATCAGTACGATGCCAAAGCATTTCTGGCGCGCGTGTACCTGCAGCGCGGTGAGTACGCGACAGCCCGCGATTTGGCCAACGAGGTCATCAACGATTCGGGCGCTTCGCTCAATGCCTCGTCGGTTTCCACGTTTACCAACAAGAACTCGTCGGAAGTGCTGTTCGAGATTCAGCAGAACGACCAAAACAACGCTGGTAACTCCAACGATGGCCTGGCTACGTTCTATTCGAGCAACGCGGCCGGCTTCGGCGGCCGTGGCGACGTGCGCATCTATCAGGCGTTTGCAGACCAGTATGGCGCCGACGACCAGCGGGGATTCAACCCCCAAATTGGGGCCTCCCTGATTTATGAAGGTACCGGCCGTCGGGCGGGCTTCCTGCGCACGTACAAATGGAACAACGCGGGGCAGAACATTCCGATTCTACGCCTTTCTGAAATGTACCTTATCCGGGCCGAAACCAACCTGCGACTTGGTACCAACGTGGGCGCCACGGCGCTGGTCGATGTCAACCGCATCCGCACCCGGGCCCGCGCTACACCCTTAGCCAACGTTACGCTGGCAAGCGTGCTGCAGGAGCGGGACTTAGAGTTTGCCTTTGAGGGCTTCCGGGTGCATGATTACAAGCGTACGGGCCGTAGCATCGGTGCCGGTACGGCGGCCATTCCGGCCAATGCCCCGGCGCTGGTTATGCCGATTCCGAAATACGAAATCAACCTGGGCAACGCCCTGCCCCAAAACGAAGGATATTAACTGCCGTTGCTATTGTCTACAGCAGAAAAGGCCGTCCCGGATTCCGGGACGGCCTTTTCTGCTGTAGACAACAGTGGTTACTTATCTGAAATAAGGACCTATGTGCCTTTGCTTCCCCCATGATGATGACTTTGGCGTTGGGCGAAAGAACAATTTCCTTGTTGACCTTCGGACTGAAAGGCCGACATATTGTATTTCTGGATTTTGGTATCGAAGCGCGCAATGTCAACCAGCGGATTCATCACGCTCAGGCCACTGAGCAGCGCCCGGGTCTGCACCTGCCCAAACAGCGTCTGCACACCCACCTCGCCGGCATCTACCTGAACAATGGTACTCAAAGCCATGCCGAGCAGCACCAGCAACCCGCTGACAACGCTCCACCTTAGGCTCCCAAAGCCAACACGTTACGGCGAATCGTCAGGCCAGTAACCAGTAAAATCAGCCCCATAATAGCAAGTAGCGTAGGGGATTTAGCAGGAAAATCAGTAGGTAATCTTGCTACAGGAATCTGAGAGAGTAGAAGCTAGGACGTATAATTGAGAAACAACATCATTCTCCGCTGCGCGCTGCATGACGTTGTTTTTTAGCTTTCTAGTCTTCGTCCTCCTCCTCGCGGCTGAAATCCAGCGTCGGGACCAGCTCCAGTGCTTCCCGGATAACATCGTCCATCAGGCGTTGGGTATCGGCGTCGAGGGTGCGCTCGAACAGGTGCAGCACCTGCTCGCCGTCTTCGTTCACATAGAGGTTAGCGTAAAGCTGGTCGAAGGTAGTGGCGCCCTTCTGCATGGCCTTGTCGATGCCTGCTACGGATGGGGCTTGCAGCGCGTTTTTCAGCACATCGAGTACTTGGCGGGCTTCCTCCATGTCGCCCAGTTCGGCCAGCAGCCGCAGTAGGGACAGGGCCACGCCTAGCCGCACGCGCTCGAAGCGGTAGGCAATATCGGCGGAGGCCGCCTGCCCGAATAGGTGGTAGGCCTCGCGGGTGGCGGGCGTGAGGTATCGGGCGGCGGCGGCGGGCTCGGCGAAAGCTAAGTCGAGCAGGCGCTGGTAGGGAGAGTTGGACATCGGCAGCAGGTGTAACGCCGGAGCAATCCGGAGAATCTGGCTTGAAAACGGGAACCTTGGGCCGCGAAGGTACGATTACAGGAGCGGCAGTAGCCAAAAAACCGGCCGACTGGTTATCTTAGCAGCTTCCCGCTCGTTCCGTCCAAATCCGCATCTGTAGCTCCATCATGACGCACAAAGAAAAATGGCTCGCCTTCGCTCCGGCCGGCCTCTTATCTATCGGCTTGGGTACCTGTCTGGTGCAATGGGCCGCCGACAAAAAGCGCCGCCACGAACCGACCAGCGAGTGGGTTGCCGCCGGCACAGCTGCCCTGCTCGTGCTCAACGCCGGCATCAGCCTCTTCGGCCGTGGCGTGGTAGAAAAAGTCAAGCACGACCTGCGCCACCAAATTCCCGAGCCCGACTACGGCAACATTGGAAGGCTGTAAGGGAAAAAAGAGAACGTCATTCTGAGCGAAGCCGGAGGCGAAGTCTAAGAATCTCTACTGCAATGCTAACCCTTTCGTTGGGTTTACTATTGCGGTAGAGGTTCTTCGACTTCGCCTCCGGCTTCACTCAGAATGACGTTCTCTTTTTCCTGTTAGAGCACCCGCACCTTCAGCTGCGAGGCTTTGGCGGGGGAGTGGTAGAGGCGGTGGTTGGCGGTCTGGAAGTCCTTTTCGTCGGCCTCGAAAATGTTGGGCACGAAGGTCTGGGGGTTGCGGTCGACCATTGGGAACCAGCTGCTTTGTACCTGCACCATCAGGCGGTGGCCCTTGCGGAAGGTGTGGCATAGGTCCTGTACCGTAAAGGGCACGGCCGTTACCTGGTTAGGCACGAAGGCCTCGGGCTGGCTGAAGCTGTTGCGGAACCGGCCGCGCATCACCTCCGAGCGCACCATCTGTTGGTAGCCGCCCAGCTTCACCGCTGGGTTCAGGCGTGCGTTGTCGGGCGTATCATTGGGGTATACGTCAATAATTTTCACCACCCAGTCGGCATCAGTACCGGTGGTAGCCACCTGCAATAGTGCCTCAATGGGGCCGGCCAGCGTCAGGTCCTCGGTCAGCACATCGGTCTGGTAGGTGAGCACGTCGGGGCGGCGGCTGGCAAAGCGCTGGTCGTCGGTCATGTACTCGCGGGTCATGCCCGTGGCCATGTTTTCGTTGGAAGGCACGGGCTTTGCCGGGTCGCTGATGTACTGGTCGAACTCGGCTTGGCCGCCGTTGGGGGCTTCAAACCCAATTTTACCGTCGGCCTGGAAATACATCGTGCGCTCCTGGGCCTGCTTGGGCGGCCAGGCGTCGAAGGTGCGCCACTTGTTGGTGCCGCCCTCAAACACGGTAGCTTCGGGTACATTAGGCCGCTTGTTGTCCTTCAGATACGATTTGAAAAACGGTGCCTCAATCTCCTTCTGGTAGTAAAGCGAAGGCGACTCACCGTAGGCCACATTGCCCACTACTTCGCCGGTGCCACGGGCCCAGCCGCCATGCACCCAGGGTCCCATCACAAGGCCGTTCTGCATGCCGGGGTTTTGCTTTTCGATGCTCTCGTAGATTTTGAGCGCCCCAAACAAATCCTCGGCATCATTGAAGCCGCCCACGGTGAGCACGGCGGTTTGCTTATTCAGGTTTTTGAGGTGGGGGCGCAGGTTGCGGGCCTGCCAGAACTCGTCGTAGTTGGGGTGCTGCATCATCTCGTTCCAGAACGCGACTTGGCCCTTGTAATAGCGGGCATCGGCGTTCTTGAGCGGGCCCATCTTCATAAAGAAGTCGTAGCCGTCGGGCGTGCCGTGGTCGAAGCGGGGGTTGCCGGTGGGCGTAGGCGCGGGTCGGGGTAACCCGAAAGAGGCCAGGAAATTGAAGGCGTGAGGAAGGAAGAACGCGCCATTGTGGTGGAAATCGTCCCAGAACCAGTCGGCAATGGGGGCTTGGGGCGAGGAGGCCTTAAGGGCCGGATGGCGGCCGAGCAGGCCAATAGCCGTGTAGAAACCGGGGTAGCTGATGCCCCACTGGCCCACGCGGCCGTTGTTTTTTGGCCCCTTCTTCACTAGCCACTCAATGGTGTCAAAGGTGTCGGTGCCCTCGTCGATGTCGTTTTTGCCTTTGGGGGCATCCTTGGCGGGCCGCATGTTCACAAACTCGCCCTCCGACATATAGCGGCCCCGCACGTCCTGGTAGGCGAAAATGTAACCCTCGCGCATCATTGTGGAGCTGGGACCGAGGCTCTTTTTGTACTTGCCCGCCTCGTAGGGCCCCACGGCGTAGGGCGTACGGCTGAGCATAACTGGGTAGCGCACCTTGTCGGCGTCGTTGGGCGCGTAGATGACGGTATAGAGCTTCACGCCGTCGCGCATGGCAATGCGGTGCTCTGTCTTGGTGTAGTTCTGCTGGATGTAGAGCGTGTCGGCCAGCACTTGGGCCAGCTGCTGCTTGTCCATGTTGGAGGACAGCGGGTACGAAACGGGCTGCTGGGCCTGGGCGGCCAGAGTGCCGGCCGTGAGCAGGGCCGCCAGCAGGGTCGGGCGGAAGTAGGAGTGGAGCATATTTCTGGTTGAGAGGGTGTAGCGCGAAGCTCCAGCTTCGCGTGTTGTTGCTGAGGTTGGGCCGATTTCGTTCAACGAAACGCGAAGCTGGAGCTTCGCGCTATAGCGCGCATTTTCGCTATCAACCAAGCAAGGCCTGCTCAAATATGCTTTCTTTGAGCCAGAGTTTCACTGCTCTCCGATTTTACTTCCGCTGCATGATGAAAAAACTTACGCTACAGGCCCTGAGTCTGCTGCTAGTGGGGCTACTGATGTGCTTTGGTGCCCTGGCCCAGACGCCGGCTCCGGCAGCCTACCCCAACCCGCTGGCTGGCCCGGCCGATGGTCCGTTGCTGACGCCCGCCCAATTTCTTGGTTACGAGCTGGGTGCCCGCTTCACGCCCCACGCCGAGCTGTTGCGTTACGTGGCCCACGTTGCGGCCCATAGCCCCGACCGGATGAAGCTGGAGCGCTACGGCAGCACCTACGAAAACCGCCCGCTGGAGCTGGTCTACATCGCCTCGGCCGCCAACCTGGCCCGCCTCGACGATATCCGGCGCGACAACCTGCGGCTGGCGGGCCTCGAAACCGGGGCCGTGAAGGGTGCTACGCCGGCCGTGGTGTGGCTGAGCTACAATGTGCACGGCAACGAGGCCGTGTCGTCGGAAGCCGTGATGCAGGTGCTGTATGACCTCGCTAATCCCGCCAACACTACCGCGCAGAGCTATCTGCAGAACTTGGTGGTAATCGTGGACCCCTGCGTGAACCCCGACGGGCGCGACCGGTACGCGCAGTGGTACAACCGCGTAGCCAACAAGCAAACCAACGCCTCGCCCCTGAGCTGGGAACACCGGGAGCCCTGGCCCGGTGGCCGCTACAACCACTATTACTTCGATTTGAACCGCGACTGGGCCTGGCAGACCCAGCAGGAAAGTCGCCAGCGCATTGCCGTGTACAACCAGTGGCTGCCGCAGGTCCATGCCGATTTCCACGAAATGGGCCCCTCGGCACCTTACTACTTCTCGCCCGCTGCCAAGCCCTTCCACGCCGACCTCACGGCCTGGCAGCGGCAGTTCCAGGACGTCATCGGCGACTACAACCGGAAGGTGTTTGACAAGAACAACTGGCTCTACTTCACCCGCGAAACCTACGACCTGTTCGCGCCCTTCTATGGCGACACCTGGCCGAGCTTCAATGGTGCTATCGGCGTAACCTACGAGCAGGGCGGCGGCGGCGTGGCCGGTATTGCCTACGCCAAAACCGACGGCGACACGCTCACGCTGAGCCAGCGCATCGAGCACCACCACGCCACCAGCCTAGCCACGTTGCAGGCCGCCGCCGAGCGCCACCAGGACCTGACCCGCGAGTTCCAAAAGTTCTACACCGACGCCCGCACCAAGCCCAAAGGCGAGTACAAGTCGTACGTGCTGGCCGGCTCCTCCGACCCCGGCCAGGTGCGCGCCCTCACGCAATACCTCGACCGCCAGCAAATCAGCTACGGCTTCGCGACCAAGCGCAGCCGCCAGGCCGGCTATAGCTACGCCACCGGCAAAACCGAAACCGTGCAGATCGAGCCCCAGGACGTAGTTATCAGCATGTATCAGCCCAAATCGACGCTGGTAAAAGTGCTGTTCGAACCCCAGGCCCAACTCGAAGACTCGCTCACTTATGACCTCACTGCCTGGTCGCTGCCTTATGCCTTCGGCCTGAACGGCTACGCATTGAAGGGGCAGCTGCCGGTTGCTGGTCGTCAGGTACCAGTCAGTTCAGTTGCTGGCAGCAAGAGCAGCTCAACTGCTACCGCCCCCTATGCCTACCTGGCCCGCTGGAATAATCTGCAGGATGTGCGCTTTCTGAGCCGTTTACTGCAACAGGGCGTGAAGCTGCGGGTGGCCGAGGAGCCCTTTGAAACTGAAGGCCAGAAGTACGGCCGCGGCACGCTCATTATCGCGCGTACCGGTAACGAGCGGCTTGGCGCGCGCTTCGACCAGCTGGTACGCGCCCAGGCTGATTCGGCGGGGGTACTGGTGCAGGCCGTGCAGTCGGGGCTTTCTACCAGCGGCGGCGACCTGGGCTCGCGCTCGGTGCGGCCACTGGCTATGCCCAATGTGGCCGTACTGGCTGGGCCGGGCGTCGATGCCACGGCGTTTGGCGAAGTATGGCACTTTTTCGAGCAGCAGGTGGGCTACCCCATCACAGTGCTCGGTACCGACTACTTCGGCAGCGTGCCGCTCAGCAAGTTCGACGTGCTGATACTACCCGATGGCCGCTACGACGACATCATGAACGAAAGAACCCTGGCCGCCGTGAAAACATGGGTGCGCGGGGGCGGCCGCCTCATTGCCCTCGAAGGAGCCTCGCGTTTCCTGGCTGGCCAAAAGGATCTGCTGCTCAAAGCCAAACCCACCGACTCGACAGCTACCAGCAAGAAAGATCCCTACATCGCCCTGCGCCGCTACGCCGATGCCGAGCGCGACGGGATTGATGGCCGGGTGCAGGGCAGCGTATTCCGGGTGCAGCTCGACAACACTCACCCGCTGGCCTTCGGCTATGGCAACACGTACTTCGCTTTGCTCCGCGAAGCACCCAATTACAAATTCCTGCCCGAAGGGGGCTGGAACGTGGGTGTCCTCAAAAAGAACGGTTACGCCTCGGGCTTTGCTGGCCGCAAAACCCGCACTGGTCTCACCGACAGCTTCGTGCTTGGTACCCAAGACCTGGGCCGCGGCCAAATCGTCTATCTGGCCGACAACCCGCTGTTTCGGGCCTTCTGGCAGGGTGGCAAGCTGCTGTTCGGCAACGCCGTATTCATCCTGTAATCACCGATTACAGCTGGTTCCTTGCATAAAAAAAGAGCTTGCCCACGGGCAAGCTCTTTTTTTATGCAAGGAAGGAAACGCGGTTAGTCAACGACGTCTACGGCTTTGTTTTTAACGGCCTTAGCGCCTTTCTTCGTGGCGCGAGCGGCTTTTTTGGCGGCGCGGGCAGTTTTCTTAGCGGCCTTCGAGGCAAAGTTGCCAGTTGCCTGAGCGCCGGTTTCCACGGCGTTGCCAGTTGCACGGGCGCCGGTTTCTACCGCGTTACCCGTTGCTTGGGCAGCCTCCACAGTGCCCTGCTTGGCATCCTGGATTACTTCGCCGGCTTTGGTCCGCTCATCGGCAGTAGGAGCGGGGGTAATGGTGGCTGGGGTGCTTTGAGCAAAAGCAGCGGCCGTAGTGAAAACCAGGGCAGCAGCTGTCAGAAATATCTTTTTCATGATGGAAAGCAATTGGAAAAAAAGGATTTGGGGCCTTATACGGCGAAATGCTGATGACGGTGAGAAACCAGCCGCACGAAACGGTAAACAGGCCCTTGTAACAGTAAGGTTTACTTGGTTACCTGCCTGAGTTGGTGTGTTTTGAGCTGTCCTTCTGTATAAGTAAGGACGCATGCTTCTATCCCCTTCCTTCTTCCGGCAGACTCGCCCATTGCTTAGGGCAGCAGCAACGAAGAGTCGCCGTAGCTGAGGAAGCGGTAATTATTGGCCAGGGCATGCTCGTACACGCGCCGCCAGTCGGGGCCCAGCATGGCGGCTACTAGCAGCAGTAGGGTGCTTTCGGGCTGATGAAAATTAGTAATAAGCCCGCGCACCAGCCGAAAACGGTAGCCGGGTGCAATCAGTAGTTGGGTGGTGGCGTGTAGCGTATCGGAGCCAGTGAGCTCCAGTTGGGCCAGTAGCGCCTCCAGTGCCCGTTGGGTCGATACCTCAGTGTCGGGCTCGTAGGGCTGCCACTGGCTTACGTGCCAGGCGGGCAGCCGGGCCGGATGCTGCACCAGCGCTGCCCCGAGCCAGTACATGCTTTCGAGGGTGCGCAAGCTGGTAGTACCCACGGGAATAATTGGTTGGCCATCCGCCAGGTGCGCCAACAGCCGCCGCAGCGTGTCGGCCGTTACGCTGAACGGCTCGCCGTGCATGGGGTGGTCGGCCATGTGGTCGGCCTTCACCGGCTGAAACGTGCCCGCGCCCACATGCAGCGTTACGCGGGCAGCGGCGGTGCGGCGCTCGGCCAGCTCGGCCAGCACGGCATCTGAGAAGTGCAGCCCGGCCGTAGGAGCAGCCACAGCGCCTTCGTGGGCGGCGTATACCGTCTGGTAGCGCACGGCGTCCACGTCCGTATCGGGGCGGTTGAGGTAGGGCGGCAGGGGCAGGTGGCCGGCGGCGCGCAGCACTTCGGCAAACGGCAGTTCGGTCGGTTCCCAGTTGAAGGCAATGAGGGCGTAGCCATCGTGCTGCTCGGTGCGCTCGGCCCGCAGGGTGGCCGGCTGGCCATGGGCCTCGAATTCCAGCGTTACGGGGCCATCTTTCCAACGGCGGCCGTTGCCCACCAGGCATTTCCATATGCAGGCCCCGGTTTGCTGCATGGCCAACTCAATAGCGCGGTGCGGCGCTACCGGCTCCAGGCAAAACAGCTCCACTATACCGCCCGTCGGCCGCCGGGCAAACAGGCGCGCCCGCACCACTTTGGTATCGTTGAACACGAGCAGGCTATCGGGTGGCAGCAATGCGGGCAGGTCGCAGAACGTCCGGTCGCCCAGCAGCCCCTGCTGATACACCAGCAGCCGCGACTGGTCGCGGTTGGCCAAGGGCTCGGGCGCAATGCGCTCGGGCGGCAGCTGGTAGGTGAAATCGTGAATGGAAAGCCGGCGCGGATCAGACATTTTTTTGAGCTGTAAGCCGCAAGCTACAAGCTGCAAGCTTCTTTCAGCTTTTCAGCAACACGAAAAAAGCCCTCTTGCAAGCAGGCAGCCGCCCAAACAGACTTGCAGCTTGCGGCTTGAAGCTGGCCGCTAAAAAAAATCATTTCTGGAAAAACAGCAAATGCTGCTGGGGTAGCGTTTCTACCGAGTCGGTAAGGCGCAGGCCTATGGCGGCCATTTCACGGCGGGCCTGCGCCACGCTCATTTTGTGGATGCGCTTGATGGGGACGTTGGGGTCTTCGGCGCGGTACTCGACCAGGGCCAGGCGGCCGTCGGGCGAGAGGGCTTGGCGAATGGCGCGGCCCATTTCGCGCGGGTAGTCGAACTCGTGGTAGGCATCCACCAGCAGCACCAAATCTACCTGGCCGGCGGGCAGGTTGGGGTTTTGGGTGGTACCACGTACCGGAATCACGTTATTGGCTCCCAGCTTTGCGGTGGTTGCGCGCAGGCTGGCCAGCATTTCGGGCTGGATATCGACTGCCAGCACCTTTCCCTGAGGCACCAGCGGGCTCATCTTAAAGGTGAAATAGCCCGTGCCGGCTCCAATATCGGCCACTACATCGGAGGGTTTTAGCTTGAGTGCCCGCAGCAGCTGGTCGGTATCTTCCTCGCGGGCGCGGTCGGAGCGGTCGAGCCAGGAAGCGCCCTCATGGCCCATTACGTGGGCAATCTGACGGCCCATGTAGTATTTGCCTATGCCATTCATGTCCTGCGGGGCACGCCGCTCGTAACCGCTGGTATCGGGAGCAATGTTGGCGCGGCGCTGCTCGGTAAGCTGGACGGCCGTTCCCTCGCTCAGCGACTGGGTGCAGGCCCCGATGCCCAGCAGCAGGACCCCCAGCGCACTGATGGGCAGGAATAATCTTATTTGGTTGACCATAAACGGAAGGCAAATGACGGACTTGCTGCTAACAGAAAGGCCGGTGGAACGGTTCGGGGCAGGCCCAATTGATGGGTGGCAGCCGCAGTAAGCTCTTGACCGGCTGAGCAAAGTTGCGGCACTGCCGCAGTCGATGGGACAATTTATCTGTTCTTGTGGGCTTATTTGCTAATTTAGCCCGTATAAGCTGCTTTCACATCTCCCAACTTTTCTTTCTTTTATTATGAAACACTTGTCCAATCTGTTGCGCAAACTCACCGCCGTAGCGGCCGTTGGCATTGCTCTAACGAGCTGCAACCGCGCCGAGTATGCGATGCTGCCCAAAACGTCGTCGGCTTACCACGGCACTCAGCGGTCTACCATAATCAAGCCAGCCCCGGCCCCCGAGGTTGCAGTAGCCCCGCAGGTTGCTGCTGAGGCAGTGGCAATGCCCGAGGCTGTTGTAGCCCCTGTAGCTGCGCCCGCCGCCGTTGCCAAGGCTGCCCCCGCTGCCGCTGCTCCGGCCAAGTTGGCCAATGCTGCTAAAGCCGTAAAGCTAAACTTTATGCAGAAGGCACTGGTGCAGAAAATCACCAAGAACGCCGACAAGATGGCCGCCAAAGCTGGCATGGTGAAGAAGTCGTCGGAAACGGCTGCTACCAACCGCATCGACGGCAAGCTGCGCCAGGGACTTATTCTAATACTGGTAGGCTTGCTAGTGGGCCTACTGGCTGGTCTGGTAGGCGGCGGTGTTGGTAATATTATAGCTGTGCTAGGTGCCATTATTGTCATCATCGGCGTCGTGCTCATCGTCCTGTACCTGCTCGACGAGGTATAAGCACGTCTCAACCCGCAGTAAAAAGCCCCGGTTGCCAATTGGCAGCCGGGGCTTTTCTGTGAAGTCTGATTCGTGCGCCGGCCACAGTGTCATTGCGGGCTTTCCGGGGCCAATAAGGGAATTTTGTAAAGTCTGATTTCGGTGAAGATGAAAATAGGCAGGGTTGAATATTTTAGTAGTTTTCGTCAGGCATCCAGCAATGGCTGCTCGTCCTATAGCTACACCCCATTTTTATGCTTAGAAGTACCTTGCTCGCCACGATGCTCACCTGGACCTTGTTAGCTGGCTGCCAGAGCGCCCGGTTCGCGCCCACCTTTCCGCGGGGCAGCGAGTATAGCGTGGCCCGCTCGCAACCCGTCGAAGTGCCACCACTCCCGGTTAAGCCCGCCAACGAGCCAGTACTATCGGCCGCGCTACCCGGCCCCGAGTTGGGCAAGGCCGATATTCAGCAACTCGCTGTATCAGAGTTGGTGGTCAGTAAGCCATTATCTGGGCAGGTCGCTCCGGTAATTGCTGTTCCCGATACTACGCTGAAACGTCTGTTGCGGCCGGAACCCAAACTCCGGGCCGACCCGCTCACAACGGTTATAAACGTGGCGGGCGCGGCCGCGGTGGTAGGTGGCGCAGGCTTTGCCATTGCCGGTGCCATCAACAACAGCTCGGGGTATTATCCCTTGGCACAAGTTATAGCGGGCATCGCCTTGCTGGCTGTTGGTATTCCGTTGCTGTTTCTTCAAGGCAAGAATGGGCGGCGGCGCCTGCTCCGGGAGGAACGCAAGCGCAATGCCGCGCCCGTAGGTGCCCCGGCACCAAAAACGGATGCTGCCAATGAACCATTGCAAAAGCTGGGGCTGGGCATGGGCATCGTTGCAGGGGTAATGTTACTGCTGGGGGCGTTGGCAGGAGGCTTCAGCTTTGCTCTTGCCCTCATTATCGGTCTGCCACTGGTCATAGTTGGACTACTGCTTTTTGTAGTAGGCTCTTAATTCCCGTTATCAGCAAGTTCAGCTACATCGGGTCCACGTCGGCGGCCAGGCGTACCTGCTTGAACTCCTTCTGGTCGCGCACTACGTCCATGGCGGCCAACACGTCGGCTTTGGCGGCCTTGAGCACGGTGTGTTCGCGGCTGAGCTTGATGGTGATTTCCTGAAGGTAGAAGTTGCGGATGCGGAAGATGTAGGGTGCCTCGGGGCCCAGCACGGCCTCGCGGCCCAGGCGGTCCACCAGTTCCTGGGTCAGTAGTAGCGCGGCCCGCTCGCCCACCGTTACATCCACGTGCTTCACCGTGAGGCGGATGATGCGCATGAAGGGCGGGTAGCCGTGCTCCCGGCGCTGGGTTATTTCGTACTCGTAGAACTCCAGGTAATCGTTGCGCATCACCTTGTCGAAGATGACCTGCTCGGGGTCGGCGGTCTGAATAATCACGCGGCCCTTCTTGCCCTTGCGGCCCGCTCGTCCGCTCACCTGCACAAACATCTGGAAGGCCCGCTCGTGCGCCCGGAAATCGGGGTAGTGGATGATGGAGTCAGCGTTGATGATGCCTACTAAGCTCACGTTGGCGAAGTCGAGCCCCTTGGTAACCATCTGGGTGCCCACCAGTACGTTGGTTTTCTGCTGCTCGAAGTCGGAAATAATCTGCTGGTAGGAGTTCTTGGCGCGGGTCGTGTCGAGGTCCATGCGCTGCACCTGGGCGGCGGGCAGCATTACCTTCAGGTCGTCCTCTATTTTCTCGGTGCCGAAGCCTACCGTTTTCACGTTGCGCGAGCCGCAGGCGGGGCACTGGGTCGGCATCCGGTCGTGGTGGCCGCAGTAGTGGCAGCGCAGCTCGTGGGCCTGCTTGTGGTAGCTCAGGCTTACGGCACAGTTGGTGCATTTGGGAATCCAGCCGCAGTCGAGGCAGTTGATAAACGGGGCGTAGCCGCGGCGGTTCTGGAACAGAATCACTTGCTCCTGCTGGGCCAACTTGCTTTCCATTTCGGCCATCAGCTCGGGCGTGAAGTGGTTGAGCATCGTTTTCTGCTCCCGGCTCTTGCGGGTGTCGACGAGCACGATTTCGGGCAGGCCGGCCTCGCCGAAGCGTTTGGTCAGGCTCACGAGGCCGTAGCGGCCGGCGCGGGCCTGGTAATAGGTTTCCACAGCCGGCGTGGCTGAGCCGAGCAGTGTTTTCGAGCCCTGGAAGTGCGCCATCATTAGGGCCACCTCGCGGGCATTGTAGCGCGGGGCTGGGTCGTACTGCTTGTAGCTCGATTCGTGCTCCTCGTCCACAATCGTGAGGGCAAGGTTATCGAAGGGCAGGAACACGGCCGAGCGCACGCCCACCACTACCTGAAACCGGCCCGAGAGCACCCCGTTCCACACTTCCACCCGCTCGTTGTCGGAGAATTTGGAGTGGTACACGCCCAGCCGCGAGCCGAATACCCGCATGAGCCGGGTGACAATCTGAGCCGTGAGGGCAATTTCGGGTAGCAGGTACAGTACCTGCCCACCACCATCCAGCGCCTGCTTGATCAGGTCGATGTAGATTTCCGTTTTGCCCGCGCCCGTTACGCCGTGCAACAGCACAATTTCCTTGCTCTGAAACTCGCGCATTACCGCGTCGCGGGCTTCCACCTGCGTGTCGCTCAGCGTGAAGTGCATGTTGGCCTGGGCGTCGTCCTCATCCAGCGGGAAGCGCGACACAATCTGGTCGAACTGCTCCAGAATACCGTTTTTTATGAGCGTGTTCACCGCCGAGGGCGACAGGTGCGGAGCCGACGTGAGGGCTGCTTTTTCGAGGCCCCGGTGGTTGGCGTGCTCGCTCTGGTACACGGGCACGCGCTGCAGGTAGCGCATCACCACATCGAGCTGCTTGGCTTTGCTGGCTAGCTGTCCGAACAGCTCCTCCAGGGCCGCCTCCGCTACGTAACGGTGCGCCAACCGCACCTTCTTCACCACTTTGGGCGAGAATTTATCCTTAAGATGCTCGAACAGGAACACCACGTCCTTCTGCATCAACGACTTGATGTACTTATGAAAGGACGCAATGCCCAGCACCTCACCCACCTCGGTAAACGTCAGCGACTTGCCCACTTCCTCGCCAGTACTCAGTGCATCCACCACCTTCTGCTCCTGCTCGCCGAGCGGGTAGGGGTGGGTTTTGGGCTCATAGGCCGGGTGCAGTTGCACCCGGCTCTCGGAACTGAGCTTGAGGGCGGAGGGCAGGGCCGCGTTTATCACTTCGCCCAACGTGCAGAGGTAGTATTCGGCAATCCAGGCAAACAGCTTTAGCTGGGGTTGGGTGACCACCGGTGCATCGTCGATGAATTCGAGGATGTACTTGGCCTGGTAGGCGGCGGGCGGCGTCTGATGCACGGCCGCCACAATGCAGCTCAGCGTACGTTTGGCCCCGAACTGTACCAGCACGCGCCCGCCAATTACCACTTGGTCGCTCAGTTCGAACGGTACGCGGTAGGTATAGAGGCGGGGCAGTGGCAGGGGCAGAATCACGTCGGCGAACAGCGTGATGCGGTCGGCCGCCGCTTCCGGCGCGGGCTGCACAAAATCAAACGAAAGACTCAACAGAAGGCAAAAACAGAAAGACGAACACCGGCTAGCTGGCAGCAGCCCGCGGCGGCGGAACAGTTAGTAAAGATACAGCACTAGCCGGCCCCGCGGAAGCTGCCGCCGCAAATTCTGCCCGTTGCTACCATCGGGTTGGGCGCTTTATGCAGCGGGGCAGGAGCTTGACCAAACAGGTGGCCGGTATTATCTGCTGATGATATCTCGGGCCGGGTAGCTGGTATTTCAAGCTGCGCAGTTGCAGTGGAATGTAGAGTCCTGATAAACACAAAACCCAGCCGGTGGGGCTGGGTTTTGTGTTTACTCTGCTTCTGGCTTTTCGGTCCCGGTTTTCTTGGCTGGCTTGGCAGCTGTTCGGGTTTTAGCCGGGGCCGGCTTAGCAGCGGTCGGCTTCGGATCAGTTGATGCCTTACCGGCCGCTGCTTTGGGCTTAGCCGCGGCTTTTGGAGTCGCCTTGGTAGTTGCCTCCCTGGTAGCCTTAGGTTTTGCTTTGGCTGGCGCTTTAGGCTTGGCAACCGACTTCGCAGGGGCCGCTGGCTTCGGTGTGGCCGCAGACTCAGTGGCTGCTTCCTTAGGCTTTGCCGCAACTTCGGGCGTAGCCAGGGCTGCGGCTGGAGCTTTCGGTTTGGCGGCAGCTCGCTTCCGGGCAGGAGCCTTGGCGGGTTTCGTTGCTGGAGCTGGCTGGGTAGCCGCTTCTGGTGGCGCAGCCTCGGTTGCTACAGCTTCGGGAGCCGCTTTGCGTTGTGCAGCGGGTTTGCGGCGAGCAGGCCGCGCTGCCGGTTTGGCCGCGGCAGGCTCTAGTGTTGCAGGAGCGGCAGGAGCGGCAGGAGCGGGTGTGGCTACCGGAGCCGCCGCTACTGGCGCAGCTTCAATGGGTGTTGGTGTGGCCGGAGCAACTGATGGCTGCCGGGCCGCTTTCGGCCTTGGGGCGCGCTGCTTTGTGGCTGGCTTCTTGCTTGCTTCAGCAGATACCGGTACGGTCGAGCTCGGCATCATCGGCTCAGCAGCATTGTCCTCCGTGGGCGTAGACGTTGCCTCCGTGGCCTTATCATCAGTGACGGGGGTAGGGCTTTCGGCATCAGTGGCATAGAGGGGCTGACGGCCGGGTCGGCCCCCATAGCGTGGGGCCTGCTCGCGCTTATTACCCCTCCGATTGTTGCGGCCACGGCGGGCTTCAGGCGTTGTCTCGTCGGCCTCCGGTGTGGCCGGCTCGGTTTCATCAGGGCTTGCTGGCTCGGTTGGGCTGTCGGCCGGAACAGGGGGCGTGGACTGCGGGCGGGGCTGGCGCAACTGCGCTTCCGTTACGTATACCACTTCCGATGCTGGCTCGTCGCCGTTGTCAGACTGGAGGGTGGCGTCCGGGGCAGTAGGCTGCAACTCGTCGGGTAGCGGCGCAGACGCGGTGGCTATGACGCTGCCCTCGGGCTGCCCTTCGACATTGCCCTGCTCAGCGGCTAGGCGGGCGTGCTTGCGCTTGGTGCGCTTGGCTCCACCCCGCGAGCGGCGCTTCTTACGGCGGGCCGCTTCCTCAGGCGTTTCCGGCTCACCCGATTGCTCGCTTTCGTCAGTTTCGTCGTCCTCGTCAGTTTCGACCTCGTCTGTCAGGTCGGTGATGGTGGGCGAGTAGGCGTGGTCGTAAGCCGATTCGGCCGATACAGTCGAATCGGTTGTGTCAGTTGTATCGGCTTCCTCTATTTCCGTCTCTTCGGCATCCTCTACCAACAGGCCAGAACCGGGCCGGATGAGGCTGGCCTGGGACGTAAGCCGGGTTTTGGCAAATACGGCCCGGTTGATTTCCTTCTTCGCAGCTTGCTTTTTACCGGCAGCGGGCTTGGCTACGGGCTCGGTGGCTGCCGCTGCTACCAGCTCGGCAGCGGGCTGCGCTTTCTGAGTCGCAGCCTGGTCGTCGAATGAGCCGATGTCGATGCGCTCCTCGCCATCGTCGTATACTTCTTCTTCGGCCGGGGCCGCCACTTTAGGCTCGGGCAGGTTGGCCAACTCACGCTCCACATGCAGCAGCTCCATGCGCACATCAGCGGTGGTGCTGAGCTTGCGCAGACGTTCGAGCGTGCTTTCCAGGAAGGCGCGGTGCTCGGGGGCAGCCGGGTGCAGGGGCCGGTGGCCTAGGTTCTGCCGGATACCTTCCCACTCCTTCTTGAAGCGCCCGAAAGCCGCGTCGAAGTAAGTGCGCGTAAATTTCTCCCACACGTAGTTCTCGGCCGTTTCCGAGAGGTGGAGCATATCGGCGGCGTAAAAGCGGTAGTCACGCAAATCGTCTACTAGCAGCTCGTAAGCCGGGAAGTAGGTAACATCGGGCAGCAACTCGCTCAGGTAATGGCAAGCCACGCGCAGCATCGCCTTGCTGGCCGAGTTTAGCACCAGCGTATCCTTGAGGTGGCGCACGGGGCTCACCGTTAGTATAAAGCGCAGCTTGGGACTTACGCGGCGCAGGTAAGCGTGGGTTTCGGCCACGGCTGCAATAATTTCATCGGCCGTCAGCAGCTCCTTATCGAACTGATCAGCCGCAACCTTATGGCAGTTGCTCACCAACTCGTCGGTTTCACGCAGGCGGTAGGCAAAGGCCGAGCCCAGCGTGAGTATCACTACATCGGCCGTGGCGAGAAACACGCCCACCTCGCGGGTAAGTTGGTTGATATGCTGCAACAGCTCCACCGGCGAGTCGGCCCCGATTTCGGCGTGCAGGTCGTAGCTCTGCCAGCGGCCGCGGGCTTCTACCAAGTGTTGCTGCCAATCAACATCCTCGCCAGCCGCTGCGCGTAGCAGCTTGCAGGCCGAGATGGGGTTGAACACGGTGCCGAACGGGTTAACCAGCGTCGCGACCTTGAACTCGGTCAGGCGCGCGCCGATAGCATCCGAAAAGCAGGAGCCCAGCGTGAGCACCCGGGCCGAAGGCGGCAGCTGGTGGGGGAGGGGCGTAAGCGGAATTTCAGTACGAAACATTGGGCTGAATTAGACCCCGGACGGGCCAACGGGCAGGCAACCTACTCAACCGCCCGCTTGCGGCCAAACGGGCCGGTCAGCGGGGCGCATCTCCTACATGGAAACGCGGCTCAGTTGCTGCCTTGAAGATGGGAGAGAGATGCCGCCAGCCGCTCCGAAAAGCAGCCGACTGAGCAGTTGTACGAACAAAGGTCGTAATAAGTGCTGCAGTATACGGCAGCGCCGATAAACAAAACGCCCGGCTGCTAAAGCAACCGGGCGTTTTGTTTGCCTCAATGGCGTTTCTGTGGTAGCCTACTCGGCCACTACGTTGAAACGAATCTTGTGCTTCACCTCGCGGTGCAGGTCGGCCGAAGCAGTGTACTCGCCTACCGACGTGGGGTCGGTGTCGAACGAGAGACGCTTGCGGTCTACCTCGATACCCTTCGCCTTGAGGGCGTCGGAGAGCTGCAGTGTGGTTACGCGGCCGAAAATTTTGCCGCTTTCACCCACCTTAGCCGGGATGTCGAGAACCATGTCACCGATCTGGTCGGCCAGGCCCTGGGCATCGCCCTTCACCTTGTCGGCCTTGTGAGCGGCCTGACGGACGTTCTCGGCAACGATTTTCTTGTTGGTTTTGTCGGCCAGTACGGCCAGGCCCTGGGGCATCAGGTAATTGCGGCCGTAGCCGGGCTTTACCGTCACGAGGTCGTTCTTGTAGCCGAGGCCCTTAACGTCGTCTTTCAGAAATACTTCCATGATTTTTCTAGTATTGAGTATTGGGTAGTTAGTAGTGAGATGAAGTAGACATTTGTGGAATTAACACCAACGAAATCTAACTACTCAATACTAACTACTCACTACTAAATGTCTATTTCAACGAGTCGGTTACGTAGGGCATCAGGGCCAGGTGGCGCGCCTTGGCTACTGCCTGGGCTACTTTACGCTGGAACTTGAGGCTGGTGCCGGTAATACGACGGGGCAGAATGCGGCCCTGCTCGTTGACGAACTTCAGCAGGAAGTTCGGGTCTTTGTAGTCGACGTACTTGATACCGGCTTTCTGAAAGCGGCAGTACTTCTTACGGGCGTCCTGCTTGTGCAGACGCTCGTTGGCGAGACTCATTTTACGTTGCTTAGCCAACTGCTTCGGACGTTTTAGGTTTGGGTTGATTCATTTCGCCTTTGCGACGACGGCCAGCGTACTCCAGAGCGTACTTATCGAGTACGGTAGTCAGGAAACGGATGACGCGCTCATCACGACGGAAGGCCAGCTCCAGCACATCTACAATGTTGCCTTCGCCGGTGAACTCCACGAGGAAATAATACCCGGTGTTTTTTTTCTCGATCGGGTAGGCCAGCTTTTTGAGGCCCCACGATTCGAGGTTGATGATGTCGGCGCTATTTTCCTTAAGCACCTGCGAGAACTTCTCGACCGTCTCTTGGACCTGACTCTCGTTTAGAACGGGAGTGAGGACGAAGACCGTCTCGTAATTTCTTACTGCCATTACGACGGGGTGGAATATGATGTGAAAAAATAAATGAGGGGCAAAGGTATGCTTTTTAGCCGCAATAACCAGCTATATTCAAGTAGATTACAGGGAAAGTTTTGTAGCACAGCTTTTTGAGTGCTTCTGCTCAAACCTTCTCCTTAATAGTGGGGTTTTTTGGCTGAGCAGGGCATGAGACAATACTGATGTGGCAACAGGTTCGGAGCCAAGCCGAATAGCTGGGCGTTGGGGCAGGAAAAGGCGCAAAATTAGAGAGCTTAGAATAAGTCTAAGCTTGCCTATAAGGTCGATTTTTCGCCCCCGTTGGTTTGTTCTCTGGCTTTCCCAAGTTACATTTGTGGCCTTGAAGCACCCCCGCGTTTCTTTTTTTTAGCTAATCTGTGCGATGGATAGCATCCGACTACGTTCCCTTCCCCGCCTCTTTCTTGCTCTGCTTCTGTTCTTTGTCAGCTTTGGTTATGCCATGGCGCAGGGAGCACAGCCAGCAGCCGGCGAAATAGGCTCATCTAAAAACCCCAGTGAGGTGGGTGTAACGCCCGGCACCGTAGCCGCCGCTGCGCCGGCCGCCGCTGCTGGTACCACTACCGCCGATCCGGCTGCTATTGCCGCCGGTGATGCCTTGTTCAAAGGCAATTGCGCCCAGTGCCACGCCATCAACGAAGTGGTAGTGGGACCAGCTATGGCTGGTATCACCAAGCGCCGGCCCATGTCGTGGATCATTCCGTGGATTAAAAACTCGAGCAAAGTAGTCGCTAGCGGCGACGCTTATGCAGTAGCGCTCTATAACAAGTACCAGAAGCAGCAGATGCCGAGCTTTCAGCTTTCAGATGCTGAAATCACATCTATCGTTGCTTACATAACCTCGGAAGAGGGTAAGCCTACGGTAGGTACAGGAATCGCCCCAACCGACGGTTCACAAGCTTTGGTAGATGGCACAGCTGCTGCCAACGGTGAGGCCAGCAGTTCGATGAACATCCTGCTGATTGTGCTGGTGGTGGTGCTGATTGTACTGGTGGTAACGCTGGTTATCATTGCCAACATCATGAAGGACGTGCTACGGGGCCGCAAGGACCTTGACGGCCGCGACCGGGAGCAGATCGAGGAGCGTTTCGACTACAGCCGCATTTACAAGTCGACGGCCGTGCGCGGTATCGTGGGCACCGTGTTTGTACTGGCTGTGCTCTATGAAACTATCCAAGGCGCCATGGGCGTGGGCCTAAGCCAGGGTTACCAGCCTACCCAGCCCATTGCCTTCTCGCACAAGCTGCACGCTGGTGAAAACCAGATCAACTGCGCTTACTGCCACACTTCGGTGTACAAGGGCAAGTCGGCCAACATCCCGTCGCCTAACATCTGTATGAACTGCCACTCGCAGATCAAAACGGAGTCGCCGGAAATCAAGAAGATCTATCGTGCCATCGAGCGCAAGCAGCCTATCCAGTGGGTGCGAGTACACAACATCCCCGATCTGGCCTACTTCAACCACTCCCAGCACACCCAAGTGGCCGGTCTGGAATGCGTAACCTGCCACGGTCCTATCGAGAACATGGAAGTGGTTTACCAATACTCGGCCCTCACAATGGGCTGGTGCATCAACTGCCACCGCGAGACGCCGCTCAACACCAAGGGCAACGGCTACTACGACAACCTCGTGAAGCTGCATGACTCCAAGAACGGCGCAGTTCCCTTCACGGTATCGTCGAACGGCGGCACCGAGTGCTCGAAGTGCCACTACTAAGCGCTTAGTGCTGAAGGTTGCGGAAGGTAACGAAAACTGCCCTCCTTAACCTTCAGCCCAATAAGCCATACATACAACTTCCCAAGTCAAGACAAGTACCCTCTTGCAAACCGCAGGGCGTCGAACATAAGACCCCCGGTGCGCAGGAACCCAAGCCCCCAACAAATGCAAGAGTCGCCCAAGTACTGGAAGGGAATTGAGGAGCTGGAAAACTCACCGGAGTTCATCAAGAACGCCATGACCGAGTTTGCCGACTTCATGCCGGTGAAGGAAGGCCATGGTTCGACGGATGCGACAGTAGCCCCGCGCCGCGACTTCCTGAAGCTGATGGGCTTCGGATTAGCCGCCGCGACGCTGGCCAGCTGCGAAGCGCCCGTTCGTAAGGCTATTCCTTACCTCAACAAGCCCGAGGAAGTAGACCCCAGCATCGCCAACTTCTACGCTTCCACGTTCTTCAACGGTCAGGACTACAACAGCGTACTGGTAAAAACCCGCGAAGGACGGCCCATCAAGCTCGAAGGCAACCCCGAGTCGCCTATCACCCGCGGCGGCCTTTCGGCTCGTGGCCAGGCAGCAGTGCTTAGCCTGTATGATAATGCCCGCCTACAGTTCTTTACCAAGAAGGGCCAGCGCATTGCTACCGACCAGCTTGACCAGGAAGTACGGGCCGCATTGGCCGGTGCCGGCCGCGTGGCCATCGTGTCGCCGACTATCATCAGCCCTTCGACCAAAAAAGTAATCAACGAGTTCACCACTCGCTTCGGTG
The DNA here is from genome assembly GCF_013377905.1 of Hymenobacter terrestris. Taxonomy (GTDB): domain Bacteria; phylum Bacteroidota; class Bacteroidia; order Cytophagales; family Hymenobacteraceae; genus Hymenobacter; species Hymenobacter terrestris. The sequence continues at coordinate 102,431 of NZ_JABKAV010000005.1, forward strand.
GGGGTGAGCACGTGATGTACGATGTAAATTCGTCATCAGCCCTGCTCCGGGCTAATGGTGGTGTACTGCCGGCCTACGATTTCAGCAAGGCCGACGTCATCGTAAGCCTCGATGCTGATTTCCTGGGTACCTGGATTTCGCCCGTCGAGTATGCCCGCCAGTACGTAGAGAACCGCAAGGTGTCGAGCGAGCGGCGTACCATGTCGAAGCACTACCAGTTCGAAACCAACCTTTCGCTTACCGGCTCCAACGCCGATGTGCGCGAGTCGCTGAAGCCTTCGGCTATGGGTGCGGCTACTGCCGACCTCTATAATGCCGTAGTAGGTGGCGGCGCTGCCCCGGCCTCCAAGAAGCTCGCCGAAGCCGCTACCGCCCTGCGCCGGGCTGGTTCGCGCGGCCTCGTCGTATCGGGTATCAACGACCCCGGTATCCAGACGCTGGTAGCCGCTATCAACCAGACCCTCGGCTCAGCCGCTGTCGATACGGCTAACCCTTCTTATGTCCGTCAGGGCGACGACGCCCGCATGGCGCGCCTGATCAAGGACATCATTGCTGGCCAGATTGGCGCGGTGATTTTCTACAACGCCAACCCCGTGTACGACCACCCGATGGGTGCCGAACTGGGCAAAGCACTGCAGGCTGGCAAAGTAAAAACCAGCATCTCGCTCAACGACCGGCTCGATGAAACCGGCAAGCTGTGTCTCTACGCTGCTCCCGACCACCATTTCCTGGAGTCGTGGAACGACTATGAGCCTAAGCGCGGCTACCTGAGCCTGGCCCAGCCCGTAATTACGCCACTTTTTGCAACCCGTCAGGCGCAGGATTCGCTCCTGACCTGGGCTGGTAACCCGACCACGTACTACAATTACCTTCGCCAGCAGTGGCAGGGCGTATTGGGCAGCGCAGGCTTCGTGAAGGCTTGGGATAAGGTCGTGCACGATGGCGTGGCTCGCGGTTCGGCTCTGCCCGCTCCGGCTGCCCAGCTGGAGCCCGCAATGGACGCTAACAGCGCCATGAGCGCGATTCGCGCCAACAAGGGCGCTGGTATTGAGCTGGCTGTTTATGAGAAAGTTGGCCTGGGCAACGGAGCCCAAGCTAATAACCCTTGGCTGCAGGAACTGCCCGACCCGATTTCGAAGGCTACCTGGGGCAACTACGTAACTGTTCCCCGCGCCTATGCCGTGGAGCAGAAGTGGGAGCAGGGTGATGTGGTGAAGGTGACGGCCAATGGCAAGAGCATCCAGCTGCCCATCCTGATTCAGCCTGGCCAAGCTGCCGGCACTATTGGTATTGCCATCGGCTACGGCCGCGAGGCTGCCGGCAAAGTGGCCGATCAGATTGGTGCCAATGTGCTGCCACTGCTGACGATGCGCAACGGAGCCGTCAACTACACCACCCCGGTGCAGATTGAGGCTACCGGAACGCAGTCGCCGATTGCCCAGACCCAAACTCACCATACCATCATGGACCGCGAGGAAGTGGTGCAGGTGGCGTCGCTGAAGCAATACCAGGAGAACCCCAAGGAAGTAACTGAATACGTTAGAATTTCGACTCCCGACGGGTTAGAGGCACCAGCAAAAGTGTCACTGTGGCAGGATTACGAATACAAGAACCACCACTGGGGCATGGCCATTGACCTCAACTCGTGCATTGGTTGCGGGGCGTGCGTAATTGGTTGCCAGGCCGAAAACAATGTGGCTGTAGTAGGCAAGCAGGAGGTAATCAACCGCCGCGAAATGCACTGGATGCGTATCGACCGCTACTATAGCTCCGACGCCACCAAGGAAGATTTCGACGAGAAGGGCAAGCTTGATACGTACGCGGCCATGGAAGATCCGTCGGCCAACCCGTCGGTAGTGTTCCAGCCCCTCATGTGCCAGCACTGCAACCACGCGCCCTGCGAAACGGTGTGCCCGGTATTGGCCACCACCCACAGCTCGGAAGGTCTCAACCAGATGACCTACAACCGTTGCGTGGGTACGCGCTACTGCGCCAACAACTGTCCTTACAAAGTGCGTCGTTTCAACTGGTTCTCTTACTACTCTAACGAGAAGTTCGAAACCGTTAACGGCCACATGTTCACTGACCTGGGCCGCATGGTGCTCAACCCGGACGTAACCGTTCGGGCCCGCGGCGTAATGGAGAAATGCTCCATGTGCGTGCAGCGGATTCAACTGGGCAAGCTCGAAGCCAAGAAAGAGAAGCGTCGTCCGCGGGATGGCGAAGTCGTCTCGGCCTGCGCCCAGTCGTGCCCTACCCAGGCCATCGTGTTCGGCGACATGCGCGACCCCGAGTCGCGCCTTTCGCAGCTGTTGCGCCGCGAGGATGGCGAGCGGGCTTTCCACGCCCTGGACTCCATCAACGTGCAGCCAAACATCACGTACCTGACCAAAATCCGAAACACGGATCAACTCGATTTCAACGTTTAATTATCGGTGCTTAGCTTGTTGGGGATTTAGGGAGTTGGTTTTTTAGCGCCAGTTCATTCGCCACGAAGCCAAGTCCCCGAATTCCTGAAGCCCCAACAACCAAATTCAACCATTATGCAGCACGTATCACCTGTACGGGAGCCGCTCGTAACCGGGGGGAAAACGTACCACGACGTCACTCAAGACGTGTGCCGCCAGGTAGAAGCCGCCCCGAATATTCGGTGGATGGCCGCCCTGAGCGTTGCCCTTCTGCTCCTCGGCGTATTCTTCTACTCGGTTTACCGCACCCTGTGGTACGGTATCGGCGAGTGGGGTCTGAATAAAACCATTGGCTGGGCCTGGGATATCACCAACTTTGTGTGGTGGGTAGGTATCGGCCACGCCGGCACCCTGATTTCGGCTGTATTGCTGCTGTTCCGTCAGAAGTGGCGGACCTCCATCAACCGCGCTGCCGAGGCCATGACCATTTTCGCCGTAATCTGCGCGGCCATGTTCCCTGTATTGCACATGGGCCGTCCGTGGCTGGCTTACTGGGTATTCCCACTGCAGAATACGTTTGGCTCGCTGTGGGTGAACTTCAACTCGCCCCTGCTCTGGGACGTATTCGCCATCTCGACGTACTTCACCGTGTCGCTGGTGTTCTGGTACACGGGTCTGGTTCCTGACTTCGCTACCATCCGCGACCGGGCTAAGGGCCCAATTGCCAAAGTAGCTTACTCGCTGCTGAGCATGGGCTGGAAAGGTTCGGCCAAGCACTGGAGCCGCTATGAAACTGTTTCGCTGATTCTGGCCGGTGTTTCGACTCCGCTGGTACTCTCGGTACACACCATCGTATCAATGGACTTTGCTACCTCGGTCGTACCGGGCTGGCACACCACCATCTTCCCGCCCTATTTCGTGGCTGGTGCTATCTTCTCGGGCTTCGCCATGGTACTGACGCTGATGCTCATTACCCGGGTTGTATTCAAGCTGGAAGACTACATTACCATCGAGCACATCGCCCTCATGAACAAAATCATGATGGTAACCGGCTCCATCGTGGGTGTGGCGTATATCACGGAGTTCTTCATTGCCTGGTACTCGCAGGTAGAGTATGAATCCTACGCTTTCATCAACCGGGCCACTGGTCCATACTGGTGGGCTTACGCGGCCATGATGACCTGCAACGTGATTACGCCTCAGCTGGTGTGGTTCCGTAAGGTGCGCTACAGCATCCCGCTCACGTTTATCCTCTCGATCATCGTGAACATCGGTATGTGGTTCGAGCGTTTCGTGATTATCGTTACCTCGTTGCACCGCGACTACCTGCCTTCTTCGTGGGCTATGTTCTCGCCCACAATTATCGACGTAGGCATCTACGTGGGTACTATCGGCCTGTTCTTCACGCTGTTCCTGTTGTTTGCCAAGTTCTTCCCGGTTATCAACATGGCCGAGGTGAAGTCGGTGCTCAAATACACGGTAGACAATGGCCCGACCTATACCGGCCGGGACCCGCACCACGCCCCTCAACCCGTTACCACCCACGGTGTGCCCGCTTCGGCCCCGGTAAACTACGATAAGCATGACTAAGCGCTTCGCCCTCGGTATTTTCGAAGACGAGGACGTGCTGCTGCACGCCGTGGAAAACGTTCGGGAAGCCGGCGTTAAAATCTACGAAGTCTTCACCCCGTTCCCAATCCACGGCATCGACGACGCCTTGGGTATCGAACGGTCGCGCCTGCCCATTGCCGCGTTCTTCTTCGGTCTCACCGGCCTGTCGTTTGCGCTGTGGATGCAGATTTACATGCTGGGTTTTGACTGGCCGATGATTATCGGTGGTAAACCCCACATTGCGTTACCCGCTTTCATTCCGGTATCGTTCGAACTGACGGTGCTTTTCTGCTGTCACGGAATGGTTATTACCTTCTACGCCATCAGCAAACTATATCCGCGCTGGAGAACACCAGTACTGGACGTTCGCTCGACTGACGACAAGTTCGTTATGGCCATTGAGGTGAATGAGAACACCGATATGAACAAGCTTACGCAGATTCTGCGTGAGAATGGCGCGTCGGAGGTTAATCAAAAAGAAATGTCCAAGTTCTAATGATGCACTTGCTGAAAATATCGCTACAGGCGTCGGCGGTGCTGCTGGCTGCGGCGCTGACCACGGGCTGTAATCAGGCCAACGACCCAGGCTTGGAGTACGCTCCTGAGATGTACACTTCCATTCCGTACGAGCCACTGAGCCAGGTAGGTGCTAACCGCATCAACCCAATGGGTATCAACGAGCGTACGCCGGCCGTCGGAACCATTCCGCGTGGTAAAATGGCCTACTACACGCACATCGCTAAGGATGATGTAGAAACGGCAGAGACTACGCTAACTAATCCTTATGCCTATTCCAAAACTCACTTGGAGGAAGGCAAGGTACTATACTCGCGTAACTGCCAGCATTGCCATGGTGAGCAGGGTGATGGACAGGGTCCGGTAGGTATCAAGTTCAAAGGGGTGCCCAACTACTCTACAGGTGCCTATAAGAACCAGAATGACGGTCACATTTACCACGTTATTCAGTGGGGACGTAACCGCATGATGCCACACGGCTCGCAGGTGAACCCTGAAGAGCGGTGGAAAATCGCCATGTATGTGCGGGCTCTGCAGCTTGGCAAAGGCCCAGATGGGCTGGCTGATATGGTAAAAGTTGGCAGCCCTAATGCCAACGTACCCACGGCCGACTCGATTATGACGTCAGGCCAGATGAAAACGAACCCTACAAAAGCTGGCTCGAACGAGATGTCGAAGAACCCCGGAGCGGGCGACCCGGCACGCAACGGCGAAGCTATTTAATCCCCTGCTATGGCAACTCTGACACATCAGGAAAGCGTTACGGCGGAGTATCTGGAGGTAACTCCAGGCGCTCGTAAGAACTTCATGCTCATTATCATTGCCGGTGTAGTTCTGCTGGTAGTGGGTGTTATCGTCTCGCTGTTCGGCGGTGGCGGCCATGAGGCGGCCGAAGGAGCAGCCGCTGCTCATGGAGCCACGGCTGCCCACGGCGCAGCTGTTGCCGGCCATGGTGGCGGTGAACATCATAGCAGCGCGCCTTGGCTAAAGCGAATTATAGTGAGCTTATGGCACAGCAACGTATTCTTTACGGGCGTTTCGGCCATTGGCACCGTGTTCATGGCTATTCAGTACGTAGCTTATGCGGGCTGGTCGGTTGTGGTAAAGCGAATCAATGAGGCCCTCAGCGCTTGGTTGATTCCCGGCTTGGTGATTATGCTGATCGTGTTCGGCCTGAACTTCATTAACTACGACCTGTTCCATTGGACCGTACCCGGTATTATGGACAAGGCTGATGCCAACTACGATGCCATTGTTGCCGGCAAATCAGGCTTCCTGAACGTGCCGTTCTATGTTATTCGGATGGTCATTTATCTTGGCCTGTGGATCTACTTCACCAAGCGACTACGTGATCTGTCGTTGGCCGAGGACCTGAACGGTGGCACCGCTTACTTCCACAAAAGCATCAATGTATCGGCCCTTTTCCTGGTGTTCTATGCCGTAACATCGTCTATGTCAGCATGGGACTGGGTGATGTCGGTTGATGTGCATTGGTTCTCTACTCTGTTCGGCTGGTATGTGTTTGCCTCATGGTGGGTATCCGGTATTGCAGCCGTTACGTTGTGCGCCATCCTGCTCAAGCAGGCCGGCTACCTGCCCCTCTTGAAAGACGGCCATTTGCACGATCTGGGTAAGTTCATGTTCGGCTTCAGTATTTTCTGGACCTACCTGTGGTTCTCACAGTTCATGCTCATCTGGTATGCCAACATGCCTGAGGAGTCGGTGTACTTCAACCAGCGTCTGGGTGGCTTCAATGGTCGCTACACCTGGTTGTTGTATGGCAACCTATTCGTCAACTTCGTCTTCCCCTTCTTGGTGTTGATGACCCGGGATGCGAAGCGTCAGATGATCATGCTTAAAATTGTGAGCATTGCCATTCTGATTGGCCATTGGTCTGACTTCTATTTGATGTTCATGCCCGGAACAATGAAGGGGGAAAACGGGTTTATTATTGAGATTGGCATCGCGCTGATTTTCCTCGGCAGCTTCCTGATTTTGATGACCAAACGTTTGGCTCAGGCGTCGCTGACCCCGATTCATCATCCCTTCCTCGACGAGAGCGTTCATCACACTACTTAATCTCAGACCTGAGTATTGAGTAGTAAAAAGTTAGTCTTGTTTTGATGACAAGTACGCTCTTTTAGCCTCTCAACTCTCACTTCTACCCTTGCAAATGACTACTCTGAGCATTGTTCTGGTTTTGGCGCTGTTACTGGTCGTATTCGGCCTGTTGTTTCGTCTCCAGATTCTGACTTCTATTTTCTCAGGCAGCTCTAATCGGGAGGTGGGCGTCAGTAACCGCGTTAATGCCATCATGTGTATGGTATTCCTGATAGGTGGCGGCGCTTGGTTCGCTTGGTCGTTCATTGAGAACTTCGACAAGATGAACCCGCCGATTGCTTCCGTACACGGCTTGGCTACCGATAAAATGTTTTGGGTGTCGATGGCCATTCTGGGCGTAGCCTTTGTGCTGACTCAGGTATTGCTGTTCTGGTACTCTTACCGGTATCAGCATAAGGAAAACCGTCGGGCCTTTTTCTTTCCCCACAACAACAAGATTGAGGTTATCTGGACGCTGATTCCAGCTATTGTAATGGCGGCCCTGGTGTTTGCTGGCTGGAAGGAATGGACTCGTATCACTGGTCCTGCCCCTAAAGACGCGGTTGTGCTGGAGATAATGGGCAAGCAGTTCAACTGGCTGGTGCGTTATCCTGGTCGCGACCAGAAGCTGGGCGTGGTGAACTACCGCTTAATTGATGCTGTAAATGAGTTCGGCTTCGACCTGAGTGACCAGAACGGTGTCGATGACTTCACAGCCGGTGAAATCCACGTTCCTAAGGGGCATCCGGTGTTGTTGCGCATCCGCTCGCGCGACGTACTCCACTCAGTATACATGCCCAATTTCCGGGTACAGATGTATGCTGTGCCAGGTATGCCTACCAAGTTCTGGTTTACGCCTACCAAAACAACCGATGAGATGCGGGCCCAGACCGGTAACCCGAATTTCAATTATGAACTGGCCTGCAACCAGATTTGCGGTCGTGGTCACTTCGCAATGAAGATGAGCATTATCGTGGATGAGCCTGACGATTATGTCAACTGGTTCGCTCAGCAGAAATCGTTCTCAGATCAGAACCCAGAAGTATTGGCCAGCTTCAAACAGAAGTCGGAAAAACTGGTTAACAAAGTGCCAGCCACACCGGCTGCTGCTGCGGTGGTAACGCCTGCAGCCGCTAAGGCTTCGCTTTAAACATTCTTACTGCACGTTTTACCTATGGCAGCTAACTTTCCCACGCAAAAGCAGGTGCAGGGTGGCATCGGGGCAACCGAACCGGGCCACGACCACGCGCACCACGACGAGCACCACGAGCAGAGCTTTCTGCAGAAATACGTTTTCAGCACCGACCACAAAGTAATTGCCAAGCAATTCCTGATTTCAGGTATCTTCTGGGCTGTTATCGGCGGTACGCTATCCAGCCTTTTCCGCTTGCAACTAGGCTGGCCTGAGGCTACTCTGGAGTGGCTCACGCCGTTTCTGGGCAAGTGGATTGAAGCTGGTAAGCTAAACCCGGAATTCTACCTGGCGTTGGTAACGATGCACGGCACCATCATGGTGTTCTTCGTGCTGACGGCTGGTCTATCGGGTACGTTCTCCAACTTTCTTATTCCGTTGCAGATTGGTGCCCGCGATATGGCGTCGGGCTTCATGAACATGCTATCCTACTGGTTCTTCTTCGTGTCCAGTGTGATTATGTTCGCCTCGCTGTTCATCGAAACCGGACCTGCTGCGGCTGGCTGGACAATTTACCCGCCTCTTTCGGCACTTCCCCAAGCTATTTCCGGCTCGGGCGCTGGCCAAACACTTTGGCTGGTATCGATGGCGCTGTTCATCGTATCGCAGCTGCTGGGCGGTGTGAACTACATCACCACCGTTATCAACCTGCGGACCCAGGGCATGAGCATGAGCAAGCTCCCCCTGACTATCTGGGCTTTCTTCCTGACGGCCATTCTAGGTCTGCTGGCTTTCCCGGTACTGTTCTCGGCTGCCTTGCTGCTGATTTTTGACCGCTCGTTTGGTACTTCATTCTTCCTGTCGGATATCTACATTGCTGGTCAGGCCTTGCCAAACACCGGTGGTTCTCCTATCCTGTTCCAGCACTTGTTCTGGTTCCTAGGACACCCCGAGGTGTATATCGTGATTATGCCTGCGATGGGCATGGTGTCGGAAATTTTGGCTACCAATGCTCGTAAGCCCATCTTCGGCTACCGCGCCATGATTGGTTCGCTGCTTGGCATTTCGTTGCTTTCCTTCATCGTGTGGGCTCACCACATGTTCGTAACCGGTATGAACCCTTTCCTTGGATCGGTATTCATGTTCCTGACGCTGATTATTGCGGTGCCTTCGGCCGTGAAGGTATTTAACTGGCTGGCTACACTGTGGCGCGGTAACATCCGCTTCACTACGGCCATGCTGTTCTCTATCGGTTTCGTATCGTTGTTCATTGCCGGTGGTCTGACGGGTATCGTTCTTGGCAACGCTGCTCTCGACATTCAGTTGCACAACACGTACTTCGTGGTAGCTCACTTCCACTTGGTAATGGGTTCGTCGGCTTTCTTTGGCCTGTGGGCTGGGGTATATCACTGGTTCCCCAAAATGTTCGGCCGCATGATGGACGAGAAGCTAGGCTACATCCACTTCTGGTTGACGTTCATTGGGGTGTATCTGGTATTTCTGCCGATGCACTATGTCGGTATTGCCGGCTTCCCCCGTCGCTACTACGCTTGGACTGGTTTCGATACGTTCAGCCAGTTCGCCGACTTGAACAAGTTTATTTCAATAGCTGCCATCGTGGCATTTATTGGCCAGTTCATCTTCATCTTCAACTTCTTCTACAGCATCTGGCGCGGCCGTCGTGCCACCGAGAATCCTTGGAACTCGACGACGCTGGAGTGGACAACGCCGGTTGTTCCCGGCCACGGCAACTGGCCCGGCGACATTCCCGCCGTGCACCGCTGGCCCTACGACTACAGCAAGCCTGGCGCTGAAGAGGACTTCATTCCTCAAACCGTACCCTACTCGCAGACGCAGTCTTCAAACTTGCCCTACGAGAAGGAAATGGAGTAAGCACCATTTGGTGAGTGCATTAGAAAACAGGCCACCGTACCAACGGCGGCCTGTTTTTTTGCGCGATAATCATCAATGGACGCTTAACTAAATAAGGATAATTACAGCCTTTACAAGAAGCAATTTGCACCTTGGATGGTTGTGTATAAGAGAAAGGGCAACAGGGGTAAGGCTTACATGACAGGCCCTCAACTATTCTTCAAAATAGCTTTTTCACTGGCTAACAGTTTGCAGTAAACAGTCCTTAAATCAATGGTAACTCCTGCTTTTGTGCGCCGCTTCCGGTTCGTAGGTATCCTGACCGTAGCGGCCGTGTACGTTCTGATTCTGATAGGTGGCATTGTACGTAGCACTGGCTCAGGCATGGGCTGCCCCGACTGGCCTAAGTGCTTTGGTACCTGGGTGCCGCCTACGCACATCAGTCAGTTGCCGGCCGATTACAAGGATATCTACCTGGCCCAGCGGGTGGCTAAGAATGAGAAGCTGGCTGCCCGGCTCGAAAGCATGGGCTTTCACCAAGTAGCAGGTGATATTTTCGACCATCCTTCACAATACATCGAAACTGATTTTAACCCGGTTAAAACCTGGATTGAATATATCAACCGCTTGGTAGGGGCACTTATCGGAGTGTTTGTGTTTGCCACTGTGCTATTTGCGCTTCCCTATTGGCGGCGCGACCGGCCGGTGTTCTGGCTGGCATTGGGCTCGTTTCTGCTTACCGGCGTGCAGGGTTGGCTGGGGTCGTTGGTTGTCTCTACTAACCTGCTGCCCATTATGGTAACCATACATATGGGCCTAGCCCTTGTGATTGTAGGAATGCTGCTGTATGCTGTGATTCGTTCGCAGCGCCCGGGTAGTGGTATCGAAGAAGGTATACAGTCGTTGCCGGGCCTGAAAGCTGCGCTAGTGGTGGCCGTGCTATTCACCTTTGGCCAGATTGTACTGGGTACCCAAGTGCGTGAGGAAGTGGATCTGCTGGCTTCGGCCAGTCATTACCTCGGCCGCGCCGGCTGGATAGACCAGTTGGGGACCACCTTTAAGGTGCATCGTTCGTTCTCTATCCTCATTGTGCTGCTTAATGCCTACATGGTATATACTCTCTATAGGCTGCCTTCGCGGGGGCTGCACCGGCTGGCTGTGGCTATTGCTGTGCTGGTGGTAGGCGAAATTCTGGCAGGCATCACGCTGGCCTATTTGGCCTTTCCGGCTTTCGCGCAGCCCATTCACCTCACGCTGGCTACTGTACTCTTCGGAACCCAGTTTCAGGCACTGGTAGTCTACAACCGGGCCACGAAGATGCAGCCGCAGGTGGCTACTCCGGCCGTTGTTGCGTAGCTTTGCAGCCCCGTTAGGGGGTGGTTTTCCGCCATACATACCGTTTTTCTCCCGTTAATGCGTAAGGCTAAGGCGTACTTCCAGTTGATTAAGTTCCGGCTGGCCCTCACGGTGGCTTTCTCCAGCGCCATTGGCTATTTGCTTGGGGCCAATGAACTGCATTGGGGACAGGCACTGCTGGTAATGGTAGGCGGGCTCGCCGTTACGGGAGCGGCTAACACAATCAACCAGATTTTCGAAATTGAGCTCGACCGGCAGATGAAGCGCACTGCGCAACGGCCGTTGCCACTGGGTATTCTTAGCCCGCTGGAGGCCTGGGGGTTCACGGTTATATTGGGCGGGGCTGGGCTCACGCTGTTGGCGCTCGTGTTCAATCCGCTGTCGGCGGCACTGGCGTTGCTTTCCCTAATTCTGTACGGGTTCGTGTACACGCCGCTCAAAACAATCTCACCGATTTGCGTGGCTGTTGGGGCCATTCCAGGTGGGTTGCCGCCGCTTATCGGTTGGGTGGCAGCTACCGGCTTTCTGGGCCTGCAGGGCTGGATTCTATTCGGCATCCAATTTATGTGGCAATTCCCGCACTTCTGGGCAATTGCTTGGGTGCTCGATGACGATTACAAGAAGGCCGGATTCAAGATGTTGCCCTCACCCGGCAAGAAGGATTTGCGCACGGCCTTCCAGATAATGACCTACACCATGGTGCTGATTCCGCTCAGCCTGCTGCCCTTCTACTTTGGAATGACCGGCACTGTGTACCCGATGGTGGCAGCCGTGTGCGGGGTGCTGTTCCTGATGCAGACATTTTACTTGATGCGGACTGTCAGCAAAAAAGCCGCTATGAGCATCATGTTCGGCTCCTTTCTGTACCTGCCCATCGTGCAGATTGCGCTAGTGCTGGATAAAATGTAACTCTTTGTTTAGAAGTGAGATTTGCAACCTGAGAAGTGAGACAAAAGGCTGCATCTCAGTGTTAAAAACAAACAGATGCAGGGCTCGGATTCTTTCAATTCCATGTTCTGATGTCTGGCTCACTTCTCACCACTCAATCTCATTTCCATAAATATGCTTGCTAACGAAGCCCTGAATACCAAGGAGCCGGCTACTGGAATACATCCGACCCGGTTTCTGCTCATGCTGATGATGGTCAGCATCTTCATGATTTTTGCCGCCTATACGAGTGCCTACATTGTGCGTCGTAACGAAGGCAACTGGCTGGAATTTAATTTGCCTCCGGGCTTCCTGTACACCACGGTAGTGCTGCTACTGAGCTCGGCTACGGTGCAGTGGGCGTGGGTGGCCGCGCGCCGCGACGACCTCAAGCAAGTACGCCTAGCATTGTTGCTCACCTTCGGGTTGGGCATGGCGTTTCTGATAGGCCAATGGTTGCTCTGGGGCCAGCTAGTTGAGGGCCGCATCTTTTTTGCGGGTACCGATTCCAACCCTTCCGGTTCATTTCTGTATGTATTAACCGGAGTTCACGGTTTTCACCTCATTACGGGCCTTATCTTTCTGCTGGTTGTTGTGTGGAAAAGCTTTAAGTATCAGGTGCATTCCCGTGAAATGCTCTCCATTGGCAACGTTACCATCTACTGGCACTTCCTGGGTGTACTTTGGTTGTACCTGTATTTGTTCTTACTTTTGAACCACTAGATTGTTGTAAACTCCCCCGCACGCTATGTCCACCATTTCCCCGACGACGCAGGCAATTTCCGATTCTGCCCTGGATAAGCCGCGCACTGGCACCTGGGACGGCGGCAACGAGCCCTTCAATGCCAGCTACGGCAAGCTGATGATGTGGTTCTTCCTGCTGTCGGACGCCTTCACGTTCGCTGCCTTTCTGACTACTTACGGCCTCATCCGCCACCGGTACCTGCCTTACACTGGCTCGCCTGAGGCCTTTGAGTTCTCTACCGCTTACTGGCCCATTCCGGAGAAAGTATTCAACTCCTTTCCCGGTCTGCACGGTGTCGATCTGCCACTGGCCTTTGTGGCCCTGATGACGATGATTCTCATCTTCTCGTCGGTAACAATGGTACTGGCCGTAGAAGCTGGGCAGCGTTTCGACAAGAAAGATGTGCAGAAGTGGTTGCTCTGGACGATTCTGTTCGGAACAGTTTTCGTTAGCTGCCAGGCCTGGGAGTGGAGCCACTTTATTGGCGGCACCGATGAGGGCACGCTGATGAACGATGGCACCCGGTTCTTTGGAGCCAATCTGGCTGTCAACCAGTACGGTCCGGTGCTGTTTGCCGACCTGTTCTTCTTCATTACCGGTTTCCACGGTACGCACGTATTCTCGGGCATCTGTCTGCTGATTTACTGTTTCATCGCCACTACCAACGGCACGTTCGAAAAGCGTGGCCACTACGAGATGGTGGAGAAAATTGGCCTCTATTGGCACTTCGTTGACTTAGTGTGGGTGTTCGTCTTCACCTTCTTCTACCTGGTTTAATTTTCCTGGCTTCGAGGCCGGCTGGCACCCAATGGGGCGCCCAGTCGGCTTTCGTGATTTACTTCTACGCTCATGGCTAATCACACCACGCAAATGCCGGCCCATGCCGGCGAAATTCCGAAGCCCAATACGGCCTGGATCTGGAAAACTTTCTGGATTATCACCGCTATTACGGCACTGGAATTCCTGATTGCTTTCGTTATGCCTTCGAGCACGATGCGCAACTCGATTTTCATCATCCTGACCATTTTCAAGGCATTCTTCATCGTGGCCGAGTTCATGCACTTGAAGCATGAAACCAAAGGACTTATCTGGACAATCATGATTCCGATGGGTCTGTTGATTTGGCTACTGGTGGCGCTCATTACCGAGGGTAACGCCATTCACGAAGCTATTTTCTAGTTTATGCGGCCCCAACAAGTATTACTGTTGGGCCTGATGTTGCTGGTTCCGGTCTTAGCTTTTCTGTTTCTGAAAGGCTTCGGTACCAACCGTTACGCGCTGCCCTTTTATCTGCCCGAACGCGTTGACTCGACGCTAGTGGCCGGAAAATGGCAGCGCGATACTGTTTTCCACCAACTCGGGTCGTTCCAGTTGCGCGAGGGTGCCGGCGGACGCGAGGTAACCGGTGCCGAGCTAAAGGCCCAGGGCCTGTATGTGCTGAGCGTATTACCGCCCGGCTGCCCACTCGAATGCCAGCGCCAGACCGCCCAGCTAGTGCGGCTGCAGGAGAAATACCGGCAGGAGCCCCGGGTGCGGCTGGCCTCGGTGCTTGCCAGTTCAGACTCGGTGGCCGTAGCTGCACGCTACGCCGAGCAGGCAGGAGCCATTGCCGGCAAATGGTTTTTCCTGACCGGAAACGAAAGCAAGGTGAACCGGTTATTAGAGCAGGAGTTCCGGCTTCTACCTTCCGCTACAACCACCAGTGCCAGCACTTATCCGCTTGTTGTGCTGCTTGTAGACCGCGACGGTTATGTGCGTGGCCGCTACAACGGCACCAGCGAGCGGGACATGAACCGGCTCATCACTGAAATCAGCGTATTGCTCTACATCTATGACAACCCCTGATCCACTTACCAACCCTGCTGTCGGTGCTGCCAAGTACAAAGTGCTGGCCGCGGTACTCGGGGCCGTTATTCCGGTAGCGGTAGCCGTGCTGTATTACTTTCCCGGCGTGTTTGTCATTCCGGGTCTCAACGTGAAGTCCCTGCCCGCCGTCAATGCCGGGCTCAATTCACTGACAGCAGTGTGTCTGATGCTGGGCTACTACTTCATCCGCAACAAGCAGGTGGCCCGGCACCGCGCCATGATGGGGCTGGCCTTTCTGCTTGGCTCGTTGTTTTTGGTGTCGTATGTGGCCTACCACTCGCAGGTGGCCAGCACTACATTTGGCGGCCAGGGGTTGATTCGGGGCATATATTACTTCATTCTGCTGACCCATATCGTATTGGCGGCCGCTACTGTAGGGTTGGTACTGTTCACGCTCTACTTCGCCCTCACCGAGCAGTTTCAGAAGCACCGTCGTATTGCCCGCTGGACGTATCCGGTATGGCTGTACGTATCGGTAACAGGTGTTATTGTGTATTTCATGATTTCGCCTTACTACACCTCTTAGAAAGAGCTGTTGCCGAACCTTCGGGGCCGGTTTCAGGGTTATACAAGGACACGTTTATCATCTCAACGCCATGAAGAAATCTGTTGTAATAGGGCTGCTGGCTCTGCTGGTAACGCTGCTGCTGAGTGTGCTGGTGCCAGCACCCGCCCAGGCCCAGTGCACACTGTGCAAAACCCAGTTGGTAGCGGGTGGCAAAGACAAGGACAGCTACGATACTACGGGCCTCAACAAAGGCATAGTATACCTGATGGCCATTCCGTACCTGCTGATTGGCAGCGTGGGCTTTTTTTGGTACCGCCATACAAACCAGCAGAAAAAGAAGAAGAAAGCTGCCCAGGATGGCCTCTAAGGCATATCCTGTTGCGGCCGGCTCGATGCTGGCGGGCGTAGTGCAGCAGCGCTGCCCACGTTGCCGCCGTGGCCCGCTGTTCACGCACTCGGCCCTCAACCTGGCTCATTTCACCGAAATGCCTGCCCAGTGCCCGGTGTGCAGCCAGGTTTACGAGCCTGAGCCGGGCTTTTACTGGGGCGCCATGTACATCAGCTTTGGCTTCTCGACGGGTATGATGCTCGTGATTGGCGCGCTGGTATACTACCTACTCGGCGACCCCGATACGTGGGTTTACATAACGGCCGTAGCAATAGTAGCCGTGCTGATGACTCCCTCTAATCTGCGCTACTCCCGCACGCTGATGCTTTATCTGTTTGGCGGTGTGGACTATAACCCGCAGTATGCTGAAGCCAGCCAGGCTCGCTGATAGCATGGCCACTTCCGGTATAGCCATTAAATTATACGCCGCCTTCGGGGGGCGTTTTTTTTGGCCCCAAGGTTGTAGGTTTACAGCCCTGCCTTACTTGTGGTATCTGTTTGAAACTTCGTCGTAATCTTCCGCGCTGGCTGCTGCTGCTGGCAACGCTGTGCTTTGTGGGGGCGTACGCGAGCAACCGCTACGGCCAGGACCCCAAGCTGGTACTGCAGGCCTCGGCTACCCGGCTGCAGGAGGTACTGATGGAAGCCGAGCTGACGGGCGAGCGGGAATCGACGGATGTGCTACAGCGCTTGGCTACCGGCAGGGTAGATTTCCGTAGCCTGACGAGCCACACGACCTACCCGACGTTCGTGTTCCGCAACGAGCAGCTGCTGTACTGGTCCGACCACGCCGTGCGCCCCGATGTGGAGCAGGCCACCCAGCGCTACCACGAGCGGCTGCTGGAAACCCGCTTCGGCAAGTTTTTAGTGCTGCGCCACGCCGAGGGGCCGTACGTGCTGCTAACGTACATTCCGCTCGAAATCAGCTACGGTATCAGCAACCGCTACCTGCGCGACGGCAACGGCCAGGGTGTTTTCCAGGGCCAGAACGTGCGGCTGCTGGTGGAGAAAACCGATACGGGCCGGCCCCGGGTAGTATCGAACGAGGGTAACTACCTGTTTTCGGTGGAAAGCCTGCAGGCCGATGCCATTACGGGTAAATACCTGCCGCTGGCGCTGTTGCTGCTGGGCGTGGGAGCCTATGTGGCGGCCTGGGTGCTATGGGCGCGCCGCCGGTTTGCACAGGGTCAGGCACTGGCCGGGGTGCTGTTGGTGCTGCTACCGCTGTTGGCACTGCGCGCCGTGATGCTACAGCTAAGTCTGCCGTTTTCGTTGCTGGAGTTCCGGCTCTTCGACCCAAGGGTATATGCGGCGTCCTGGCTTTCTCCTTCGCTGGGCGACCTGCTGCTCAACGCCGTGCTGCTGGCCGTGGGTGCTTGGTACGGGCTGCGGCTGTTTCGGCGCTACGGGCTGCCGCGCCGGGTAGAGCGGCTACGAAGCTGGCAGCTGCGCATGGCGTTGGGAACCGGCGTGGTGCTGGGCTTCTATGGGCTGCTGGAGTTGCTCTACGATTTCTACAGCAGCAGCTTCAGCAACTCGCAGCTGCTGCTCGATATCACCCAGGACATTCAGGTGAGCCCATTTAAGGTGTTGCTGGGCCTGGCCATTGTGCTGCACACCGGCAGCTATGTGGTGGGCTTTTATCTGTTGGCGCAGGTGTTTGTGCGGGTAGTGCGGCCCTCCACGCGCTATTTGGGGGCGGGACTGTTGCTGCTTTCGGCCGTAGTATTTCTGGCGGCTGGCCTGGGCCTGCAGTTGGTGCACAGTACGCTACTGGGGTTCACACTCGCCTTTTTTCTGGGGCTGCGGCTTACGGGGCTGGTACCGGCCGCCGCCGCTCTGCCGTACCAGCTATACCTGTTCGTGTTTGTGATGCTGGCCTTGAGCTCGGCGGTGGGAGCCTTGGCGCTCTACGAGCATTTCAACCGCCAGCTCACGCTCAACAAGCAAAACCTGGCCTCCAACCTGCTAACCGACAACGATTTGCAAGGCGAGTACCTGCTGGTGGAGCGCGGCGGTGAAATGGCCCGCGACCCAGTGCTGCGCACGATGCTGGCCAGCCCCTTTATCAACCTCGACCTGATCAAGCAAAAGGTAGTGAAGTACTACCTGCGCGACTATTTCGACAAATACGAGGTGCGGGTGCTGCTATTCCGGCCCGAGGGGCGGGGCGTGGCCATTGGGGGCAACCTCCAGACTACCCGCGAGTATCTGCTGCGCAACGCCAGCCCCACCGATTACCCTAACATTTACCTGGTACGCGACGGCAACCGCGCTTTCGATTCGCGGCGCTATGTGGCCTTTATTGCCGTGCCCGCCCCCGACCCCGAGCAGGGCAACAGTACCATTGCGCTGGAACTGACGCTGAAAAAGCTAACTGCGAACAGCGTGGTGCCCGAACTGCTGGTCGACCAGAAGTTCTTTCAGCCCCAACTGGGAACCGATTTGAGCTACGCGGGTTTCGAGAAAAACCAGTTGGTGTACAGCGAAGGCGACTTTGATTATGTCAACGAACTGCTGCCCCGCCTCTTTGCCGATCCGCGCCTGTACTCCACGGGGCTGGTAATAAACGGCTACCACCATCTGGCCGTACGCGGATCGGGTAAATCCGACCGGCTGGTGGTGGTGACAACGGCCACGTACTCGTTCACTGGTTGGCTGGCCAATTTCTCGTTTCTGTTTCTGCTTTATAGCTTCTGCTGGCTTCTGCTGATGGGAGTTATACTGCTGGCGCGCGGCCGGTACCGCTCCATGCTGCGCACCAACTTCAGCACCAAAATTCAGGTGTTTCTGAACCTGGGGGTGCTGGTGCCGCTGGTAGTGGTGAGTGCCGCTATTGCCGGGCAGGTAACTAACTCATACAAGCGCGATCTGCTGCGCTCTTATCTGCGGCGAGGCCAGGCCGTGCAGGAAAACCTGCTGAAAAACCGGGCCTTGCTGGCCGAAGACGCCAACCGCGCCGACCTCGTGGAGCTGGCCGAAAACGTAGCGTCGCTCACCGAAACCGACCTCAACCTGTATGACGCCCGCGGCGAGCTGCTCGTGAGCAGCCAGCCGCTTATTTTCGAGGCCAGCCTGCTAAGCACGCTCATGAACCCGCGGGCTATTACAGAGCTCAGCGAGGATGGTCAGCCCCGCGCCCTGCTCACGGAGCAGGCCGGTACCCTGTCCTTCAATGCATTATACCTGCCGTTGCGCTCCAGCATGGAAAATGGGCGTTCCGGGCCGGTGCTCGGCTACGTGGGTATTCCGTTTTTTGATTCGGAGAAAGACCTCGACAATAAGCTCACCGAGCTGATAAGCACCGTGCTCAACATCTTCACGCTCATGTTTATCCTGTTTCTGGGGCTAGCCTTCCTGGCTTCGCGCCTGCTGACGGAGCCACTGAAGCTGCTCACCGAGAAGCTGCGCCAAACCACGCTTACGGGCCAGAACGAGATGCTGGCCTACGAGTCGGAGGACGAAATTGGGCTGCTGGTGCGCGAGTACAACCATATGCTGTTGAAGCTGGACGAGAGCAAGGAGGAGCTGGCCATTCAGGAAAAAGAAGCCGCCTGGCGCGAAATGGCCCGGCAGGTGGCCCACGAAATCAAGAACCCGCTCACACCCATGAAGCTGAGCTTGCAGTTTCTGCAGCGCGCCATCCAGGACCGACGCCCAAATTTGGAGGAACTACTTACCAAAGTGTCGCAAACGCTCATCACCCAGATTGACGTGCTGACCGACATTGCCACCTCGTTCAGCAATTTCACCAACCTGCCCGCTATGCGCCCCGAGCGGCTCGATGTGGTACCGATTCTGCGCCGCTGCGTGCATCTGCACCAGAGCCGGCCCGGCGGCGGCGGTATCCGCCTCACGCTGCCGCCTGATACGGACCCCGACCAGTATGTGGTATTCGCCGACGAAAGTCTGCTGGTGCGAACATTTAATAATCTGATTATAAATGCGTTGCAAGCGGTGCCAGAAGGGCGTACTCCCGAGGTGGTGGCCATTCTGGAGCCCCTGGGCGACGAGCCGGGCCAGGGGCGGGTGCGCATCTGCATCGCCGACAACGGCACCGGTATTTCGGCCGAGGTGCAGCCCCAGATGTTTGTGCCCAACTTCACCACCAAAGAAACCGGTTCAGGCATCGGGCTGGCCGTGGCCCGCCGCGGCATCGAGAGTGCCGGCGGCCACATCTGGTTTGAAACCGAGGAAGGCGTAGGCACCCGTTTCTACATTGAACTGCCGTTGGCGGGGTAGGGGATGCAGCAAGTGAAAAATAGTGTTGGCTCCGCCGATCCGCGCTGCTGGCGGGAGCAAATCGGCAGCAGCCACGGATTTTATCCGGATCGGCAGACGTTGCGCTTCAACTCGGCGTTAATTAAGTAGTAGCTGCGCAGAAAATTCCGCTGGAATGGATGACGTTTAATCCTTCATTAGCATGTGCTAACGCCACCGGCCGCCTGTGGAGGTTGCTGCTGGCACTGCTGTGGCTGCTGTTGCCGGCCGCCGCGCTGGCCCAGCAGCGCCCGACTGTTCCAGCTGCCGCCGATGCACCGCCCAGCACCCGGCGCTGCGTGTGGGTGCGGCTGGCGGCTGACCGGGATACTACACTTTTCAGCCTGCCCGATACGCTGACCGTGGTGCCGGCCTCCGTAAGCCTCAACGGCCGCTCGGTGGCTTACAACTCCGCCACCGACCAGTACCGCTACGTGCGGCCCTCCTCACGCTTCCCCAGCCCCGAGCCTGGCCAGCCCGATATTGTGCTGCCGCCCACCGGGCCCGACTCGGTGCGGGTGTGCTACCGGGTGCTGCCGCTGCGGCTGGCTGAGGCGCGCTTCCTACGGCCCCGCAGTCTGCTCGATACGCTGGAGTTGTGGCAGCGGCCCGCGTTCGGCGCGCAGGATTTCTCGGTGAAGGAGCAGATTCTGAGCACGCCGGGCATCAACAAAACCGGTAATCTGTCGCGGGGCGTCTCGTTCGGTAATGCCCAGAACGTGTTCGTCAACTCCTCGCTCAACCTGCAGCTCGAAGGCAAGCTGACGGACAACATCGACCTGACGGCCGCCATATCCGACCAGAACGTGCCCTTCCAGCCCGAGGGCAACACCCAGCAGCTGCAGGAGTTCGACCGCATCTACATCACCCTCACCAACCCGCGCTGGAGCCTAACGGCCGGCGACGTGGTATTGCGCAACAAGCCCGACTATTTTCTGCGCTACTACAAAAACATCCAGGGCGGGGCCGGCGAGGTGAATTTTGGTGTGCTGCCGTCCGGCGGTTTTGGTGGTGGGGCCGGGGCGGGCATCAGCAACCAGCAGCTTTTCCAGTACCCCAACGCGGCCGGCGGCAGCACCGGCACCTTCATCACGAGCCCGCCCACCGTGGCCCCGGCGGCCGGCTCGGGTCAGTTACAGCCCGGCATCAATCCGGCTGGCGCCCCCGACCCCTACGGGCCGGCGGGCAGCTCGGGCGGCGCGCTCACGCCCAACGGCATCGGCCCCAATGCGCCCAGCCAGAGCCAGACTGTAACGACGCGCCGGGCCGCCGGGGCGCGGCAACCGCTGCTGTCGGTGGCCAACGGCGAGGCCTTTGCCACGACCTCGGTGGCAGCGGGCGGGGCCAAGGGTAAGTTTGCCAGCATTGATATTGCGCCCCTGGAGAACGTGCAGGGCCCGTACCGGCTGCGCGGGCCCAACGGCGAGCAGTTCATCATCGTGCTGGCCAACTCCGAGCGCGTGTACCTCGATGGCCGGCTGCTGGTGCGCGGCTTCGATGCCGACTACATCATCGACTACAACCAAGCCGAGCTGACATTTTCGCCCCGCCACCTCATCACCAGCAACACCCGCATCAAGGTCGATTACGAGTATTCCGACTTCAACTACGCCCGTTCGCTGGTGCAGGCCAGCCACTACCAGCAGCTGGGCCGCCTGCAGGTGCACGCCAACTTCTACCGCGAAGCCGACAACCCCGACAACTCGCCCAACCTCACCCTGAATGACGGCCAGAAGGCCCTGCTGCGCCGCAGCGGCAACGTAAGCCGCGTAACGGCCCCCGGCGACACGCTCGTGCTCTACGACCGGCGCCAGATTCAGTACCGCCGCGAAACCCTGCCCGACCCCGCCACCGGCCTGCCCACCCGCGCGTTCGTGTACCCGCCGCTCGACACGCTGGCGCTGGTGTACAACGTGCAGTTTACCAACCTGGGGGCCGGCCGGGGCAGTTACAACCTGGGCACCAACACCGATGAGGCCAACGCCAACGGCCGCGTATACACCTTTGTGGGCACCAACCGCGGCAGCTACGAGCCAGTGCGGGTGCTGCCCACGCCGCTCAAAAAGCAGTTGATTACGGTGGGCACCAGCTACGCCCTCGATTCGACAGCCACCGTGTTCGTGGATCTGGCCTCTTCAGACTTGGAACTGAACCGCTTTGCTACCGATGGCGCCACCGGCCAAGCCATGCGCGTGGGCTACGTGGTGCAGAACCGCGCCGTGAACCTACCGGGGCTGGCGGGCTACCGGCTGCGCAGCAGCGTCGACTACGAGTACACCAGCCGCCGTTTCACGCCCATCGACCGGTACCGCGACATTGAGTTCGACCGCAACTGGAGCACCGATAACACGCTCATCAGCAACAACCAAACACCCCGCGAGGAGAATATCTTTAATGCCGGCCTGGGGCTGATAAAAGATGCCAATAACGCCCTGGGCTACCGCCTGAGCCGCCGCTACCGGGCCGGCGAGGTAAGCGGGTTGCAGCACTGGCTCGATGCCGCCCACCAACTGGGCCGGGTGCAGCTGCGGGGCAACCTGTTTCTGCTGAACTCGGAAGCCGGCCGGCGCGAGTCGCGCTGGACGCGGGGGGAGGCGGCGGCCCGCTACGTTGGCGGAGCGCTGGAGCCGGGCTACGCCTACCGTTTCGACAAAAACCAAGTGGCCCGCGCTGCCGAAGGCGACTCGCTGACCTCGGCCAATTACTATGACGAGCACGCGCTGTTCGTGCAGAGCCGCGACACGGCCCGCATTAAGTTTCGGGCCGATTACAGTTTCCGCCGCGACCAGACGCCCAACGCCGAACGTACGGAGCTGCGCGAGCGGGGCCGCGCCCACACTTGGCAGGGTACGCTCAACTCGCAGCTGAGTGCTACTCAAAGCCTCAACATCCTGGCCACCTACCGCGACCTGAGCGCCCGCGACACCACCGGCCAGACGCGGCCCGGCGCACCCGCCGCCGACTTCGTGCGCGACCGGACCGTGCTGGGCAAGCTCGACTGGAACGCCAGCTTTTGGCAGAACACGCTGCGCTCGGAGTTGAGCTACGCCGTGGCCACCGGCCGCGAGTTGCGCCGCGACTTCGCCTACCTGGCCGTGCCCAATGGCCAGGGCACCCACTACTGGAACGATTTGGATGGCAACACCCGGCAGGAGAAAAATGAGTTTTTCGAGGCTCAGACGCCCGACGCGCAGTTTCGCACATACATCAAGGTCTTTCTGCCCACCGACGACTACCTGCCCGCCTTTACCAACCGCTTCAGCTACCGCCTCACGCTCTCGGCCCCGCGCGAGTGGCGCGAGGCCAGCGGCTGGCGCGAGCTGTTGGGCCGCTTTAGTACCCTCACTACCGTTACGCTCGACCGCAAAAGCACCGAAAATACGCTCAATTCCCGCCTCAATCCCTTCGCCTTCCAGACCGCCGACTCGCTGCTGCTGAGCCTGAACAAGCTGCTGCGCAACACGCTGTATTTCAACCGCTCGAACCCCATTTTCGGGGCCGAATTCACCATTCAGCAAACCCAGCAGAAGGTGCTGCTGACCCAGGGCTTCGATACGCGCAACCTAGCCAGCCAGAACCTGCTGCTGCGCCGCACGCTGGCCCAGTCGTTCACGGGCCGGCTCAACGGTACCCGCAGCATCCGCGAAAACCAGTCGGATTACTTGGAAAACCGCAATTTCCGGGTTGAGCAGTATGAGGTTTCGCCCGAAGTCAGTTACCAGCCGTCCACCGTCTGGCGCTTCACCACCACCTACCTGTTCAGCACCAAGCGCAACCTGGCCGGCTCCGATGTGGGCACAAAGGGCACCTTCCACGAGGCTGGGCTCGAAACCCGCATCAGCCAGGTGGGCAAGCGCACGCTCTCGGCCACCGGGCGCTATGTGGGCGTGGGTTTCGAGGGCAACCAGCTGAGCCTCGTGGGCCTGGAAATCCTCAACGCCCTGCGCCCCGGCACCAACTTCACCTGGAACCTGAACCTGGAGCAGCGTCTAAGCAACGGCCTCAACATTACGCTGGCCTATGACGGCCGCAAACCCCAGGGCCTAAGCGCCATCCATACCGGCCGCATGCAGGTGGCGGTGTTGTTTTAGATGCCGTAAAAATGACCTATTTCGGAGGACGGTGTAGGGGCGGGGCTTGTCCCCCCCCCTACACCGACCTCCAAAGCTTAAACCCTAACCGCCTCCAGTTCTGTTAATACCTGTTCCAGTGTCAGCGTCTGCTCCTGGCCGGGAGCCCTTGTTTTCAGTTTGAATAGGCCGGCGGCGCGCTCCTCGGGGCCCTGTAGCAGT
>NZ_JABKAV010000050.1 GCF_013377905.1 Hymenobacter terrestris
CCGTGCGCACCGTTCCAACGGTTTCTTTCAATGGCACGAATGGCGGGCGGGGACAAGCCCTGCCCCTACGTCGTTCTGCCACTTTGCCGAGTGCATATCCTAACTTTGCTCTTCTGGCTCCCAGCTTCCAACTCCTAGCTTCTCCCAACTGAATGTCTTTTCTCCGCTCCGATACACCGGCCGATTTGCTTAAGCACCTGCTCCTGATTCTGGTGCTCGTGGGGGCGCTGGTGTTCGGTTTTTTTCAGGTGTATCTGCCCATCACCACCAACCACGGCGAAACCATTGTGGTACCCAAGGTAACCGGCATGAACCAGGCCGACCTGGAGGATTACCTCGACGAGCGGAACCTCGATTATCTGGTCGATGACAGCACGTACAACTCCGGCATCAAGCCCGGCACGGTGCTACAACAGGAGCCCAAGGCGGGCGAGCAGGTGAAGGAGGGCCGCAAGCTCTACGTAACGGTGTCGATGAAAAATCCGCCCGTCATAAAGATGCCCAAGCTCACCGACGGCTCGGTAAAAAACGCCCAGATGATTCTCAAAAGCTATGATCTGGTAGTTGGCCAGCTCAAGTTTGTGCCCAATATTCTGAAGGACGCCGTGCTGCGACAGTCGGTGAATGGCAAGGAAATAGCGGCCGGCGACCCCATCACCAAGGGCACCCGCGTAGATCTGGAAGTGGGCGACGGGCTGGGCAACCAGGAGTTCCCAGTGCCCAACCTCGTGAACATGCCCGCCGATGAGGCTACCACCCTACTTGTGGGCCAGGGCCTGCAGGTGGGCGAAATCTTTTACGAACCAGCCCCCAACGGCGAGGCCGACGGCATGGTTATCAAGCAGCGCCCGGTGCCCGGCGCCGGCAGCACCATCCGCATGGGCCAGCTCGTAGACCTGTGGGTGGCCGGCTCGGCCCCGCTGAAGGCAGTAGAGTAGAATATCACGGCTGGCATAGCTACAGCACAGCCAAACGTTGTAGGGGCGGGGCTTGCCCCCGCGCGCCATTCGTGCCATTAAACGGGTAACCTTGGCGTTAAACCGTCTTTTCTCGCGGCGGGCGGGCTCCTACATCGTTCGGCTCAAAAATTTGGTAAGGTTCGTTGCACGCCAGCGGGCCTTACTTCGTTTATAGGCATACTCCTGAGCCTGGTAATTGGGTATTTTGCCTCAGAAAACTGCTTTTTCTCTTTCGCTATGACCTATTGCTACCGTTTTTTATTGCTACTGCTGCTGCTGACGCCCCTATTTGGCCAAGCGCAGCTGCTGGGGCCATTGGGTTCAGAGCCGGCCCACGCGCCGGTAAGTAATACCACCGCAGCCCGTCCAACAGTGGTGCTGCCGCTGCCGTTTTTCGATGATTTTGCGCGCCAGCCTGAGGGTCGGCCCGATGCCCAACGCTGGGAGCCGACGGGCGGGGCGCTGGTGAACAACCGCTACCCGCGGCGGCCCATTTCGCGCAACGTGGCCACCCTCGACGGCCTCGATGGGCTCGGAATGCCCCGCGGTACCATTGGCCGGGTGGGCGACGCCGACTCGCTGACCTCGCAGCCCATTGACCTGAGCGGACTGCTGCCCACCGATAAAGTGTACCTGAGCTTTTTCTGGCAGGCTGGCACCCGGCGCGGCCGGCCCGAATCAGGCGGCACCCGACCCATTGCGCTTTACGTTGAGTTCAAGCGCGAAGGCAAGGACGGCACCTGGGATGAGGTATGGCGGCTGAATAGTCCGGGCGATACAACCAACTTCCGCTTTAAAGCCCTACCCATCGACCAGGCGGCTTACCTGCATGGCAACTTCCAGTTCCGGATTCGTACCAGCGGCTACCTCTACAACGCCCGCGACGCCTGGAGCGTGGACTATGTGCGCCTCGACCGCAACCGCTCGGCCACCGACTCGACCTTCCGCGACATTGCCACCAGCCGGGCCCTGCCCAGCGCCCTGCGCCGCTACACGGCCATGCCGGTAAACCAGTTCAACGCCAACCCAACCGCCGAGCTAGCAACCCGCACAGCTACTACGGCCAACAACCTTGATGCCGGCCCCGCCCCTACGCCCATTACCTGGCTGGGCCTGCTCGATGTGCTGCCCGATAACACCACGTCCATCTTTTTACGGGGCAATGCCTCGCTCGATGCCGGGGCCCGGCAGTTTCCGATAGTGGGCAACCCCAGCACTGCCACCGTGCCCCTTACCCCCGCCGCCAAGCAACTACGGCAGCGGGTGGTGCTCATCACCAACGAAACCGACCCGCGCACGCTCGCCAACGACACCGCCAGCCGCCGCACCGACCTGAGCGACTACTTTGCCTACGACGACGGCACGGCCGAAGCCTCGCTGAGCCTGGCCCCGGCTTCCACTGGTCCGCCCAGTTCCTACGCCCTCCGCTTCGACCTCAACCAGCCCGACCAGGTGCGGGCCCTGCGTCTGTATCCGGTGCTGGCAACGGCCGGCGGCCGCACCCTCACGGCTGCCATCTGGGATGCTGTTGACAGTAACGGCCAGCCGATGGCCGAGCCCAAGGCTACCAAAACGTTCGTAGTACCCCGCACGCTGCCCGCCGGCCAGCCCTACGTGGAGGTGGTGTTTGATACCCCGGTGAAAGTGAGCGGCCGGTTTTTTGCCGGCTATAGCCAGGCTCCTACCACGCAGTTCGTGGAGTTTGGCTACGATTTAAACAACGCTTCTCCACTTGACTACCTGTATTTTGGTTCGCAGGGCGCCTGGCAAACGTTCAACCCTGCCACCAACTACAGCCCTGCTGGGGCCCTGATGCTACGGCCGCTGATGGGAAGTAGCGTAGTAACGGCCACGCCGGCCACCGAACTGGCCGCCCGCTACCGCCTTGCCCCCAACCCCAGCCCCAACGGCCGGGTGCAGGTGCCCGGCCCCTACCGCCACGCCACCGTGCTCGATGCCCTGGGCCGGGTGGTATGGGAGCAGCCCGCCGCCGAAGCCGGCCGCCCCGAGCTACTGCTGCCGCTACCGGCCGGGCTGTACTTTGTCCGCCTGCTGCTGCCCAGTGGCCAGCTGCTGACGCAACGGCTGGCAATAGGCGAGTAAGTTTTAAGCGGAGCAAGTGCTTATTGTCTGGCTTTTTTGCTATTGTTGCGCTTGCACTCTCACCGCCCTCCTTTCCAACCAGAGCTTTTCACTGATCTGCCTACTTTGCTATGACTGACATTACTGCCGTCGAACTAAAAGAACGCCTGACCCAAAACACTCCTCCCGTTATCATCGACGTGCGCGAAACCTGGGAAAACGAGGAAAGCCGCATTCCTGGCAGCCGCAATATTCCGCTGGGCGACTTGCCCGGCAAGTTGCCGGAGCTAGACGATCTGCACGACCAAGAGGTAGTGGTACATTGCAAGGGCGGCAGCCGTTCGGCTGCCGCCAAGGCCTATCTGCAACAGCAGGGATTTACCCAGGTGCGCAACCTGATTGGCGGCTTCCAGGCCTACGAAAAGGTCTGAAGACCCCAGAAACGCCCAATACCTGCTGCGCAATCTATCTGTAAAAAGAGTTGGCCAGAAATCGTAGGTGATTTCTGGCCAACTCTTTTTACAGATAGATTGCGCACTATTAAAACATACACAATCGACTTCCCGTTTACCTTATCATGACTGACCCAGCAGTTCCCCCTTTGCCTGATTCAACTAACCCCATGCTGTTGCTCGAAAACCAGCTGTGCTTTCCGCTGTATGCGGCCTCCCGTATGCTGACGAAAGCCTATCAGCCGTTGCTGCAGGAGTTGGGCCTCACCTACCCCCAATATCTGGTGCTGATGCTACTCTGGGAGCACAAGGAGTTGACGGTAAAAGAAATAGGCGAGCATCTGCTGCTCGATTCGGGCACCTTAACCCCGCTGCTGAAACGCATGGAGCAGCGGCAGTGGCTTAGCCGCCGCCGCGCCGCCCACGACGAACGTTCCGTTATCATCGAGCTGCTGCCCGCCGGCAAATCCCTGCACGAACCAGCCTGCCGGGTTCCGGAGCAGATGCTGACCCGCCTGGGTATGCCGACGGAAGAATTCCTGGCCCTTCGCAGCCAGCTTAATAAGCTGCTGGCCCGGCTGCAATAGCCTTTTCTCTTTCTTCTTTTTTAAAATTCCGCATGAAACTCACCAACAAAGTATTCACGGCCCAAGCCAAGGCCAAAGGTGGTCGCGATGGTGCCATTAGCACCAGCAACGACGTGCTGAACCTGACGCTTAGCACTCCCAAGGAAATGGGTGGCCCCGGGAAGGCCGGTGCTACCAACCCCGAGCAGCTGTTCGCAGCCGGTTACGCCGCCTGCTTCGAGGGCGCGCTGGGCGTAGCTGCCCGCCAGGCGGGCGTGCAGCTCCAGGACGTAACGGTGGAAGCCCTCATCGGCTTCGGCCAGGCCGAAGATGGCGGCTATGGCATTTCGGCTGATTTGCACGTAAACCTGCCCGGCTTTTCTCAGGGCCAAGCCGAGGAGCTGGTAGAAGCCGCCCACGGCATTTGCCCCTACTCCCGCGCTACCCGCGGCAATATCGAAGTCAACCTGACCACGACCACGCAGGCGGCTTAATTTCCATTTTTGCAGCAGGGTTGAACCGTATCTGCTGGGCTTCGCGCTCAACAGACATGGTTCAACCTTTTGCTTTCACTACCTCGCTATTTCTTTTCCTTCCTTATTATTTCTCATCTCCTATGAACACCAACACCATTCTCCTCGCCAGTCGCCCCCAGGGCAAGCCTACCGAAGCCCAGTTTGCGTTTGAAACCCGCGAGCTGCCCGCTATTAAAAGCGGTGAAGTGCTACTCAAAACCCGCTACGTGAGCGTCGACCCCTACATGCGGGGCCGGATGAGCAGCGCCAAATCGTATGTGGAGCCGTTTGAGGTGGGCGAGCCGATTGCCGGGGGCGTGGTGGCCGAGGTGGTGGAAAGCCAGGCCGAGCAGCTGCCGGTGGGCAGCATTGTGGTGGGCAACCTGCCCTGGCAGGAGCACAGCGTGGCCCCGGCCAATACCCTGCAACAGGTACCCGCCGACCAGGCCCCCATCAGCTATTACCTCGGCCTGCTGGGCATGACTGGCCTGACCGCCTACTTCGGGCTGCTCGACATCTGCGACCCCAAGGAAGGCGAAACCGTGGTGGTATCGGGCGCGGCCGGCGCGGTGGGTATGGTGGTAGGCCAGCTGGCCAAAATTGAAGGAGCCCGCGTGATTGGCACGGCCGGCACCGATGAGAAAGTGGCGTATCTGAAAGAGTTGGGCTTCGATGAGGCCATTAACTACAAAACCGCCGACGTACCTGCGGCTCTGGCTGCCGCCGCGCCCAACGGCGTGGATTGCTACTTCGACAACGTGGGCGGCCCCATCACCGATGCCGTGTACGACCTGCTGAACAAGCACGCCCGAATTGCCATCTGCGGCCAGATTTCGATGTACAACGCCACCGAAGTTCCCATGGGTCCGCGGCCCGAAAGCAAGCTGCTTAAAACCAGCACCAAGCTCCAGGGCTTTATTGTGAGCGACTACCTGAGCCGCTGGCCCGAGGGCGTAAAGCAGCTCGGCGAGTGGTACGGCCAGGGCAAACTGCAGTTCGAGGAAACCGTAACGGATGGCTTCGACCAGATTCCGGCTGCGTTCCTGGGCCTGTTCCAGGGCGACAACACCGGCAAGGCCGTGGTGAAGGTGGCCTAGCCCCGTTCCTATCTGGCCCTCGGGTCGGCTGCAATACTCCTCATGACCGTTCTCCTACCCTTCTTTTCCAGTTACCATGTCCGCTTCCCCCTCAACCATTATCTGCGTGGCCGCCGAGTGGCGCGTGCAGCCCGGCCACGAGGCCGAGGTGCTGCGCCTGATGCAGCAGGCCGCCGCCGCCGTGCGCCGCCTGGAACCGGGCAATCTGGTGTACACCGTGCACGTCGACCCCGCTGATGCCACCCACCTGTTCATGTATGAGCAGTACACCGATGAAGATGCCTTGCAGGCGCACATCGACTCCGACCATTTCCAGCAGCTAGTAGTAGGCCAGATTTTACCCGTGCTGGCCGAGCGCAAAGTTTCGCGCTACGGCTTGGTCGCTACGCTGTAGTATTTCGCTCACTGTTCTTTTTCCTTACCCTAAAAACAATTCTCATGAAAATTCTAATGGTGCTCACCTCGCACGACCAACTGGGCAACACCGGCGAAAAAACCGGTTTCTGGCTCGAAGAATTTGCGGCCCCTTACTACGTGTTTAAAGATGCCGGCGCGACCCTAACCGTGGCCTCGCCCAAAGGCGGCCAGCCGCCCCTCGACCCCAAAAGCGACGCCGCCGATGCCCAGACCGACGCCACCAAGCGCTTCAGGGCCGACGATGAAGCCCAGAAAGTCCTGGCTTCGACTGTGAAGCTCGACTCGGTTTCGGGCGCCGATTACGACGCCGTGTTCTACCCCGGCGGCCACGGTCCGCTCTGGGATTTGGCTGAGGACAAGAATTCTATCGAGCTGATTGAGAACATGTACGCCGCCGGCAAGCCCGTAGCGGCCGTGTGCCACGCCCCCGCCGTGTTGCGCCACACCAAGGCCGCCAACGGCGAGCCGCTGGTGAAAGGCAAATCGGTGGCCGGCTTCACTAATACAGAAGAAGAAGCCGTGCAGCTGACCAACGTGGTGCCTTTTCTGGTGGAAGACATGCTGAAGGAAAACGGCGGCAACTACTCGAAAGGCGCCGACTGGGCCCCGTACGTAACCCAGGCCGGCAACCTCATCACGGGCCAGAACCCGGCCTCCTCGGAGCCGGCCGCCGAAGCCCTGCTTCAACTACTCAAGAAATAAGCGGCGGCCTTTGCAACCGTTTTACGGCCCCACCCACTCCTGTTGGAGTGGGTGGGGCCGTTTTTTGTGGCAGCTGTAGGCTGGCGGCGCGGTATAACTGCGCGCATCTTTCTATATTTCCTCCTCGTACCCGTCCTTCTGAGCTATGAGTAAGATTCTGGAAGAAATTGACCAGGCACTGGCCACCTTCGATGCCGGCCTTGGCCGGCCAGTGGCCATCGAACTGGGCGAGCGGAAATATACCCAACTGGTGCTCGACGTAGCCCACCTTTACGAAAACGACGGCCTCACCCACAACACCGGCCGCCCCTTGGCTTACAAAGGCCTCGAAATTCTGTGCGACGACACTCACCGCGACCGGGTACGCGT
Organism: Hymenobacter terrestris; assembly: GCF_013377905.1. Lineage (GTDB taxonomy): Bacteria > Bacteroidota > Bacteroidia > Cytophagales > Hymenobacteraceae > Hymenobacter > Hymenobacter terrestris. The sequence continues at coordinate 7,160 of NZ_JABKAV010000050.1, forward strand.
AATTTAATTTCGGGCCACAAGTAATAAGCCGCAAGCTACAAGCCGATGTTGAACGTCAGCTTGTAGCTTGCGGCTTATTACTTGCGGCCAGTAGAATGAACGACGCGGACATCCGCCCCTTGCTGTACCCGCTGCTGACGGGCGGGGTTTTTATTGACGAGCTGCCCACCGGCACCACTCGCGCCGACGTTGTGCACATTACCGAGCAGTTCATGCACGGTTACGAGCTGAAGGGCGACGCCGACACGCTGCAGCGCGTGCCCCGGCAGCTGCCCTGCTACGGCCGGGCCTACGATTTCGTCACGTTCGTGGTCACCGAAAAGCACTTGGCCAAGTTGCTGCCGCTACTACCCGAGTGGGTGGGCGTGCTGGTGGCTTCGCCGGCCGGTTTGCAGGTTCACCGCCCGGCCGAGTACAACGCCACCGTCGAGCGGCCCGCCGTGGCCGGGCTGCTGCGGGTATCCGAAATCAAGCAGTTTCTGCTGGCCCAGGGCCTGCCTGGCGTCAGCGTGCTGCGCCGCCGCGACATTCTCAGCTTCCTGCGCACCACCCGCCTGGTTTCGCTCTCCGACCTCGCCCACTTCGTGCGCCGCCAGCTGCTGAGCCGCTACGAGGAGCGCCTGCTGTTGCGCGCCGAACGCAAAGCCGAGCGCGACCGGGTGGCCAGCCGGCGCAAGCGGCGGCCGAAGCACAAGTAGCGTGAGAAGTGAGAGGTGGGAGGTGGGAGGTGAGAGGTGAGAGGTGAGAGGTGAGAGGTGAGAGGTGAGAAACTACGGGAGCCGTGCTAAACAGAACGTCATTCTGAGCGAAGGCGCAGCCGGAGTCGAAGAATCTCTACCGCTTCGTTGTAGCAATTCAGACGAAGCGGTAGAGATTCTTCGACTTCGGCTGCGCCTTCGCTCAGAATGACGTTCTCACACCTCACCTCTCACGTCCTACCCATAACCTCTCCCCTGCATAAGCAGTTGAATGATTGAGGTTCCGGCGCATAGCTCCATCCTCGGCTGTCGGCCCGGAAGCTAACAGCTACTAGCTTTTCGCTAACAGTTAAAAAGCCATGCACATTCTGCTCACCGGAGCCACCGGCTACATCGGCCAACGCCTGCTGCCGCTGCTCGTTGAGGCGGGCCACCACGTTACCTGCCTGGTGCGCGACGCCCGCCGCTTCGAGTTTCCCGAGCGGCTGCGCGCCGGCATCACGGTGGCCGAGGGCGACCTGTTGCGGCCTGATTCGCTGGCTGATTTACCGCTCGATATCGATGTAGCCTACTACCTGGTGCACTCGATGAGCGGGCATGCCAAGAACTTTTTCCGGCTGGAACAGCAGTCGGCCAAACACTTCGCGCACTACCTTAATCGCACCAGCTGCCGGCAGGTAATCTACCTCTCGGGCATTGCTAACGACCGGGCCCTGAGTGTGCACCTTCGCTCCCGTAAAGCCGTGGAAAAGGTGCTTAGCAAGGCTCAAACAGCCCAGCTGACGGTGCTTCGGGCCAGCATTATCATCGGCTCGGGCTCGGCTTCCTTTGAGATAATCCGCGACCTAGTGGAAAAGCTGCCTGTTATGGTAACGCCCCGCTGGCTCAATTCGCGCTGCCAGCCCATCGGCATCCGCGACGTGATGTTCTATCTGATGCAGGTGCTCGATAACCCCGCCTGCTTCGGCCGCTCGTTCGATATTGGTGGGCCCGACGTGCTCACGTACCGCCAGATGCTACTCGGGCTGGCCCAGGCGCGGGGGCTGAAACGCTACATCATCACGGTGCCTGTGCTCACGCCACGGCTTTCGTCGTGGTGGCTTTATCTGGTCACGAGCACCACGTTTTCACTGGCCCAGAGCCTGGTTGAAAGCCTGCGCAACGACACCGTGGCCGACCCGGCCCGCAGCATCGACGGCGTAGTACCCCACGAGTGCATGAGCTACGACACGGCCGTGCGGCTGGCTTTCCAGCGCATCGAGCAGAACGAGGTGGTGAGCAGCTGGAGCGACGCGCTGAGCAGCGGCGTAATGGAAAAGCAGTTCATGGACCACATCCAGATGCCGCAGTTCGGCCTGTTCCGCGACCGGCAGACGGTGTGCTTTACGCGCCCGCCCCAGCAGGTAATCCAGAACGTGTGGAGCATCGGCGGGGAGCGGGGCTGGTACAAGGTGGACTGGCTCTGGCGCACCCGGGGCCTGCTCGATAAGCTGGCCGGCGGCGTGGGCCTGCGCCGTGGCCGCCGCTCGCCCACCGACCTACGCGCCGGCGACCCACTCGATTTCTGGCGCGTGCTGGTCGCTGACCGCGCCAACGGCCGCCTGCTGCTCTACGCCGAAATGAAGCTCCCCGGCGAAGCCTGGCTGCAGTTCCGCATCCTGCCCGACCCCGACAAGGAAGGCGCGCACATGCTCGAACAACTGGCCGCCTTCCGCCCCCATGGCCTGGCTGGCCGGCTCTACTGGTACGCCATGGTGCCTTTCCACTCCGTCATTTTCAAGGGCATGATTGAGAACATCGTACACTACGGCGGGGCAGGACCAAGGCTAGCAATTCAGCTACCCCAGCGAGGCGCCTGAAATAAAGCATGATAGCGCATTGCACGGCCTCGGAAATTGCGCTAGCTTGGTGGCCACAAACGCTTTTCCCAGCTATGAAACTATCTGTTATTCCTTTACAGTGCCTATTCGTATTCGGCTTGGTGTTACCGGCAGCGTCTCAAGCTCAGACAACAGCTCAAACCCCAGCAGTTCCGGCCGAAACGGGTTTGGCTACTACCGTGTTTGCCAGTCTGGGGCGCGGTTTCTATACCAATCATGGCTGGCCTGGCACCTTAGCCACTGTGGGTTTTCATCGGCCCCTATCCGCGCGCTCAATACTGAGCTTTCAGCCCCAAATAGGATTGTTCCGGGCCGATAGCCAGGACCGGGAGCCGGACAAAAAACCCGGTGAAAAGTACGCAGTCGGTTTAATCGATGCCGCTCTGTCAGTGCGCACCTCCCGGCACCCCGGCCGACCGGCTCTATGCTTCGCGCTGGGTCCGGGTTTAGTGGCTGGTAGAACGACCACCTTGGAGCGCTATCCGGGCCAGTACCTCAACCGCGACGGTACGGTAACTATCCTGACTGTTCCACAGTACGAAACCGTCCGCCTGTTCAAACCGACCTTGTATTGGGGCCTGGGGCTGGATGCGACCATTGAACGCCTCTATGTACAGGCCGGCATCGAAAGCCGCACCTACCAGTTGCTACCGGGCGAACTGCTTAGTGCCCATTTGCGGCTGGGCTATCGGTTGCGCTAATCCGGTCGATTGCCTTCGCGCTACACCAAATAAAAAAAGGGTGACCCGTTGCCGGGTCACCCTTTTTTTGTGCTAACGATTACGCTCTACCGGTGCAAATCGAAGCGGTCGGCTTCCATTACCTTGTTCCAGGCGGCAATGAAGTCGCGCACGAATTTGGGCTCGGCCTGGTGGGTGCCGTACACTTCGGCTACGCCGCGCAGCTCCGAGTTCGAGCCGAAGATGAGGTCGACGCGGGTGCCGGTCCACTTCACTACGCCGGTTTTCCGGTCGCGGCCTTCGAAGAGCTGGTCTTCCTTGCTCGTGGCTTTCCAGGTGGTGCCCATGTCGAGCAGGTTCACGAAGTAGTCGTTGGTGAGCTGGCCGGGGCGGTCGGTGAACACGCCGTTGCGCGAGGAGTCGAAGTTGGTATCGAGCACCCGCAGGCCACCGATAAGCACGGTCATCTCGGGGGCAGTCAACGTCAGCAGCTGAGCCCGGTCGATGAGCATGGCTTCGGGCGAGGCCTCGTGGTTGAGCTTGAGGTAGTTGCGGAAACCATCGGCGTGGGGCTCCAGAGCGGCAAACGACTGCACGTCGGTTTGCTCGGAAGTAGCGTCGGTGCGGCCGGGACGGAAAGGTACCTGTACGCCCTCGTGGCCCGCCAGGCGGGCGGCCTCCTCGATGCCAGCGTTGCCGCCGAGCACGATCAGGTCGGCCAGCGACACGCGCTTACCGCCGGTCTGGGACTCGTTGAACTCCTTCTGGATGCTTTCCAGCGTGTCGAGCACCGGACTCAGCTCGGCGGCGTTGTTGACCTCCCAGTACTTCTGGGGGGCCAGACGCAGGCGGGCACCGTTAGCGCCGCCGCGCTTGTCGGAACCGCGGAACGTGCCGGCCGAAGCCCAGGCCGTGCGCACCAGTTGCGACACCGATACGGCCGAGGCCAGCAGCATGCCCTTGAGCTTAGCTACGTCGGTTTCATCAATCAGTTCGTGGTTGAGAGCGGGTACCGGGTCCTGCCAGAGCAGCTCCTCGGTGGGCACTTCGGAGCCCAGGTACCGCTCGATGGGGCCCATGTCGCGGTGGGTGAGCTTGAACCAGGCGCGCGAGAAAGCATCGGCAAACTCCTCGGGGTTTTCGTGGAAGTGGCGCGAAATCTTCTCGTAAATCGGGTCTTCGCGCAGAGCAATATCGGCGGTGGTCATGAACGGCGCGTGCGACCGGCTGGGGTCGTGGGCATCGGGCACGGTACCCGCGCCGCCGTTGTTTTTGGGCTGCCACTGCTGGGCCCCGGCGGGGCTCTTGGTCAGCTCCCACTCAAACTCGAACAGGTGCTTGAAGTAGTCGTTGCTCCACTTGGCGGGCGTGGTGGTCCAGGCACCCTCCAAGCCGCTGGTAATGGTGTCTTCGGAATGGCCCTTGCCAAACGAATTCAGCCAGCCCTTGCTCTGCTCGGCAATGCCGGCGGCGGCGGGCTCGTGCTCGATGTACTTGGCGGGGTCGGCGGCGCCGTGGGTTTTACCAAAGGTGTGGCCGCCGGCAATCAGGGCCACGGTTTCCTCATCGTTCATGGCCATGCGGCCGAAGGTTTCGCGGATGTCGCGGGCCGAGCCGAGCGGGTCGGGGTTACCGTTAGGGCCCTCGGGGTTCACATAGATAAGGCCCATCTGTACGGCCGCCAGCGGGTTTTCGAGCTGCCGGTCGCCGCTGTAGCGCTTGTCGCCACCCAGCCACTCGCGCTCCGAGCCCCAGTAAATTTCGTCCAGCGGCTCCCACACGTCGGCCCGGCCGCCGGCGAAGCCGAAGGGCTGCAGGCCCATCGATTCGAGGGCGCAGTTGCCGGCCAGAATCATGAGGTCGGCCCAGGAAAGCTGGTTGCCGTATTTCTGCTTAACGGGCCACAGCAGCAGCCGCGCCTTGTCGAGGTTGGCGTTGTCGGGCCAGCTGTTGAGCGGGGCGAAGCGCTGCATGCCAGAGCCGGCGCCGCCACGGCCATCGGCAATGCGGTAGGTGCCGGCGCTGTGCCAGGCCATGCGGATAAAGAACGGGCCGTAGTGGCCGTAGTCAGCCGGCCACCAGTCCTGGGAGGTAGTCATCAGCTCGAACAAATCCTGCTTCACGGCCGGCAAATCGAGCTTGAGGAACTCTTCGGCATAGTTGAAGTCGGGGTCCATGGGATTGGACAGGCCCGAGTGCTGACGTAGCACGTTCAGCCGAAGCTGGTTGGGCCACCAGTCGCGGTTGCGGGTACCACCGCCGGCCGCCTGGGTCATCGAGCCGCCCGAGAACGGGCACTTGGCCACGGACGTATCGTTCATGAAGTACTCGGTGGTGTTATTTTCGGGGGCACGCCCCTCTTGCTCGTGAGCCATAGTGATGAGATTGATAAGTGGGAAGTCAGTGGTCGGTCAGCGTTGCGACCGGTTTCAACCAGCTGCCACAGCGCCCTAAGAAGCTGTGGCCGGGTTGGCTTGTTGCCGGGGTCAAAGGTAAGCAACACTTTCTAGATGAGAATGATTCTTATCTAGAAAGATTCGGGCTTCCTGCTTGACTACCCGGCCGGCCCCGGTGACGCGAAGCGCCATTTAAAGCACCCAGCTTCGGGGGAAACTATGTATAATTGAGAATTCGCAATGCTACTGCAAGCTACGCGCCCCACTCATCCGGCAATCCTCTTCGTTCGGTATGCTGGGATGCAGAAAGCTGGATTTTCGGGAAGCAAGGCGATTCGGTATACTTCCCGAGGGTTACTTGCGTACATAGCGCGGGTTGCAGAAACTCACAGAGGAACCGGGTTTCGGCAACCCGGATGTTAGCGGTAAGTTTAACGAACGACATTAATCGAACATTTTAAACCAAACATATGACAGAAGAAAATAATATAACAAAGACAGAATCGAACCAAGACAATTCTTTTAAGATTTATTCAAAAAAAGCTATTTTGGGGTTTTCAATATTTTTCGCCCCAATTTTTGGTGGAGTATTATTACGACAAAACTTAATGGACGACAACAGGAAAAGAGAAGCGAATATTGTCTTGCTGACTTCGATAGTGTTCACAGTACTGACAATACTCATAGTGAACAACATGGAGAAGAAGACGAGTTCATTGACATATTTATTAAATATGGGATGGGGAGTAATTCTATCAGAATATTTCTTTAGAAAATATTTCCCTAAAGATAATTACGAATACAAAAAGATTTGGAAAGCATTACTAATTTCGATTGTAATAGTAATTCCATTTTTATTGGCGATGATTTATGCACCGTCAGAATAAACCTACCGCTAACAGCACCTACCCAAAAGGCGGGGTTTCGTTCTCCGCAGATACATTTGTGCAAGCCGAAAGTTCAGTTCTCCGAATGAAGTTTAGTGGCAAAAGGCCCGCCCATCGCAAATCTGCAAAACGTTAGTGCATATAGCAAACCAACAAAAAAGCCTCTCCCGGAGCACTATGCTTCAGGAGAGGCTTTCGATTTTAAGCGGCGGCTGGTGGCTACATCTCGGCCAGCATTTCCCACCGGTCGTTAGGGCAGTTTCGCAAACGGTACACCCAAAGGCTGTGCTGTTGCCAAAGCGTACTCGGCCGGTTGAGGCGACCAACCCGGGCCTAGCCTAGTGGCGGGGCTTCCATTGCGCTGCATCCATGCCCAGCGTGACGAGTAGGGCGTGCGGGAGCGTGACGACGGAAGCAGCCAGCAGCGCCAGGCTCACCAGCACCGGGCCGCTGGCGGTGCGCGTCCAGGCCAAGCCAAATACCAATATCAGCCCCGCCAGGCTGATAAGTAGCAACGGCGCTGAGCGACGCAGGAAGAAGCGGAGCTCGGCCCACAGGCTGCGCCGGGGGGTAGTTAGGCTACGGTCCATCAGTTGGTTCATGCGCAACACATGCTGGAGGCTATGCCAGAAAACGAAGTATACGCCTGCAGCCAGCACCGGTGGCAACACCACCAGCAACGCTACCAACAGGGCGGTTTCCAGCATGTCGGTGCGGGCCAGGTGCCCCTGTTGCTGCCAGTAATAGCTCAGCCACAGCAGCAGCAGCCCCGCTAACACCACGAGCGGCAAGGCAACGGCCAGGGGGCCGGGTGTGGCGGGTAAGCTGGCAGCCCCGGCCAGCACCAGCAGCCCGCGCACGATATCAAGGGTTTCGGTGGGCCAGTGCCACAAGGGAACTGCAAACAGCAGCGTGCCGCGCAATAGGCTATGGGCCAGCCACTGGCTGCGGTGGCGCGCCTGGGTTGGAGCATCGCCCGAGCCCCAGTGCCAGGCCGTAAGGCCGAAGAACAGGGCTATAGCCACCGCTGGTTGCCACCACCACAACAGGCCCACGGCAGCAGCCAAGCCCAAGTAGCCCACCAGAAACCCCGCCCAGTATCGGCCCCGGCTTCGCGCCAGCGCCGGGTGCGTGGCCGGCACCACAAACTGGTCGCAGGCACCGTGGGCCACGCCCAATACCACCATGCCGCCCAGTAGCAACGGAGCCAGCAGCCAGGTAGCGGCCCCGGGAGCCAGCAAGCCCACGGCTACCGCACCCAGCACTGCCGCGTAGGAGTAGCGCCGGGCAAAGCCAGCCGTGGCCGCAGCAGAGGTTGATGGAGTCATGTTGATTGAGAAAGTGTATCCAGGTACGTGTCTGGAATAATACGGGGTGTCTGGGTCCTAAAAAAGGCATTCCCGCCCCCCTGCATCATGCTGGTGGAGGGCGGGAATGGGTGAACCAGTCGGGATATACAGCGCGGCTAAAGTAGGCCTGCAATCAATCCCGTACTACAATCAGGCGGGCAAAGTGGCACCTTTGGTTGGAGCAGTAGGCATGGTTTCGTTCACGGCAGCAGCGCTCTTACCCGATACGGCAATACCGTAGATTACCAGGCCAAAACCGATTTTATTGATAACATCGGCAATGTTATAGAACAGGTCGACACTCGATGCCTCCCAGCCCAGGCCCGTGTTCAGCCAGCCGCCCTTCATGCACATGTAGCCGATGGGGTAAATGGCCCAGCCTACCAGCACGAACCAGCCCAGGGCCCGAATGCCCTTAATAACAATTTCGTCGCCCGTGGATTTTGCCAGTTGAGCGACTTCGCCATACCAGGCCGTGTACAAGATGTACACATAGCCAACCGTGGAGATGCTGCCCCACAATACCGAGTGGAAGGTCGAACCGTCGGTGAAAGCCTCGCCGATGTAGCCGGCCACCAACATCAGTACGGAGGCAGCAATCAGCCGCCACAACAGGCCGATTTTAGCACCGGCCGCTTTGGTGAGCAGGTAGAACTCCACGCACATCAGCGGCACGGTCAGCGTCCAGTCGATGTAGCGCAGGGCGGTGGGGGTTTGCTGCGTGGCCAGGTAGAAGTCGCGCATGTAGTAATAGTGTACAGCGGCGATGCCCGTAATCAGGGCCGACACCAGCAGGGAAAGTTTCCATTTGCCCTCCACCGCGCTCCGCTCGGCAAAGAAGAAAACGGAGGCCGCCAGCATGGCCATGTAACCAGTAAAGAAGGTGAAAGCAATGGGGTCGTCAACCCGGATGTCGAGCATTTCGGCCAGGAATAGAGGAGTTGCCATGGGTATTGGGGGGTTTGGAGTGAGAGTTGTTTGATGTTTGTAGTTCCATAGTTAAACAACATTTTTCAATATTTGATTAATTATTTACGCATATATATAGTTTACCTCTTGTCCAGGTAAGCTAAACATTGCGTAAGCCCTTTGCCCATGAGTGAAAACAGCGCCACAGAGGCCAGAAACCGCCTAATGCGCTTAGGCATTGATCGTAAGCCAGTAACAACGACTTATCGAGCGTAACCCCAACGGGACACATGGCAAACGTGGTAGAGAAAGCGGCAGCGGCCTGAAAGCGGGCACCATTGGCTTTCGGGCCGCTGCCAAACAGACACCGGTTATGCGATTGGCCGACTAAACCAGGTATGTGTTGGGTGACAGGACATGGCTCAACGCAAAAGCCCCACCCGAAGCACTTAGCTTCGGGTGGGGCTTTTGGTATCAGGTTGGAAATCTTACATTTCCGCCAGCATTTCCCACCGGTCGTTGAGCTGGGCAAGTTCCTTTTTCACCTGCTCAAATTTGAGGGTGGCATCCTTTAGTTGGGCGGCGTTGTCGTAGATTTTGGGGTCGGCCAGCTGTCTTTCGTATTCGGCCAGCTCCTTTTCGCGCTCGTCGATTTTCTTTTCTACCTCGGCCAGCTCTTTCAGGGCTTTCTTCTGATCGGGCGAAGGCGTTTTGGCGGGCGAGAGGTCGGCTTTGGGCTCCTCCTTGGGCAGCGGCTTGTTGGCTGAGGGGCTGGGCAGGCCGGCTTTTTTAGCGTCCTTCTCGCGGTCCTCCTGCCACTGCTCGTACTCGGCGTAGGTGCCGGGGTACTCCTTAAGCTGGTAGTCCTCGATAAACCAGATTTTATTGGCCACGTTCTCCACGAAAAACCGGTCGTGGCTGATGACGATGTAGGTGCCCTGATACTGCTCCAGCGCCTGAATCAGGATGTTGACCGACTGCATATCGAGGTGGTTGGTCGGTTCGTCGAGCAGCAGGAAGTTGGCCTCCGAAATCAGGGTTTTGGCCAGCGCCACGCGGCTTTTTTCGCCGCCGCTCAGCACCTTGATTTTCTTGTAGACCTCCTCGCCCGAGAACAGGAACGAGCCCAGCACCGAGCGCAGCTCCATTTCGTTGCGCTTCGAGCCGGCCTCAATCATCTCCTGCAGAATCTCGTTTTCGATGCGCAGGCTCTCAAGCTGATGCTGGGCATAAAACGACATGATGACGTTGTGGCCCAACTGGTGGTTGCCGTTGGTGGGTGCCTCTTGGCCGGCCACCAGCCGCATGAGCGTCGATTTGCCCTTGCCGTTGGCCCCGATGAGCGCGATTTTGTCGCCCCGCTCGATGTGCACGGTGGTGTCGCGGAAGATGATTTTCTCGCCGTATTTCTTGCCCACGTGCTCCATGCGCAGGATGTGGCGGCCGGGATGCACCGTGAAGTTGAACTTCATGTTCACCCGGGCATCGGCCGAGGCCACGTCTTCCACGCGCTCCAGCTTGTCGAGGGCTTTCACACGGCTCTGGGCCTGCTTGGCCTTGCTGGCCTTGGCCTTGAAACGCTCAATAAACCGCTCGGCCTGCTTTATCTGGGCCTGCTGATTCTCGAAGGCGCCCTTCTGAATGGCGTTGCGCTCCTCCTTCTCTTCGAGGTAGTAGCTGTAGTTACCGGCGTAGGGCACCAGCTTGCCGCCGGCCACCTCCACGGTGGTGTTGGTGGTACGGTCGAGGAACTCGCGGTCGTGGCTCACGATAATCACCGCGCCCTCGTAGCCGGCCAGGTAGTTCTCAATCCACTTGATACTCGGGAGGTCCAGGTGGTTGGTGGGTTCGTCGAGCAGCAGCAGTGAGGGTTGCTGCAGCAGGATTTTGGCCAGCATCACGCGCATCCGCCAGCCGCCCGAAAATAGCTTCAGGGGGCGTTGTAGCTCCTCGGTGGTAAAGCCGAGGCCCTCCAAGATTTCCTCGGTGCGGGCCTGCATGGTGTAGCCGCCCAGCAGCTCGAAGCGCTCCTGCGCATCGGCCAGCTTCTCCACCAGCTCGTCGGAGTAGTTGGTTTCGAACTCCAGCAGAATTTCGTCAATCTTCTTTTGGATATCCAGCGCCTCGCCGAAGGCCTGCATGGCCACCATCAGGATGGATTCGTGCGAGTCGTAGCTGAGCAAATCCTGGTTCAGGAAGCCCAGGCTCACGTCCTTGCTCATCGAGATAGAGCCGCCATCGGGCTTGTACTCGCCCACCAGAATGCGCAGCAGCGTGGATTTGCCCTTGCCGTTGAGCCCAATCAGCCCGATTTTGTCCTTGGGCTTGATGTGGAGGCTGGCCTTATCGTAAAGGGCGCGGGAACCGAAATGGAAATCGAGGTCGGAAATGGAAATCATCTACTATCTATGCAGGAGCTATGAAGCCGCAAAGGTACGGGTTTGAGCGCGGAGGGCCTTATCGGATTTAGCATCTTCGCCAGTCAGTTTATTTCGGGCACTTACACATCGGTCCTAACGTACACAAACGGCCCGGCAGTACGAAACTGCCGGGCCGTTGCATGACCGGAAACGCGGGGGCCATTAGGCCTCGCCGCGGGCCGGGTAGTCCTTGTCTTTGATGAACTTGAGGCCACCAAGCAGGTCCTCAAAATCGGGGCGGGCGAAGGGCATGGTCTGGATGGTGGAGGCGTAGAGCGTGCCGTCGGGGCGCACCAGGAATACTCCGGGCTCACTGAATTCGGCCGGCTCCGAGTCGCTGATGCCTTTGGAGATGAACAGGCCCCACTCGCGGGCCTTCGCGGTGCTCAGGCCGTAGCCTAGCGATACGTCGGCAATTTTCCAGTCCTGCTTGGTTTTTTCGGCCAGTTCCTGGGTGTTGGCCGAAATAGCTACGGCCTTGATGCCGAGGGCCTCAAAGTCGGCGAGCTTGGTTTGCAGCTGCTGGAGGCTCTTGCGGCAGACGGGGCAATGGTGGCCGCGGTAGAAAACCAGCATGGTCATGTATTCGGGCTTGGCGTCGGCGAGGCTGAAGCGGCCGCCGCCAATCAGGTTTACATCGAGGCTGGGGACTTGGGTTCTGGGCTTAATCATGAAGAGGATTCTTAGTGGAATATATATGTATCTACATGATTGTACGCCTGCGCCCGCCGGATTGTTGTGCGGGCACTGCTGGATTGATTGCGCTTAGGCGGCCTCCACAAAAGCAGGCCGTAGCCCAGCTGTAGCGCGAAGCTCTGGCTTCACGTATGGTTGCCAACATCCCTACGACGCCGTTCAACGATACGCGCAGCCGGAGCTTCGCGCTACAGCTGGTCTATGGAAATCCTAGCTGCTCCCCTACCCCACGAACGGGCCTTTGAACTGCGGGGCGGCGCGCTTTTTCGAGGCCTGCTCGTAGGCGTAGGCCAACCCCAATAGTGGGCCTTCCTGCCAGGCCGCGCCCACGAACGAGAGGCCCACTGGCAGCCCGTAGGCCTGGCCCATGGGCACCGTAACGTGCGGGTAGCCCGCCATAGCGGCCGGCGACGAGAAGCCAGGCCCGCCGCCCGAGTCGCCGTTGATCAGGTCGATGCAGCGGGCGGGGGCGTTGGTGATGGCCACGATGCCGGCCAGGCGGTTCTTGCTCAGCACGCCATCGAGAGCGGCGCGGGCACCCTCGTGCGACTTTTTCAGGGCCGCCAGGTAGGCGGGCGTTTTCAGGTCGCCGAGCTTTTCGGAGGCTTCCAGGATTTCCTGCTGGAAGAAGGGCATGGCCTTGCCCTTGTTTTCGGTGTTGAATTGGATGACGTCGGCCAGGGTTTTCACCGGCGCGCCAGCCGTGGCCAGGTACTGGTTCACGCCGTCCTTGAACTCGTAGAGCAGCACGTCGTACTCGGCCTGCCCGAGCGGGTCGGTGAGCTTCTCGACTTCCACTTCCACGATGGTCGCTCCCTGTGCTTTGAGCACCTCCAGGGCCGCCAGCAATAGCGGAACGGCTTCGGAAGCGCCTTTTAGGTGGCTTTTCTCCACGCCCAGGCGCTGGCCTTTGAGCGCATCAGGCTTCAGGAAAGTGGTGTAGTCGGCCGCGGCTTTGCCCTCGCCGGCCTTGGTGGCCGGGTCGCGGGGGTCGGCACCGGCCAGCGGGCCCAACAGCAGGGCCGCATCGTGCACGGTGCGGGTCATGGGGCCGGCCGTGTCCTGGGTGGCCGAAATAGGGATGATGCCGGCGCGGCTCCAGAGGCCCACCGTAGGCTTAACGCCCACCAGCCCGCTGCACGAGGCCGGCGACACAATCGAGCCGTCAGTTTCGGTGCCGATGGCGGCGGCGCAGAAGTTGGCTGAAGCGGCAGCACCCGAGCCGGCCGACGAGCCGCTGGGCGTGCGGTCGAGGATGTAGGGATTCTTGGTTTGGCCGCCCACGCTGCTCCAGCCGCTGGTGCTGCGCGTAGAGCGGAAGTTGGCCCACTCGCTCAGGTTGGTTTTGCCCAGCACCACAGCTCCGGCGGCGCGCAGCTTTTCTACAATAAAAGCGTCCTGCTTGGCCTTATGTCCGGCCAGGGCCAACGAGCCGGCAGTGGTGGGCTGCTGGTCGGCGGTGTCGATATTGTCTTTGAGCAGAATGGGGATGCCGTGCAGGGGGCCGCGGATTTTGCCTTCCTTCCGCTCCTGATCGAGGGCGTGGGCCAGGTCGAGGGCGGCGGGGTTGGTGAGCAGCACTGCGTTCAGTTTGGGTCCCTGCCGGTTGAGGGCCTGGATGCGGCCCAGGTAAAGCTCGGTAATGCCGCGCGAGGTCATTTCACCGCGGGTCATCTTGTCCTGCAGCTCGGCCAGCGTAAGTTCGAGCAGCGCAAAGTCGGCGGCTTCGGGAGCGGCAGATTCGGGGGCGGAGGCTGCTTCATCGGCTCCGGAGACGGCCGGGTTTTTATCGGCGGGCGCGGAGCAGGCGGCGAGCGAAAGAACGGACAGACTCAGGCCGGTGATGGAGCCTTGGCGCAGGAAAATTCGACGGTTCATGGGGCGGGTGGGTTTGAGGCTTCAATATAAGGCCGGTGCGCTTTGTAACCCGGCTATAATTTCGGGGCGAGTATCTTCGTTGCCGCTGCCCGCTGCCAAAACCGGGGCTGCCTCCATGGCCGCACTGCTGCATTCTGCGTAGTATGCGGTCCGTCTTCTACTCTGTAGTAGCGGTTTAGAAATTCGTTGATCCGCATGAGCCCATCAGGTTTCAGTCGATTTTCTGCACCGCTTCGCATTTTACTCCTAAGCCGCCTGCTCCTATTTTGACCGTGTTTTCAGCCCCTTCGCCGATGCTCGCCATAACTTCGCTGCTTAATCCGCAGAACGCCGACCGCATCAACTCTATTATCCGCAGCCTGGAAACCGAGTTCGGCCTCGACGATGTGCAGGCCACCCCCGACCCGCACATTACCTACCAGTTAGCAGGCGTGCGCAAAGGCGCGGCCCTGCGGCAAGTGCTGCGCGATGTAGCCCGGCACACCCGCCCATTCGAGGCGCATACTACCGGGCTGGGCATTTTCCCGGGTCCCAACCCCGTCATTTATATTCCGGTGCTACGCTCCGACGCGCTCAACCAGCTCCACCACCGCGTACGGCAGGCCACTGCGCCGCTGTGCCTGCGCACCGACCGGTTTAGTGGCCACGACTGCTGGCTACCCCATATTTCGCTGGCCCTGCACGACACCACGCCCGAGCTGCTAGGCCCCGTGATGCAGTACCTCAACCAGCAGACCTTCGATTTAAAGCTCCACATCACCAACCTGGCCGTTCTGCGCCAAGAGGGCGAAAAATTTACCGCTGAAAAAATCTTTGACTTCGAAGGCCACAAGCAGGAAGTGGCTCCATTGCTGTTCGGCCCCGAAAACCAGCCGCTGCCGGGCTGCAACTAGCTACCCGGCCGGCGGTTTTCGCACACCGGTCCAGCGCTTAGCCCCTGGCGTGCAAAACTGCCCGCCAGCCCCGACCTTTGCCGTTCACCAATTCCCTGTTCTATGTATCCAACCCTGCTACTACTACACTCCTGGACGCGCTGGCTCGTGCTTGTTTTTGGTCTGATTGCCATTTTCCGGGCTTTCTCGGGCTGGCAGAGCCGTAGTACCTTCACTGGTGCCGACAACGGCATGGGCGCGTCGTTTGTGGGCTCAATGCACCTGCAGCTGTTGCTGGGCATTATCCTGTACTTCATCAGCCCAGTAGGCGCTAAGGCCCTCGAAAACGGCGGTGCCGCCACCGTGATGAAGGACGCAACGGGCCGCTTCTTCGCCGTCGAGCACATGCTGATGATGATAGTAGCCGTAATTATTGCCCAGGTAGGTCGCATCGTATCTAAAAAGGCCACCGATCCGGTTCTCAAGCACAAGCGGGCCTTCATCTGGTTTACGGTGGCGCTGATTATTGTGCTGTTGATGATTCCGTGGGGCATCTGGAACCCGGCCCGGCCAATATTCCGCTTCTAGCGGCGCAGATCTGCTCGTTTTCACTCCCTGTGGCGCTCCGCGCCGAACTGCCCACGGGTGGTTCGGCGCGGAGTATCCATTTTACCCATTTCGTGGCCCATCGACCCGGCTAGTCGTTTACTGCCCGGTTTTTGCGGCCGGCCCGGGTTTCGCCTGTTAAGTAGCTGCTTTTGCGTTTCGTTGTTTCTTTCTGCCTGTTCTGCCTTTTTGCCATAACCACTTTCGGTCAGCGCGGCCCTACGGCCGTTGCCCGGTCCGGCGAGGGCGCCCACGCGCTGCTCCGCCGCAACGGCCTGCCTGATACCCGGCACTTTCAGCAGTTTCTGAGCCTGAACAAGGGCCGCCTGACAACCAACAACGGCCTGGTAGCGGGCCGCACCTACCGCCTGCCGACCCGGGGCAAAGCCAACCCAGCGGCCGCCGCCCGAGCCAAATCGGCCGTCGGCAGTTCGGCCTCCGTACTTCATGCTCCTATTTTCGGCCCCAAATACAGCCGGGTGCGGGTGCTCGACCGCACGATGCGGGGGGCCGTATACTACCTCTCGCCCGGCCACGGCGGCCCCGACCCGGGGGCAGTGGGCAAGTACGGCACGCACCGGCTAGCCGAAGATGAGTATGCCTACGATGTAACACTGCGCCTCGCCCGGCGACTGATGGAGCACGGCGCTACCGTGTACATGCTGGTACAGGACCCCAACGACGGCATCCGCGACGAGCAGTTTCTTAAAGTTGACCGCGACGAGGTAACGTATCCGCGCCAGCGCATCCCGCTCAACCAGCTGGCCCGCTTACGCCAGCGCATCGTGCAGGCAAACAAGCTGTACG